>NZ_QLIS02000001.1:0-600000 GCF_003574475.2 Pseudofrancisella aestuarii | reverse complement strand
AAAAGGAGAAGTACATTTCTATAATCCAGAGTTAGATGTAAAAATTATGACAAACTCACCAACTTATGATTGGCACTTAATAAATGTAAGAAACTATCTTAACTTATCAAATAAAACAGTAATGAATATGAAGTTATATGATGAAAATGGCGTGTTTTCTCCAGGGACTAAATTTGAAACTATAGATGCTCTTGGACAGGGTAATGGATTGTTAGGTTTACCAGGTGATTATTCTCCACCATCTAGATTTATTAGAACTGCAGTATTAGGTTACTACTCTGATAATGAAAATATTGAGGGTGAAAGTACTTTAAATAGGGTTGTCCATGTTTTACATAATGTAGATATTCCTAAAGGGGTTGCTGCAGAAGAACTTGATGGCAAAATATACTATGATCATACTGTATTTACAGCAATAAAAGATTTAACAAATAATACTCTTTATGTGAATGTGTATGATAATCCACTTAATTCTGTATCTATAGATTTAAATTCTTTAGATAAGAAACATACTAAAGAATTTACTAAAAATATTAAAGATTTACCATATCCTAAGTCTGATATAACAAGCTCATTAGTATAATTCATCTTTTCTAAAATATATTTGTCAACTTCTGTTTTGATATAGATAGTAATCTAAAAGTGTAATTTGCTAAAATAGTAAGTTAGATGATATTTTAAGTTTCAAATATGGCGTTATATACCTATCCATCAAATAAGTTAGAGTATCTAGTTCAGGTTTTATCAAAACTTTTTGATTATGAAAAGAAAGATATTTTTGCCCAGACACAATTAATAGTTGGTAGTCGAGGTATGCAGCATTGGTTAAGTATGCAGTTAGCAGAATGCCGAAGTATAGCTATGAACTTAAATTATGATATGGTCAATGGATATATATTAGATATTTGCTATAAGTTAACAGGCAAACAAGAGCATAAAAAATCTTATAGTAAAGATATTTTGACTTGGAGAATATATAAGCTTATAGATGAGATTGATTCTGAAAAGCTAGAAAAATATTGTTTAGGAAGTAATCTAAAAAAATATCAATTATCAGCTAAAATTGCTGAAGTTTTCTCAAAATATATTTCTTATCGTACAGATTGGCTAGAATTATGGCAGAAAGGACAGACCATAACTTCTGATTTACAAGATGATGAAGATTGGCAGATGCAACTATGGCAAAGCCTAGTCAAAGAGATTCCAGATACTCCATCTAATGTGCAGAAAGAAGCTATTGAAAAACTTAGCGCTAAGGCTCTAAAAAAGCATGATATACCTTCAAATATTTATCTTTTTGGGGTAAATACAATCTCACCAAAAAACTTAAGCTTTTTATATCAGCTAGCTAATTTTATAGATATACATATTTTGTATATAAATCCATGTAGTGAGTACTGGTATGATTTGAAAAAGACAAAAATATCTACATGGTTAAATCAGGATGATTACGAACTTCAACCACTTTTAGCAAACTTAGGTCAGCAGGGTAAAGAGTTTTTCAATGAGCTTTTAAATAATGAAAAGAAGCAAGAATTTAGTGTATTTGATAATTCACAGTTGGATTTTGCAAAGCTAGAGCATCATGGTCAAAGTCAATTGGTAAGTGTTCAGAGAAATTTACTAGAGCTTAATTGTGAAAACTATTCAGAAGGTAAAGATAATACTATTTCAGTAAATTCTTGCCATAGTCCACTTAGGGAAGTACAAGTTTTGCATGATAGACTTTTAGATATTATAAAAGCCGATAAGTCTATAAAGCCTAGAGATATATTGGTAATGTGTCCAAATATTGAGGATTATGCTCCATATATAGATAGTGTTTTTTCTAGATATGGTGATGATAAGAAATTACCTTGCTCAATTGCTGATAGAACACTTTTAGATTCAGAAGCCTTAGCAGCTAGCTTTATAGATTTACTCCAGCTTCCAGAAAGTAATTTTGAAGTAAATAAGATTTTAGACTATTTAGAAGTACCAGCAATTCAGCAAAAATTTAAGATATCTAATGAAGATTTAGAAACTATCCGCTACTGGTTAAAAGAGGCTTGTATACATCATAGTAATGATGGAAAAACATTTTCTTGGTCATGGGGGTTGAGAAGATTGATACTAGGTTTTAGCTTTTCAGATAGTGGTGAAATTATAAATGATAGTTTACTAACAGTACCAATAATAGAAGGGGGTGAAATTAGCAAGCTTGGTGGTTTGTACGAGCTTTTAGAGCTATTAGCTGAATATTCTGAACAGTTGCAAGAGCCACGAACTTTTGATGAATGGCATAGTTATTTATTAGAGATGTTCACTAGTGTTTTTGAGATTACTAATGATGAAGAGTATATTGCTAAAAAAATAAAAGATCTGATCGCTAAAACTGTAGAGACTGCTAAAGCTATAATAAGTGATGAGAAGATTGATTTATATACAATTAGATACTGCCTAATATCACAGTTATCTGAACCAATAATTAATAACCACTTTTTAAATGGCAAGGTGACTTTTTGCTCTATGACACCTATGCGTAATGTGCCTTTTAAAGTAGTAGCGATGCTTGGTTTAAACAATGGCAGTTTTCCAAGAAGAGATACAGCTATTAGTTTTGATCTTATGGCTAAGCTAGGTAGAAGAGTAGGTGATAGAACTAAGAGAGATGATGATAGATATTTATTTTTGGAGTCGATATTGTCAGCAAGGCAAAATTTGTATCTAAGTTATATTGGCAAGAGTGTGAAAACAAATGTCGATCAAGAAGCGAGCTTGATTCTTAAAGAGTTTATTAGCTATTTAGATGAAAACTATGGTTGGGATAGAAATGATATAAAAGAATATCCACTACATGCTTTTAGTCGAGAATGTTACTCAGACAAGTATAGAAGTTATGATGAAGCTTGGCTTAGGTTGATAGAAAAACAGCCACAAGCATTTTATGAAGATGCTGGTAAAGTTAATGTGAATTTACCAGAGCATTTAACAATTAGTAAATTGGTGAATATTTTTGATAATCCTTTGAAAGCTTACGCTAATTATGGGCTAGGTCTAAGGTTAGAGAATAACTTTGAAGAATTAGAAGATAGTGAGCCATTTGATATTGATGGTTTAGAAGAGCATAGTTTAAAACAGCAACTCTTCGAGAGTATTAGCCAAGGTCAAGATACTAGTATTATCCAAAAACTGAAGTTAAGCGGGAAGTTACCAGAGTCTGTATTGACGGATGATGAGCTAAATACACAAGTCCAGAATATGCAAATACTTGTTGAGTCAGCTAATATCTCAGATTATGAAAAAAGGTACTTTGAAGCAAAACTAGAAGGTTGTGAACTAAGCACAAATTGTTATGTTAAAGAGAATCAGATAATGTTCATTACAACTTCTAATAATTTTGGTGTAAAACATAGGTTTGAGGCTTATTTAACAGCATTATTAGTTGCATCTACTGAGAAGAGAGATGTTTCAACAGTTTATTATTACTTAGAAAAGAAGAAAGATATATATGAGCAAAAGGAATTTCTTCTAGGGGTTAGTAATAAACATGCAAAAGAGAAATTAGAGTATTATCTAAAATATGCTGAAGAAGTAGCTAGTCGACCGATGTTGGCTCATTTGAGTTTAGCAGAAGCTTTACTTGCTGATGGTGAGAATAGAGGTAATAAATATAAAAAATCTGATAAACAAAAACAGGTTGCTTGGGATAATGCTATTTCAGATGAGAATAACTATAAAGCTCTAGATCAAGATAAATATTTTAAGCTTCTTTATAGTGAGTTTCCTAGCATGAATGATTTTGATGGTGAAGAAATTTATAAAGGTTTTTTTGAGGTTCTAAATGCCTATGAGAAATAGTACAGTACGACTATACAAAAATATTTATATAAGCTTTGAAATAGCTATAGCTGCTTGTTTATGCTTTTTACTTGGATTTTATGTATCAGGATGGATACATAAGGGGCAATCTATCATAGGTGGATTTTGGTGTTTGATTACGGTTTCAACAATATTACAATCAAGTATTAAAGATTCATATTCAGCAGCATATCAAATATTTATAGGTTCGATTATAGGTGGTGTGACAGCATTTATTTTTACATCAGTTTTGGGGTATTACTATTATGTTATGATTCTGGCAGTAGCAATAAGTGTATTTATCACAGCTAGTTTAGGTCTTGAGAATGCTATAAAGATGAGTAGTGCAAATGCTGGCGTGATAGTTGCTTTAGGATTGTATCAACCAAATTATTCACCTTTTTTAAATACAGGTTTACGCTTGATTGAGACTTTTAGTGGGACGGCAATAGCATTGTTCTTTATATTCATTAGTAGAATATTTAAGGTGAGAACTGATGATTAGTGAATTAAGCAGAAAAGATATTTTAAATGAATGATGAGATTCATATTTAAATAAGAGTAGTACATGAAATTTTGTAGTAGATAAAGCTATCCCTTATGTTTTGTTAAAAAATTAAATATTTTCAGATAAATTTCAACAAAACTAACGACTATTGCAGAACCAACCAATCCAACAATAGCATCATTGATAATGTTTATATTAGTGATATGGCTATACTCATGGATTATGGGAATATTGTGAGTTAAGATTCCACCACCAACTAAAAACATTGCTATTGTACCAAGTATAGATAAACCCTTGATGACCTTTGGCATAGATATAATGAATACTTCGCCTATTTTAGTATAGCCTTTCTTTTGTATAGCTAGACCTAAATCATCCATTCTAACAATAAGAGCAACTAAGCCATAAACAAAAAACACTGCTGCAAAAGATATAATTGTTACAGAAGCAATCTGTACTACTAGTTCTTTGTTTTGTACAGCGTTCATAGAAATAACAACAATCTCAATAGAAAGGATGAAGTCAGTTAATATAGCACTTTTTATTTTTTTTCTTTCGACATCTATTACATTTTCTGGAGTAGAGGCTTTTAGATTTTCTTTATGATGTTCACTGTAACCAAGTTTTATATGTAAATATTCTTCAACCTTTTCACCGCCTTCATAAAGTAGGAATATACCACCAGCTATAAGGGTTAAGGTGATAACTATTGGAATGTAAAAGCTTAGAATAAAAGCAAAGGGTAGTATAATCAGTTTATTTCTTAAAGCTCCTTTGGTTATTGCCCAAATGACAATCAGCTCTCTCTTTGCTGAGAATCCTGTTGCAGCTCCAGCATTTACTGCTACGTCATCACCCAGAATGGGTGCCGTTGCTGTTGCAACATGTCTTGTTGCTGTAGCTGTATCATCAGCTAATAAAGCTATATCATCTAGTAATGCTACTATCCCCGTTGCCATTTTATTTTTAAGTTTCAAAATTTTTATAATTATAACATTTTAATATTGAAAGTTACTTGATGGCCTATCCAGATATCAGATTTTTAAATGAGCATAAGTAGAATTTAATTAAGGGAGATTTTATGCATGTGAATAATAATTTATAAAAGAAATGTTTATAATTAGAGTTATAAATATTCTAGGTAGATAAAACCTAAATGAAAAATCTTGATATAAAAGAAATACCATTAGCAGGTCGACACATAATTGAAGCAAGTGCTGGTACTGGTAAGACTTATAATATTACAGAATTATATGTCAGACTTTTATTAGAAAAAAGAAATAGCTTAAATGAAAGATTATTACCGAGCCAGATACTGGTAATGACATTTACTAAAGATGCAACACAAGAGATTATTGGTAGGGTTGAGTCCAAGTTAAGAGATGTAATCAAGAATCACAAATCGGGCAAAGAAGTTTTATCAGAAGAAAATTATAAACATCTTAAAAGAGCTTTGTTAGAGATTGATGAGGCTGCTATTTTTACTATTCATGGTTTCTGTAAGAAGGTTTTGAGTGAGCAAGCTTTTACTAGTGGTATAGAAATGGATGTTTCAATGGAAGTTGATACATCTGATATTTTGCAAAAAGTGGTAGAGGATTTTTTTAGGAATAATATAAATAATAATCAAGAAAATTATGAGTATCTGAAATTAAATAAACTACACACGCCAGAGAGGTTTTTAGATAGGAATGGTTTAGGGAATATTGTTAAGTCTAATTACAAGATTGATTTTGTAAATGAAAATGATTTTTATAAACAGAAGCAAACTGTTTTAAACAAAATAGAAAAATATTCAGAAGATATTGAAAACTTAATTATATTAAATACCGGTAGTAAGAAGGGTAAAACTAGAGAAACAGAAATCTTAAAAAGAAAAGAAGAGTTTAATCATTTAAAAGCTTGGTTGAATGAAAGAGATATAACCACTATCTCGACTGAAGCTAAGAGCTTTGCAGGTAGAACTAGAATTAAAGATGATGAACAGCTTAATCTTATTTTTGAAGAATGGCATAAGCTATTTGTTGGAAGAAAGAATAATAATTATCCAAATTCTACTGATGCTTTTTATAAAGATCTTATAGACAAAGATGAGCAGATTGAGATATTAAAAAATAAATTTAAAAGTTATGAGTTTATCGAAAAAGCTTGTTTACAAATTCGTAAAAACTTTATCAAAGCAAAAGAGCAGAAAGGAGTTTTAGATTTTAATGATTTGATTACAAAACTTTGTCAAAGTGTACAGACTTCATCTGACTTAGTGAAAACCCTGCAAACTCAATATCCTGTGGCTCTTATAGATGAGTTTCAGGATACGGATGCTGAGCAATATCAAATACTAGATACAATTTATCCAACATCTAAAGAAGAGCTAATGTTGCTAATGATAGGTGATCCTAAGCAAGCTATCTATGGCTTCAGAGGTGGTGATATATTTACATACCTAAAAGCCAAGGCTAGTTGTCCAGCAGAAAATCACTGGAGTATGGATACTAACTGGCGCTCAACTAGCCAAATGATAAAAGCTTATAATAGGCTTTTTTACAAAGAAGATTATGAGATTGATAGTGCTGTTGGTAAGGATATTTTTAGTGAGGGTATTGATTATCAAACTGTTAAGGCATCGCCAAATGCAGATAGTAAAAGTAAAGTTTTTGATGATAATTTTAAGCCAATAAATTATTTTTATTATGATGTGACAGAAGATGATAATAAAAATGATATTGATACTAAACTATCTGCTTGGACTGCTAATGAAATTGTTAGACTACTAAATTCTAAAAAAGTAATAGAGAGTGATATTGCAATACTTGTTGAGAATGGTAAACAAGCAAAGGTTATACAACAGGCACTACAACAAAAAAATCTAAGCTCAGTATACTTAAGCCAAAGAGATAATGTTTATAAAAGCCAAGAAGCTCAAGAAATACTATTTTTAATGGAAGGGATAAATGAGCTTGAGAATAAGAGTTTGTTAAAGAAAGCTCTATCAACAAGCCTGTTAGGCGGAAATGCTGAAAAGTTTTTAGCTTATCTTGATGAAGAAAAGATAGAGGAGTGGGGTAGGCAAATTGACTATGCAAAAGGTCTAAGAGATAAGTGGCATAAATATGGTTTTATGTCTTTTATTATGCAGATTTTGCATGAGAGTTTTATTCAGCGAACAGAAAATAAAGAAAGAGTAATTACAAATGTTTTACATTTAGCAGAGCTTATAAAAGTAGCAGAAAATAAATATAAACATCCCAATCAACTTATAAAATGGTATCGCCAGCAGATAAAAAGCGATATTAATTCAGAAGGAGAGTTAAGGCTAGAAAGTGATGATAATCTGATAAAAATAATCACAATTCATGGATCAAAAGGGCTTGAGTATCCTATTGTATTTATACCATTTGCAAGCTATGTAAGTACAAAGAAGTTTGATGCTAAAAGTTTTAATAAATATTATGACAGTCAGTTAGAACAGACTGTTTATAAGATAGGTAAAGATGATAATGTAAAGCAAGCTGTTGATAAAGAGACAATAGAAGAGTTAATGCGTCTTCTCTATGTAGCGGTTACTCGTGCAGAGCATAGATGTTATATTGGAATGGCGAAATATAATAAAGGTGAAAAGTCACCATTAGCACAATTCTTGAATTATAAAAAAGATGAAGAGTGGCTAGAGAAGGTTCAAAAAATCACAAATAATCCAGCTAACCAAAGTTTGCTTTTAGAGATAAATAATTTTCAAAGCATAGAAATACAACATGCTAGTGATAATGTCGCAAATCAAGAGTTAAAAGCTAGTCAAATACACAAGCTAGAAAATGATAATTGGGAAATGTTATCTTTTTCTAAAATATCTAAGTCAAAGCCTCAAAATATAATATTAGAAAAAGAAAATGATGAGTCAGAGGATGATAAAGCTCAAGAGGTACAGCAAAAGCTAGAATTTAGATTTACAGCTACAAAAGGAGCAGACATTGGTAATATTTTGCATAATGTTTTAGAACATACAGATTTTAGTACTAATCAAATAGATAATGTTCTTTTACAAGAGCAAATGGATAGATATAAGGTGGTTGCTGCAGAAGATTTTAATAATCTAAAAAACTGGTTGGAAGAGTGTCTAACTGCACCAATTAGTGAAATAGAGCAACAATCTTCCTTAGTTCAAAAAGAAAGTAATTTTCAAGGCGAACTTTTTGATGATAATAAGAGTGCTTTACAGATGTCTAGCTTTTGCTTAAAAGATATCCCTGATTCTAAAACATTGAAAGAAGCAGAATTCTACTTTCCAGTTACAAATAAGAAGCTTTATAAAACCAATATTATAAAAGCTTTAGGAGAGTATAGAAGGAAAGCAATAGGCTATGATGAACTTAGTAATCAGAAAGTTTTTGGCATGCTGCATGGTTTTATAGATTTAATATTTGAACATAACGGTAAATATTATATTGCAGATTATAAGTCTAATTATTTGGGAGATTCTTTAGAGGATTATTCCCAAGAAAAAATGAGGCAGAAAAATCAGGATAGCTTCTATGATTTGCAATACCTTATCTATAGTGTAGCACTGCACAGATACCTTTCAAGTAATCTACCAAGCTACAGTTTTGATAAGCATTTTGGAGGAGTTTATTATTTTTATCTTAGAGGCCTTAAGGATGGCTTTGGTGTTTATAAGACTAAGGTAGAAAGAAGTACTTTAGAAAAAATGGATAGTATTTTTACAGGAGCTAATGATGTATAGAAATTTATTAGAATGTAAAAATAATTTAGCAGATATTGAGCCAATAGATTTTTTCTTTGCAAAAGAGACATCCAATTTTTTTAAGTTAACTTATCAAAATAGTAAGAGTTTGTTATTTCATTTACTAGTTGCATTGATGTCATCTTATAGAGAGGGACATAGTTGTTTAGATATTAAAAGCATAGCAAATAAAATCCTATGGCAACAAATTCAAGATGATGACTTAGAAAGAATCGAGGGATATAGCTTTCCAAGTGAAAGTGAAATAGAAAATCTACTTAAAATATTAGATTTCAAAAATAGTCCAATTCACTATGCTTTTGGTTGTTTATATATTAAAAGAATAAGGCAATTTGAAAATGAAATAGCAGCTTTTCTAAAAGAAAAAATAAAAGCAAATTTAGACTATGTTGATATAGATAAGTTTACCAAAACCTTGAATAAACTATTTCCTATAGAAAATGAGTCTAAGGATTACCAAGACTGGCAGGAAATAGCAGTTATAAATAGCTTAGTTCGTGAGTTTAGTATAATATCAGGCGGTCCAGGAACTGGTAAAACTACAACAGTCACTAAGTTACTTCTGGCTTTTCAGATGTTAAATGGCTCAGATCAAAAGATAGCATTATTAGCTCCAACAGGTAAAGCAGCTCAGAGACTTACAGAATCTATTCTAAATACAAAATTAAAGTTAAAAGAGAATTTGAGTTTAGAGGAAGACTTATATGATTTAATCCCAGAGGAGGCAAGTACGATACATAGATTTTTAGGAATTGTGCCTAACTCAAAACGACTAAAGTATAGTGATGATTTTAGAGCGCCTTTTAATGTAGTTGTAATTGATGAGGCATCTATGTTGGATATTAATATTTTCATAAAGCTTATAAGAGTCTTACGAGATGATACAAAACTTATTCTTATAGGTGATATCAACCAGCTACCATCAGTTGAAGTGGGAAGTATACTAAGTAATCTAACTGAAGGAGTATCAAACAATATATTTTCAAATAAGGTTGCAAAATTAATACAGCAAACATGCAATGAAGAGGTTGGATCTGGGAGTAACTTTGATTATGTTACAAAGCTAGAAAAAAACTATCGTTCTAACAAAACTATAAATAATTTAGCAAATAAAGTTCTAGTTGGAGATCCTTCTCAAGAATTAGATGAAAGTATAAGTTTTTATAATTTAAGTAGGCTTGATGAATATCTAAATAGTTTTGTGAAAGCTTACTATAAAGAGCTTTACAAAAAAAAGACACCACAAGAAGCCTTAGAATATCTGAAGAAATTTAGAATACTAGTCGCAAATAAAGAGTTAAATGTAGGTACAGTAAACCTTAACGACAAGATAGCAAAAATCTTAGGCAAAAATAATAAAGATATTTATCATGGTAAACCAATAATGATAGTTGAGAATAGTTATTCTCAGAATTTATTTAATGGCGACGTGGGTGTGATTTGGAATGATAGGACTTATTTTGAAAATAAGGATGTTAGTTTTACTATAAATACCTTACCAAAGTTTGAAACTGTCTATGCTATGACAATACATAAGACTCAAGGTTCAGAATTTGAAAGAGTTTGTATTATTTTACCGAATGAATCAAATAGGGCGCTTTCACGAGAATTACTATATACGGGGATTACTAGAGCAAAAGATAATTTAGATATTATTTCTAATAAAGATGTTTGGACTAGAGCTATAAGTAATAGAAGTTATAAATCTTCTCATGTACTTAAGATTATTGAAAATAAATTAGCTATGAATAATCATTAAAGAATAAGATCTTAGTGGAGGTAAACTGCCGACACAGACTTTCTTTAATGTCTCTGTACCAGATTTTTCATGATCAGCAACAATATGCCAGAAACCGCTCTCTGGTTTCGGTAATAAATCATTTATTTCATAACCATCAATTGTTGTAGCATTGTATATAATCACGATATCTTGCCAACTATCACTATTTGCATAATCTTTAAAGTGAGAAATAATTACACCAGATCTATTATCATGGTGAGCAGTAGTTATATTTAGGTATTTATCTATTATTCTTGGATCGCTTATTCTTAGTGCAGGATGCTCTTTACGTAGTTTTATTAAGCCTTTTACATAATCAAAAAAGGGTTTAAATGTTAACTTATCAGACCAGTGAAAGGCGTTGATTTCATCACTACTTCTATAGCTATTATGATCTCCCTGCTTTGTTCTAAGAAATTCAGCACCACCATGTATAAATGGTACTCCTTGGGCAGTTAAAATAATACCTAAAGCAAGAGCGTTTTGTCTGACAAGAGAGCTCTCAAAAATATTCTCTAAAATACCCTTTCGGTAAGAACCATCCTTTATGCTATTTTGCTGACTTTTTTCAATATGGTCCCATAATGTATAGTTATCATGAGCATCTACATAGTTTATAGATTCTAGTGGATTTGCAGTAAGTCCGTGAATTGAACCTTTTAGTCCATCAATAACTCTTCCGATGTTTAAAGAGTTGTGGGCATCACCATTGATAAAGCCATTTCCTGGATTATTATTTCCTCGTATTGCATCCCTAAAAAAGTCATTAAAGATTGAGAAGTTTTGGTTTTTCTGTGTGCCTCTATGAGTTCCATTTATTAAAGGAGAGTCTCCTCCTTTCCATGGCTCACCATAGATAATTATACGAGGGTCAAATTCTTTTATTTTAGTAACTATACTTTTGATTGTGTCTAAATCTATGAGTTCCATTAAATCAAAACGTATACCATCTATTTTATAGTTTTTAACCCAGTGCATTACCGAGTCTTGAATAAATTTGCTAACCATAGGGCGCTCTGTTGCTAGTTCATTACCACAACCAGAACCATTGGTAAATCTACCAAACTGATCAGTCCTAAAATAATATTTAGGAATAATTTTGTCTAAATTAGTAGTATCTGTCATATGGTTGTAAACTACATCCATGATTACACCAATATTTTTTTGATGGAATCCTGAAATCATGCTTCTAGTTCCTATAATTCTTTGTAATGGATTATAGGGATCTATCGAATAGCAACCATCTGGTGCATTGTAGTTCTTAGGATCATAGCCCCAGTTTCTATTATTTTTATCATTCGTTTTTGACTCATCTACTGAAGAAAAATCAAAGAATGGCAATAAATGTATATGAGTAACTCCTAATTCTACTAAGCTATCGACTCCGGTTGAGACTTTTTCTCCAGATTCCTCATTAGTGTAATATGATCCAGAGTAAGAAGCTCCTAGAAACTTACCTCTTAGTTTTTCAGGAATTCCACTTTCTAGACTTATAGTAAAATCACGTAAATGAGTTTCATATATAATAGTATCTTCTTTTTTCTCAAGTCTTGAATACTTATGCTCTTGCCATTGATCTGGCATTAGTGAGGGGCTATCTAAATTAATTAGAAAACCTTTTTCACCATTCACCCCTAATCCAACAGCATATGGGTCTATGGCGTAAGTTACTCTAGTATACTGCTTACCTCTTGGGTCTAGATCATCAAAATATAAGCGATATAAATAATATTTGTTCTCATAATCAGCAATGTTAAGTTCTATGTGATGAGTTCCATATTCATTTTCTGGCTTTAGTTCAAAGGAAAAATCTGGCTGTTTTTTATTAGTTGGTAAGTCTTCATTATATAGAAGAACTTCAACTTTTTTTGCTGTTGGAGCCCAAAGCCTTAAAGATATTGTAGAGTCATTAAATATTATTCCCATATCACTTTCAGGATAGAAAAAATTATCTAAATAATTTCTCATTAAGACTTTGGTTGGTAAAAATGTATTGTTAGCTCGAATTTCTATCAAATCAGAGCCATTAATATTCTTTGGAAGGTTTGTAAATATTAGTTGTTGAGAGTTATATTTTATAATCAAATCAACATCATCAATTTTCTGAGAATTAATCCAAAGCTCAAAGAAAGTTCCAATTAAAGGAGTATCAGATAAGTGAGCCACAATTTTATCGGCTTCATCCATTACTGCGTATTTTATTCTAGGATTAGTTCTATTTATAACATCAATCAATGATGTATAAATAACAGAGTCGCCATAGACAATATAGTAATTATCATTTTTCTCGGAGATATCAAAAGAATTTGTTTGTTCAGCCCAGTCGTTATGCCAATACAAGCTCCAAAGTTTTTTTCTGGCGATTACATTTTCTTTTTGGCAAAGAGCGTATAAACCAAAATCACTTTTATTTGAAAGAGGGATGGTCTGAGTAGTCTTATCTTCATTAAATGCCCACAAGTCCCAACTGAAATTATCGCCATTATATTCTTGATCTTTTTTAATGAAATGAATTAAGCTACCATCTCTATTTTCTTTTACTATTTTAAAATTTCTTTGAGCTGTGATATTTGGATTAGCTTTACTAAAGCATGTTAGAGTAACTTCAGATAAATCACTTATATTTAAGTCTGTGAAAAGTTTATTGTCAGTAATTTGTATATGTTGAGTTTTGGGTGAAATACCCCATTCAACATCTATTATGTTTTTACGTTTAGTAACTGATTCTGTTACAGCAGCTAAGTCTAAGGTAAATCCAGGAGTAATAAAATCCTCAGAGGCTTTTATTTCTAGTTTCTCACTAGCAATAAGCCAGTTAAAACTTAGAGGGATAAAAGTTCTATCATTAATTGAAACCTTATATTCATTTCCTTCAAGATCAACAAGTATGAATGTATATTGGTTAGTTCCTGGGATGAGATTCTCAATTGAAAAAACATCTTTAGTTAACCATAAACTACCATCATCATTATCAGTAGTCCAAGTAAGTTTTAGATCTTCTTGTTTTTGCCAGTCATTAAATTTACCAACTACATATGCGTTTAAGAATCCGGTTGCTTGGATTCTAAATCTTATACTACTTGTTTCGAAGTCTAGACTAATGTCGTGAGCAATATTTATTGGTCTAAAATTTCCAGACTTACTATCTTGAATCCATATATTTTGATTTGCTGTTTGCATAAAAATACTAAATCTCTTTTATTATATCTAATCAACTAACTTTAAAATTAAAGATGCCATCGGGGGAATTTTTATAGTTATTCGTTGAGCATGGCCATGAGAAGGTTCTGGAGTTGTAAGTATTTTTTCACTTATAAGCTGTCCAGAACCACCAAATTCAAGGCTATCTGAGTTGAAAATTTCTTTATAAGCACCAGCTTTAGGAACACCTAAGTGATAATCATAATAAACCATAGGGGTGAAATTGCAGATAAAAATCAAACTATCTTTTTCATCTTTACTATTTCTTATAAAAGATAAAATGCTTTGAGAAGAGTTATCAGCATCTATCCATTTAAAGCCACTATGATCATAATCAGCTTCCCATAAAGCTGGTTCAGATTTGTAAAAATGATTTAGCTTTTTAAAGAATAATTGAGTTTCTTTATGAGCAGGGTATTCATCGACTATTTGCCATTGAAGTTGTTCATATTCTCGCCATTCGATAAATTGTCCAAACTCACTACCCATAAATATTAATTTTTTGCCAGGATGACCTATCATATAAGTCATATAAAGACGTAATCCTGCATATTTATTCCATAAATCTCCCCACATTTTATTAATGAGAGATTTTTTACCATGCACAACTTCATCATGAGAAATTGAGAGGATAAACTTTTCTGAATAATGATAAGCCATGGAGAAATTAATCAGATTATGGTGATATTTGCGATGAACAGGATCTAAAGCTATATAGCGTAAAGTATCATTCATCCAGCCCATATTCCATTTGAAATCAAAACCCAAACCACCATGTTCAGCAGGTGTAGTGATATTGGGCCATGCTGAAGATTCTTCAGCTATTGTTATAACTCCTTTACAAGTATGTTTAAGGACACCGTTAAGTTCTTTAAGAAAAGCTATTCCTTCTAAATTCTCATGGCCACCATGTATATTTGGTTCCCACTCACCATGATCTCTATCATAATTTAGGTAAAGTATATTTGATACTGCATCAACACGTAGCCCGTCGATATGAAACTCATTTATCCAATACATTGCGTTTGATATTAGGAAAACTTTTACTTCATTGCGACCCAAATCAAAGTTATTTGTTCCCCAGCCTTTATTTGAGGCTTTACCATCGTTTTGATATTCATAACATGAGCTACCATCAAACTTTATTAAACCATGTTCATCTTTACAAAAATGTCCAGGAACCCAATCTAAAATTACTCCAATATCTGCATTGTGTAGTTTATCAATTAAACGCTTTAAACCAACTAAATCTCCATGGCGACTATTTATCGAGTAAAAACCAGTTGGCTGATATCCCCATGAAGCATCGAGAGGATGTTCATGTAAGGGCATAAACTCAACGTGAGTATATTCCATTCTTTTGACATACTCAGGTAAGATCTCACTTAGTTCATCATAAGTTAAGAAATTACCATCTTTGGTTTTCCAAGAAGCTAGATGTAGCTCATAAATATTCATAGGGTTATCGTAGTAATTAGTATTAGTGCGTTTTTCTAGCCATTGACTATCTTGCCATTGATATTGCGTTTCAGTGTTAATAATTGAAGCTGTATTAGGTCTCAATTCAGAAGAAATTGCGTAAGGGTCGCTTTTGTATACATAGTTATTTGTATATTTATTTTTTACTACAAATTTATATTTTTGACCGTTGCCAATGTTTGGAATGAAAACACTCCATAGTCCAGCGGGACTAATTTGTTGCATGTGGTTTTCATTTCTTTCTTCCCAGTGACAAAAGTCACCGATTACACAGATACTTTTTGCATTTGGTGCCCAAGTTGTAAACTTAATACCGTTTTGCCCATTTTCTTGAGCTTTATGAGCACCCATAAAGTTATATGCGTATATGTGTTTACCCTCATGAAAATAATATTTGTCTAAATCACTTATATTTGAACTACAGTTTGATGATAAATCATTATTATTCATTAAAGCTCCTAATATTAAATCTTATCTTTTATATAGATAATGAGGGGTTTTATAAATACATATTAAGTACATTGTATACTAACTAATATCTAACCACTATATTCCTATGCTTTAAAGTTAAGATAATAGGTTTGATTAGTTTTATTTTTATGTATAAGAAGTTAGTAAATAATTCTAAATCTAAATAGATGGTGATAATATGATTATTAAGTTGTTAATTTTTTAATTAAAATTATTAGGATAAATCTAAAGTATGACAATTCAGACAATATCAACTAAACCTTTTCCTAATCAAAAACCTGGAACATCTGGACTAAGAAATAAAGTTACTGCTTTTAAGCAGCCTGGATATTTAGAGAATTTTGTTCAATCAATATTTAATTCTTTAGAAAATATATCAGGACAGACTTTAGTGGTAGGTGGTGATGGTAGGTATTATAATAAGGTTGCGATACAGACTATTATTCGTATGGCATCAGCTAATAAATTTTCTAAAATAATAGTTGGTCATAATGGGATTTTCTCAACTCCAGCTGCAAGTTGTGTAATCCGTAAATATAATGCTTTTGGCGGGATTATATTGTCAGCAAGTCATAATCCAGGTGGTCCAGATGGAGACTTTGGAATAAAATACAATACTGGAAATGGTGGTCCAGCTCCAGAGAAAATAACTGAAAGGATTTTTTTAGAGACACAAAAGATTGAAAAGTATTATATAAGTGATGCTCCTAAAGAATCAGTTGATCTAAATAAATTAGGAACTTATAAAATAGAAAATACAGTAATTGAAGTAATAGACTCTGTATTAGACTATTCTGAGTTAATGCAAAAGTTATTTGATTTTAATAAAATTCGTCAACTTTTTGCTAATGGTTTTACTGTTAGATTTGATGCGATGAGTGCAGTTGCAGGACCTTATGCTAAATACATTTTTGAGAAGATGCTAAATGCTCCAGCCGGAACTGTTGTAAATGGCGAGCCATTAGAAGATTTTGGTGGACATCATCCAGATCCAAATCCTGTAAATGCTGCTGATTTAGTTAAACATATGAGAAGTGGTGAGGCTAGTGATTTTGGTGCAGCGTCAGATGGTGATGCTGATAGAAATATGATTGTTGGCAAGAAAATTGATGTTGCTCCATCAGATAGTTTAGCGATAATGGCAGCTAATGCTCAGTTAATTCCAGGATATAACAAAGGTATTAAAGGAGTGGCGAGATCCATGCCAACCTCAACCGCAGTAGACAGAGTAGCAGAGTATTTAAATATTCCATGTTTTGAGACGCCAACAGGTTGGAAGTTTTTTGGAAATTTATTAGATGCTGGAAAAATTACTTTATGCGGTGAAGAAAGCTATGGAACAGGATCTGATCATATTAGAGAAAAAGATGGTCTTTGGGCTGTTTTATTCTGGCTTAATTTGGTTGCTGCAACAAATAAGAACATTGATGAACTTGTAACAGAGCATTGGAAAAAATTTGGTCGTAATTTCTATTCAAGACATGATTATGAGGCTATTGATAGTGTAATAGCTAATCAAATTATGACAAAGCTAAGAGAAAAGTTGCCAGAACTTAATGGATGTAGATATAAAAATAATTTGATAAAAATAGCAGATGATTTTAGTTATAAAGATCTTATTGATAACTCTATTTCAAATCATCAAGGTATAAGAATTATTTTTGAAGATGGCTCACGTATTGTGTTTAGGCTTTCTGGTACTGGGACTCAAGGTGCAACCTTACGAATATATTTAGAAAAATATGAAGCTAGCCATGAAAAAGCTAATATTTCTACACAAAAAGCTTTAGCTGATTTAATTGAAATAGCTGAAGATTTAACAAAAATTAAATCACTTACTGGAATGAGTGAGCCAACAGTGGTAACTTGATTGTAGCTAACCTTTAAGGAGTTAATAAAATGAACAATCCTAATAACTCAACACATCAGCTCTATAAGAAAGCGATGGCTTTAGTTTTAGCAGGAGGACGTGGTTCACGTCTTTATAATTTAACAGATACTAGAGCAAAACCAGCAGTTTATTTTGGTGGTAAATTCAGAATTATTGATTTTGCTCTTTCAAACTGTCTAAACTCAGGTATTCGTAGAATAGGAGTAGTTACTCAATATAAATCTCACTCATTATTGCGCCATATACAACGTGGTTGGGGATTTTTAAGAGGTGAGCTAAATGAGTTTATAGATCTTCTACCTGCTCAACAACGTGTGGATGAAGAGCATTGGTATCGTGGTACAGCAGATGCTGTGTATCAGAATATAGATATTTTACGTTCATATAGTCCAGAATATGTGATTGTCTTAGCAGGGGATCATATTTATAAAATGGATTATTCTGTAATGTTAAGAGATCACGTACAAAGTGGTTATAAGTGTACAGTTGGATGTGTAGAAATTCCTAAAGAAGAGGCATTTGCTTTTGGAATTATGGGTGTAGATGAAAATCGTAGAATTACAAACTTTATAGAAAAGCCAAAAAGTAATGCCCCAACTATACCAGGCGATTCAAGTACTTGTTTAGCTAGTATGGGCATATATATATTTAACTCAGACTATCTATATGACATGCTCGAAGAGGATCTGGCAGATAGCTCATCAAGTCATGATTTTGGTAAAGATATTATTCCTAAAGCGGTAAGTAAGAAAGAAGCTTTAGCTCATCCATTTGGTATGTCATGTGTACCACGTGGAGAAGGTTTAAAATCATACTGGAGAGATGTTGGTACTATCGATTCTTTTTGGGCAGCAAACCTTGATTTAGCTGCAAATATGCCAGAATTAAACCTTTATGATAAAGACTGGCCAATTTGGACAGCAGAAGAGCAACTTCCACCAGCAAAATTTGTTCCAGATAGTGATGGTGTTGATGGGATTATCTCAAATACATTAGCTTCCGGCGGATGTATTGTTTTAGGCTCAAGTATTTCTGAGACAGTAATGTTTTCAAATGTTAGGATTGCTTCACACTGCGTAATTGATCAAGCTGTGATCATGCCAGAAACTGAGATTGGTGAGGACTGTCGCTTAAGTAAAGTTGTTATTGATAGAGGATGTGAAATTCCTGCAGGAACTATTATTGGGGAAGATCCTAAGGAAGACGCAAAAAGATTTTTTAGAACAGAGACTGGGGTTGTGTTAGTAACTAAGCAGATGCTAACAGCTCTTGAGAAATAAGAGGTTATTATGCGTGTATTACATGTTTGTAGTGAGCTATATCCACTATTAAAAACTGGAGGTTTGGCAGATGTTGCTGCAGCATTACCTCCAGCTTTATCTGAATTAGGAGTTGATAGTAGAGTCTTAGTTCCTGGCTTTCCAGCATTCATGAATAATGTAAAGAAAAAAAGCTTATTAATAGAACTTCCACCAAAATTTGGAGCAGATAGAATTTCTATATATTTAGCTAAGATCCCTGATACTAAAATTGATATATACATAATTGACGCTCCTAGATTATATGATCGTCCAGGTAATCCTTATACAGATTCAAAAAATCAGCCATATACTGATAATTATCTAAGGTTTGCATTATTGGGTTGGGTAGCAGCGAGGCTTGCAGATGGCTTAGACTCTCAATGGAAACCTGAAATAATTCACGGGCATGATTGGCATGCAGGTTTAGTCCCAGCTTATTTAAAAGCTACTGAAATTGCTACAGGTATAAAAGCTGTAAAGTCTGTTTTTACTATACATAATTTGGCATATCAGGGGGTTTTCCCATTAAGTGTTTTTTCAGATTTAGATTTACCAAATTATTTCTTAGGTATGGATGGAATAGAGTTTTACGGTCAAGTTTCCTTTTTAAAGGCAGGGCTATATTTCTCTGATAAGATTACTACTGTTAGTCCAACGTATGCTAAAGAAATACAAGGACAAGAGCAGGGTTGTGGTTTAGATGGTTTATTATCAAATCGTAAATATGATTTATATGGGATATTAAATGGAGTAGATCCAAAAGTATGGAATCCAATAAAAGATCCTTATATAGATGCGAATTACTCTAGCACTACAATTGCAGCAGGAAAACTAAAATGTAAGACTGCTCTTCAACAGATGACAGGCTTAAAAGTTCAGAATGATGCACCTTTATTTGGTGTAGTAAGTCGTTTGACAGAACAGAAAGGGTTGAATCTTGTAATTACAGGCTTAGCTGAAATATTAAATAGAGGTGGGCAGATAGTCCTACTTGGAAGTGGCGATACTGCATTAGAAGAAGCATTTAAATCTGCTGCAAAAATGTATCCTGAATCAGTTGCAGTTCAAATTGGCTATGATGAAGAACAAGCACACCGTATTATAGCAGGTTCTGATGTGATATTGGTACCTTCAAGATTTGAGCCTTGTGGACTTACACAACTATATGGATTGATATATGGTACATTACCATTAGTTCATAAAGTTGGTGGATTAGCTGATACAGTAGCTGACTCGTCATTAGAAAATTTAGCAGCTGATGAAGCAACTGGATTTGTATTTGACAAATTTAGTATAGAAGACTTTATACTTGCAGTACGTAGATCTTTTGCATTATACGATAGAAAAGCAGAGTGGAAAAAAGTCAGAAAGATCGCAATGCAACAACAAGTTGGTTGGGATTCTGCAGCTGAAAAAATCTTTGATATCTATGAACAATTAATTAGCAAAGAAAAATAAAAATCTATATTTCTTGTATGGAAAATATTTTAGTGACATTATATTCTAAAAAATAAATTTAATAGTCTTATTAAAAATAAATTTCTTATAAAAGGTTTTAATTATTATGGACAAAATAAATCAGATTAAATTATCTATCGAAAAAATACTAAATTGTGAAGTTAGTAAAGCTAATGATCAAGACTTATATTATGCATTACTTTCTTATGTTAAAAATCAGACAAATAAACTACCAGAGCAAGACTTTAAAAAGAAGGTTTATTATATTTCTAGTGAGTTTTTAATTGGTAAAATGCTTATAAGTAATCTAATTAATTTAGGTGTTTACAATGAGGTTTGCCAAATATTACAAAATAATGGTAAAAATATAGTACAAGTAGAAGAGTTTGAGCCAGAGCCATCTCTTGGTAATGGTGGGCTGGGTAGGTTAGCAGCATGCTTTTTAGACTCTATAGCTTCTTTATCTATTCCTGCAACTGGCATCAGCTTAAATTATCATAATGGTTTATTTAGACAGAAGTTTAAAGATCATTGCCAAAATGAAGAACCAAATCCTTGGATAGAAAAATTAGGTTGGTTAAATAAAAAAGAAACTGGCTATAAAATTAATTTCAATAACTTCAGTGTTCAATCTCAGTTATGTGAAATTGATATAGTGGGGTTTGATAATGGTTTTGTAAATAAATTATGTTTATTTGATATTGAGACTGTTGATCCACGTATAGTTCATAATGGAATTACTTTTGATAAGACTCAAATTGCTAAAAACTTGACACTTTTCTTATATCCTGATGATAGTGATGAAGCTGGACATTTGTTAAGAATTTTCCAACAGTATTTTATGGTTAGCAATGCTGTTAAATTGATTTTTTCAGATATAACTAAAAAAGGGTATAAACTAGAGAATTTACCAGAGCATGCTGTTATACAAATTAATGATACTCACCCAACACTAGTAATCCCAGAATTGGTTCGTCAGCTAGTAGAGAAAGGTATAAATATAGATAAAGCAATTGATTTGGTTAGTAAAACAACAGCTTATACTAACCATACTATACTTGCAGAGGCTTTAGAGAAATGGCCATTACATTATCTAGAGAAAGTTCTTTCTCCAAAATTGATAGATATTATTAAATATCTGGATGAAAAAGTTAAAGCCAAATATGCTGCTCCAGAGTTAGCAATTATTGATGATAATAACTGTGTTCATATGGCTCATATTTGTATTCACTATAGTTTTAGTGTTAATGGAGTAGCAGCTCTTCATACAAATATTCTTAAAAATACAGAGTTAAAAAACTTTAATGATATTTATCCAAGTAAGTTTAATAATAAGACAAATGGAATTACATTTAGACGCTGGTTATTACAATCAAATCCAGAATTAAGAACATATCTAGAAAGTCTAATTGGAAAAGATTTTATAAAAGATTCAACAAAATTAGATAAGTTGTTAGCTTATCATAATGATAAAGCAGTATTAGCAAAGTTAGATGAGATTAAAAAGACTAAAAAAGAGCAGTTTATAGAATTCGCTAGTTATTACTCAGGTATAGATCTTTTAGAGAATGGAATTTTTGACACTCAAATCAAACGTATCCATGAATATAAGCGCCAACAAATGAACGCATTATATATTATTCATAAGTATTTAGAGATTAAGTCTGGTATTTATCCAAAACCTAAAAGACCAATAAATTTCATTTTTGGCGGTAAAGCTGCTCCTGCATATACTATTGCTAAAGATGTAATTCATCTTATTCTATGTTTACAAGAATTAATCAATAATGACAAAGAAGTTAATCAATATATTAGAGTATTATTCGTTGAGAACTATAATGTTAGTGTTGCAGAGAAACTGATCCCAGCTACAGACATCTCAGAGCAGATATCTTTAGCATCTAAAGAGGCTAGTGGTACAGGTAATATGAAGTTTATGCTTAATGGAGCAATTACTCTAGGTACTATGGATGGGGCAAATGTTGAGATTGCTGAATTAGTAGGAAGCGCCAATATTTACACCTTTGGTAAAGATAGTGACACTATCATTAATTTATATAAAACTAGTGGATATAAATCTAGAGATTACTATAATAATCCGATTATTAAGAGTGTAGTAGATTTTATAGTTTCTCCAACATTATTGGCAATTGGTAATAAAACTAAGCTAGAAAGATTATTTAATGAAATCCTAAACAAAGATTGGTTTATGACATTAATAGATCTAGTTGAATATATTAAGGTAAAAGACAAAATGTTTGCAGATTATGAAGATCGTGAGCATTGGCTGAGGATGAGTCTAGTTAATATAGCTAAATCTGGATTTTTCAGTTCTGATAGGACTATAGCTGAATATAATAGAGATATTTGGAAGGTTAATTAAATTTATGAGAAAAGCTGGAGTTTTACTAGCAATATCTAGTTTACCTAGTGACTTTGGAATAGGTGATTTAGGAAAAAGGGCTTATGAGTTTGTAGATATCTTAAAAGAAATGAAAGTTAAGATATGGCAGGTTCTTCCTCTTACTCCATTAGGGTTTGGTAATTCTCCATATCAATCAAGTTCATCTTTTGCGGGTGATGAGATCTATATAGGAATTGATCAGTTAATTAAAGAAGGATTACTAAATAGCTCTGATATTGAAAAATTTAATATTGACTTAGATAAAGTTGAATATGATTTAGTTAGAGAGCATAAAAATGCTTTATATAAAAAAGCTTTTAGTAATTTTAAAAAACTTAAAAAAGAGAGATTTGAGCAAGATTATCAAAACTTTATAGAAGATAATTCTTGGGCTTTAGACTATGCTATTTTCAAAACTTTTAGAAAAATCAATAATAATCAAACTTGGTCAAGTTGGGATAAGTCCTATAAAAACTGGATAAAAAATAAAGATATTGATCTTGTAAAATATCAAGAAAGCATAGATTATGAATTATTTTTACAATTTATTTTCTATTGTCAATGGTTTGAGCTAAAGGCTTATGCTAATAAAAATAATATAGAAATTATGGGAGATCTTCCTATTTATCTAGGGTTGGATTCAGCAGATGTTTGGGAAAATCAGGAATTATTTTTATTAGATGAAAATCAGAAACCTACTTTTGTTGCTGGAGTTCCACCTGACTTTTTCTCTAAAACTGGGCAGTTATGGGGCAACCCTCTTTATGATTGGGATAAATTAAAAGAAACGAACTTTGATTTTTGGATTAAGCGTTTAGAAGGAAGTTTTAAGCTATTTGATATCCTTAGAATTGATCATTTTAGAGCTTTTGATACTTATTGGAAAATTCCAGTAGCTGAAAAAACAGCTATAAAAGGAGAGTGGATTGAAGCTCCTGGATATGCCTTTTTTGATACTATCTATAAGCAGTTGCCAAAAGCAAATATTATAGCTGAAGATTTAGGAGACTTACGCAAAGAAGTATTTGAGCTTCGAGATCATTATAATTTAAAAGGGATGAAAGTTTTCCAATTTCATTTTGATCCAAGAAAGTTATCTAATAAAGAATTCTCAAATGGTAGTAATACTATTATCTATACAGGGACTCATGATAATAATACCTTGCTAGGTTGGTATAATGAGCAAAGTAAATGGTATAAAAAGTTGTTAAAAAGAAGTTTTAAAACTAATTATAAAAAAATAGTTAGAGCTATTTTAAAGTATGCTTTAAACACTGAAGCTGAGTATGTAATTATACCTGTACAAGATATTTTAGAATTAGATGCAAATGCTAGATTTAATACTCCTGGACAAATTGGTTCACCAAATTGGGAATGGAAACTGGTAGATTTTAGTCAGTTAAATTTGAAAAAGTCTTATTTCTCTAATATGGTTATAAGTTCTGGTCGTAGTTAATAAATATATTCATCTAATTTAGTAAATATTTTCACTAATTAACTTTATAGATTAACAGCAATAAGTTTGCTATGATGTTTGAAAAGCCGTGTTGTTTGGGTAAGTCGCTTTGTTATATTGTGTTAAAAATATTTGTGCTGGTGGATAGATGAAAAAAATATTATTCTCTTTGTTTTTAATGACATTTTTTAGTGTTGGGTATTCAAATTCTGCAATAGATTCTGCAAAGTCATTTTTGCATAGTCAGTATTATTGTTCAAAGAAGCAACCTAAAGCATCAATAGAATATTTAAAATCAACATCAAACTATGCTTATGAAGTATGTCTTGGTGAAGCTCTACAAGATAGAGAAGGTAAAAAAGACTTAAGATCTTTAGAAAAACTTTATCAAAATGATCCGGCTAAATATGGTTTATATCTTGGTGTGGCTAATTATGTTTCTACTGATAGAAATAATATTTCAGATAATGTTGTAAATGAAAAAATACTCCAGCCAATTAAGAAAAGTGCAGATGCTGGAAATGAAGATGCAAAAGTTATGTATTGTACATTTAAAGGAGCATTTGCAAATGATGATAAGTTAATAAAGTCATGTTTAACTCAAGTGGGCACAGCAGAAGCTTATTATTCTATGGCAGTCGCTGCTGTAGTTTTCTCAGAATGGGATAATGCATGCTTATATATACAAAAAGCTTATGATGGCGGATATGCTGAAGCATTACCTTTTGACTTGGAATGTAAGATACAAAATAATAATTATGAGTTAACAGATAAAGATAAAACAGAACTAAAAGCTATGATAGCAAATAAAGATGCTGAAGTTTCATCAAAATATTTATCTGCATATCTATTAGGAGATAAAGATACACAGAGATTGTTATTACCTTTTTTAGTTTAAAACTTTAATTACTCCTAATTATCTAAACCCTATTTTTGATGCGAATTCTTAACTATTTAGATAAAATAATATAGAATAATTATTCTTATCTAATTTAATTTTATATTAATAAGTATTTGGAAAAATTATGCGTAAATTAAGTGTTTTAAAGGTTGTATATTATTATTTTTTTGCTGCTCTAATATTGTCAGTGAATCTTGCTTATGCAGAAAATAGTGAGAAGAAATTTTCACCATATTCTCCTAATGAAATCTTGATAGATAGCCAAGCTTTTTATGATAATTTAAAGCTTATTCAAGGTATGTTTCCTAAAGAGCTTAAAATCCTGGCAGTTATGAAGTCAAATGCTTATGGTTATGGTATTTCAAATTTAGCAAATGCTGCTAAAGAAGCAGGAATACAATATTACGGCGTAACAGAAAACTCAGAAATGCTTGCTTTAAGAGATAAGGGAATTACTAGTACGATCATGAGACTTAGAGAAGCGACACCTTCTGAAATTGAAGACGTTCTGAAGAACTCTGATAAGTATGGTGAAATAAATGAAATGGTTGGTAATTTAGCTTTAGCAGAGCAGATGAATGAATTTGCTAAAGAGTATGATAAAGTAGTGCCGATACATATAAATTTAAATTCAGCAGGTATGGGGCGTAATGGTGTTGATTTAGATTCTGAAAAAGGGAAAAAAGAGTTAAAAGAAATTTTAGCTCTAAAAAACTTAAAAGTAGTTGGGATAATGTCGCATTTCCCTAATGCTGGTGCTGATGATTTAAGTAGTTCAAAAGCAAGTATAGAGAAGTTTAAAAGCCAAACAGACTGGGTTATAAAAGAGGGTGGATTAAATAGAGATGATCTAATATTGCATATGGCAGCAACTTCAGCAGCACTAAGAATGCCAGAGTCACATTTTGATATGATTAGATTAGGTTCGTTAATATATGGTGAAAAAACAGAAAAAGAATCTCCAGAAGGACTTAAGCCATTACTATCATTTAAAAGTCACATTGCAGCAAAAATGCCTTTTTCAAAAGGAGATACAGTAGGTTATGGAAGTTTAGTAACTTTAGAAAGAGATTCTGTATTAGCAAATATACCTTTTGGAAAAGTAAATGGAGTTCCTTATAAATTGCAAGAAGTATTAATTAATGGAAAAAGATTTAAAACTATAGGTGCTATGTCAATGAATACTACTATGGTTGATATAACAAACTATGCTGATGACATAAATGTTAATGATGAAGTAGTTATAATAGGTAAACAATCAGGTAAGCTAGGATCAAGTGAAATTACATTACAAGAAGTAATTGATAATGCTGGTTTAACAAGCTTATCAATGCAAAGCTATGCTCTAGGTAATTTAAATTATCTAATCAGAAAAGAAGGGAAGTACTAAAGAGCTCTTCTTCCAGCCTCTTGATCTAGAAGATACAAGCCAGCGTCTTTAACTAATTTAATTTTATTAATCATATCACCAACTGTAGCTTCTTCATGAACTTGTCTATCAATAAACCATTCTAAAAAGCTTTTTGTAGAGTGTTCTTTTTCCTCTTGGGCAATATTCATAATTTCATAAAGTTTTTTAGTAACTTCTTGTTCTTGAGTTAAAGTCTCTTCAAAAACTTCTAGTAAGGAAGAAAAATCATTTTTAGGAGCTTTACAGCTTCTGATTTCTATACGTCCCCCTTTGTCACTAATAAATTTCTTTATTTTTTTTGCATGCATTATTTCTTCTTCATATTGAATCATAAACCAGTTTGTAAAACCTTCTAATCCAAGATAAGCCGTATACCCAGCTTTTGCTAAATAGACGTTTGCTGATTCTAGTTCATAATTTAATTGATAGTTTAAAGCTTTTACTAATCTTTCTGATAACATTTTCTTTTTCCTCATTTTTAAGCTGTTACACTATGATTCTAAAGCTTTTAAGAATGTTTTTCAAAAAAGTAATAAGCATGTCCAAAGAATGTATAATAAATATCAAGCTTTTAAATATTCAAAATAATTCTTATGTCCGGAGTTAAAAAGATAATACATATAGATATGGATTACTTTTTTGCACAGATTGAAGAAAAAGAAAATAGCTATCTTACGGATAAACCATTTGCAGTTGGTGGAACAAATCCTAAAAGAGGTGTGATTTCAACTTGTAATTATATTGCAAGGGAATATGGGATTCGCTCAGCTATGCCAACAGCCATTGCTTTAGAGAAATGTCCACAACTTATACTTCTAAATACAAATATGGAGAAATATAAAAAAGTATCTAATGATATTAGAAAAATATTTTACTCTATAACAGACAAAGTTGAGCCATTATCACTAGATGAAGCATATTTAGATGTATCAAATGTTAGTGAGTATTCAAATAGTGCTACTTTAATTGCTCAAGAAATAAAAAAAAGAATTTATGATGAAACTGGATTAACAAGTTCAGCTGGAGTCGCCCCAAATAAGTTATTAGCTAAAATTGCTAGTGATATTAATAAACCCAATGGGCTATATGTTATTAAGCCTAAGGATGTAGATGGTTTTATTTACAATTTACATGTAAAGAAACTTTTTGGAGTGGGTAAAGTTACTCAAGAAAAATTAAAAGTGATGGGTATTGAATATTGTTATCAGTTACAAGCGGTATCTTTAGATTCTTTAATTAGTAAATTTGGAAAACTAGGTTCAAGTCTCTATCAATATTCTCGAGGTCTTGATAATAGAGAGGTAAATTCAGAAAGAATAAGAAAATCAATAAGTGTTGAGAATACATATCTCAATGATCTTAAGACTTTAGATGAATGTTTAGAGAAAATTCCATTTTTATATGAAAAATTATGTATGCGTATTTCTGATGAATATGTTAAGAGGATAAGTAGTATTTTTATTAAAATAACAGATACTAACTTTATTAAAAGCAGTATCACAAAACAGGTAAAAGAATTTAATTTAGATAGTTTTACTATTTTATTAAAAGATATATATATAAAACAGACTATGCCTATTAGATTGTTGGGAATAGGAGTTAGATTAAATGAGTATGAAGAAAAACAATTAAGTATGAATCTTATTTAGCCTTAATATTTTTAATATAGCCTATAAAGAATATTAAACAATAAATACCTAAGAAAATAAAAGAACTTAGAATGGTTGTAATAGATAATCCCTCAGAATATTGACTATAATAAAACTGGTTATAGACATTATATAAGAGCATAAAAGCATAATTTATACTTAGAAATAAGAATCCTATGAAGTATCGATTAGCAATTAGAATCAGCCCCCATAAAAATAAGAAAAGTTTTAATAATATAATTATTCCTAATTCTGTTGATATATAGCTATTTAGAAAGCTTAAATTATAAGCAATTTGGAATGTCGCAATAAAAGTTAGCATGAAAGCAAGATGTTTAGGAATTGTTTTTGTATCTCTAACTTTTTTTGGTATATATGGTGAAACCATTTGTTCTTTAAATATATAGTAACTATATAGGCCAATAAAAATATAAAAAACGCTATTCAAAATCGACATTAGTATAAAGGTATTGAAATAATTATTAATTATTGAGTAAGCAAATACAGCTAAAATATTTATCATTGCTGATAAGATAAATATAATCCAAGCAGATTTTTTATAATTAACTATCTTGTATGCAAAAATTAGGTTTAACAATAAACTTATTATTGTAACTATGTCGATAAACATCTATTGTTTTGGATGTTAATAATTTAGGATAAGTAATAATATCTTTACTTTAGTTTTCTTTAAATAAAATTCATAGCAACTTAAGATTAAATATTTTGAAAGAAAATATGTCATCTATACTAAAATTTCAAAAGCTGTTAAAATTCTACTAATTTTATTTATGTATTTTAAATTTTATTTATGTTTTTACAGACAGTAAAGAAGTGGTATCAGAAAAAATATTCAAATAATGAGCCTATAGTCTTTTTAGGTTTAATGTTGTTTTTTTATTTAGTATTAACATTTTTGGGCAATTACATAGCGCCAATATTAGCGGCTCTTGTTATAGCTTATTTGTTAGATACATTAGTAACTATTATTCACAGA
Source organism: Pseudofrancisella aestuarii (assembly GCF_003574475.2). Classification (NCBI taxonomy): domain Bacteria; kingdom Pseudomonadati; phylum Pseudomonadota; class Gammaproteobacteria; order Thiotrichales; family Francisellaceae; genus Pseudofrancisella; species Pseudofrancisella aestuarii. The sequence continues at coordinate 570,494 of NZ_QLIS02000001.1, read as the reverse complement.
TATACAAAAATAAACAGAACCTTTTTGGTTTATGTAGTTTATTTATTGTTCTTACTGGTATTGTTATCTGTTATATTTGTTTTGTTTCCTATTATAGTTAGTCAAACTATAGGGTTTATCAAACAAACTTCAGAAACTATGACTACTTTTAAGCATAGCTTGGAAGAGCTATCTCATAAGTACCCTTATTTTCTTACAGAACATAGAATAAACGCTATTGTAGAAAGAGTTAATTCAATTGATTGGAACGCTATTAGTTCTAATATGGGATCATATATTCTTCAATATACAGCGATGACATTGCCAGTAATATTTTCAACATTGATTTATTTATTTTTAGTGCCTTTGATGGTTTTCTATTTTTTAAAAGATAAGATTGTGATTATCGAGTGGTTTAAATCTTTCTTACCACAAGAGAATGGTGCTTTATATTTCGTATGGAATGATTTAAAACCAAAACTAGCAGACTATGTAAGAGGTAAGGCTATTGAATTTATAATTGTTTCAATACTTACATATGTAGGTTTTGCATATTTTGATCTGAATTATGCAATTCTTTTAGCTTTTGGTGTGGGTTTATCTGTGATTATTCCATATATAGGAATGATTATTATTACAATTCCAGTAGTATTGGTCGGTATCTTACAATATGGCTTTACTATGACTTTAGTATGGATGCTAACAGTATTTTTCATAATTCAAGCTCTTGATGGAAACTTACTAGTACCTATTTTATTCTCTGAAGTTTTAAATATGCATCCTGTTGGAGTAGTTTCAGCAATTCTTATATTTGGTGGAATTTGGGGATTATGGGGAATTTTCTTTGCTATACCTTTAGGGTTATTATTTATGTCTGGTGTGAATATGTTTAGAGATCATCATATTATTAAGAATAAAGCTAAAGTAAATTTATGCTAATTTTACAGAAATTGTTAAATGAAGAAGTTTATCAATATCTATTATCAAAACCATTACCAGAATTTAAAGCTAAGTTAATAGCTACAAGAATAAATAATCTAGAAAGTTTAGAAAAAAGCTTAGACTTTTCTATTAAAAATATTTCCTCGCCATTTTTATTTAAAGATATAGACAAAGCTGTTGATAGACTATATCAGGCTATAGTTAATAATGAGGTGATAGGTTTAGAAACTGATCATGATTGTGATGGCCAAACATCTCAAGCAATTTTCTATGAAGCTTTGACTAATATCTTTGGATATAATCCACAGAAAATACGTTCATATATTGGGCATAGAATGAAAGAAGGCTATGGACTTTCTGAATCTGTAATGAATAGAATTTTAACTGATGACATTCGACCAAGTTTGATAATTACAGCTGACAATGGCTCAACAGATGAACCAAGAATAAAAGTTCTAAAGCAGAATGGAATAGATACTATAGTTACAGATCATCATGCTATTCCTCCAGAAGGTGTACCAGAAAGTGCGGTTGCAGTTTTAAATCCTACTCAAGAAGAGTGTGAATTTCCGGATAAGTCTATAGCAGGCTGTTATGTGGCTTGGCTTTTTATGGCTGCTTTAAGAAGAAAGTTTATCGAAGAAAATAGAGAAATGTCTAAAACACATTCTTTAATTGAGCTTTTAGATTTTGTGGCTATTGGTACTGTGGCAGATTGTGTAAGTATGGCTAATAGCTTTAATAATAGGATAGTTACTAAGTTAGGTATTGAGCAATTAAAAAATAATAAAAGAAAATGCTGGGATGTTTTTGAAAGAGAAAAATTTTCAAGTCAATATATAGGTTTTACAGTAGCTCCTATTTTAAATAGTGATGGTAGAGTTGCTGATGCATTAGGCTCTGTGAACTTTTTACTTTCAGACTGTGAAGAAGATATTGAACAAAAGTTCGAAAGCTTAAAAATACAAAATGATGAAAGAAAACAGATTCAGAAACAAATATCTGCAGAAGCTTTAAATAAAGCAAAAGAGCTTAATGAAAGTAAGAATTCTTTATGTATATTGTTAGATGATGGGCATGCTGGAGTGCATGGAATATCTGCTAGTAGATTGAAAGATACTTTTGGAAAGCCAATAATAATTTTTTCACAAACTCAGATGGATGAAAACTTAATATCAGGTTCAGCAAGAAGTATTGATGAAGTCCATATTAAAAAAGTTTTGGATTCTATAAATGAGTTAGAAAATGATCTAATTATAAAATATGGTGGGCATAGTGGAGCAGCTGGGCTGACTATAAGAAAAGAGGATTATAGTAAATTTTATGATTTATTTGAGCAAGAAATATCAAAGTTAGTGGAGAGTTCTAAGATTGAGCTAGGTCCTAGAATATATTATGATTTTGAACTTGCTGAAAATGAGTTAGACTTTGAAACTTTAGATATTATAGATTCATTAGAGCCATTTGGTAGAGAGTTTGAGAAGCCTGTTTTTTGTAATGATTTCACTATAGAGAATATAAGATTTGTTGGTAAGGACCAAAGTCATGCTCAACTTGTCTTAAGAATGAAAAATAAAAGCATAAAAGCTATTTGGTTTAATGCGACTGATAGTATTTCCACGGAAGAATTTTCTATAGGAGATAATGTAAAAGCTTGTTATGAGTTACAGAAAGAAGAATTTTTAGGTAACGTTAATTTATCTCTAAATATAAAGATTATGCAAAATGAAAGACTATAGTTTTATAGAAAAATCTTTAAAAGAAATAGAGGATATAGATATAGAATATTTTCCTCAGATAGAGTCAACGAATTTATATTTATCAGAAAAAAAACTCACTCATAAATATCACCTTTGTTTTACAGATGTGCAGACTAGTGGTAAAGGGCGGAGAGGCTCAAGATGGGTATCTTCAGGTAGAGATAATATATATGCAACCTTAGCATCAAAAGTAAGTATTAGTTTAGAAAAGTTACCTATTGTTAGTCTATTAATAGCTATATCAGTAGTTAAGACTATAGAAAGCGTTATAAATGAAGATTTACGCAAATTTTTAAAAGTTAAATTACCTAATGATATTTATTTTAAAGATAAGAAAATAGCCGGAATATTGATAGAGACAAAAAATATAACTAGAAATAGTTTTGATATCATAATTGGTGTTGGGATAAACGTTAATATAGATAGTTTAGAAGAGGAAATTGATAGAGACTGGACATCAGTTTTTTTAATAAATAATAAAGAAGTTAATTCATCTAAGCTTTTAGTAGAGCTGATTTCTAATTTAATGAATTCTTTAAATCAGGAAATTAATATACTGGAAATTATTAAATCATTTGAGAAATATGATTATACATTCGGAAAGTTAATAAGTTTCAATGATGGTGAAGATGTATATAAAGGAATTTCAAAAGGAATAAATAAAGATATGCAATTGATCTTAGAAATGTCCAGAGGCACTTTAATGGTTGATATAGCTAAAATTAATAAGCTTAAGGTTCTTGATGAGTCTAATTAATATAAAAAAAAGAGCAGAGTATTTAGCAAAGTTGCGAGAGTATTTTAGCAAATTAAATGTTTTAGAGGTAGATACGCCATTAGCTTATGATTATGGTGTTACAGACCCTTTTATAGATGTGTTTAGTATAGATACCATCAGTGGAAAGAGATATTTACAAAGCTCCCCAGAGTATGCGATGAAAAGACTTCTAGCTGCAGGTAGTGGTAGTATTTATCAGATATGTAAAGCTTTTAGAGATGAGCCTTGCGGTAAGCTTCATAATCATGAGTTTACTATGGTGGAGTGGTATAGAGTTGGTATTGATTATTTTCAATTAATGAGAGAAATAAAACAAATGTTTTTATCTCTAAAACCTGATCTTAAATTTAAGTACATAAGCTACCAAGAAGCTTTTGAGAAATATTTTAATATAAATCCTCATGTAACTAGTTTGTATGAGTTATTGCAGCTTGTTAAACAAGTTGCTGGAGATATTCAAGGAGCAGGTGAGCTAACAATTGCAGATTGTTTAGATATTTTGTTTAGCTTTAATATTGAAAAAGAGCTTAGTCAAGAAAAAACGGTTTATTTCGTATATGACTATACTATTCATCAATCAGCTTTAGCAAAGAAAGTATTGGATAAGAATAATCAGTTTGTTGCTGCAAGATTTGAAGTGTTTTGTGGTGGTGTTGAGCTTGCAAATGGATACTATGAGCTTATTGATAAGTCAGAGCAACAAAAGAGGTTTGATAAAGATTTAGAGACTAGAAAAATTCAAGGTAAAAAACTTCTTGAGAAAGATATAAAACTTTTAGAGTCTTTAGATAATATTCCAGAATGCTCAGGAGTAGCACTTGGTTTTGATAGGCTAATTATGAGTCTTGAAAATATAAAAGATATTTCAGAGTTATCTATCATATAGTCAGTATGTTTAAAATGCTGGGATAAAAAGTTTGTAAGTGATTTCTATATGAGAAAATTATGAAGAGCACAAGTAAAATTAAATAAATTATCATACTAATATTATGTGTAGTTAAAATGTCTATCTATTATGTGTTTTGTTATTATTATTTTATTTAGTGGTTTGAAATCATGATGATATACTAATTATCATTAGTAGATTAATAATCGTTAAGCATCAAGGAGACGTTATGAGCACCATCTATGACAAAGAAGAACTATCAATAGATGATGTCCAAAAGGAAGTTTTCCGAAGAATGGAGAAATATGATCATAAATCCTTTTTGGAGTGCTTTTTTATCTATCTTGGTACGGCTCAAATACTTGAATTTGGGCTTAAAAAACTTCTTGAAGAACGGTTTAATTTTACGGAAGAGGAAACAGAAAAACTAACACTTGGACAGGTGCGGGCGAGGCTTGAAAATGTTGGCCTGAGAAGAGATTACACTGAGCTGCTCAAGCAAGTGGTAAAAAATCGAAATAGTGCAGCCCATGAGCTTCTAGTAAACCAAGCTTTGATAGGCTGCTTAGGTGTAGACTTTAGTGATCGCCTGCAATTCAAAGAGTTAAAGCTTTCTATATTTGGCTTAGAGCGTGCCGTATTTTTGTTCGATTACTTTCAGCACAATAATGCGTGGGTCGTAAATGCTTAACAATGCCAGGCACAGCGACGGCTTTTTCATTGCGGCTGCGCCTTCATTACAAAGCCGCGCATGCTGGCGGCATTAGCTTCTTTTTGGAGAGTTTGTGAGTTTAAACGCAGCGTTAAAAATATTGCTTGAAGAATATCCGAAGGAAAGATCACACGACTTCAAGGGTAATGCTTTAGCGGATTTCATTCGGAATGAGATTCCAGTTCAAGTCGCGGAGTCCATGGAACTTGAGGCCAGGTATCAAGTTGAAGGTAGCCCTGGAAAAGGAAATTGGGCTGCTGTTCCTTGGGTGGCAGTACTTGATAAATTTATTACGGACACAGTTCAAGATGGATATTATGTGGTCTATTTGGTTAAAGAAGATTTTAGCGGCTTATATTTGTCGCTGAATCAGGGAGTAACTACGGTAAAGAAACAATATGGATCAGCTGCGAAGGATGCACTAGAAATAAGAGCAAAGGATTTTTTAGCCCGTTTGGGCGATGTTCAAGGAAACTATAGAAAGGGTCGCATTGATCTCGCTTGTTCTCAAACATCCCAATTGGCTAAGCTTTATGAGTTTGGATCAATAGTCAGCTTGTATTATGACGCAAAGTCGTTACCCGATGACAGGCAATTGAAAAATGATCTTGTTGGAATGCTCCATTTGTATTTTTCACTCTTTTTCAAAGAGTCCAGTCTCTTCAACGAGGCTGAACGCGAAGATGACGAAGCAGATTTAGAATTTGAAAATCTTCAGAAAATACGAATACATAAACGAATTGAACGTAACAAGAAGCTCTCAGGGAAGGTTAAAAAGCTAAAAGGATATACTTGCGAGGCATGTGGATTCAATTTTGAAAAATGTTATGGCGATATTGGCAAAGGGTTCATAGAGGCTCACCATTTAACTCCTTTGTCTTCGCTGAAGGGTGAGCGAGTGGCTCTTGATCCTGTAAATGATTTTGCGGTTTTATGTTCAAATTGCCATAAAATGATTCACAGATCGGAGTTTGTTTCAGAGATCCAGGAATTCAGGGCAAACTATGTGGTTCAAAAAAGCTAACAATCACAAGCAAGGGACCAAACTACGCTCCACTACGTTTGGCCTCTGTTGTGGGCGTTAGCTCTCAAATCGAAATCTCATTTAAAACCAACTTATGAAGTTTCATGAAAATTGAAAAATGAACAAGAAGGAACTTGATGACTATTACAAGTCATCATGTATTGATATCAAAAAGAAGAAAAAACTGAAGTGATAGGTCTGTTAGTTTTACAAATATTGTTCGTGTTGTATTACAAGCCTGACATAATGACATACTATTTTGTATTGCTTCAACAGTATAAAGGGTACGACTCTAATCTTATTATTTTTCGTATTAGAGAGAAATATTAATATCATCTAAGCATTTTTCGCAACTCTATCTTTAAATATGTTAAAATTTATCTCAATTAATTAGGCTAAAAAATATTCAAAATGCTTACATTTCAAGAAATTATTTTAAAATTACATCACTACTGGGCAGAGCAAGGTTGTGCAATTATTCAACCTTTAGATATGGAAGTAGGAGCAGGGACTTTTCATCCAGCAACTACACTAAGAGCTATAGGTCCAGAGCCGTGGACAGCAGCGTATGTTCAGCCATCGAGAAGACCTACCGATGGCCGTTATGGTGAAAATCCAAATAGGACTCAACACTACTATCAATACCAAGTAGTGATGAAACCATCTCCAGATAATATCCAAGAGTTATATTTAGACTCAATCAGAGAGCTTGGTATAGATACTTTAGAAAATGATATCCGTTTTGTCGAAGATAACTGGGAATCACCAACTCTAGGAGCTTGGGGTCTTGGTTGGGAAGTATGGTCAAATGGTATGGAGATCACACAGTTTACTTATTTCCAACAAGTAGGTGGTTTAGAGTGTAAGCCTGTGATGGGTGAAATTACTTATGGTTTAGAAAGATTAGCTATGTATATCCAGAACGTAGATAGTATGTATGATATCCTTTGGGCAAATACTCAAAATGGACCACTATACTACAGAGATGTATTTATGCAAAATGAAGTAGAGATGTCTCAGTATAATTTTGAAGAAGCTAATGTTGATGAATTATTTAAGCATTTTGATTTCTTAGAAAGAGAAGGTTATAGACTTGTTGAGAAAGGTTTGTCTATCCCAGCTTATGAGTTTGTACTAAAAGCTTCTCATACTTTTAACTTATTAGATGCTCGTCATGCAATATCTGTAACTGAGAGACAGGGCTATATTTTGAGAGTAAGAAAGTTAGCGTTAGAAGTAGCTAAGCTTTATTATAAAACTAGAGAGGATTTAGGGTTTCCTAATTTTAAGAAGTAGCTATATGAAAACTATTGGTCAGATTAGTAAGTTTTTAAACTTAAGCTGTCCTCAGAATATTGAGAATATTAATATTCAATCTATAGTTTTAGATAGTCGTAAATGCTGTCAACAATCTGTCTTTGTTGCTTTGAAAGGTTCCCTTTCTGATGGTAATAAATATATTCAAGAAGTCTTATCGAGAGGAATACCTTTTGTCCTTACAGATAATCATGCTTTAGATAATTCCACAAATGTTAGATATGTTAGTAACTTGAAAGATAATCTATGTGATTTATCGCAATGGTTTTATGATTATAAAAAACCTAAAAATATTATAGGTGTGACAGGGACTAATGGTAAAACATCTATAACCAATTATATTTCGCAAATCTTAGATTTAGCATCTAGTAAGACACTTCTTCTAGGAACTATTGGTAATGGTTTATATCCAGATTTAGAAGAAAGCACACATACAACTTTAGATACTTTATCGCTCTATCAAAAAATAGGAATGTATAAAAACTTTGATAATCTAGTTATGGAAGTATCTTCTCATTCATTAGATCAGAACAGAGTGAAAGGTTTAGATTTCGATATGGCTGTATTTTGTAACTTAAGTCATGATCATCTTGATTATCATAAAACTATGGATAACTACTTTTTAGCAAAAGCTAAGTTATTCCAAGGTAAAAACCTAAAAAGAGCTGTTATAAATATAGATGATGACTACGGTAGAAAACTTTGTGATATAACAACAGCTAAAGAAATCTTTAGAGTAAGTTTCTTGGATAAAAGTGCAGATATATATCTAGAGCAGTTAAATATAGAATCCCTTCAAACTAATTTTAAGCTTTTTCTAAAAGGTCAATTTTTAGGTCAGTTTAGTACTAATCTCATAGGTGAGTTTAACCTAATGAATATCGCTCTTAGTCTTGGAGTTGTTGAGAATATTATAGGTATAAAAAAAGCTTTAGAGAATATAAGTTTAATCAAGCCAGTAAAAGGGCGTATGGAAAGAATTCCTTTAGCAAATGGAGCTGTTATAGTTATAGATTATGCACATACTCCAGATGCTTTAGAAAAGGCTTTATTAGCTTTAATACCTTATAGGTCTACTAAGCTTTGGTGTTTGTTTGGTTGTGGTGGGAATAGAGATACTACAAAAAGACCTGAAATGGCTGAGATAGCAGAAAGATATGCTGATAAAGTAATAGTTACAGAAGATAATAGTAGACTTGAAAGCTTTGATAGTATCCTTGCAGATATTAAAAAAGGCTTTACTAATGCTGATAAACATATCTATATAAATAGTAGAGAACAAGCTATCAAATATAGTATTGAGAATGCTCAAGCAGGAGATATTATTTTATTGGCAGGTAAAGGCCATGAATGTTATATGGATGTTAATGGTGTCAAAGAGCACTTTGATGAACGAGAAAAAATTGCAAAATATGGTGTGATTGTATGATTAAATCTTTAAAACAATTAAGTGAAAAATCAGGTTTTGAATATGTTGGTGGAGATGTAACTATTGAAAACATTTCTATAAATTCTGGTGATATAAAAAATAATACATTATTTGTAGCGATAGTCGCTAATAGAGATGGTCACGATTTTATAGCTGATGCTATCGCTAATGGAGCAGTTGCTGTACTGGTATCTAAGAAACAAGAAAATATAAATGTACCTCAAATTGTTTGTGAGAATACTGTAAAAGCTTTAAGAAAATTAGCAGAGACAAAAAGACAAGAGTTAAAAATGCCAATTATATCTCTAACAGGTAGTTGCGGAAAAACTTCTGTTAAAGAAATGATAGTTGCTTTGCTAGCTGATTATAATGTGCATTTTACTAAGGGAAACCTTAATAACTATCTTGGTGTGCCAATGACAATCTTGGAAATACCTGAAGAAGCTAACTTTGCTGTTATCGAAGCTGGTACAAGCGTTCTAGGAGAAATTAAGGCTGCTGCTGAGATAATAAGACCAGATGTCGCATTGATAACAAACATAGGAGCCTCCCACTTAGAGAACTTAAAAAGTCTTGATGGTGTAATGCAAGAAAAGGGAGAGCTTTTAAAAGCTGTTAACAAAAATAACTTTTGTGTTATAAACATTGATGATGAAAGATTAGCTAAATTCTCAGAAAGTCTTCTTTCAAACAAAGTTACATGTTCAATGTTTTCCAAAGATGCAGATATTTATATAGATGATTATAGAGTTTTAGATCAAGGGTATGATGTGAAGATATCTATATATAATAAAATATATGAATATTATTTACCTACCGTAGGTATTCATAATATTAAAAATAGTTTATTGGCGATCTCATGTTTAGTAGCTTTAGGATTAAAAGAAGAAGATTTCTTAGAAAATACTAAGAAAATTAGTAACTATAAAGGACGCTTTTTTAGCCATAAATTTACAGAAAATTTAATAGTTGTTGATGATACATATAATGCTAGTGCACCATCTGTGAATGCAGCGATTGATGATTTAGCTTCATTTCTTGGTAAAAAGGTTTTAGTTATAAGCTCAATGAGAGAGCTAGGTGACTTAGCAAAAGAATACCACCAACAAATGGGGCATTGGATAAACTCTGCACATATTGATAGAGTATTTTTATTTGGTGATGAAGAAAACTTAAAGCACACCTTATCAGAAATAACTGGAGGAAATACTCATTTTTATAAAGATAAGAAAGAGTTAGAGAAAGATTTACTAGAAGAATTATCTAAATATAAAGATGAAAAAACTAAGCTTATCGTTAAAGGCGCTAGAAGCTATAAAATGGAAGAGATATTAGATAATATAAAAGGTAAGTTAATTAGCTAATTTATCTATTTTAGGGAAAATGTTATGGATAAATCTGATATATATCATGATTTGAGGCAACTTATTCTTAGTAAAGAGTTCTCATCACAAAATGATATATGTGACACTTTAGAGCTTTTAGGCTATAGCGCTAGTCAGTCTAAAGTTAATAGAATGTTAAAAAAGATTGGTGCAATTAAAGTTAAAAATGAGAAAAAAGCTTTAGTTTATAAAATACCTAATGAACCAGCACCGCCGATAATGACTGATAATATTTCATCATTAGTAATTAACGTGAGTGCAAATGAAGTTATGGTTGTTATAGATACAGCACCTGGAGCAGCACAATTAGTTGCGCGGACTTTAGATTATAATAAAAATAGTTTTGAAATAATTGGTATAGTTGCTGGAGATGATACGATTTTTGTTGCGCCATCTTCAATTAAGAATATTAATAAATTGAAAATCAACATAGAAAATTTTTTGTTCTTTAAGTCTTAAAAAATAAAAAATCTACCTATTTTATAAAGTCTATAAATACGTTTATAAGAGTGTTTCCTATATAAAATCTAAGAGTCGTAATTCTAAAGAATTTTGGTGCTAAAAAAATAATCGATTTATACGAAAAAATTGATTGCTTAAAAATAAAATTTGATAAACAATAGCGTTAGTTTTGCACTATGGATAGAACGACGTGAGACTAGCTAAAACTTTAAAGGAAAGACATATAGAACTTATTGCTCTGGGCGGAATAATTGGCTCCAGTTTTTTTCTTGGAACAGGGTATGTTTTATCAGAGGTCGGTCCTTCTGCTATTCTTGCCTATATGTTAGCAGGGTTTATAGTTTATATAGTTACTATATGCTTAGCAGAGCTCACTGTATCCATCCCTAATTCTGGTTCATTTATATATTACACAGCTAAATTTGTATCTCCCTCTATAGCATGTGGAATGGGGTGGGCTTATTGGTTTAGCTGGATTGTTTATATTCCTCTAGAATGTATTGCATCTGGTATTATCATGCACACATTTGTTCCATCAGTATCTAATGCGGTGTGGGCAACATTATTTGGACTATTAATAACCACAATTAACCTTATGAGAGTTAAAATTTTTGGTGAAGTAGAGTTTTGGTTATCATTAGTAAAAATCATAGCTCTCATGATGTTTAGTATAGTGGCTTTATTAATATTCTTTAATTTTATAGGAAATGATACTGGGAAAGTTATAGGTAGTTCATATATAGCTGGAGAAGGTGGCTTCTTTCCAAAAGGAAAACTAATTTTAATAACTACAATGGTAATGTTACTGGTTAATTTTCAAGGTACAGAGATAATTGGATTAGCTGCGACTGAATCTAAAAATGCTCAAAAGCAGATACCAAGAATAGCTAGAAATATTGTTATAAGGCTAGTTGGTCTATATATAATACCTATTTTCTTATTGATACTTATTTTCCCATGGCAAAAAATGAGTTTGGATAATTCCGTGTTCGCATTAGCATTGCGTGAATATCATTTAAATTACATAGCAGGGATATTTGCATTTGTAATCTTAGTAGCGGCTTTCTCATGTGCTAATAGTGGTTTGTATGCTGCAACACGAGCACTTTATGGGTTATCAAAATCTGGAATGTCTCCAAAAATATTTAAAAAATTAAATTCCGCATCAGTGCCTTACTATTCAGTAACTATAAATATTATAGCTGTGTGGTTTTTCTTATTATTATCATTTAAGTTTTCAACAACAGTAGCATTTACAAATTTACTAGCTATGTCTGGGGTTACAGCGACATTTTGCTGGATATGTATTTGCTGGTCTCAGTATAACTTTAGAAAAAAACTAATTAAAAAGAAGAGTAATAAAAAGATGCATTTTAAGGTACCTTTTTTCCCTGCTTTAACTCTTATAGGGATTTGGTCTCAAGTATTGTGTTTAGCTTTAATGGTGGTAAATGATGATTTAAGAGCAGCCTTCTATTTTGGTTTGCCGACAGTTGTTATACCTTGTGTGGCATATCATTTTTATTATAAAGCTAAAAGAAGAGTTAGCTTTCAAGTTGTTCCTAGTTAAGTAATTTAGATATCAACAGACTTTATTATTTTTGTTGCTTTAGAAATAGTTTCTTTGCTTATAGTTAGTGGAGGCAATAAACGAATAGAATTATTTCTAGTTTTTACAGTTAATAGCCCTAAGTTTAGAAGTTCTTGATGGAAACTATCAAAATACTCTGGATATATTTGTAAAGCAATAAAAAGACCTTTAGCTCTTATTTCTTGGATATATTTAGAATTTATTTTTCCTAACTCTTTAACAAAAAAATCACCTAGAAGTTCAGCATTGTTAGCTAAGTAATCTTCTTCTAATATTGTAAGAGCTTTGTATGCAATAGCAGATGCTAGAGGGTTTCCACCGAAGGTACTGCCATGATCACCAGGTTGCAATACATCCATAACTTCATTTTTTCCAAGAAAAAGTGATATTGGTAATACTCCACCACCTAGAGATTTGCCAAGTGTCATTCCATCAGGGTCTAAATTATAATGTTCTTTAGCAAAATTTTTTCCAGTACGGCCCATACCTGTTTGTATTTCATCTAGAATAAATAAGACATTGTTTTCTTTACAAATCTCTTGGCACTTATGTAGATATTCATTATCAGGAATTACAACTCCTCCTTCACCTTGTATTGGCTCAATAATAATTGCCGCTGTATTTTTTGTAATAGCTTTCTTAAGAGCTTCTAAATCATTGAATGGAATAGAAATAAAACCTTTAGGCATGGGTCCAAATTTTGCTTTATAAGCAGGGTTAGATGATGTGCCTATTGCTGTTATTGTTCTACCATGAAAGCTATTATCAAAAGTTATTATTTCTGCAGAGTCCTCAGGTATTTGTTTTTTTACATATCCCCATTTTCTGATTACTTTTATAGCAGTTTCTATAGCTTCAGCACCGCTATTCATTACAATAGCTTTATCCATATTTGTCAAAGTACATGCTTTTTCTAATAATTTTGCTAACGCTTCATTATGAAAAAGTCTTGGCACAATTGAAATTTTATTCACCTGCTTGAATAATGCCTCAAGAATTTTTGGGTTGTTGTGACCAAAGTTTGCAGATGATATACCAGTTGCCATATCTATATATTTTCTACCTAAATCATCATATACGTAAGCATTATCTCCTTTAACGATAGTTATAGGAGTAGAGGCTATTATATTGGCACCATACTCTTTTGTTGTATTGATTGTTGTTTTCATATTGTATCTCCTCATTTCTCTTTTAAAAGAATAATTAAAAATGAATAAAAAGTAAAATTTTATAAATTATTGTAAATATTTATTCTTTTTTAGTAAATAATTATTCACTTTTTATTTTTTAGATGTTAAGTTGATTATCAAGCACTAGCTTATGAGATGAGATAATGATGGAGAAAATTTGTATTGCAGGGATAAATGGTTACACTGGACAGCTTCTTAAGGAGCTAATAAATAAACATCCTAACTTTGAGTTAGCCGGAAGTTTGGGAGTATCTAAGCAAGAAAATAAAGAATATACATATTCTTTGGATGAGGTGAGTGTTGAAAACTTTAAGGTAGACTTTTTGTTACTTGCTACACCAGCAGATATTTCTATAGAAATATTACAAAAGCTCAATGATAAAAATATACAAGTAAAAGTCTTAGATCTAAGTGGAGCTTTTAGACTGAATAAAGATTTATTAGCATCTTGGTATGGATTATCTCATTCTATAGATGGTCTTGAGAAGGGTGCTAAATATGGTCTTTCTCCATATGTTAAATTTAGTCAGCAAGATAACGTCATAGCAAACCCAGGATGCTATGCTACATGTGTACTATTATCTTTATTGCCTTTGTTAAAGCATCAGCTAATAAAACCTAATAACTTAGTTATAGATGCGAAGTCAGGTGTTTCTGGAGCTGGTAAGAAAGCTAGACAAGATCTGATGTTCGCTGAAATGCTTAATAACTTTTTTCCATATAAGATTGGTAAGCATCAACATATTCCAGAAATATTAAAAACTTTAGCTGAGTTTGATGTTAAAGAGGATGAGTTTTATTTCAATACAAGTATGCTTCCAGTCCATTCTGGTATTGCTATTACTATTTATGCAGATCTTAATTTAGAGAATGAAGCCTCAGAAGAAGAAATTAGAAATTTAGTCAGTGATGCTTATAGCAAGGAATATGCTGACTATTCTTTATTTAAATTCATTGATATAGCAGGAGAGAATGATAATGAAAAAATATCATCTTTCTTATCTATAAAAAGTGTAGTTGGTACACCTAATACTCATTTAGGATTTTCGATTAAAAATAATAAAATCATAATTTTTTCTTTTATTGATAACTTACTAAAAGGTGCAGTTACTCAAGCTATTGAAAACTTGAATAACTATTATGGCTTTCCTATAACCACAGGATTATAAAAAAGGAGATAGAGATGGAGAGTTTATTTAGAACAAAATTACCAAAAGGATTTTTAGCAGGTGGGGTTAATAGTGGGATAAGACTCTATCGCCCAGATCTAGGAGTTATAGTTTCAGAGAAAGATTGTAAAGCTGTAGGTGTTTTTACAAAAAATAAATATAAAGCTGCTCCAGTGAGATATTGTATGAACCTATTGCCAGCTAATAATATTAAGGCAATTGTTACTAATAGTGGTCAGGCTAATGCAGCTACTGGTGAGATAGGTGATAAACATAATCAACAAGTGGTTGATAGCCTTGCAGAAGAGATTAATTGTTCATCTAATCAAGTGCTCATAGCCTCAACAGGTGTCATTGGTCAGCAGATGCAAATTAATAAAATAACTTCAGCAATACCTAAACTATTAGGTAGTTTATCTAATATTGCTGATAAATTTGCTCTTTCGATACTTACCACAGACTTACTGCCAAAATCTGTTTATAAAAAGATCGAGTTATCTACAGGGGAAATAACTATCACTGGGATTTGTAAAGGCTCTGGAATGATTAATCCTAATATGGCGACAATGCTAGGATATTTTTTAACAGATGCAGATATTGATATTAATTTGGCTCAAGAGATTCTAAAAGAATCAAGTGCTAGTAGTTTTAATATGATTTCAGTAGATGGAGATATGTCGACAAATGATTGTGCTTTTATGATGGCTAATGGTGCCAGTGGAGTAACTATTTCTTCAGATAAAGATATCAAAATATTTAAAGAAGCTATATATGAGATAGCTGTAGTTCTAGCTAAAAGCATCGCAAGAGATGGAGAAGGAGCAACTAAGCTGATTGAAGCAAAAGTTGAAGGTTTAAGTGATATTGAAATAACTAAAGAATTAGCAAAAAAAATTATTTCTAGCTCTTTAGTAAAAACAGCTATATATGGAGAGTCTCCTAATTGGGGAAGAGTTTTAGCAAAGATAGGTGAAGTAGATATAGATGAGCAAACTCTCGAGTCCTGTCAAATCTTTATGCAAGAACAAAAAATCTTTGCTAATGGTTTACCAGTTTTAGAAGATTTGACCAGCCTAAAACAATCTATGAAAGAGGACACTATCGTTATTAATGTTAAATTTTCACAAGGAAATGAGTGTGCAACTGCATGGGGTTGTGATTTAACTCAGCAATATGTGAGTATAAATGCGGAGTATTTATCATGAAAAAACTAGCTAATAAAAAAATCTTAATAAAGCTTGGAGGCTCTGTACTTGAGGATGAGCAAGTTATGAAAAACTTATGCCACGATATAAAAAATCTAAAGAACGAGGGTGCAGAAATTATTATTGTTCATGGAGGAGGGAAATTTATAACTAAATGCCTAAATGAACAGAATATGGAAACTTGTTTTATGGATGGTTTAAGAGTTACTCCAAAAGAGCATATGGATATATTACAAATGGCTTTGTATAAAGTTAATAAGAAGATATCAAAAGCTTTTAGTAGTATTAGTTTAGAAGGTATGGGTATATCAGGTGAGGATAGTAATCTACTTACTTGTGACTTTATAGACAAAAATAAATATGGCTATGTAGGTGAAATCAAAAATGTTAATCCAACAGCTATTTTTAAATTATTATCTCAGGGTTTAATTCCCATAGTGGCAACAGTTAGCCTCACTGATAAGTTTGAATCTGTAAATGTTAATGCAGATAATGTTGCAGCAGAATTAGCTATAGTATGTGATGTGGATGAGCTTATTTATTTAACAGATCAGCAGGGAGTTTTAGATAACTATGGAAACTTGATTCCAAGTTTGTCAGTTACAGATATTAAAGGATTAATTGATCAAAGAATCGTTGCTGGAGGTATGAGCATAAAGTTAAATTCAATAAAAGATTTTTTAAATTGTTCGAAGAAGACAATAACTATATTAAATGGAAATGAGGAGAAAATTTTGACCAGAAAACTTTTATTAAAAGGAGGAAATAGTTTAGGAACAACTTGTATGTTTGGAGGGATGATATGAAAAAATTATCTTTTAATAATTTATTATCTGGAGCAGAGATAAATCAGGAGGATTTTGCAAATATAATGCTCATAGCAGAAGATATGAAAAACAACCCAAAAAAATATAAAAATGCTTTAGAAGATAAAATAATATCTTTAGTTTTTGATAAACCATCTCTTAGAACTCGCTTTAGCTTTTCAGCAGCTATTATGGAAATGGGGGCTAATGTAATAGAAAGTGTTTCGGCTTCTAGAAAAAAAGAGGAGCCAAAAGATTTTATAAGAGTTGTACAAAATTATTGCTCAGCAGTTGTGATTAGAACTTTTGCAGATAGTCATTTAGAGGAGATGGTTAATTACTCAAAAGTACCTATTATAAATGCTTTGACAGATTTATATCATCCTTGTCAAACATTAGCAGACCTATTAACTTTAAAAGAAGTTTTTGGAGATCTTAAATCTCTTAAGGTAGCTTATTTAGGAGATGCCAATAATATTTTATACAGTTTATTACTTGTGGCTAATACCATTGGCCTCGAGGTGCATTATGCATGTCCAGAAGGGCACAAGCCAGATCAAAAGGTTTTGGATCAGCTAAAGCATGTTAGCATTGTGAAAAGCTTTGATAACCCTAAAGAAGCTGTAGAGGGTTGTGATGCAGTATATACAGATGTTTGGTGTAGTATGGGATTTGAGCCGTGTACAGAAGATGCTTTTGAAGGTTTTCAGGTGAATAAAGAACTTATGTCTTACGCAAATGATAATGCTGTCTTTATGCACTGTATGCCTATGGAGAGAGGTAAGGAAGTAAGTGAAAACCTACCAGATGATGAATGCTCAGTTATCTTTCAGCAGAGCTTAAATAGAAAGTTTGTTCAGAAAGCTGTTTTGTATATGTTGTTAAAAGACTCTTATACCACGATATATTAATAATCCTATTGATATAATACCTATGATTATAATTATAGCGTCTATAAAAGGAGTGGTTATAAATGAAATGTAACAAAAGACTTTTATAGGCTTATTACATTTAGGCATATTATAAAACCATTCTGGTTTTAGATAATATGCCCAACTATAAAAATAACATAGTCTATGAAAGCCGATAGAGTGAGTAGGGGCATCATGTGCTTTTGCCATAGATACGGGTAGGTCGTAAGAGTAAAGACAAAAAGATGAAAATAGAAAATATAAAATCCTATTATCAGAAAATTTTACTTTAAATGCTTTATTTAATTCTTCTGACATTTCTTTACTATTGTATTCTGGAGCAATATTTTTAATAAAATAGTCATCAAACTTTCTTAGATATAATTTATTAAAAAAATATATGTAATATGAAATCCCTTGAGCTAGTAAAAATAGGCAAAAAATAATATAAAGGCAAGATTCTATAGTATAGCTAAAATTAAATGAAGTGGAATATAATCCTTTTATTGGAAAAATTGTAAATAATACAATAGTTAATATTAAATAAAATACCCATGTAAATCGTATAAGTATAATAAGAAATATAATTATAAATAATAAAGAACCTGATGAATGATTATATTTGAATAAGGCACTAATATTTATTAATTTTGAATTATCTAGATATGCTAAGGCACCAAAGGTGGCAATTGCTATAATTATGCGAATATATATTTCATATCTATATGTAGTTTTTCTACTCTTTTCTGATATATGATTTAAAAGATAGAAATCTTTATTTAAAAGCCATTTTCTATCCCATTTTCTTGTCCAATATGGCGAGGCATTTGGATATTTTGGATTGAAATATTTATTTTTTTTCATTCTAAGGATATGTTTGAGTTAAAGAGTTAAGTCAGTGTGTAAGGAGATTTCATTATCAACAATCTTAATATAGTTTCCTTTTTTGAACCAATCGCCTAAAACATATCTTGTATAGCCATTTTCTTCATGGATATGCATTTTATGAGTATGTCCATGAATAACAATGTTACAGTCTTTTTTATATTTTAAGATTCCTTTTTCTGTAACATCAATATTTGGCTTCTGAGTATTTTTCTCATAACTATGGTTGCGAGCTGTTTTAGCTAGGCGCTGTCTTATGAATAAAGGAAGTCTTCTAAATAGAAATTGTAGAATTCTATTTCTTGCTAGAGATCTATAGAACTGATAGCTTTTATCATCTGTACAAAGCAGGTCTCCATGAGCGAGCACTATCTTATTTGATCCAACTTTAAGATAATAAGGATCTTTTATTATTTTAACACCACTTTGCTTTTCAAATTTTTTAGAAATAAGAAAGTCTCTATTTCCATGCATAAATAGAATCTCTAAACCATTATCAGAAGCTTTCTTAAGGTATCCAGTTATTTGGTGATAAAAAGCATCTGTATGATCATCTCCAATCCAATAATCAAAAAAATCACCTAAGATGAAAAGTTTATTTTTTTGACTAGAGATACTTTCTAGAAAGTGTCTAAATATCTCAGCTATTTTAGAATTATTAGCATTTAAATGAAGATCTGCAATTATATAAATATCTTTATGCACCATATTTCTCGCGGTATAGTTTAAATTTATTTATCATTTCTGAGTCTAAATGATCTCTTACATAATCATAAATATCATCAAAGTTTGTAATAGATTTTACGGGAATATTGAATTCATTCTCTATTCTTTGTGTAGCAGAAATATCTAAGTCTTTCGCTTTTTCTTGTCTATCAATAGATAGGACTACACCTGAAATCTTAGCATTTATATTTTTTAATTTATTGTACGACTCATAGAAAGCAGTACCTGCTGTCATTACATCATCAACAAGCAGAACTTTTTTATCTTTCATATCAGCCCCTACAAAAAGACCACCTTCACCATGATCTTTTGCTTCTTTTCTATCAAAAGCATAAGGAACATCTTTATTGTATTTTAAAGCTAATACCGTAGAGATTGCTGCGGCTAAGGGAATTCCTTTATAGGCTGGACCAAATAATACGTCAAATTCTATTTCTGAATCCATAATAACTTTCGCATAGTAATCAGCTAAAGTAGCTAGCTGCTTTCCTGTATTAAAGAGACCGGCGTTAAAAAAATATGGACTAATTCTTCCAGATTTTAGAGTAAACTCTCCAAACCTTAGAACATTATTATGTAAAGCAAACTCAACAAACATTAGAAAACTTAATGGTAAATATTTCTAGATGAAGTATAAATAATATGAAAAAAAATACCAAGTTTTCATTCAAATATTATTTCCCTAATAAAAAATTCTTTTTATTGCTATAATCGTAGATAACTATGTTTTATAAAAGCATTCTTTAGGACTTATATGTATAAAGATATTTCGAAAGCAAAAATTCTTGTTGTGGGTGATGTAATGCTTGATAAGTATTATCATGGTAGTTCCGATAGGATTTCTCCAGAAGCACCTGTCCCTGTAGTAAACGTAAAAAATGTAGAGGATAGAGTTGGAGGAGCTGGCAACGTGGCTTTGAATATTAGTACTCTTGATGGGGTTGTAGGAATCTGTGCCTTAGTAGGAAAAGATGAGTCTGCGAATATATTAGAGAAAGAGCTGTTAAAAGGAAAAGTTCAGACGACACTTGTTAAAACAGAATATCCAACTATTACAAAACTAAGAGTTTTAGCTCAAAAGCATCAGCTTGTAAGGCTTGACTTTGAACAAAACTTTAATGATATTCCCAAAAATGAATTTATTGATGAGTTTCAGAAAATATTGCCAAACTTTAATACAGTAATTTTATCTGATTATGGTAAGGGTACTTTAAGTAATACAACTTTATTAATTGAAAAGGCAAAAGCAGCAGGCTGTCAAGTTTTAGTAGATCCTAAAGGAACCGATTTTAGTAAGTATAGTGGTGCAACAGTCATTACACCAAATTTTAAAGAGTTTGAAACAGTTGTTGGTAAATGTCAATCAGAGGACGACATAATAAAGAAAGCTATGGAATTAGCTAACAAATATAATATAGATAATATACTTATCACAAGAAGTGAAAAAGGTATGACTATAGTTAAAAAGAATGGTGATAATAAAACTATTCCAACAGTTGCAAAAGAGGTTTTTGATGTAACTGGAGCTGGTGATACGGTTATTGCTGTTTTATCGATAGGTATTTCTCTTGGATATACAGTTGAAGAATCTATGAATATAGCAAATGCAGCAGCTGGAATTGTTGTCGGCAAAATAGGTACAGCTACGGTTACTTTAGAAGAGTTACATGTAGCATTATCAGGGAACAGAGGTTTTAAATTTGGTATAGTTTCTCAAGATGAGCTTGCTCAGATGACTAATGATCTTTCTTTAGTTGGTGAGAAAGTTGTAATGACAAATGGTTGTTTTGATATTCTACATGCAGGACATGTTGAATATTTGCAAGCAGCAAGAAAATTAGGCGATAAATTAATAGTAGCCGTGAATACAGATGAATCAGTTGTTCGCTTAAAAGGCCCTGAAAGACCGATAGTTCCTTTACAAGCTAGAATGGAACTTTTAGCAGCTTTAGGGTGTGTTGATTGGGTGGTGCCTTTTTCAGAGGATACTCCAGCAAATGTCATAGAAAAAGTTACACCTAATATTTTGGTTAAAGGTGCAGACTATACAGTTGATAATATTGTTGGTGCTGAACATGTTATTTCAAATGGTGGAGAAGTAAAAACTATTACTCTAAAACCAGGTTTTTCAACAACAAATATTGTTAATAAAATAAAATCCAGTAATTAAGGTTATTTAGGTTTATGAGTAAGCATGTTCATATTTTGGGTGTTTGTGGAACATTTATGGGATCATTAGCAGTTCTTGCTAAACAAAGAGGTTATAAAGTCACTGGTTCTGATCTTAATGTTTATCCTCCAATGAGTACATATCTTGAAAGTCAAGGGATAGATATAATTAAAGGTTTTGATGTTTCTCAATTAGATAACAAGCCTGATGAAATTATCATAGGTAATGTTATGAAAAGAGGGTTACCTATAATAGAGAAAATATTAGATGAAAAGCTTAATTACTTTTCAGGTCCTTCATGGCTGTATGAAAATGTCTTAAGACATAAGAAAGTTATCGCAATTTCTGGTACTCATGGAAAAACCACAACAACTACTATGACTATAAAAATATTAGAGCAAGCAGGCTTAAATCCTAGCTTCTTGGTTGGAGGAATTAGTGGGGATTTTGGAGTATCATCAAGATACACTGATTCTGAGTATTTTGTAATAGAAGCTGATGAGTATGATACTGCTTTTTTTGATAAGAGATCGAAACTAATTCATTATGATCCATATATTTTAGTTATAAATAATATTGAATATGATCATGCGGATATCTTTAAGGATATTGATGCTATTTATTGGCAATTTCATCAACTTCTAAGAAAAATGCCAAGTAAAGCTAGTGTTATATATAATGCTTCTGATGAAAATGTTCAGCATATAATAAACATGGGCTGTTGGTCAAAGAGAGTTCAGACAAATATTGAAAACTCTATTCATATAGATAAGCATAGTAGTGATTATTCAAGTTTTAGAATTGTTAATGGTACGGAAGAATTATCAGTTAATTGGGGCTTTATTGGACAACATAATGCACTAAATGCATTAAGTGCATATTCTGTGGCAAAACAGATTGGAATTGATGATAAGGATATTTTAGATGCACTAAATAGTTTTAAAGGTGTCAAAAGAAGATTAGAAGTTATCTTTAAAAATGAGAGAATAACTTTATATGATGATTTTGCACATCATCCAACATCAATTAAACTTACTTTAGATGCGGTAAAAAATAAAACTCCAGATGCATATGTTTTAGCTTTAGTTGATCCTAGATCAAATACAATGAAAGATGGCAGCAATAAAGATTTTTTACCTCAAGCACTGCAGAGAGCTAATAAGGTTCTATTTTATAATCATAAATTATTAAAATGGGATACAAAGTCTACACTCAATGATATTGATACAGTTGTATATATTGATGAAGCTGAAAATTTTAAAGAGCACGTTTTAGAAGTATTAAAACAAGAGAAAGGTAATAAAATAGAAATTGTTATGATGAGTAATGGTTCTTTTGATGGTTTAAGAGAAACATTACCAATTTTACTAGGAGCGGCAAGTGAGTAGTCTAGTATATGGCATACATGCGGTAGAAAGCTTAATAAAAACAGATAGTGCTAGTAAAGTAATTATCCTTAGTAAAGGTTTACATAATCCACAGATAAAGAATATTCTAGAGTTGGCGAATAAAAAAGGAATAGAGCCAGAGATTATAAATAATATTAAGCAACTTCCAGAGAGATTACCGAGAGATGTAACACATCAAGGCATATTTGCTTATAGTTTAGAAAATAATCAAAAAATGTATGATGAAAAAGATCTAAAAAGGTTACTTCCACAAGATAAAAATGCTTTCATATTAATCTTAGATAGTGTTCAAGATCCTCATAATTTAGGCGCTTGTATTAGAACAGCACATTCTGCTGGAGTTGATTTTTTAGTTATCCCTAAAGATAACAGCGCTACAGTAAATGCAACTGTCAAAAAAGTTGCTTGTGGGGCGGCAGAACATTTAAAAATTGTAGTTGTTACTAATCTTTCTAGAGCAATTGAAAAGCTAAAGGAACAAGGTGTATGGGTGATTGGATTAGCTGGTGAGGCTGATGAAAGCTTATATGATATGAACTTGCAAGATTCTATAGCTTTAGTGGCTGGCTCAGAAGGAAAAGGGATGAGGCAAAAAACAAAGGCTAATTGTGATTTTCTAGCTAAGCTACCAATGTATGGGGAAGTATCTAGTCTAAATGTTTCAGTTGCTTCTGGAGTTTCTATGTATGAGGTTGTTAGGCAAAGGAATTTTGTAAAGGAATAAAAATAATTATATAAGTTATGCAATTTGCTTTTTTAAATAGTAAAAAATACGCAGCAATCAATGCAGCAAAAACAGTTATAGCATGTTTAATAGCATATGCTTTAGGTAGGCTCTTAGATAGCTTTTTTAGAGCTGAGCAAATGTATATGTGGATGGTGATAACTGTTTTAGTTGTTATGTCAACGCAGCCAAATCTTGGTGGTGCTTTAGATAAAGCTTTGATGCGTTTTGTTGGTACTATAATTAGCGCAAGTATTGCAATTGTAATAATCCTGATTAGTTTCAATAAGGTTGAAGCCTTTTCATTAGCTTTTATTTTTATTATGGTGGCAGTTTTTATAGCTGGGGCATCTTCTAAATTTAGTTATGCAGGATCCTTGGCTGGAATAACAATGATAATTATTATTTTAAATGAAAATGCTAGTGTTGAACTAGCTATATTTAGAATGATAGAGATTTCTCAAGGTATAGTAATTGCATTACTTGTAAATAGATTTGTTTTTCCAATAAGGGCAGAAAGAAGGCTAAAAGAAAGCTTTTCTAAAACTATTAATGATATCAGAACTTTTTATGAAATTTTATTTCATGAAAGAGGTAGTATTCATGAAGACTTGATGACTAATATTTTTTCAGAGTTTACTAAGCAAATTAATTTGATTAAAGAAGTTTCTTATGAAAATAAAACTCAAGTAGCAAAAGAATATCAGAAAATGAGTTTATATATACGTAGACTTTATAGATACATGATTCTAATTTATGACTACGTTGATACTAGTATAACTGAAGATGATAAAGAGTCATTGCTTAAAGATACTACTTTTATAGATATCGAAGAAAAAACTCTACAAATTCTGGGGCATGTAAGTAAGAGTATAGAAAAAAATAAGCAAGTAGATTATAAAGAGATTTTAGCTTTTGAAACCTATGTTAAAAATAATTTTGAAAATATAGTTTTATTGAATGGTTATGGTAATCAAATCTTGGAGTTCTATATTAAAACTTTTTTAAAAGCTTTAGAGGAATTAGCTGTAGAGCATAACTATATTGCAAGCCATTAATTATTGAATAAATTATTATTTTAAGCTACAATCTTGGACTACTTTTTTGTCTTTTTATACTTTTAAATTTATTTAAAAATATTTGATATTGGGTTTTCTTATGGCAGATAAATTTTCTAAAAATATCTTAATAGCGATATTAATTGTAACTATTGTTATAGATATAATGGGGTTGGGATTAGTTTTTCCTATTATGCCGTCATTATTTTTTGACTCTAATGCAGTTACTTTTGGAGAAGTAGGTGGCAACTTTCAGAATTGGTATTATTCTATCGCATTAGCTTCATGGCCACTTGGATTAGTTTTAGGCGGTCCAAT
The DNA here is from genome assembly GCF_003574475.2 of Pseudofrancisella aestuarii. NCBI lineage: Bacteria > Pseudomonadati > Pseudomonadota > Gammaproteobacteria > Thiotrichales > Francisellaceae > Pseudofrancisella > Pseudofrancisella aestuarii. The sequence goes on along the minus strand of NZ_QLIS02000001.1, from coordinate 545,658 downwards.
ATTGGGAGAGCTTTCCGATAAGTATGGTCGAAAAATTGTGCTATTATCAGCCGTTTTCTGTACATCTTTATCCTATATGTTATCTGCTTATGCAATATATTCAGGAGATTATTTACTTTTTATAGCTAGTCGTTTCATAAGTGGTTTAGCAGGAGGTGCTTTTGAAATAGCACAAGCAGCCGTTATTGATATAAGTAGTGAAGAAGAAAAATCCAAGAATCTAGGCTTTATAACTATGGCTGCTTCATTAGGCTTTATTATAGGTCCTATAACAACAAGTTTCGCAGCTTCTATGAGTATTAGTCATACATTGCCTTTTTTTGTGGCGGCTATTATATCATTAGTGAATATGCTATTTATCTTTATTGTTATGAAGAAGGATTTACCTAAACATCCTGGATTAGTATTAACTATAGGAACTGTTTATAAAACGATATCTTTCTTGCTTTCAGATAAAAGGATAAGACTGGTTGGAGTCGCTTATTTATTGATGCAAGCTGCTTGGGGCTTTTATGGTCAAGGCATAGCATTATTTTTAAATGAAGTTTATAGCTATAACACTAGCATGACAGGTCTTTTCTATGCTGCTACAGGTTTAGCTGTTGCTATTTGTAGTTTATTTTTTCAGCCATATATTTTTAAAAAAATAACTCCTACAAAAGCTTTTATTATATTTGCTGTAATTTGTTCGATAGGATTAATATCAACTGCAATATTTGCAAATATAGGTATTCAATGGTTAATTGGTGTAGTTGGCTCTGCATCTCAGTTGATTTGTTATACAGCACTGTTAACTATTATTTCCTCATCTGTAACAGATCAAGAACAAGGCAAAGCTATGGGAGCTGCTGGAGCTGGCTTTGGTATGGCATGGTTTTTGAATGATATTATGATGGGCCATTTAGTTTCTAAATCTATATATGCTCCTTTACCTTTTGGTGGAGTTATGTTCATAGCTAGTATTTTTATGCTTTTATTTGCATTAAGAAAGCGTAATAAATCTAGCTAGTCATTATGCTATAATTTAAGAAGTTTTGTTTATATTTTAACTTCTAAATGCAATTAGTATCTTTAAAAAAGCTCAATTTATCTTTCGGTACACAGGAAATATTAAAAGATGTGGATTTTGATATTTCAAAAGGTCAAAGGATTTGCCTTATCGGTAGAAATGGTACCGGTAAGTCTTCTCTATTAAAAATCATTGAAGGAAAAAACCATCCAGATAGTGGTGAAGTAATTATTCATAATAATGCAGTAATAGCTAGTATGATTCAGGATATTCCTAATGATATAAAAGGAGATGTTAAAAGCGTTATTCTTAGTGGGCTTGGAGAGGTTGGTGAAAAGCTTGTAGAGTATCAAGACATTTTGGCTAGCTTAGAGAGTTCTCCAGAAAATTTACATAAATTAGAGGATGTTCAAAAATACATAGATGAAAACCATGCTTGGGAATATATGAATGAAGCTGATGTGATTATTACAAAGCTTCAGCTTAATACTGATAAAAAGTTTTCTGATCTATCTGGCGGGATGAAACGTAGAGTAATACTTGCTAGAGCATTAATAAGAAAACCTGATTTACTACTTCTAGATGAACCTACAAACCATTTAGATATATCTTCGATAACTTGGTTAGAAGAGTTTTTGAAACAGTTTGCGGGAGCTATATTGTTTATTACTCATGATAGAAAATTTTTAAATAATGTTGCAAAGAGTATTATCGAATTAGATAGAGGCAATTTATATTCCTTTGAAGGAAACTATCTTCAGTTTTTAGAAAAGAAAGAGGCTATATTACAAGCTGAACAAAAATCTAATAAAGAGTTTGACAAAAAATTAGCTCAAGAAGAATCGTGGATCAGGCAAGGAATTAAAGCTCGTAGGACAAGAAATGAAGGAAGAGTACGAGCGCTTGAGAAAATGAGGTCTGAGCGAAAACAAAGAAAAGAGCAAATAGGTAAGATTGATATAAATGTTTCGGCTGGTGAAAAGTCATCAAGGAAAGTTATTGTCGCTAATAATGTAGGCCATAAATATCAAGAAAAATACCTTTTCAAAAATTTCTCTACAGAGATAGTTAAGGGCGATAAGGTTGCTATACTTGGGTCAAATGGTTGTGGCAAAAGTACTTTATTAAATATTTTATTGGGTAAATTAAAACCATCTGATGGTAGTATTGAGCAAGCATTTAATCTTCAAATAGCTTATTTTGATCAATTACGAGATCAGTTGGATGAGAAGTTAAACATTATGGATAATGTTAAAGAGGGCTCTGACTTTATCCAAATTAATGATAAATCAATACATGTTATAACATATTTACAAAAATTTTTATTTTCCCCAGATAGGCTTCATGCTCCTATCACTCATCTTTCAGGAGGGGAGAAAAATAGATTACTCCTTGCAAAGATACTTTCTAAACCTAGTAATATTATTGTATTAGATGAACCAACAAATGATCTTGATATAGAAACTCTAGAAATATTAGAAGAGATGTTGATTAATTATCAAGGAACTATTCTTTTAATAAGTCATGATAGAGAGTTTATTAATAATATAGCCACTAGCACAATAGTTTTTGAAGAGCATGGTTTAGAAGAGTATATTGGCGGTTATGATGATTGGTTGAGACAGAGAGTTAAAACTGAAGCTTTAAAAAATCCTAAAAAAGAAGAGCCTAAAGTGCAACAGAAGCAGGAAAAAATAGAAAAGCAAAATCAACTAAATCATGAACAAAGAAAAACTCTTAAAAGCTTACCAGTCCAAATAGAAAAGCTAGAAAAAGGTATAGGGGATATTGAAGGACAAATGACTGATGCAGATTTTTATAAAAAATCAAAAAAAGAGATTCAGTTAGTTCAAAGTAAGTTAAATAAATTAAATAAAGATTTAGAAGAAAAATTTTTACTTTGGGAAGAGCTCCTAGCACTAGAATAATTAAGAGGAAGTTATGAATAAGAATGATCTTAGAGAAGAAAAAAAAGTACTTGCTATAACAAGTTTTGCAGAGTTTGCTGAAAGATATAGCTATTACATAATACAGTCTTTATTGATATTTTTTTTAATAGGAAAATTTAATATTTCACAAGAGCTATCAGCCTCTTTAGTTGGAACTGTTTTATCGATGGTTTATATTTCTGCCATTTTAGGAGGATATATTGCAGAAAAGCTAATTGGATACTATAGGGCAGGGATGTTAGGTTCATTTTTTATGGTATTAGGAACTTTTACGCTAGCAATATCAACTGATGAAAATTTACTTTTTTTAGGCTTGAGTTTTATTTCAATTAGTACTGGGCTGATTAAATCAAATATGGCTTCTTTTATTGGAAGATTTTATGATAAGTCATCTCTAACGGATGGTAATAGGGATTTTGGATTTAATGTTTTCTATGTTGGTATTAATTTAGGTAGTTTTTTTGCTTTATTTTTTGCGACTTCATTAAAAGATAATTATGGTTATAGTGCTCCATTTTATAGTAGCATGACTGTAAGTATAGTAATGTTCTTTGTTTTGATTATAGGTTTTGGTTTTCTTAAAAAACACATTATAGACCTTGTTTTAACAGGAAAGATTATTTTAAAAACGACAATATTAATTTTGATATACATACTTCTTCTTTTCTATATTTTTAAAGAGCCAGATGTTGCAAGTTTTTCAATATTTATAGCCTTTGTCGCATCTTCAATTATTATGTTTTTATCTGCTAATAAGGGAAATTACAAAAAGGTTCTAGTAGCTGGCGTATTTTTTGTGTTATCAATTATATATTGGGGGTTGTATTTTCAGATGTTTATCTCCCTCTTATTGTTTACAGATTATGCAGTTAATACAGCTTTGATTAATTCTAGTCAAATCTTAAGCATCGAAGCTTTAGGTGTTTTAATATTTGGATTTATTGTTGGGAAACTTTGGCTTTATTTAGCAAATGCGGGAAGAGAAGTTCAAGATATTGATAAGTTCAATATAGCTTTTATAATATTAGCTTTATCTTTTATAGTGATTTTAATATCAATACTAACAACTCCTATAGGTGCTAAAGTTACTGTTTATGGCTTCGTTGTAGGGTATTTTATTTTAGCATTATCGGAGTTGAGTTTATCTGCTATAGGTCTGTCATTAGTAACTAAAATAGCTCCAAAAGGCTTTGTTTCACTATACATGGGGATATGGTTAGTTACCCTAGGAATAGGTGGTAAATTTGGCGGTTATTTAGCTGGTTTTGTTTATATTCCAGAGAATGATATAAATTTAGCAAAAGCGAATATGAGTGATGGAATGGATATGTTTATAGTTATAGCTATCATAACATCGTTATTAATTCTTACTATAAGAAAACGAGTTAACAGAAACATATAATTACTTTATTTAACTTCCCAAGTATTTCTAAGAGTAACAGTTCTATTAAAAACTATATTTTCTCTTGAAAAATCTTTTTGGTCAGCAGTGAAATATCCAATTCTATTAAACTGAAAATGTTCTTCTGGCTTAGCATCTTCTAGAGATTTTTCTAATTTTGCATTTTTCATTAACTCAAAAGAATTAGGATTTAAACTATCCTCAATATTTTCAAATCTTCCAGGATTTTCATCATTAAATAATCTATCGTAAAGCCTGATCTCAGCAGTAACGCAGTTATTTGCATCTACCCAATGTATTATTCCATCAGGTTTTTTGTTATCGTCAGGTTTTTTACCCCCCAATGTTTCCGGAAGATAACTACATTTTAATTCGATAACTTTACCTGAAGCATCAGTAACTACTTCATTACAATCAATTACATAAGAGTTTAATAACCTTACTCGACCATTTGGGCTTAGCTTTTTCATTCCCTTTTCTAGCTCAAATACAAAATCTTCACTATCAATGTATATAGTTTCAGATATTGTTATATCCCTTCTTCCAAAATCTGGATCTTGAGGATGATTGGGAACATTAAGAGTGTGTGGTGACATATTAGCTATAGTTACTTTAATAGGATCTAGTACAGCATTTCTCCTATGAGCTTTAATATTTAAATCGCTTCTAATAGACTCCTCAAGTACAGAAATATCTATCAAAGAATCTTGTTTAGATATGCCAATCATATCACAAAAGTTTTTAATAGATTCTGGAGTGTATCCTCTACGTCTAAATCCTTTTAGTGTAGGCATTCTTGGATCATCCCAACCATTAACTAAATTTTTATCCACTAAATATTTAAGCTTTCTTTTACTTGTGATGTTGTAGTTAAGATTTAATCTTGAAAATTCAATTTGTCTAGGTTTTTTCTCGAATTCTGTTTCTTCAACAACCCAATCATAAAAAGGTCTTTGATCTTGAAATTCTAGTGTACATAAGGAGTGAGTTATTTTTTCTATAGCATCTTCAAGAGGGTGGGCAAAAGCATACATTGGGTATATACACCATTTATCGCCAGTTTTAGGATGTGCAGCAAATTTAATTCGATAAAGAGCAGGGTCTCTTAAATTTATATTTCCAGAAGCCATATCTATTTTTGCTCTTAGAGTTTTGCTACCTTCAGGAAATTCACCATTTTTCATTTTTTCAAATAGTTCTAAGTTTTCATCAATACTTCTATTTCTATATGGACTATTTTTTCCAGCTTCTTTAAGCGTGCCACGATACTCTCTAACTTCTTCAGCGGATAAGTCACAAACATAGGCTTTATCTTTTTTAATAAGTAATTGAGCTAATTCATACATTTTGTCAAAGTATTCAGAAGCAAAATAAAGGTTTTTACCCCAGTCAAAACCAAGCCATTTAACATCTTCTTTTATTGCATTTATGTATTCAATATCTTCTTTTTCTGGATTAGTATCATCAAATCTTAAATGGCAGGTAGCATTATATTCTTCAGCTAATCCAAAATTTAAGCATATTGATTTGGCGTGACCAATATGTAAATAACCATTAGGTTCAGGAGGAAATCTTGTTACAATGCTATTATGTAAGCCTGTCTCTAAGTCACTGTTTATAATGTTTTTAATAAAATTAGTTTTTTGCGCAGTTTTTTCATTGCTCATAATTAATTTAAATAGTAATTACTACTTTGATTGTAAATAGTTTACTTGATTAAACTTTTAATAGAATATATTTTTTGAAAAATGTTTTTTTAAGATATATAATCAAATTATCATCCTATATATGAAATTTCTAAAAGAAATCAATGGATTTATCCTCGAGTACAGATAATGAGTATCTGTGTACAATAAAAAATATATATCAAAATATAAGCACAAAAGAATTGTTAGAATATATCAAAAGTAGCAATGATAGTCATTATATACGGTCTGAAGGTAATGCTATCTTAGTTGATAGTGGAGAAATAAAAGGAAGATTACCAGAAGATAAATATATAGTTGAAACTAAATATGCTAAGAAGAACGTTTGGTGGAGTGATAAAGGTTCTGATAATAAACCACTTAGTAGAAATAATTGGAAGATAGTTAAAGAAAAAGTTCGTCAAGACATTTCTCAAAAAGATTTATTTGTTATAGATGGTTTTTATAATAATGATGTTAAAAATAGAATTGCTGTTAGATTTGTTACAAATGTCGCATGGGCAGCTTACTTTTTTAAATTAGTATCAATAGAACCTACTCAAGAGGAATTAGAAGATTTTTCAGCAGAGTGGACAATATTGCATTCACCCTCTACAAAGATTGAAGATTTTGCAGAATTAGGTTTAAATTCGCCAAATATAATAGCTACAAATTTAAAGCAAAGAGAAAGTATCATTGCTGGAACATATTATTTAACTGAAATTGATAAAATTTTACTTTCATCAATGAGTTATTATCTTTCTTTAACTAATATAGGTGTATTTCACTGTGCTGTAGGTATAGATAAAAGTGATAATACAACTATGTTCTTTGGATTGTCAGGAAGCGGTAAGACAACATTAGCTCTTACAAACAGAGAGTTATTTGCTAATGGAGCTACAGCTTGGGCAGATGATGGTTTACATAGTTTAGATGGTGGCTTTACTGTAAAAGCAGCCAGCTTTAGTAGAGAAAATCAAAATATTAAAGATATTCTCGAGGGACAAGCTTTAATTGAGAATCCAAATTTTGATGAACAAGGAAATATTATCTTTGGTTCTAAAACTAAGGGACAAAGTAATACGTATTTAGCATTCTCAAAAGAAAGCTTAACTAATGTTAAACTTGAATCATCAAATCCCAAAACAATTATTTTTTTAGTTAAAGATAGTAAAGGTGTATTGCCTAGAGTCTCTAAACTAACTAAAGGACAAGCAATCTATCATTTTTTATCAGGTTATACGTGTACTTCTATAGGAATAGAAAATGGCGTATCTGAACCTAAATTAGAGTTTTCTAGTTGCTATGCTCAACCTTTTTTATTATTAGAACCTACTAGATATGCCAAAATACTAAGACAAAGATTAAAAATGTCAGATGCTAAAATCTATATGGTTAATGTTGGTTGGATAGAAGGAGACTATACTACTGGTAGAAGAGCACCTGTAGATGAAACAAAAATGTTGGTTGATTATATTACTAATCCGAGTGAAAATGTTCAGTTTGTTTATAAAAGAGAAAAATATTTTAATTTTAAGTCTATTTCTGAGATTCATGATGGTGAGAAAGTAATTAAAGTAGATAATACATGGACAGATATAAGAGAATATAAAAAATCTTATAAAGCTTTAGCTAAAAGCTTTATAAAAAATTATAAATATCAGTTCCCAATAGATAATGAATTCTCTATGAAATATGAACAGTTTGGTCCTATTCTTTAATTATTTTTTCTATAAAAAAAAACATAAATATAATATAATTATTCTTAATATAGCTTTAATTTATATACTTTATATTGTATGTTAATTTGGATTTTTAATTGGCTATCTGGCTTTTGGCCAGCTTTAGCTATGTTTAGTGGTTATGTGTCTTTGAGAATTGTGATGATAGCAATAACCTCGCTCTTCATTACTTTGTTTTTAGGTTATCCAATGATTAGATGGCTGCAAAGGATGCAGATAGGTCAAGTAGTTAGGGATGACGGCCCACAAAGTCATTTTTCTAAAAGAAATACTCCGACTATGGGAGGAGTGCTTATTTTATCTTCAGTATTAATATCTTCATTGCTTTGGGGAGATCTAACTAGTATCTACCTTTGGATATTGCTTCTAGTTATAGTTTTTTTTGGAGCTATTGGATTTTTTGATGATTATTTAAAATTAGTATTAAAGCATCCAAAAGGTCTTAAATCACGTTACAAATTCGCATTACAATCAGTATTTTCAATTATATTAGCGATAGTTTTATTCTTTTTATTAGAGAAGAATGGGAAAATGCTTTTATCTATCCCTTTTACTAAAGATTGGGCTATACCAATAGGAATAGTGCTTTTCACTATTCTTACTTTTTTTATAATTAATGGAAGTAGTAATGCTGTAAATTTAACTGATGGCTTAGATGGCTTAGCTATTTTGCCGGTTGTTTTAGTGGCTGCTGGATTAGGTGTTTATGCATATATAGAGACTAATCATAGTTTAGCAAATTATCTTTTATTTGATTATTTGGGAAATAAAGGTTTAGCTGAGGTTGCAGTATTTTGTGCAGCTATTTGTGGTTCTGGTTTAGCATTTCTATGGTTTAACTCATATCCAGCTGAAGTATTCATGGGAGATGTTGGTTCTCTTACTTTAGGTGCTGTTTTAGGGGTTATAGCAGTTATGATAAGACAAGAGCTAATATTTTTTATAATGGGATTACTTTTTGTTGCAGAGGCAGTATCTGTAATTTTACAAGTTGGTTCTTATAAACTTAGAAAAAAGCGCATATTTAGAATGGCACCAATTCATCATCATTTTGAACTTAAAGGTTGGCCGGAAACTAAAGTAGTTATTCGCTTTTGGATAATTACAGTTATACTAGTACTTATAGGGTTAGCAGCAATAAAGGTTAGATAGATGCTAAGCTTTTTTTATAAGGACGTCTTAATAAATAAAATTCTTATAGTTGGATATGGATCTACAGGTAAGTCTGTAGAAGTCTATTTAGAAAAATATAATGTAGAAGTTCATATCTCTTCATCTGAAGCAGATTTTCTAGAAAAGAATTTAGAAACATATGACTTATTAGTAGTTAGTCCAGGTATTCCTTTAAATAAAAATCCATATAGTAATTTAGAAAATTATAAATCTAAAATAATAAGTGATATTGATCTATATTATGATGCTATTAAAGCTAAACAGATAAAGTTGATAGCTGTTACTGGCTCAAATGGAAAGAGTACCGTAGTAACTATGTTGGATACGGTTTTGAACAATTTAGGTTATAAAAGTATTTTAGTAGGAAACATAGGAACCCCCATTTTATCTAAGATTAATGATGATGTGGAATTTTGTGTGGTTGAAATATCTAGTTTTCAAATAGATTTGCTTAAAGATACTAAATTTGATGTATCTTGTGTAATTAATATTTCGCATGATCATCTTGATAGATATGATAGCTACCAAGAGTATATTGAGTCTAAGCTTAATTTAGAGAAGTTTAGTAGAGAATTCTTTGTTTATGATTTTGAAGGCAAAGGACTAAAGTATAATACAGTATTTTCTATCAGAAAATCTTGTATTTATAAGAAAGAAGAAAAGATATTGGCTCTTGAAGAGACAAAACTTTTTGGTCTACATAATCTTGAAAATATTATAGTTGTCTTGAGTATTTTAGAAAAGTTTAATATTGACCATAAAAAGGTTATAACAGAGCTTAAAGAGTTTGAAGGTCTAAAGCATAGATGTAATAAGATTGGTGAAATTAGAGGAGTTTCATACATAAATGATTCAAAGGGTACAAATGTAGGTGCAACAGTAGTTGCGATAGATAATTTAACAAACTCTAAAAATATAGTATTACTACTAGGTGGTGTTGCCAAGGGTGGAGATTTTTCTATAATGCAAAGAAGTGTTATAGGTAAAGTTAAGTTTATCTGTATCTATGGTAAAGATGCTGAATATATAAAAGTGCAATTAGAAAAGTATTTTTCTAATTTTGAAGTTTTAAAAGATATGAAGACAGCTTTTGCTAAAACAGTAAATATAGCAAGTAAAAATGATATAGTATTACTGTCTCCAGCATGTGCTAGTTTTGATGAATTTAGAAACTATGAGCATAGAGGAGAAGAGTTTATTAAACTTTTTAATGAATATAAAGAAAAGATTGTAAAGGATTAAAAGTGCTATATAGATTAAAGCTTTGGCTCACTAACCATAATGCAAAAAGAGAAAGAGTAAAAGCTAAATTAGAAATAGATATATCTATAGTTTTTGCGATGCTTGGACTTCTAGCATTCGGTTGGATTATGGTTACATCAGCATCTATGATTGTAGCTATGGATGATTATAATAATCCTTTCTATTATTCTATTAGACAAGGTTTTTTTGCTGTTGTTTCTATTTTTCTATTTTTATTAGCTTTACTTGTGCCAACAAAGAACTACGAAAAAAATCATAATGCTTTCTTTTTTATAATGCTTATTGTTTTAGTAGCAGTTTTAGTTCCAGGAATAGGTAAAAGTGTGAATGGTGCTAGAAGATGGATCCCTTTAATTATAATTAATATTCAGGTTGCTGAATTAGCTAAGTTATTGGCAATAATTTTTTTCTCAGGTTATATCGCAACAAATCTTGAGAAAATGTCTAATTTTAAAGAAGGTATTTTAACTCCAATAAGTATGCTGGGCTGTATTGCCTTATTACTTTTAATGCAGCCAGATTTTGGTTCTACAGTGGTTATTTCTATATGTGTTATGGGGATGCTATTTGTTTCAGGAAATAAAGTGCGCTGGTATGGATTATTATTGGGGATGATGGTAATGGCAGCAGCTACTTTAGTTGTAATCTCACCTTATAGAATGCATAGAATTACTGGCTTCTTACATCCATGGGAAAATGCTAATGATTCTGGTTATCAGCTTGTACAAGCACTTATCGCATTTGGTAGAGGAGAGTGGTTTGGTGATGGATTAGGTAATAGTATTCAAAAACAGTTTTTTCTACCAGAAGCTCATACTGATTTTATTACGTCAGTGATTGTAGAGGAAATTGGAATAATAGGGCTTATGATCTTATTAGCTGTTTATTTATTTATTGTTATAAAAGCCATAAATATAGCAAAGAATGCATATCAGTTAAAAAGATACTATCAGGCATTTTTATCTTATGGAATAAGCTTTTGGTTAGCATTTCAGGTTTTTGTAAATGTTGGGGTAAATACTGGTTTATTACCGACAAAGGGTTTAACTTTACCTTTTATAAGTTATGGAGGTAGTAGTTTACTTATTATGTGTTATACAGTAGGTATATTGCTTAGGATTGATTTTGAAAATAAGCTTTTAGCAGATACTATAAATCCAAAATATATTTATAAAAGAGTTAAGTAGCTGAAAATTGACCAGGTTTTTCTTCTATATTTTCAAATAAAAATTTTTGCATCTCTTCTTTTAAAAAGTCTTTAGCTTTTGGATCCATTAAGTTTAAACGATACTCATTAATTAAAATTGTTTGATGCGAAAGCCAAGATTGCCATGCTTTATTTGAAATTTCTTTTTTTATTCTAGCACCTAATTCACCAGGAAATGGCTGGTATGGTATAGAGTCAAGCTCTTCATTATACTTTTTGCAGAATACTTTTTCACTCATTTAAATCTCCTCTTTAAATACATTTTTTAGGTTTCGGTAATCCTGCTAATTTCGCAGCCTGAACAGCTGGGGATACAGGAAATAATATTTGTAAAAATAAACTGTTACCTATCTCATTACCATATTTATCTTTTAATGATTTAACTAGCTCTCGAACAGCAGGTGATTTATGATTCTTTTTATAATATTCTCTCAGGAAATTAATAATTATAAAATGCTTATCAGAAAGCTGGATTCCTTCTTGATCGGCTATCTGTTTACAAAAGTTTATATCCCAAGAATTAAAATCTAATAAAAAGCCTTCAGAGTCTATGTTGTAGTTATCCACAAATATGATAAAATTGTAGGTTAGATTATTAATATTTTGATTATAACAGAGAAGATTACTTGTTTTAATCATTAATCTTTTATTAAAGGCCTATATCAAATGAAAGTAACACTGTATACAGCAAAATATTGCCCATATTCTTTAAGAGCAAGAATAGCATTAGCAGAGAAAAGAATGAATGTTGATGTTGTTGAAGCAAGTGATTTATCAGCAGACATTTTGAAGAAAATTTCTCCAAAAGGAACATTACCAGTATTAAAAGAGAAGGATTATTCAGTTGATAATAAAAAAGCTCTTATGATTTATATAGATGAGAGATTCCCTGCACCAAACCTTTTACCAAGTATAGTTCATGATCGTATTAAAGTTCGATTAGCATTAGAGAAAATAGATGCTGAGTGGTATACAGTTTTAGCAGAAGTAAAGAAAAATAGGGGAAATAAAACTAAGTTAAAAAATATATTCAAAGATTTAGAGGATAGCTTTAAATCTATGGAAGGTGTTTTTGCTGAATCAGAGTTTTTTATATCTTCAACTTTTACTTTAGCGGACTGTTATTTAGCAGCTATGATGCTTTATCTTGAAGCAGAAGGTTTTATTATAGATGAGTCTTATGGGGCAATATTTGATTATAAGAAAAGAATTTTTGCTAGAGAATCTATAAAAAAAGCATATTTTAAAGGTAATGCTAATGATTCTTTATTAAAAACGCTAAGAGCATCGATGACAAGGTAAATTATGTGGTATAGCAATTTTGTAGATTTTTTTTATTTTAACTTATATTTATTAGCATTTATTATAGCTATAGCTTTTATTCTAGTAATATTTTTCTCTTTGCTAGCAAAAAGTAAAGAGCATCAAGTAAAGGCTTCAAAAGGAAAACTTGAATTAAGTAAGCTTGGTGAGAGATATAAAAAAGCTCAAGAATATCTCATGTTAGAAGTATTAGATAAAAAAGAGTATAAAGAATTTAGAAAAGAGCAGAAGAAGAAATTATCAAAAGAAGATGTTGGTGAGACTAAAAAAATATTTGTGCTAACTTTTAAAGGCGATCTGCAAGCATCTCAAGTAGAAAGTTTAAGAGAAGAAGTATCATCTGTACTATCTATAGCAAAAACTATGGATGAAGTGATTGTTAGAGTTGACAGCCCAGGTGGGGTTGTAAATGGTTATGGATTTGCAGCGGCACAACTAGAAAGAATTAGACAAGCAGGTATTAACCTTACTGTTTGTATTGATCAAATAGCAGCAAGTGGCGGCTATATGATGGCTTCAGTGGCACATAAAATAATTTGTTCACCTTTTGCAATTGTCGGTTCTATAGGTGTTGTTGGGACTGTACCAAATGTTAGAGATATGCTTAAAAAACATGGTGTAGACGTAGAAATGCATACCTCTGGGCAATACAAAAGAACTTTGACTACTGTAGGTGAAAATACTGAAGAAGGTAGAGAAAAATTTAAAGAGGATTTACAGAATATTCATTACTTGTTCAAAAAACATATTCTTACATATAGACCAAATCTTGATATTGAGAAAGTTGCTACTGGCGAACACTGGTTTGGTAAAGATGCTTTAGAATTGGGGTTGGTTGATAAAATCCAAACATATGATGATTATATTATAGATTATTTCAGACAAGATATAGATGCATATGAGATAAGTTTTGTAAGAAAAAAAGATAAAGGTTTTATAAAATCTAAATTAGCTTTAATTAAAAGAGTGTTTGCTAACATTTTATATAATCGTAATGTAATATAATGTTCCAATTAGAGTCACATCAGGTTTTATTAGATAAAATCTTTGAGCAAAAAAATACCAAGACTCTTCATCACTCTTTTATTTTTAGAGTTAAAGATGCTATTCTAATTGATCGATTTATCAATTCTTTATCATCTGTTTTATTAGATAGAAAAATAGATAATTATAATGATTCTGCTTATATAACTGTTGCTAATATTGATAATGATGAAATTAAACTAGCTGAAGTAAAGAAAATTATCAAAAACTGTGAGTTAGCAGGTCATAATAACGGCGCTAAAATTATAATTATAGAGAAATTAGAGTTACTAAATGATTCTGCGGCAAATGCTTTGTTAAAAACATTAGAAGAACCTACAGAGAATACTTTCTTTCTAATGTTTACTAATGATTATTATGAGATTTTGGATACTGTTAAAAGTAGATCACTGACATATGATATTTTTTTTACAGAAAAAGATAAAATAGATTATTTAAAATATACTTTTGATATGTCTGAAGATGCTATAGCTAAGTCAATGAGAATGGCGAGGAATGATGTTAATATCATCGCAAGAATTAAATTAGATACAATATTTTGGCAGATTAGAAGTCATCTTGTCTTAACTTTAGTTGGACAAATGAGTATTAGAAATTTTTTAAAGGAAGTTAGTCCTAATTATAAAGAAGCTTTGTATTGGCTTTTAAGTATTTTGATAGATATTTATTATTATAATCTAGAGTTAGATGAGTCGACTTTGTCAAATTATGACAGAGTGTCCGTAATAAAGCATTTGGCAGCTAAACATAAATTAGAAGAAAGCTTTAATTTGTATAAAAAAACTCTAAAAGCAAAAGAATATTTTAGTAATTTTAAAAATGTAGATAAAGAATTAGTGTTAGAAAACCTATTATTAGAAATAGTAGGATAAGGTAAGATAATGATGGATGTAAAGAAACAGCAAGAATTAAAAGGTTTCGCTCATAAGCTTAAGCCAGTAGTTTTAATAGGAGAAAAAGGACTTACAGAAAATGTTCTAAATGAGATAGATATCGCTTTAAACTCACATGAGCTTATTAAAGTTAAAGCTTTTAGAGCACCAAAAGAATATAAAGAAGAACTCTCTACTGAAATAATTAGTAAAACAAAATGTGAGCTTATACAAATAATAGGCAATATCTTAGTTTTGTATAGAAAAAAACCTGATAATAAAAAGAAAAAGTAGGGAAGTAGCTATGAGTTTTCCTATAAGTAGACCTAGAAGGTTAAGAAACTCTCCATCATTAAGAGAAATGGTTGCAGAAACAAGATTAAGTATTAATGACTTGATGTATCCAATATTTATAGTTCATGGAAAAAATATAAAGAAAGAGATTTCATCAATGCCAGGGCAATATCATTGGTCAGTAGATAGACTAGATGAGCTTTTAGGTAATATAGAAAAAGCTGGTATTAGAAGTATTATGATTTTTGGTGTTCCAAAGATTAAAGACATAGAGGCTTCGGAGAACTACAATCCAAATGGCATAGTACAACAGGCTGTGATAAAAATTAAAGAGTTAAACTCTAATATTATTGTTGCTACAGATGTTTGTTTATGTGGCTATACACCGCATGGACATTGTGGAATTCTAGATGAAGTTGAGTATGTTGATAATGATAGAACTTTAGAGATTTTGAAGAAAACCGCAATCTCTCATGCCGAGGCAGGAGCTGATATAGTTGCTCCGAGTGGTATGATGGATGGTATGATTCTTGCTATGAGACAAGCTTTAGATTCTATGAGATTTGTTAAAGTTGCTATTATGTCTTATGCTGTTAAATATGCTTCGGCATTTTATGGGCCTTTTCGTGATGCATGTAGCTCTTCCCCTAAGGGAGATAGAAAGACATATCAAATGGATTATAGAAATAAAAAAGAAGCAATAAGAGAAGCTTTATTGGATATAGAGGAAGGAGCTGATTTTATAATGGTGAAGCCCGCTCTTAGTTATTTAGACATAATAAATGAGTTAAATAATAAGGTTGATTTGCCAATAGCTGCTTATCACGTTAGTGGTGAGTATTCTATGGTAAAAGCTGCAGCACAACAGGGCTTAATTAACGAAGAAGCTATTACTTTAGAAATTTTGACTTCTATGAAAAGAGCTGGAGCAAAAGTAATTCTTACTTATAGTGCTTTGGATGTGGCAAAGTGGATATATAAATAAAAGAATATATAAAGTCCTTATATTGCATCTCCCATTTGGAACATAGGCATATACATACTAACAACTAAGAAGCCTACTACACCACCAAGAACTACCATGATTATGGGTTCTAACATTGAGCTAAGACCTTCAACTAATACATCTACCTCTTCTTGATATACCCTATTAAGGTTTCCTAGCATTATTTCAAGGGCACCAGACTCTTCACCAACTGAGACCATTTGCTCTACAAGAAATGGAAATACACCAGTTTCTTCTATTGCTTCTTTAAAAGATGTTCCTTCACTAATGCTTTTTTTAATATCTAAAGCAGCTTGGTCATATTTAGCATTACCCGTGGAGAGGGCAACCATGTCTAAAGCTCTAGTTAAACTCATCCCTGATTGAGTTGTTATTTCCAATGTACTAGCAAACCTAGCTAATGCTGATTTAAAAATGACCTCACCAATGATAGGTATTTTTAACATAAAATGATCTTGGTAGACTTGAATTTTTGGATACTTAAATTTTAAACTTTTAAATACAGACATAGTTATAAAAATAACTAGAATTATTTTCCACCAGGAGTCTTGCATAAAGTAAGAGGCATTTACTGTAATTTGTGTAATCGCAGGTAAAGGCTTTCCAGAATTTATAAACATAGCAGAAAAAGCTGGAACGGCAAAAGTAAGGAGGATACCTGTAACACCAGCAGCAATAACACAGACTACGATTGGATAAGATAATGCTTTTTTTACTTTTTTCTTAATGCTTTGTAACGCTTCTCTTTGATCAGCAATTTTACTTAGCATTAGATCTAAATTACCAGATTCTTCACCCGCAGTTACAAGACCAACATATAATTTATCAAAAATCTTTGGATATTTCCGTAGCGCTTGAGAAAGAGACTCACCCCCTTCAATTGATAGTTTTAGATCAACAACAAGCATTTTAAGTTTTAGATGTTTTTTTATTCCCATTATAAAAACTTCAAATGATTTTACTATAGGAATTCCTGCTTTAGTCATAGTGGCTAATTGCCTAGTCATACCTGTTATATCATTATAAGATATTTTTTTTGGTAGTAAGTCCTTAGGTTGTTTTTTTATTTTTAGGTCTGTAAAACCTTTTTGTCGAAGAGTTGCTTCAGCAAGCTCTTTTGAGTTTGCATCAATTTCGCCTTTGGTTTTTTTACCATTTCGTAATTTTCCTTTATAACTAAAGGTTATAAAATCAATTCTTGGCGTATTGTTTTTATTAAAAAACATTATTTTTCCTTTAACTTATTCTATATATTTCTTCTAGAGTTGTTAATCCTTCAGCAACTCTAATCAAAGCAGATTGTCTTATGTTTGAAACGGCTTCTTTTTGTGCTTGCTCAGCAATTTCCATAGTATTTTTATCATCTAGAATCATTCTTGAGATAGCTCTAGATACAGGCATAACCTCATATAAACCAAGTCGGCCTTTATATCCTTTAAAGCATCTTGGACATCCTTTAGGATTTGCTTTATAAATAGTTGCTTCTTTAAGTTCTTTTATGCTTTTTCCAAATGGTTTTACTATCTCTTCTGTTATTCCGCTATCCTCTATTATTAAGTCAAACTTAGTTTCTGTGTCAGGGATTCTACATTTTGGACAAATTCTACGAGAAAGTCTTTGTGCTATAATTAAAATTACTGAAGTAGCAATATTATATCTTGGTAATCCCATATCAACCAATCTGTTTAGTGTTTCAGGGGCACTATTTGTATGTAGAGTAGATAATACTAAGTGACCAGTCTGAGAAGCTTTTATTGCTATAGATCCTGTCTCTATATCCCTAATCTCACCAACCATTATAATATCTGGATCTTGACGTAAAAATGCTTTTAAAGCGGCAGCAAATGTTAGACCTTGTTTATTATTTACGTTAACCTGATTAACTCCTTTTACTGCAAGTTCTACTGGATCCTCTGCTGTAGAGATATTCTTTTCTGGTTTATTTAAAATATTGATACCGGTATATAGAGTTACTGTTTTACCAGAACCTGTAGGGCCTGTTACAAGTACCATGCCTTGTGATTGACTTATGGCATCTAGATATATTTTTTTCTGATGCTCAGCAAAACCTAGTTGTTCAACAGGTATTTGGGTGCTACTAGAGTCAATAATACGAAGTACAACTTTTTCACCGAAGTTTATCGGGCATGAGCTTACACGAAAATCTATAGCTTTTTCTTTAGATAAGGATATTTTAAACTTTCCATCTTGAGGAATTCTTTTTTCGGCAATATCCAAACTAGCCATGATTTTAAGTCTGGAAATTATTTTTGGTCCAAGGTTTTTAGTAGTGCTAAAATTTTCTATTAATAGTCCATCTATTCTATATCTTATACGAAAAACCTTTTCATAAGGCTCAAAATGAATATCTGAAGCACCTTTTTGTATTGCATCAACTATTGTGTTGTTTATAAATCTAATTATTGGAGCCTCATCATCATTGGTTCCAATAATATCATCACCCTTTAAATCATCGCCATGTTCAACAAGATCAACATCTAGTTCAACATTTTTCATTTTGTCATCAAGAGTATCTTTTGCGTCTGTGGCTTTTCCCTCATCTTTTAAATGCTCATTAAACTCTTCTATTTTTTCATTTATCAGATTAAATTCAGCAACTATTGCAATAAAAGGTTTGTTATATTTATTTCTTAATTCTTTTAAGATGTCTTGGCTATCTATAGGGTTTGCTATTGCAATAAATATAGACTGTTTTTTCGTAAATAAAGGAAGACAAGAATGTTGTTTACAGAATTCTAAATCAAAGTAAGCGTTTTCTAAGTGTTTTACATTAATGACAGAAAGGTCTATGTATTGAAGTCTAAGTAAATTAGCAGCTTCAATCATAAATTTTTTATTATCAATTAGTTCATGACTTACTAAATACTTAAATAGACCAGTGTTTTTTAATTCTTTTGTATCGCTAACTTCATTAATTAATTGCTCTTTTGATATAAGCTTTTTATGTAGCAAAAAAGACATAAGTCTTCTGTCAATATGAGGACTATTTAGCATTATTTATCATATGATTTAGGTATTGCTTTAAATTATAGCATGATTTATTTTTTTGAAAAAATTCTACGCTAAATATTTAGATTATTTAATTAGTAGAAAAATAGTATTTTTACACTTTACATAGCTGCAGTATAATACATTAGTTTTTCTAATTTTGGGGTTTTAGAATATGAAAATAGATAAGTTTATTTCTCACAGAGGTACAAAGACAGACTTTATTGAGAATACAATGGATGCTTTTAGACTAGCATATGAGTTTGGTTTTAAATGGATAGAGCTTGATGTTCAAATGAGTTCTGATGGAGAGTTATTTATTTTTCATGATCGTACCACAAGAAGGTTAGGTTTAGTTGATTTAGATGTTACTCAAACTGATATTTCAGTATTAAAAAAAATAGAGCTAATTGATTCTAATTTTAAACCGGCAAGAATTCCTACATTGATAGAATACTTTGAATGGGCTAAAGATATCTCTATAAATACTAATTTAGAGATTAAAATAAATAATGAGGATGAAAAATATCAAGAGGAGATTGTTAATAAAATCTTAAATTTACTTTCTGAATATCCTGAGCTAAAGAATAGAGTTTTATTATCGAGTTTTTCAAATTTTGTTATGAAGAAGCTTAAAGACGATTCCCTATATGCTAAGGCAAAACTATATGAAATAAAAAATTGGGAAGCTGAAGAGGAATATATTAAAACAACGTTGAAAGAGGATTTTGATAGCGATAACTATATTGGTTTAGCTATAAACTTTCAGTTTTTGAATAAAGAAAGGGTTCATCTACTTCAAAAACTTTTTAAAAAAATCTTTGTATATTCAGCTAAATCTGATGAGGATGTAAAAAGATTAATGTCATATAGAGTAGATTCTATTTTTATTGATAAAAAAGAGCAGCTATTATTTACTATCTAAACTTAAATGCGTTTCCAGTAATTTTTCAACTTTGTTTATTATGTCTTTACTATGAGGGCATCCTTGAGGATAGAAGTATTTTAGTTCTATAAAACCTTCAGCAATTCGATATTTGAATGTTACAAAGGAATATTCATCTTTAATAATATCTAATTTCTCTGCAAGAAAACTTTCTCCAATATTATATACTTTCCATGTCTGACGTATAATCTGCTTAGAAGAAGGTTTTTTATTAAAATTTAATTTCTCTAACATAGGGATACACTCCTTGGGCGGTCCTGGGAAAACATAAATAAATCTATTATTTGCGAACTCAAGTCTAAAACCATTTGCAGTCCCATTTAAATTTCTTATTATAGTAGCTTCTTCAGGAAATATTGCCTGTTTATGGTTATTTTTTGGAATTTTGTTATATTTTTCTATCATTCTTTTTTTAAGCTCGCTCCAAGTTTTTTCATCAGTAAACAATGATTTTTTAAAGAATTCTGCGATAGATTCTGTTGTTATATCATCTTCTGTAGGTCCTAGTCCTCCAATAGTCATTAAATTAGAGTGGTCTTTAATTAAGTATTCTATAGCTTTGAAGATACTATTTTTATCATCATCACAACAAATATGATTACCAACCTTGAACCCAAGTTTCGTTAAAAATGAAGCAAAAGCTGCTGTATTTGTATTTATTATATCACCATCAGTGATTTCATCACCTATAGCTAAAAGACCAAAATCATATTTCATAAGTTTTTTCAAGGAATTAAATTTTTTTCAGATATTAAAAAAATATAGAAATTTTTATAAATTTTCTAGTAATATGAATATTAAGTATATTTTATGCTTTAAATTGTGTTAAGGAGTTTACATGAAAGTATTAGCTACGAATGTCTATGTTGGTCCAAATATCTATGCCAATTTCCCGGTTATAAGAAGTGAAATTGATTTAGGAGTTTTAGAAAAATGGCCTTCAGCTAAAATAGGGCAGGAATTCATTGATAAGCTAGTAGAAAGTTTACCTGGTCTTAAAGAGCATGGGTGCTCATATCGTGAAGAGGGTGGATTCATTAGACGCATGAGAGAAGATGAAGGGACATGGATGGGGCATGTTTGGGAGCACGTTATATTAGAACTTCAATCTATGGCTGGTAGTGATGTTACTTTTGGTAGAACTAGAGGTACGGGCGAAGAAGGTCATTATAATCTGGTTTATGAGTACAAGCAAAAAGATGTCGGTCTTAGAGCTATGGAATTAGCTAAAGAGCTTTTACTTTCAATCCTTCCTGAGCAACTTCAAAAAGAAGTTGGTTATAAGTCAGATGATTTTGATTTTGAATATGAAAAAGTTAAGTTTATTAAGTTTGCACAAAGTAAAGAATTTGGTCCAAGTACTGGATCTTTAGTTGATGCAGCTAAGAAAAGAGATATTCCTTATATAAGACTAAATGATCAATCACTAGTTCAGTTTGGTCATGGTAAATATCAACAAAGAATACAAGCTACTATTACAAGTCAAACTACTAATATCGCAGTTCAAATGTCTTGTGATAAAGAGCAAACAAATAAAGTTTTAGGAGCTCTCGGTCTTCCTGTTCCGCAACAAAGAATGGTCAGAACAGAAGCTGATGCACTTAGAGCTGCTCAGAAATTAGGCTTTCCATTAGTAGTTAAACCATTAGATGGAAACCATGGTAGAGGGATCTCTATTAATTTAAACACTTATGAAGAAATAAGAGAAGCATTTGTCGAAGCGAGTAAAGTTTCTAGATATGTTTTAGTTGAACAATATGCAACAGGTTTCGACCATAGAATGCTTGTGGTTAATGGTAAGCTTGTAGCTGTTGCAAAAAGAGTACCTGGACATGTTGTTGGCGATGGTAAGAGCACAATTGAAGAGCTTGTAGAAATTGTTAACCAAGATCCAAGAAGGGGTATTGGGCATGAGAAGGTTTTAACTATTTTAGAGCTAGACTATCAAGCAAATACATTATTGAAAGCAGCAGGATATAATAAAGACACTATCTTAAAAGAAGGTGAAATATTTTATTTGAGATCTACAGCTAACCTATCTACAGGTGGTACAGCTATAGATGTAACTGATATTGTACATCCAGATAATAGAGATATGGCTGAAAGAGCTATTCGTGCTATAGGCCTAGATGTTGGTGGTGTGGATTTCTTGATCGATGATATTGCTCAATCATATCATGAAATAGGTGGGGCAATATGTGAATGTAATGCCGCTCCAGGATTTAGAATGCATGTAGCACCTAGTGAAGGTCAATCAAGAGATGTAGCTGGTGCAGTAGTTGACATGTTATTCCCTAAAGAGTTAGGTAATGCAAGGATTCCTATAGCAGCTATAACTGGTACTAATGGTAAAACAACTACTTCTCGTATGGTTGCACATATGTGGAAAAATGCTGGTAAAGTTGTTGGTCTTACAACTACAGATGGTATTTATATTAATGGCAAACTTACTGTTTCTGGTGATACAACAGGCCCTGCATCTGCTCAGATGGTTTTAAGAGATCCTACAGTTGAAATGGCTATTCTTGAAACAGCTAGAGGCGGTCTTGTAAGAAGTGGTATGGGCTATGATTACTGTAATGTGGGAGCTTGTTTAAATATAGCTTCTGATCATTTAGGTTTAAAAGGAGTTAACACTTTAGAAGACTTGGCTAAAGTTAAAAGTGTTGTTGTTGAAGCAGCTAAAGATGTAGCTGTTTTAAATGCCGACGATCCACACTGTTTGAAAATGTCAGCTAAAGTAACAGCGAAAAACATTTTTTATGTAACAATGAACCCAGAACATGCTTTAGTTAGACAACATATTAGAGCTGGTGGTAAAGCAGTAGTTATAGAAAAGGGTGTAAATGGTGATATGATCACAATTTTTGATAATCATATTCATATTCCAGTTCTATGGACACATTTAATACCTGCTACTATGGAAGGTAAAGCAATTCATAATGTTCAGAACTCTATGTTTGCAATTGCTATATCTTATAGTATGGGAATGTCATTAGATAATATTAGAGATGGTTTAAGAACTTTTGTAACTTCATTCTATCAAGCGCCAGGGCGCATGAACTGGTTTGAAGAGCATAACTTTAAAGTTTTAATGGATTATGGACATAATCCTGCGGCTATTAAATTGGTTGGCCACATGATCTCTAGTATGGAATTTACAGGTAAAAAGATATGTGTGATTGCTTCTCCTGGTGATAGAAGGGATGAAGATATTTATGAATTAGCAGAAGCTGCAGCGCCACATTTTGATTATTTTATCTGTAAGAGAGATGATAATTTAAGAGGTAGAAGGCCTGAGGAAGTTCCAGAGATGTTAAAGGCTGGATTTATTAAAGCAGGTGTTCCAGCAGAAAATATTCAAATAATTCAAGATGAGGTCGAAGCTGTGAATGCTGCTTTATCTATGGCTGAAGAGGGTGATTTAGTTACTATCTTTGCAGATAAGTTAAAAAGAACGTGGAAGCAAATTATCTACTTCAATAGAGAAGATGATGAAATTGAAAAAGGAGAAGTAAAAACTAAAACTCATGAACCTTTTTCTGCGTCAGTAATTGCTCAAGATCCAAGCTTGTCACGAGAAATTTCTGAAGTTATAAAAGCAGGAATTATATCAGATGGTAGCGGAGTAAGAGTAGCATCTTTTGATGAGGATTCAGACTAATTAAAATTGAGATAATGTTTTTCGTAAAAATCGATTAGCAAAGAGGATTTATATATGTCAATGCCAGAAGGTTATTCTAGAAGATTAGTCGGACCAAATTTGTTTTTTAAAGAGACAGGTACGGTTTTAGATGTTCCTCTAAAAGATAATAAAGATGAAATGACAAAGCTTTTTTATAAGGAAGCTGAAAGAATATTACCAGCTTTAGGTTGGAAAGATATTAAGATAACTCATAAGTTTTTTCGCAATGGAGTTAGACTTGCATTCATAGCCCCTGTAGATATAACTATGCCAGCTTGTGATGTTATAGATTTTGTTTGGCTGTCAGCAAGAGAAATTGTTGAAAAGGGCTGTGCAAAATCTATAGAAGAAGCAAAAGCAAAGCTTTTGCCATTAATTAATGAAGATAAAAATCTAACTTATCGTAAATTGTATGATCTTGCTAAAAGTAAAGGCTTTAATGTTTTTAGAGAAAAGAACAAGGCCTTTATAGGTTCAGGTAAAGGAAGTTATGAAGTTGATTTATCTAATGTTGATTTTGATAATATCCCTTGGAGTGATATTTATGATATTCCAGCTATTATCGTAACAGGGACAAACGGTAAAACAACAACAGTAAGATTAACAGATTTTATTTGTAGATATGCTGGTAAATTAACTGGTTATACTTCAACAGATTGGGTAAAAGTTAATAATGAGTTGATTGATGAAGGTGACTATTCTGGTCCTACAGGGCATCAGTTTGTGTTAACAAATAAAAAAGTTGAAGTAGCATTATTAGAATCTGCTAGAGGAGGTCTTTTAAAAAGAGGCCTTATAGAAACATTTGCTAATGCAGCAGCGGTTACTAATGTTTCAGCTGACCATTTAGGTGAAGATGGAATTGAGACAGTTGCAGAGTTAGCTGAAGCAAAATCTATTGTCTTTAGAACAATGGGTGAGAATTCACATGCTATTATCAATTTAGATGATAAATATATGAAACAACGTTTTGATACATTAAAGTGTAAAAAGATTGTTGTTACTCAGCATCCAGAGAATCACGATATGAATTATTATTTAGCAAATGCTGATTATGCTAGTATCGTTGAAAATGGTAAATTTTGTTGGGTTGATAAGGGTGTTAAGAAAGAGTTGTTAAATATTGTTGATGCACCAATAACAATTAAAGGTTTCGCAAAACATAATGTAGAGAATGCTATGTTGGCTATTGCTTTAGCATTTAAACTTGGCGTTAGCTTAGATACTATTACATCAGCTTTGAAAACATATGTTAATGATGCTAGTGTAAATCCAGGTAGAGCAAACTTTTTTGAAGTTGAAGGTAAAACTGTTGTGCTTGATTATGGTCATAATGAAGCTGCTATAGATGCTCTATTAACTATGGTTCAAGCATATTATAAAGGTGGTAAAAAATATTTACTTATTGGCACAACAGGTGACAGAAAGAATATTATCAGCCCAATAAATGATGTGATTTTAAAACATGGAGTTGATTTTGTTGTCCTAAAAGAGACTGTTAAGTATCTAAGAGGAGCAGAGCCAGGGGAGTTGCCAAAAGCTATTAAAGAAGACTTAGCTAAAAAAGGCTTTGATACTGTGAATAAAACTCATTTAGTTCATAAAGAGCTTGATGGCGTTAAATATATCTTAGATAAATTAGGTCCTAATGATATAGGTGTTTTATTTTGTCAGGCTGAGCTAGGTGAAATTGTAGAATATTTAGAAAGTTTACCTAAAGATTAATTCTTATATAGGAGACATACTGCATGAGTTGCTATGCCTTCTTTTCTACCTATATGTCCTAATTTTTCATTAGTAGTTGCTTTAACATTTATTTGAGAAATATTAATATTTAAAGTTTCAGCTAAACAACATCTTATTCTTTCTATATGAAGTAGCATTTTAGGGGCTTCAGCTATTATAGAGCAGTCAATGTTAGATATTTTGTAACTCTCATTATCTAACATCTTTTTTATTTCTCTTAAGAAATATTTACTGTCTTGATTCTTAAATCTTTTGTCAGTGTCTGGAAAAAATTTGCCGATATCACCTAAAGCTAAAGCACCTAATAAAGCATCACATATAGCATGTGTAAGAACATCTCCATCTGAGTGAGCTTCTAGACCATATTCATATGGGATTTCAATTCCACCAATTATTATATTTTGCTTTGCATCTGTAAATCTATGAACATCATAACCATGACCTATTCTAAACATTATATTTCCTTAGCTTTGTACTAAAGGATAGTTGTTTTTTATCCAGCCTTGTATTCCATCAGATATTGAAATTACGTTTTTATATCCCATATTTTGTAGACTAGATGTTGCTAAAGCAGAGCGATAGCCACTACCACAATATAAATATAGTGTTTGATCTTTATTTGGAACAAGGTTTTCTATTTTCACTTCTAATTGGCCTTTGCTAAGATGAGTTGCTCCTTGGATATGAAATCTTGCAAATTCAGAGTCTTCACGAGTATCAATTATTATGCCATCTAATTGGTTGCTTTGAATTTTGCTGTAAAGTTCAGAAGAAGAACATTCTTTTATTTTAGATTTAGCATCATTAACAAGCTTTATAAATTCCTTTGGAATACTATCTTGAGGTTGTTGAATTGGATAGTTTTTTGAGTTCCAGCCTCTCCATCCTCCATCTACAGAGATTACATTCTTATATCCCATTTGTCTTAAACTATCTGCTACTAAAGCTGAACGAAATCCGCCTCCACAATAAAAATACATTTTTTGATTTTTGTTTGGAATAGTATTTTCTATTACTGATTCAATGATTCCTTTACTAATATGTATAGCATTAGGAATATAACCTTTAGCAAACTCAGATTCTTCTCTAGTATCTATTAGAAGACCATCCAAAGTTCCATTTTGATTCATATTATATATATCATCTACATTGCATTCTTCTATTCTAGATTTTGCATCATTGACTATTTTTAAAAAACCTTCTGAGTGTTGCATATTTTTATATCCTTTAATTGTATAAATACAAGTTTATTTTAGCTTGTTATATATAAAAATTCGAGATTAAAAATATAGCGAATAGTTTATCTATTGCATTATTATGAGTTGAATGATTGATGTAATAGATATCAAAAGAATATAAGAATTAATTATTAGAGAATTTATCTTGAGAATATTTTGCTAGCTTATCAGAATTTAAGCCAGTGTTTTCAGTACTATTATATGGAGGTTGGTTTATTGCCCAGAACATGCTTCCGCCATAACCATTGTTAGCTACATAGTCAATTGCTTGTTTATCAACAGTCATACCTTCCCACTGTCCACCAGCAGCTTGTCCACCTGGTTCAAAACCTAGAACAACTTTACTGCTATCAACGTGAGCGCCAAAAGTACTTAATACATTTTTGTAAATATTCATATTCCAAGTTTGACCATTTGGCATATATTCAGGTCCAACGTCATAAGCCATTATATTTACGAAATCAACAACATTGTTTAAAGAACTACCATGAGCTTTTAACCAGTTGTCTATTGCTAAGCCTTCGCCATCAGAATTAAATCCTGGGAAGCCATATTGTTTACTATCAGCCATAAAAGCATTAAAGCGAGTAGTATAACCAATTTGTTTATCTTGTAAACCAGCTTTATCTAGAGCTTGACGAAGTTTTAATAAAACCTCTGCTAAAGCAGCAGTTTGTTGTTGAGCATTTGGGTTTTTGCTACCATCAGCTAGTTGATGTAAGTGTTCCCAGTCAAAGTCAACACCATCACCAGAAACTTTAAGTAAATCTAC
This sequence comes from Pseudofrancisella aestuarii, assembly GCF_003574475.2. Classification (NCBI taxonomy): domain Bacteria; kingdom Pseudomonadati; phylum Pseudomonadota; class Gammaproteobacteria; order Thiotrichales; family Francisellaceae; genus Pseudofrancisella; species Pseudofrancisella aestuarii. The sequence continues at coordinate 518,293 of NZ_QLIS02000001.1, read as the reverse complement.
AATCATGCTTACAAGCTTGTCAACTTGGTTTGTAGAAATAGTTTGCTGTAGATCTGACCATCCGCCAATAGCCCAGATGAATTTACCGTTATTATCATGAGTAGCTTTAATTAAAGCATCGACTCTAACTCTCATCCAATTATCAGTACGTTCCCAGTTAGCAGTTCCTTCAGGGTATTGTTTCATAAATTTAATAACATCGCCTGCTGTCATAGATTCATAAATAGCACTTCCATCCCAAGTAGTATTTGATGGGTTGTCTGGATTAGGATTTTTAGCTAAAGTTAAGAATGAGTAAACAACGTGTGTATATGGAGCAACATCAGTACTATAATGAGCTGGATTACCCATATCAGTTGATTGAGGTTGTTGAGCAGGTTTCCAGTTTTCCCAGTAACCAGTAATGAATTCATCTTGAGTAGATTTTTGTTGTTCAGTGAAAGTTATAGTAATATTTTGTGCATTTTGGTTAGCTGTGAAATTTGCTGGAGAAACAGCTACTTTATAACCATCAAATGAAGATGCTGTGATAGCCCAATTTTCACCATCTTTAGGAACATCTATAGAGGATAAGCCATCAGCATTTAGTTCTGATGTAATGGTTTTACCACTATCACTTCTTAATGTTAAAGTAGAGCTTTTTCCACTAGGAATACCTTTAACTTCGACACTTACTTTCTCAGTAGGCATGGCTTCTTTGGTATATTCTACTTTAGCTTCAGTTGTTTCAGTATTCTTAACAACTACAGAAACTGGTTTAGCAGTATAGTTAAAACCATTTTCAGCATATCCATCAACAGTTAACTGATATTGTCTACCATTTGCATTAGTAGGAATGTCAGCTAAGTTTATAGGAGAAGTAAAGTTTAAATTTCCTTGTTTAATAATGTTTCCTTGCTCATCAGTTAGATTAAAGCTAGGAGTTTTAGTGGTAGAATCTGGAGTGGATGCTACTATAGTTATGTTTCCTTTATAATCTACTTGAGGAGCAGTGTATTGAATGTTAACTTCTTGAGTTTGTCCACCAGTAGTAGTAAAGTTAGATGGAGTAGCACTACCTGTAGCATTATCAAGTGCTGGTACGCTAATTGTATAGCCCACGTTACCTTCAGCTTCAAAGCTTTGAGAAGAGCCCCAAGCAGTATCTTTCATTTCCGCAACTTTAACACCATCTTTGTAAATAATTACATTAGCTTTGCTAGTGCCGATGAATTGAGGTTTTTGAGGAAGGTTTATTTTTATAGTAGCTTTAGAAGCTTCTTGACCACCATCTTGGCTATTGATAGAGAATCCACTAATAGCAAAATTATTTGTATTTGGTGAGAATGATAAAGTATAGTATTGGCCTGCTTGTGCAACGTAAGCTTCATCAGGCCACCATTTTTTAACTGTTACAGAGATAGTATCCCCATCTTGAGTGAATTGAGAATTACCAGGCAAGCCCCACATAGAACTTACCTTAATGCCATTTGATACTTTAAAAGAAATAGGGTTTTTAACAAGATCAGTATCCTCTGTACAATGGAAAGTTAAGCTACCTGTCCAACCTGCTGATGCATCATCTTGTACACAGTTAGCATTTGCAAATCCAGCAGTACCCATGCATAACATAGTGATAAAAGATATTTTTCTTAATTTTTTCATATTTTCTCCTATTTGGAATATAGAATTAAATCAATCTAATTTAAATACAGGCGCAATAATATAATTTTTTGCTACTTTAAATCAAGATTATTTACAGCAAATTTATTATATATTTTGCATTAATTTAAAATTAATTGTTATAGAAGATATGTAGGAGATGAAATATTATAATTTTTTATAAAGAACTACGACTTGCTTTTTTTCTATCACTCTCTGTAAGATGTTTTTTACGTAATCTAATATTTTTAGGAGTGATCTCTACTAATTCATCATCTTCAATAAACTCTAAAGCATATTCTAGAGTTAACTTGATTGGAGTTACTAGAGTTAGAGCTTCATCTTTACCAGATGCGCGCATATTTGTTAATTGTTTACCTTTAGTTATATTTACAGTTAGATCATTATCACGATTATGAATTCCAACGATCATACCTTCATAAACTTCTGTATTATGTGTTACAAACATCTTCCCACGTTCTTGTAAATTAAAAATAGAGAATGCTACGGCTTTACCATTATTTATAGAGACTAAGGTACCATTTTGACGAGTTTCAAGAGTTTGCTTTTTCATAGGTCCATAATGGTCAAAAACTTTATTCATAATACCAGAGCCAGATGTGATAGTTAAAAACTCTGTATAAAAACCAATTAGCCCTCGAGAAGGTATTATAAACTCAAGTTTTACGCGACCTTTGCCATCTGGTTCCATGTTTTTTAATTCACCTTGGCGAAGACCCATGCGTTCCATTACAGTGCCTTGGTACTCTTCATTTACATCAATGATTGCTTGCTCATAAGGCTCATGCATTTCTCCATCAACTTCTTTAAAAATAACATGAGGACGTGATACAGCTATTTCAAAACCTTCACGACGCATATTTTCTAGTAGGATAGAAAGGTGGAGTTCTCCACGACCAGATACTTTAAATTTATCAGGATCTTCAAGCTGCTCAACGTGTAACGCTACGTTTGTAAGTAATTCTTTGTCTAGACGATCTTTGATTTGGCGAGAGGTTACATATTTACCTTCTTTACCCGCAAAAGGAGAATTATTAACCTGAAAGGTCATACTAATAGTTGGTTCATCTACTGATAACTCTGGGAGAGCTTCGACTTTTTCTGGGCTACAAAGTGTATCAGAAATATTTAAACCTTCCATGCCTGTAATACAAACGATATCTCCAGCTTGTGCCTCTGGAACTTCAACACGGTCTAGTCCCATATACCCTAGTATTTGAAGGATTCTTCCATTACGAGTTTTACCTTCTTTATTTATAAGAGTAATAGGAGTATTAGTTTTAACTTTGCCACGTTGAATACGACCAATACCAATAGTTCCTAAGAAGCTTGAGTAATCTAGTGAAGATATTTGCATTTGGAACGGACCTTTTTCATCAACTTTAGGAGGCTCAACACGCTCAATAATTGTGTTGAAAAGGTCTGTCATATCTTCTTTTTTCTCATCAAGCTCATTAGTTGCCCAGCCATTAATAGCTGAAGCATAAATAATAGGAAAGTCTAGCTGCTCATCTGTAGCACCAAGTCTATCAAACAGGTCGAAAACTTGATCAACTACCCAGTCTGGTCTAGCGCCATCACGATCTATTTTATTTATAACAACAATTGGCTTTAATCCTTTTGCAAAAGCTTTTTCTGTTACGAACCTTGTTTGAGGCATCGGTCCATCAACAGCATCAACAAGTAAAAGAACAGAGTCTACCATTGAAAGTACACGCTCAACCTCACCACCAAAGTCAGCATGTCCTGGGGTGTCAACTATATTAATTCTATAGTCTTTCCATTTTAGAGCAGTATTTTTTGCTAATATTGTAATACCTCTTTCTTTTTCTATGTCATTAGAGTCCATTACTCTTTCAACATCAGGGCCTCTATTTTTTAAAGTTCCTGACTGTTGTAAAAGTTTATCAACAAGTGTTGTTTTACCATGGTCGACATGGGCTATAATTGCAATATTCCTTAAATTATTGATCATTGTGAGTCCATTATTTTATAAATTCAGGACAATTATAGACTAAATATAAAAAAAATGTATCTAATTAAATTATTCAGGCAACTAGTAAAAAAACTTAATCTAGGTATTATTTCTAATAGTAATTCTATTAGTATAATTCAAAATTGTTAATTAAGTGCTATAAACAAATAATTGAAAAAGACTATGATATTTATATCATTGACTCCCATGTGAAGTATGATTTAGACCTTAGTTGTATTAATCAAAAAGAGTTATCTGAAATATATAAATATAAACAATATTATGATCGTTATAAAAGAATACTATCTAGATGTTTTCTTTATAAATTTTTGAAAAAAAATGGTTATGAAAAAAGATTTTTAAATTTTGATTATAATGATTTTAAGCGACCTTTTTTGCTAGACAATAAATTCAAATTTAGTTTTTCTTATAGTGATAAATATATTCTAGTAGCAATTTCTAACTCAGTTAAAGAATTAGGTGCAGATATAGAAAACACACAAAATAATATAGATATAAATCTTTTATATAGAGAAGTTATGTCTATTGAGGAAATTAAATATTTTGAATCATTAATAGGAAATGTTAACAAACAAAAGTTTTTTTATGATGTTTGGACTATTAAAGAGTCATATGTTAAAGCTTTAGGAGAGGGTTTATTTATTGATGTAAAGTCATTAGACATATTTGATCTGCAGAAGAAAGAATGTATAAAGAAATATGATTTAGATACAGATTATAAAATAGCTATTACAATTATACACGCTTAACAATTATAGTCGCTTCTTGACCAGGATAGTTAGGAGTTACATCAATAGGGTTTGCTAGTAGGTAATATCTAGTAATTGGATCATTAGTACATTGACCAGAAGTATCACAATAAGATACAAAATCATAATTATTAGGATCACGTAGGGAAATTGTTGCAGAGCCTATAAGTGGATCACTAACTAATAATTGAGTTACCTGTTTATTTGTTGAACTGTTTAATATTGGAATTGCTATTTTTCCTGTACCAAATGAAACATCACATGAAACAGCAACTTTATCACTGTTTAAGCTAAGTATTTTACAGCTGGTATCCAAATAGGCAGCACTACCAAAATATAAAGTGTCACTAAGTTCATCATCAAGTTGAGCTTCAAATACAACAGTAGCACTACTTAAAGCTGGAATTGTCATAAGTCCTAAAGCTAGTAAAGTTCTTTTGAAAATAGATTTTCTAAACACAACTAATCTCCTCTAATATTTAATACATTCTTATTATAGTGGTTTTTATCTTATAAAGAAGAGTGTTTAGTGCAAATTCTATTTATTGAGTTTTTTGTAAAATAGATGTAGGATTTAAGGTAATTAAGTTAGAGAGTTTTTATTGAAATGAGTAAAGGAAATATCCCAGAATGGTCAAAGCGTAGGGATAAAATAAAAAAAGAAAAAGACTTTATAAGAGTTAAAAATAGCTTTTTAGATAATCTAAATAGCTTTTTAGCAAAAACATTAGTATTTAATTTTCTTTATATTCTTTTGAGTATATATTTGTATGCAGCTTATGATATGCGTTTTTATTTAAATCATAGTACAAATACAAATTTCTTTTTATCAATTTTGTATATCCTAGCTATGGTAGTGTTATATTACATATGTTACTTGAGAGCAAAGAAGCTAGGTAGAAAGTCTATTTTTATTTTAGTCTTACTTTCTGATGTTATAAGTTTCATGCATGAGTTTAATTTATTTATATTTATTATAGAGTTATTACTAGGTCTTGCTGCACTTATCATAGCTAATATAAAGCTGAAAGATGAACCATCAGATGATCCAATTTTTAAGTAAGCTGTTTTTCATATCTTTTTATCATAGATAGATTTCCACTAACACCTCCACAATGAATATAAAAAACTGGTTTAGGTAGGTTGTGATAGTTTTCTAATAAGACTCTCCATGCAATAGGATCATAGAGAAGGTCAAATTCAATATTAGTTTGTTTTAGTAGGTTTTTATATATTTTATAGTTTTCAAAATCAAGATTGCCAAAATTAGATTTAAAAGGTTTTGATAATATTTTAGGGATGTTAATTTTGTTATCTACATTTAGTATTTGTTGTTTAAGATAGTCATCACATCCAACGCAGGAAACTGTATATACCTTATTTGGCAAATACTTTTCTAGAAAAAGAGCTGTAGTACCGGTTCCAGAGGCTATAACAACGCTATAGTTTGTTATGTTATTGCTTTGGCAGTACTGAGATATTTCATCAGCACAATCCTTTATTCCTTCTTCAGCTTCTTTTTGACGACCTCCTTGATCAAAAAAATAAAGGCTATTATCAAAGTTTTTATAGAGATGTTTTATAGAATGTAGACTTAACTCCTCTTGGGTTTCAAAAAGTTGCATGCCATTATCCAGAGCTAATTTTATATTTCCTAATTTTTGTTGTTTTAAAAATTTGGGTAAAGGTTTTATCCAATAATGAAACTCCCATTTTTTCAACTTAGCAAGTTGAGATAGAGCTAGCATAAAATTAGATTGATTTCCTCCAAAGGACACAATAGTTTTTATATGAGAAAAGTGATTTGGATTATTTAAAATAAATCCTAGCTTTCTTGCTTTATTTCCAGATAATATAGGGTGAGATAAATCGTCTCTCATAATAATAAATGGTTTATTATCGAAGATGACTTTTTGGAAAATTTGAGAAGACATTTTTGGAAAAGATAAACTATTCTTCTAGAAGTTCAAATTCCTCTTTACTAACACCACAATCTGGGCATTCCCAGTCTTCAGGGACATCTTCCCATTTAGTGCCTGGAGCGATATTATCTTCTGGCCAACCTTCAGCTTCATCATATATCAAGCCACACACTATACATATATATTTTCTATATTCCATAACTAATACTTTTAATTAAAATTTGGTCTAAAAATTAGGCTGTAATTGTAGCATTATAAAAGGCTATTATCTAGTCCTCATCAATAGAGGTTTTAATTTTAAGTTGATAGATAGTTAATACTAATAACATACAAAGAATAATAAATAATAATTGATAAAAAGAAACTATATTTACTAAGATGGTGCTATGGTAATAACTAATGATTAGAGCACCTCCACCAGCTATCATGTTTTTAAGGAAATTTGAAATTGAGTTTGCTGTTCCAAAGTTATGAGAAACTACATTCATTGAGAAAGAATATAATATCGTACATGTAAAAGAGACAGACAAACAAAGAATACACATAAAGATTGTATAGTTTAGAGCATTATCTAAGTTGAATTTAGAAATGATAAAAAGTCCTAAACAACAGATAATCAAAAGTGAAATACTAATATTTGTATATTTTAAACTATTTACATGACTTGAAAGACGCTTAATAAGTAAATTTGCCATAATTGATGCTATTACTGCCATTGCATAATAAATACAATATAAAACTGGTCCTGTATTATAGATTTTTAGATAAATAATAGAAGCTGAAGCTATGTACATAAATAAAACTGTCCATGCCATGCCAGATGCTATAGTAGCTAACATAAATCCTGGATTTTTAAGGTGACTAAAATAACTAGGGATAATCTCTTTAATACTCTTTTGTCTATTATCTTTGTTTAATGTTTCCTCTATCATTAAAGCAAATACTAATAGAATCACGCCGTATAAGGTTAGAAAGTGGAATGAGCTTTGCCATGTATTAGTAGTATATGTTAATACTGTGCCTATAATAGGAGCAACTATTGGAGCAACAAGCATTATTATTACTATAGTTGCAACCATGTTAGTGAGCTTATGACCTTTATAACAATCTCTAGCTATAGAAAATGCTATAACTCCACCCACAGAGTCAGATAAGCCTTGTATAAGCCTTAGTGACTCAAGCATTTTAAAGCTAGTGCTTAATGAGCAAAGAATAGTGCTAATAACATAAATAAAAGTACCAATTAAAATTATGTTTTTTCTACCATATTTATCAGAAACAGCTCCCCAGAAAAGCATACCAAATGAAAATCCAATAAAATATGTAGTGAATGTTGCTAAAACATCGGCATCTGTAACACCGAAGTTATCTGCTATAAGTGGGATAGCAGGAGCATAGGTATTAATTGCTAAAGGAGGTAAGGCTGCAAAGATAGCAAGAACGACAGGGAAGAGTTTAGAATTTCTAGTAATAGTAGGGATACGCATAGAAAGAATAAATATATTAGACCATGTGTTTTAATATATACTCTTTTAAAGATTTTCCAACTACTTTATAACGCCAGCCTTCTAATAGTTTGTTATTAGAAAATTCATTTTCCAATTTTAAGTTATATGCTAAAGACTTAATATTTTTTTTAGAGGCGATAAATGTTTTATTGATAGTATATTTGTCCACCTCTGATTCAAAGAAAGAGATGGTTTTTTCCAGAAAGTCTTCATCGAGTTTTATAGGATTTTTTTTAGATTTTATTAATACTGAAATATCTTCTTTAGTATTAAGAACTTCTATTACTTGTTTTTTTAAATTTGGTTTTAATCTTGATAAGGGGTGATCTTTAAAATCATCAAAACTTTTAGGATTAAGAGTAGCAATTGAGAATAAATCTTTGTTATCAAATAGGAACCTAATAGGAATGTCCTTTTGTTGAGCTGTTGCTTCACGCCAATTCGCAAGTAATATTATATTTCTTTGAGTTTTTGCTGAGTATTTTTGGATATTACCAGTTTTTAAATATGCATCATTTGGATTTGTAAATTCAGAGTTGTTACAAATAGTTTTCATTTCATCATAGAAATAATCTGCATATTGATTATTGTTTAACTGTTCTTCTAAATGATTTTTTAATAAATATAGATGTTTAACATCATTTATAGCATATTCAATTTGTTGTTCAGAAAGAGGTCTTTTTCGCCAATCAGAAAACTGCTCTTCTTTTTCGATAGAGATATTTAAGGCTTCTTCTAATAATATTTTTAGAGAAACTTGATTCTGATAACCTAGAAAATTTGCTGCAACTTGAGTGTCAAAAATGTTATTAACTTTACAATTCAAGAAATGTTTAATAATTGGAATATCATTTGCAGCGGAGTGCATAATTTTTTGGATATTTGTTTCTTCAAAAACATCTGTCAAAGCAGTAAAATTGATATCTTTATTTAAAGTATCTATTAGAAAAACATCATCATCGATAGATACTTGAATTAAACAAAGTATTGGGAAATACGTTCTTACCCAAAAAAATTCAGTATCTATAGTAATTTGATTGTGAGCTTTAATTCTTTCGATAAGCTGATCAAATTGATTTTGTTGTTTTATTATCATTAATTTTTAAAATGTATTGACTGCGAGTTATATGCTAACATTTTTATATATTTAGTAAATTAAAAAATCTGCTTTAACACTATGATTTCTAATAAACAGAGTGATTTTGATCTGAAAAGCTTTTTATCAGGCTTAACTACGCATTCTGGTGTGTATAGAATGATTGATGAAAATGGTGAGATCATATATGTTGGAAAAGCAAAAAATCTTAAAAATAGAGTTAATAGTTATTTTTCAAAAGGAGCTAAAGATTCAAAAACTTTGATGATGGTAAAACAGATATCAAGAATAGAAATAACAATTACGCCAAGTGATTATGAAGCCTATTTATTAGAAAATACATTAATAAAACAACATAGGCCTAAGTATAATATCTTATTTAAAGATGATAAAAGCTATCCGTATCTTGTAATATCAAAAGATAAATTTCCTAGAGTTTTTTTTCAAAGAGGTAAATCAGCCTATAAGAAAGGTGAATGTTTTGGCCCATATGTATCAATCTCATCAGTAAAGAATACTTTGAATATTATCCAAAAACTATTTCCTATTAGACAGTGTGAGAATACTTATTATAATTCTAGGATAAGACCATGCTTGCAATATCAAATAAAAAGATGTTTAGGTCCTTGTGTTGGTCTAGTTTCAAAAGAAGTTTATGATGAGCAGTTAGAGCTTTTGAGAAAATTCTTGTCTGGAAAGCTAACTAGTGTGTTAGATGATATTTCTGAAAATATGTATCAAGCCTCCGAAAATATGGAATATGAAAAAGCTCAAATATATAGAGATCAGCTTGTAACTTTAAGAAAGCTCCAAGAACAGCAGATTATAGATATAAAGTCAGATAAAACTTTTGATGTTATAGGAGTTTATCTTCAGGATGGATATGCGAGCATAGCACTATTACAGATTGTTAATGGAAATATAGCTGCGGATAAGCATTGGAGTATTGATGCTAAAGGACAAGATGAAACTAGTGTGATGCAGGCATTTTTATCACATTTTTATCTTGGTGATGAGATACGTAATATATGGCCTAAAAATATTATTTTATCTAAAATTGAATTCTCTGAAGTTCAAGACTTAATGACTTCAATTTCTCAAAAAATAGGGCATTCAATAAATTGGATATTAGCTCCTCAAGCAGATAATCTAAAATGGCTTAAATTAGCAGAGGTTAATGCTAAACAAAAGTTAAATACCTTTACAGCTTCGAAATCACAATATTCAAAACGGTTAGAATCATTGCAAGAGTTTCTTGAATTAGATAAATCTATAGAAAGAATTGAGTGTTTTGATATTAGTCATTTTCAGGGAGAGGCTACAGTAGCATCTTGTGTAGTTTATAATACAGAAGGTGAAGATAGAAAATCTCATAGAAGATATAATATTAAAGATGTGACACCGGGTGATGATTATGCTGCGATTCATCAGGCAGTAGAGCGTAGAGTTAGTTCAGGAATAGAAGCTGATAATTTACCAGATGTCATGATAATTGATGGCGGGAAAGGTCAAATTCGTCAAGCTGAGAAAGTGATTTTAGAATATAGTTTGCAGGATAAAGTGAAATTAGTTAGTCTTGGAAAGGGCGTAGAGCGTAAAAGTGGTAAAGAAAAAATCTATAAAGGTTATGATGAGGCAGAGTATACTTTAGATGAAAATAATCCAGGATTTTTGTTGTTAAGGCAGGTTAGAGATTCTGCTCATGATTTAGCTATAAAGTCACAAAGGAAAAAAGTTTCTTCTAATAGACAATCATCTATTCTCGAGCATATAGAAGGAGTTGGCCCTAAACGCAGAAAAGCTTTAATTATGCATTTTGGTGGGTGGCAGGAGTTAAGTAAAGCCTCTGTAGAAGAAATATCTAAAGTAAAAGGAATTAGTAAAAAACTCGCTCAAGAAATTTGGGAATGTTTTCATTAAAAAAGATTTGGGATTTGTAAATGATATTTGTAATTGGATTAATTTTATTAGCTATTATATTGTGTTTTTGGCTTTTTATTTTACTGAATAAAAAAACTAGGGAGCTAGAAACACTTAAAAATTCTAAACAAGTTGATATACATGCTTTACAGAGTGAGAAATCTACTTTGGATATTATGCTTTCAAATGAGAAGCAGAAGAATATTGAGCTAAAAGATAGTAATAGTCAAAGGCTAGAAGAATTAAGGCAAGAGTTGAAAATAGAGAAATCTAAAACCGATAACTATATAGAAGAAGTAAAAAATTATAAGTCCCAAATAGCAATGTTAGAAACACAGCTTAAAGAGCAAAATATTTCAATGCAAGAAAAGCTAGAGTTACTACAGAATGGTGAAGCTAAATTAAAATCAGAATTTGAAAATCTGGCTAATAAAATTTTTGAAGATAATTCAAAAAAACTAAATGAGCGTAATCAAGAAAGCTTAACTAATGTATTAAATCCTGTGCGAGAGCAGTTGAAAGATTTTAAGCAAAAGGTTGAAGATGTCTATGATAAAGAGTCTAGTGCAAGAGGTGCATTACAGAATGAGTTAAAAAACTTAAAAGAGCTTAATCAGAAGATGACAATAGAAGCGCATAATTTGACAAATGCTCTGAGAAGCAGTACAAAACAGCAGGGTGTCTGGGGCGAGATGGTGCTTGAAAATGTATTAGAAAAATCTGGGCTTAGAGAAGGTTTCGAATATTTTAGAGAAAAACATATCACAGATGATGAAGGTAAAGCTTTTAGACCTGATGTTGTGGTAAAACTACCTGATGATAGAGATATTGTAATCGATGCAAAGACTTCTCTGATTGCTTACAATGATTATATGGCTACAGATGATGAAGATCAGAGAAAAATATATCTTAAGAAACATATTGAATCAGTAAGATCTCATATTAAGGGATTAGCAAATAAAAATTATGAAAATCTTAAGGGCATAAATTCGCTAGATTTTATATTTATGTTTATACCAATAGAAGGAGCATTACTTTTAGCTTTAGATAATGATGTAAATCTTTTTGATGAAGCTTTTAAGCAAAAGATAATTATAGTAAGTCCTACAACACTTTTAGTTGCATTAAGAGCTGTTGAAAATACTTGGAGATATGAAAAGCAAGCTCAAAGTATAGCTGAAGTCTATGACAGAGCCACTAAACTATATGAGAAAGCAGCAAACCTTATAGAAACCTTTCAAAAAGTTGGTAAAAGTATTAGTAGAGCAAATGATGATTACGAGGCAGCTTTTAAGCAGTTGCAAGGTAATGGTGGTCTTATATCTCAAACAGAAAAGCTTAAAAAGGTTTCAAATATTAAACCAAAGAAAGAGATTGATAATAAATTAATAGATAATGAAGTTTTAGATTAAATATATAAATGGAGATAAACATGAAAGTAGTAGGAGTATCGACAGAGGTTTCTAATGATAGAGATGATTTATTAGAAAATGCTTGGGATTTGTTTTTTAAGAGTGAAGTTTTAGATTACCTAGATGGTAAAAACCTTTCAGCAGATATTATTTCTGTTTATTACAACTATCAAGGCGATCATACAAAGCCATATAGTTTGTTAATTGGTTATGAAGTAGATGAATCTTTTGAAACACCTACGGGATTTGAGGATGTCATAATAAATCTAAATCATGAGCAACATAGACTAGAAGGTGAAGATACTGAAGCTGTAATAGAGAAATGGCAGGAGATTTGGGATGATAATTCTAGAGAAAGAGCATATATTGCAGATTTTGATAGATTTAATCCAATAGAAGATTTTATTGAGATAAATGTAGAGTATAAAAACTAATCAATAATAGAAAGAGCTTTTAAAAAATCATCAATTGTACAGTGACTTTCTATAGGGTGGCGTAACTTCTTTAGCTTATTTATAGAATAATGATTCTTTCGACCAACCTTTGTAATATTTAAGTATTCAGTCTCTGTTAGATCGCTTACTATATTTAGCACTGCACGCTCTGTAATACCTATTTTTATGGCCATATCTCTAATAGTTATATTAGGATTGCTATTAATTAGAAATAATACGTGAGAATGATTTGTTAAAAATGTCCAGCTTTGTTTTTTATTAGACATATATTATTAGGACTTTAATAATTTTGAGTAATTATACTGGAACAAAAGGTAAAGATGAATGGTGTAAAACAATTTGTAAGTCTCCTTCGCTATTACGCTTAAATCCCATTGTGTAATTTGCTACTACTTTTTCACCATTTGATTTAGTTAAATGCTTATTGCCCATAACTATGCCAATGTTTTCATCTAAAATATAACCAGTGTTTTCAAACTCTAGCTCTATCCAGTCGTTTAGGGCAAAACCATTATCTTCTGGGAAGTTAAGATTATTTCCAATAAAGTATGATACTGCACCATCTAGAGTGTCTCTAAACATTTTTTTAGAAGCTAGAGTAGGTTTAAATAGAACTTCATGGTTATCATAAGCGTACATATCATTGATAAAAGCTTTAGCCATCGCTTCATAAGCTTTTCCTTCCTTATTTAGCTTAGCTATTTCTAATAGACCTTCTTTCCATTGGTTAAGTGCATTATCTATATCATTTCTTGTCATAATCACCCTCTTTATGAAATTTAATTTATGTATTATATTTCATGTATTATAGTTCATAATTATATTTTGTAAATAGTTTTAAAGCAAAAAAATTTAAGTCATTTAATTTTCTAACGTGAGTTAGAGCTATGCTCTAAAGTAGAATATTCATTTTCTAATATGTAAAATGTGTCAGAGAAATTAATTAATACATATATAAAAGAATTAATAACGGGAAATATAATGAAAAAAATAAGTTTAATTTTATTGGCCATATTGCCTTTCTCTTTAGCAGTATCAGATCCTAGATCTGGCTCATACCCTAAAGAGTATGTTTATAATCCCCAAAAATATAATGATTGTTTAGCTAATGATACAACTAATGGTGCGTTTATAAGATGTCTACCAAGTGATCAGCCAAAAAATTGTTCTGACAATGTATGGAAAGAGCTTCAAACTATGAAAATGCCTTTATGCTTAATTAATAACGGCGAAGGAATGAAGAAATAAATGTATATTTTAAAAATATAATTACATTATAAATAATAAAGGATTTGAGATGGCAAGAAATTTGCAAGACTTATTAGATGAATATGCATCTAGTCATCAGAATAAAACTAATCAATTTATACATAGTATTTGTGTACCAGCTATTTTATTTTCTATCTTAGGAATATTGTGGTCAATATCTCCATGGGTGGCATTAGTAGCAATTGTTTTATCATTACTTTTTTATGCTACATTATCTGTCAAATATACAATAGCTATGATTATTGTAAGTATAATCATGCTGGCAGTTATTAGTGTGATCCCACATATTTTCTTTGTGTCTATATTAGTGTTTGTAGTAAGTTGGATATTTCAATTTTATGGACACTATTTAGAGGGTAAAAACCCATCTTTTTTAGAAGATATTCAATTCTTACTTATAGGTCCTCTTTGGGTCTTAAAAAAACATATTTTTATTGATAAGTAGCTCTTATTTTTAATTACTTAAATTGATGTTATTTCATAATTAAAGTATTATTTATACTTGAACTAAGTTTTTATAAAAAGTCATAAATATGCATAATGAGCCACTCATTCCTGTTTTTGTGTTTATTATGTTGGGTATTTTATTCACTGCCGTTATTCTTAAAAAATTTAAACAACCTTATGTTGTTGCTTACCTTTTAACTGGGATATTGCTTGGACCATATGGCATGAATATAATTCAGAGTCATGAAGCTTTGGCTAGAGTGGGGGAGATAGGTGTTATCCTACTACTATTTTTTGCAGGTATGGAAGTTTCTCCAAGGAGGTTTGCACAGAACTGGATTGTGCCAACCTTTGGTACTCTTCTTCAGATTATGGTCACAGTTTCCATTACGTTTATTATTGGTTGGGCATTAGAATGGTCTATGGCAAAAGTAGTACTATTTGGATCTGCTATTAGTTTAAGTAGTACGGCTGTTGTACTTAAGCTTATACAGGACTCTGGAGAAACTAAGACAAGGCTAGGGCAAAATATTTTAGGAGTTTTGCTTGTACAAGACTTAGCAGTAGTCCCTATGTTAATTGTTATTGGTTTATTAGGTGGTGAGATGCCATCAACTACTCAAATAGTTATACAAATTATTGGTGGTATTTTAGTATTAGCCTTAGCTGCTTGGATGGCAATAAAAGATACTATAAGAATTCCATTTGTTTCCATCTTTGCTAAAGACCAAGAGATGAGAGTTTTTTTAGCATTGTTAATATGCTTTGGTATGGCAACAATAACAGGTAGTTTAGGATTATCTTCTGCATTAGGAGCCTTTGTTGGAGGAATGGTCGTAGCAACAGCAAAGGAAACAGAATGGGTTGGCCATAGTTTATTAACTGTAAAGACTATTTTTATGGCGTTGTTTTTTATTTCTATAGGAATGCTTATTGATTTAAGACTTTTATGGCAACATTTGCTCTTATTTTTCATATTATTAATGGCTGTATATATTATCAATACAACTATAAATGCATTAATATTTAAAGCGTTGCGACAAAGGTGGTGTGAAGCTTTATGTGGAGGCGCTATGCTTTCACAAATAGGAGAGTTCAGCTTTGTATTGGTTTCTATGGGATCACTTTTGAACATAATTCCTCCTATTACATATCAATTATGTATAACCCTTATTTCTTTATCATTATTATTTAGTCCTCTTTGGATTAGCATGATTAACTGGATTGTAGCTAGATATTTTAATAAAGAGACTACTAATTAAATAAGTTTGAAGGAGAGATAAATGAAGAAAAAAACTTTAATGTTAACAACAGCATTGCTACCTGCATTAGGAGTTTCAGCTACTATGGTTGGTACTGATCCGAGTACATATACTCCTAAGTATTTATCTGTACCAAAATTTAAAGAGTGTTTATCACAAACAACTTTAGAAAGTGCGACATATTGGTGTCTACCAAAAGATAAGCTAACAGCTTGTCCAGATGATTCATGGAAAGAATTACAGCAAATGAACTTGCTTCCTTGTCAAGAAGATAGTTCTCAAAATCAAAATGATCAAGCTCAAGATAACTAATTATATAGTAATTGATTATGCTATATTATCTTTAGGCTATTTATAAAGGAAAATTTATTATGTCATACTCAAAATTTCAGATATCTGAAGATTTCGCTAAACATGCTCATGTAGACTCAGATACTTATGATCTTCTCTATAAAGAATCTTTGGAGCATCCAGAGAGTTTCTGGACAAAGCAAGCAAATAGAGTGCATTGGCATAAAAACTTTGAAAAAGCTTATGCGGCTAGCTTTGAACCTCTTGATATTAAGTGGTTTGATAAAGGAGAGCTGAATGTTTGCTATAACTGTGTTGATAGACATCTTAAAGATAGAGCTGATCAAACAGCGATAATATGGCAGGGTGATGATATAAATGAATCCAAAAAAATAACATATAAAGAGCTTTATAACAAAGTTTGTCAAATGGCTAATATTCTAGAAAGCTATAATGTAAAAAAAGGCGATGTAGTAACTATATATATGCCAATGATTCCAGAAGCTGTATATGCAATGCTAGCTTGTGCAAGAATAGGAGCTATTCACTCAGTGGTATTCGGAGGATTTTCGTCAGAGTCATTAAAGCACCGTATAGAAGATGCTAAAAGTAAATTTGTTATTACTGCAGATGAAGGGCTTAGAGGTGGTAAAAAAATCCCTTTAAAGGCGAATGTAGATAAAGCTATATCAAAATTAGATTTTGTTAAAAACGTTTTAGTTGTTAGAAGAACAAATTCGAATGTCAAATGGGATGACAAAATAGATTTATGTTATACAGAAGAGTCTAAAAAAGTTAAAGATACTCATGAGCTAGTTGCTTTTGATTCAGAACATCCTTTATTTATTTTATATACATCTGGATCAACTGGTACTCCAAAAGGTCTTTTACATACGTCTGCTGGTTATTTAGTTTACGCAGCTCTTACACATAAGCTGGTTTTTGACTATAAAGATCAAGAGGTGTATTGGTGTACGGCTGATGTTGGTTGGATTACTGGTCACTCATATTTAGTCTATGGACCATTGGCTAATGGAGCAATAACATTAGTTTTTGAAGGAGTGCCAACATATCCGGATGCATCTAGAATTTGGCAAGAAGTTGATAAGCATAATGTAAATATCTTATATACAGCACCAACTTTAATTAGATCTTTATTAAAAGTAGGAAATGAATATTTAAATAATACTAATAGAGATTCGCTTAGAGTTCTTGGTTCAGTTGGCGAACCTATCAACCCTGAAGCATGGGAGTGGTTTGTTGAAGATGCTGGAAACTCTAAAGCACCTTTAGTTGATACTTGGTGGCAGACAGAAACAGGAGGAATCATGATTACTCCTTTACCTGGAGCCCATAGGTTAAAACCTGGTTCAGCAACTAAGCCATTTTTTGGTGTTGATCCAGTGCTTTTAGATTCTGACCATAATGAAATTATTGGAGAAGGTAAGGGTGCTTTATGCATTAGAAAGCCTACCCCTGGAATAGCTAGAAGTATCTATGGTGACCATGATAGATATATTCAAGTATATTTCAGTCCATATAAAGGTTACTACTTTTCAGGAGACGCTGCTAGAAGAGATAAAGATGGTTATATCTGGATAGAAGGGCGTATGGATGATGTCATTAACGTTTCTGGACATAGATTAGCTACAGCAGAAATAGAGGCTGTTTTAGATAGTCATCCAGAGGTTGCAGAGACTGCTGTTGTTGGTTTCCCTCATGACATAAAAGGTGAAGCAATATATGTTTATTGTATTTTAAAAGATAATACACCTTTAACAGAAGAGGAATTTAGTAATATTAGAAAAGCATTGATTCAGCATGTACGTCAAGAAATTGGTGCTATAGCATCTCCAGCAGTTATTCAGTTTACTCCTGAGTTACCTAAGACAAGATCAGGGAAAATTATGAGAAGAATCCTTAGAAAAATAGCAGCTAATGATTATGATAATTTGGGAGATGTTTCTACATTATTAAATCCTGAAATAGTTGACCACCTTATTAAAAATAAAAAGGTTTAATAGTATGGTTTCGAGTGATTTTAAGTATTATGTAAAGATTTTCTTAGCTATAACTTTTTGGGCTAGCTTATACCATATAGCACCAATTCCATTAAGTTATGTTGATTTATATATGGTTGCTTTTATTAGATATATTTTTGCAGCTGTAATATTGATAGTTATGCATTATTTTTATACAAAAACATTTTTTCCAATGCTAACTAGCAGACAGTGGCTTTATGTTTTTGGAGTTGGTTTTTTTGGAATATTTATGTATAACATAGTCTTCCTATGGGCAGAGGAAATTATTTCTGGAAATATTATTTCTATAATATATGCATTCTCTCCTTGTCTTATAACCGTTATGTCTAGTTATATGTTTAAAAATAAAATTAGTCAACAAGCTAAACTTGGTATTTTAGTAGCATTAGTAGGAGCTATTGGTGTAGTTCTTTTTGCTCCAAAAAATCCTGACTCATGTCCAGTTAATGTTACGGTTGGTTTAGGAGAAATATTAAGTGTATTAGCAGTTATATTTTTCTCAATATATGCAGTACTTGGTAAATGTGCTGCACATGATGGTGTCAAAATGATAACTGTAAATATGTATGCAGCTGTTATAGGAGCTATTATGTTTGGTATAGTAACTATATTTAAATCTGATTATAGTAAACTTGCTGATACGGATTATATATTTTGGGGGAGTATGCTATATATAGCTATATTTGCAACTGTTGTAGCTTATGTTTGGTATCTTCAGTCTATTGAGCACCTAGGTGTTTATAAAACAGCAATTTTCCAAAATACACTACCTTTCCAAACAATTATAATAGGATTTATTCTTTATGCCCAAACTGTATCTCCAATGGTATTTCTATTAGGAGGTGTGGTGTTCTTAGGGGTATATATTACAAACGTAGCTGTTAATAAAGGTTAGCTTTTAATAAATGAGTAATATCAAGCCTTGGGAAAATAAAAATATTCTATCAGCGAACCATGCTAAAGAAATTATTAATAATAATTTTCCAAAAATTTGTATTAAAAGCATTAAGTTATTAGGAGAAGGTTGGGATAATACTACATGGATTATTAATGATAATTTATGTTTTAGATTTCCAAAGCATGAAGAAGCCGCGAAATTATTAACTAATGAAATTAAAGTTCTATCACAACTTATAAAAACTAATATTTCCCTGCCAATTCCTAAAAATGTTTGTTTAGCTCCAAAATCATTTAATTATCCTTTTTATTACCATGATTATATTAATGGAGTAACTTCTGACAGAGCAAATTTAACTAGTAATGAAAGGATGCTTTTAGTAGTTAAGCTAGCGTCTTTTTTAAAAGAGTTGCATAGTTTTCCTTTAGATAAGTGTATCTCTTTGGGGATTGAATATGATCAGATTAATAGGTTGAATTTCAAAGATCGATATTTAGAGTTTAAAGAGCGTTTAGAATATTTGATAAATAGAAATGTATTATCAAATGATTTAAATATCAAAAAGTTTTATGAAAGTAATATGGATATAAGTATTCCTGATTTTGCAACTTTATGCCATGGTGATTTATATGCTAAACATTTAATTATAGATAGTAATAAAGATTTGCATGGCATTATAGATTGGGGCGATTCAGGATTATTACATCCAGCAATAGATCTTGCTATTGTATATCAATTTTTACCTAAAAAAGCCCATTCTTTATTCTGGAGTGTTTATGGAGATGTAGAGAATCATACTCATACAATAGCTATACTTAGAGCAATATATAGCTCAACTACAATAGCTTGGTATGCTCATCAGATAAGTGATAAGTATTTATTTGATGAGGGAATTTTAGGTTTACAAATGATAAACGAGATCATAAGTTAGATATTAATTACTCGGTCTCTTCAGCATTTATTATACTGTTAACTCTTCTTATTTCAGCTTGGTGATTTGGTATTATTATTGCAACAACTAAACCTATAAGGCTCGTCACTATCATTAAAGTACATAAGCCAATTGTAGAAGTAGTCACTCCCATAATATATGTGGCTAGCATAGGTGCAAAGCCGGATATGGCAGCCCCAAAACCAAAACCTATAGAACATCCTATTGCTCTAACCTGAGGAGGAAATATCTCTGTATAATAAGGTGTTGAAGCACCTTGAGTGACAGCTGTAGCTATTGCTATTAAAAGTACACCCAATGTGATAAGAGTTAAGTTATCAGTTTGTAATAATAGAACTAAAGGAATTATTGATAAGCTCATCACTATATAGGCTATTATATGAAATCTTTTCCTGCCAATGATATCAGATAGAAACCCAAAAATTGGTGTTGTAATACATAAGCCAACTAAACTTATTGTACTAACCCCTAATGCTGAACTTAAAGATAAACCAAGTTCAAGCTCCATATATGTTACAAGATAAGTTACTACTAGATAATATAGTGTACTTGCACTAACTGAAAGGATTAAAATTAATGTTAAATGCCAACGATAGTAACTAAATAAAATTTGTGTAGGAGTTTTTTCTCTAGGAGCAGTATTCACTTCTCCTTTATCATCTTCACGAAGAAATATGTGTATTAGGAGTAATATAAAGCCAAATACAAAAGGTATACGCCATGCCCATTCTTGAGCATCTTTTGGTAGAAAGCTAAATACACAATAGCTTACGCCAGCAGCGATTAAGAAACCAATAACTGATGTTGAGTAAGCAATAGCTAAGCTAAATCCTCTATATTTTAAGGTTTCATCTTCAGCTGTTATAGTCATTAAGTTACCAAATTGACCACCAGCAGACACACCTTGTAGTAATCTTATGCAAACTAATAATATTGGAGCTAATACTCCTATATAGTCCCATGTGGGCAAAAATGCCATGGCGACAGTACTAATTGCCATAAGGGTTATAGATATGTTCATTGCATAATGTCTGCCAACTTTATCTCCTAAGTAGCCGAATAAAAAAGAGCCAAATGGCCTAGCTATAAAACCTACACCAAAGGCTGCAAAAGCAGCGAGTAAAGATATCCATGGGTCATGGGAGGGGAAAAACTGAGCAGCTATAATAGTTGCAAAGTAACCATATAGTGAAAAGTCATACCATTCAATTATGTTTCCAAAAGAGTTTTTTATAGTTCTAAAGATCCATTTGAATATTAATAAAATTGTACTTCTCCATTTTTAAATTCTCATCTCTAATTAGATATACTACGCCACTAAACTTTTTTATAAAGGGTGTTCACAGCAGCTAAAATGGTTTTAAATAGATATAAACTATTTTTTATTAGAATATACTCTAGTAAAAATAATACTAATAAATACAGAAAGTATAATTATAAAATAGATTAATGACATTCCAACTTTATTCCAAATAGTATAACTATCTGTAGAATAGATAGTTCCTTCTAAATTGGCTTGAGTATCTTTAGGAAGTAGACTTTGAAGTTTACCATTAGGTTCAATTATAGCTGTTAAGCCATTATTAGTTGTTTGAAGTACATATTTGCCTGTTTCTATAGCTCTTACTTGAGATATTTGAAGATGCTGTGGTCTAGCAATCGAGTCTCCAAACCAAGAATCATCACTAATAACAGAAATAAAACCAGCATTTTGCAATTGGTCTCTAACTTGTTCTGGATAAGCAATTTCATAACAAATAAAATTAGCCACTTTGTTTCCAGACATTTCCATAAGAGGTTGAGTATATTTACCTGGAGTGAAGTTACTTAAGCCTGCTTTTTCTACCGAATAACTAAAAGAAGAGATTATAGGAAAATATTCACCAAATGGAACAAGATGATGTTTACTGTAGGTTCCAGAACCATCTCCAACAACTATCGATGAGTTATAGTAATTTTTATCATTATCAATGCTTAATGAACCAACTAGAATTGAATTATTATGTTCTTTGGCTACATGGTTTAATTCATTAAAATAACTTCGTGTATATTCTCTATAAGCTGGGATAGCATTTTCTGGTAAAAATATAATGGAATTACTATATTTATTTGCTATTTCTTTATAGTAATTTTTCATTTTATTAAAATTATTGTAATCCCACTTAAAGCCTTGGACGAAATCTCCTTGCACTAATACTACTTTCTGTGGAGATCCACTATCTTTATACCAGTGACATAAAGATAGTCCATAACCAATGATATATAGACAAACTACAGTTATAGCACAGATTGCAATATTTTTATTTTTTGTAGAAGTCAGAATTAATTGGTTAATTAGAATAGCTATGAAAGCTACTATATAACTCGAGAAATAAACTCCACCAATAGCTGAATACCATATTAAAGGACTTTCTGTTTGGGAATAACCAAGAGAAACCCAAGGAAATCCTCCCCATAAAACATTAGCTTTAAAAATTTCAAATAATGTCCATAATGCTGGATATAGGATAATTTTTGAGATTCTAGAATTTTTATTTACTAGAAAATGTATTGCTAAAACAAATGGGATGGGTAGTAAAAAAGAGAGTAAAATAATTAAAGCAATAGCTGTTATTACACCAATAGGTAAGGATTGAGTAAAAAGACTAATACTTATATAAACCCATGAAACACTTGTAGAGAAAAAACCTAGTCCAAAAAACAGCCCAGTTAATGATTTTTTTAATTTACCTTCTGACTTATCAACTAAATAAAAGAATAAGCATAAAGCTAATATAGCTAGGAAGTCTATCCTAAAAGGAGCGAATGCTAAAGTAAGCGAAGCTCCGCTTATGAAAGCTAGTAAGGCAAAAACTATATTTTTCTTCATTATTTTTTAATTTTTTCTACTAAGATATTTATAATTTTACGATTATTAGAGTCATTAACAGTAAATATAAAATTACCAACAGTAACACTCTCACCTTTTTTAGGCAGATGCTCTAGAATTTGAATAATCATTCCAGCAACTGTATCAAAATCATCCTCTTCATCTATTTCAGTGCCAAAATATTCATTAAACTCTTCTATAGATGTTGTTGCATCAATTATAAATTTATCTTCAGTTAATTTTTTAATAGTCTGATTTATAGTATCAAACTCATCATCAATGTCACCTACAATTTCTTCCAAAATATCTTCTATAGTTATAAGTCCAGAGATTGCTCCATATTCATCTACAACTATAGCAATATGGTTTTGACTATTTTTGAAATCTTTTAATAGCGCATCTAGTTTTTTTGTTTCAGGGATAAATATGGCAGGGCGTAATATTCCTTTAATATCATTAGCATCAAGTTCTTTACTTGTTCTATCTTCAACTTCTATATCAAAGATTAATTTTAATAAGTCTTTAGCATGTAAAATTCCAATAATATCTTCTTTGTCATCTGCAAAAACAGGAATTCTAGTATGAGATGATTGTATGACTTTCTTTAGAATCTCTTTTATAGACATTCCTAAATCTACAGTAACCATTTTAGTTCTAGAAAGCATTATGTCACCAACATCTAGAGATGCTATTCGCATTACTCCTAAAATCATATCTTTAGATTTAATGTCAATTACTTCATTCTTTACAGCTTTTGAAATAGCTAGATAAAGATCATCCTCAGTTTTAATATTAAAAAGACTAGAAGTTATCTTATCTAAGAAACTATGTTTATGTTCTTTCTTTTCTGTATTTTCAGAATTATCCGTCATGCTAAATCCTCTTTATATGGATTAGGAATATTTAATTCCTGTAATAATTTTATTTCTAAAGTTTCCATTTTATCAGCGTCTTTATCATTTTCATGATCATAACCTAATAAATGTAAAATGCCATGTATAAAAATATGACACCAGTGGTTATCTAAAGTCTTGTTTTGCTCAATAGCTTCTTTTTCTAAAATATCTGGTGCAATGATGATATCTCCTAAAAAGTCACCCATAATGTCATCGGGTAAGCCTTCTGGCTTATCAAAAGGAAAAGATAATATATTTGTAGCTTTATCTTTTTTACGATATTGATTATTTATAGATTGAATTTCATCGTTAGAGACAATATTCACATTGATACTTGAGTTTTTTAGGTTATGGTATTCTAAGACTATATTATAACACTTAAGTAAGATTTCCCTTGAGGGGTGTTCATAATCATCATCATTTATAATATTTAAATCTATATTATTCATGGTGTTTTTGTTTCTCTATTTTATCTTCGTATTTATCGTAGGCTTTAACTATTCTTTGGACTATTTGATGACGAACTATATCTACAGGTTTAAGATAAGTGATAGCTATACCATCAACATTATGAAGTATATCTATAGCGTTTCTCAATCCTGATGTTATATTTTTTGGTAAATCAACCTGAGTAATATCACCAGTTATAACAGCAGTTGTATTAAAACCTATTCTGGTTAGGAACATTTTCATTTGTTCTTTTGTAGTATTTTGGCTTTCGTCTAATACTATAAAAGCATCATTAATTGTTCTACCTCTCATATAAGCTAAGGGAGCTATTTCTATAGCTTGCTTTTCAATAAGTTTAGTTACTTTTTCAACTCCCATGAAATCAAAAAGAGCATCATACATTGGTCTAAGGTAAGGGTCTACTTTTTGAGTTAGGTCACCAGGGAGAAAGCCAAGTTTTTCACCAGCCTCAACAGCAGGGCGAACAAGAACAATTCTTCTTACAGTACCTTTTTCATAGGCAGCTACAGCACATGCTATAGCCAAGTATGTTTTACCAGTACCAGCTGGGCCAACTCCAAAAGTAACATAGTTATTCTCTATATTATTTAGATAAATTGCTTGGTTTTTTGTTCTAGCTTTTAATTGCTTACTTCTAAGCTGAATCTCATATTCTGTAATAGCTTCTTGAGCATGTTTTTTCTTCTCAGTTTCTTCTTTAGCTGTAGCATTTAAAATCGTTGTGATTTGAGCCAAATCAAAGTCTGAATTACCAGCTAATATTTCTGCATAGCATGATTTTATAAATCGTTTAGCTTGAGTATTATTTACACTAGATTCGCTAGAAATTTCAAATTCATCAGCGCGATGTTTTATTTCTACATGAAAGTAAGATTCTATTGCTCGAATATTTTCGTCAAGATTACCACATAGTACCATCATTGCGTCATAGCTGTATGGCTCTAATGTGAATTGGGTTTTATTCATATATTAGACAAGTTCTCCTCTTAATGAATGAGGTAATGCTTCTGTAATTTTAACCTTAGTAAATTGTCCAATCAAAGATTTATCACCTATAAAATTAACGATTCTATTATTTTCTGTTCTACCAGCAAGTATATTATCATCTTTTTTAGATGTTCCTTCAACAAGGATTCTTTGTTCTGTACCGACCATTTGTCTTGAGATTATTTGAGCATTATTATCTAATAATGTTTGTAATCTTTTTAGACGTTCTTTTTTTACTTCCATAGGAGTGTCATCTGGTAGATCAGCAGCAGGAGTTCCAGGACGCTTACTATAAATAAAGCTAAATGATTGATCAAAATGAACATCTTTTACTAAATCTAATAGCTTTTGGAAATCCTCTTCTGTTTCTCCAGGGAAGCCAACTATGAAGTCAGATGATATAGTTATATCCGGTCTGATAGCTCTCAGTTTTCTAATTTTTTGTTTAAATTCTAAAATAGTATGATTTCTTTTCATATTTATCAGAATTCTATCTGAACCATGCTGCACAGGTAAGTGTAAATGATTAGCTAGTTCTGGAACTGTTGCATAAGCATCAATAAGGTTTTGAGAAAACTCAACAGGATGAGAAGTTGTAAATCTAATCCTTTCGATACCATCAATTTCTGCTATGAAATGAATTAACAAAGCTAAATCAGCAACCTCACCATTTTCCATAGGGCCTAAGTAATGATTTACATTTTGTCCAAGTAGAGTAATTTCTTTTACACCTTGCTCAGCAAATGAAGCACATTCTGCTAGGACATCTTCAAATGGTCTATTAACTTCAGGTCCGCGAGTATATGGAACCACGCAATATGAACAATATTTATCACAACCTTCCATAATTGACACAAAAGCTTTAGAACCTTCAGCTTTAGGTTCTGGCAAGTAGTCAAACTTCTCAATTTCTGGGAAAGAAATATCTACTTGAGATTCATTTGTCTGTCTTTTTTGCTTAATCATTTCTGGCAATCTATGAATAGTTTGAGGTCCAAAAACTAGATCAACAAACGGAGCTCTTTTAATGATATTTTCACCTTCTTGAGATGCCACACATCCGCCAACACCTATTACTAGGTCTTCATTTTTCTTTTTAAGATTTTTCCATCTACCTAATTCATGGAAAACTTTCTCTTGAGCTTTTTCTCTAATAGAACAAGTGTTTATTAGTATAATATCAGCTTCTTTATAGTCATCAGTTTTTACTGTATTAAAATGTTGGTCTAGGACTTCATGCATTCTAGATGAGTCGTACTCATTCATTTGACAGCCTAGAGTTTTTATAAAAACTTTTTTAGTATCTTTCATTATTAACCTTTAGAAGAATTTAAGTTAAAAAGTAACATATATAATAATCGGCAAAATTCTAACATAAAAAATATATAAAAGCACTTTCAATATGGAACTGGCTAATGCAGAATACTCAGATATTTTGCTTAACTTTACTTATTGTTTATAGATGCAACAAAATCAGTTTACAGATTCAGATATTTGGCAATACTGTCTGGAGCATACTCAGGCATTATCTCCAAAATTACAAAGCTTAATTAAAGACACACAGATCAATGTTCATGGTTCACAAATGCTATCTGAAAAAATTGTAACAAAGATACTACAACTTTTAGTTTTCACTACAAATGCAAAATTATGTGTAGATGTTGGTACTTATACAGGATTATCAGCTTTAGCAATGGCTGAGGTAACTAGTGATGATGCAGTTATCTATACCATAGATAAAAAGAATCAAGCAGGCAATGGGCTGGCACAAAGCTATTTCCAAGATGAGCCTAAAATAAAATATATAATCGGTGATGCTGTCGATGTAATTCCAACTTTGCCAAATAATATAGATATAGCATTCATAGATGCAGATAAAGTACAAACTAAAAGCTACTTTGATATTTTGATAAATAAGCTATCAGATCGTGGAGTAATAATTGTTGATGATATTTTATGGAGAGGAGAAGTATTAAATCCTAATGATAAAAGAGCAAAAGCATTAGATGAGTTTAATAAATACATTATGTCTAGAGGAGATCTTGATAATGTGGTTTTGCCTATCAGGCATGGAATAAACTTAATAAGAAAGATATAAGGAGAAAAAGTGAAAAAGATAATAATAGGAATGCTATTAGTATTACAAGGTAGTATCGGAATAAGTTATGCTACAGGCTGTGACTATCCAAACATTGATGGAGTTAAGTGGTACCATATATCTGATGAAAAAAGAGCAATTTATTTAGAAGTTTATAATATAGCCGCAGAAAAAATTAAAGCAGAAGTAGAGTCTCAAAAACTACAAAAAGGTCAATGGGGTATTATTTTAGATATAGATGAAACTACTTTAGATAACTCATTAAATGAGTATGAGAACTATAAAACTTATGAATTCAATGAAGATGAATATAACAAAGCAAAAGGTGTATCATTACCAGGTGCTAAAATGTTAGTTAATTTAGTCCATAATTTAGGCGGGTATGTTAGCTTTGTCACTAATCGTAATGGTGAGGCAAAGGGTAGGGTTGAGGCAACTGTGAAAAATTTGAAACAAGAAGGCATTTATTTTGATCAGGTAATTTTTGCAAATGGAGAAGAGAAGGTTGCCCATAATAAGAATCCAAGATTTAAAGCAATAGAAACTGGTAAATATCTAGATGATATTATATTAACTAATAAATTACCTGCTCATGAAGTAATAGCTTATTTTGGCGATAATATTCAAGATTTTCCAAATATGACTCAAGATAATATGCGTAAAGTCGATGACGATGGTTATTCAATGTTTGGTAAAAAGTATTTTATGTTTCCAAATCCAACTTATGGTAGCTGGCAGTAGATTACATGGAAAGGAAAATCTATGTAAGCATAGTTATTGTAGTAATAGCTATAATCGGGATGGTTTATTATACAAGCTATCAAAATCAACAGTTAGATAAACAAGCGGTAAGAGCAGTTTATCCAGTAGATAAACAAGCTATTTATAACGGTTTGCTATTAGCAAATACTAAAGGTGACCCAAGCAGATACAATACATATCTATATTTTCCAAATGAAAATCAGCTTTTAGATAATATTCCACAATGTGTAGAGCCAACAAAGGCTCAGGCAGAAGAGTTTTTAAGGGCATATAGTAAAGTTTACACATATATCCTAAATCAGAATCTAATAAAATCAAATAATCCACAGGAAATAGGTGAATATACAAAGCAGGTTTTAGATTTTATATATAACTATCAAAGCTTTGAGTACTTTAGAGATTTATATGCTGTACAAGTAGTTAGAGATTTTTTTAATGCAGGTAAAAGTATAAATGGAACTACTGAGGCTGAATATCAGACTTACTACTTGGATAATAATGTTGATACGCCTATAGAGATAACAGGAGTAACTCCAGAGCAGATAGCGAATACAGTATTTACACAATCAGAACAGAAAGAATTAGCTAAAGCAGAAAGTCAGCTTTTAACACAAGTTAGTGAGAATTGTGTACAGGCTGGGTATAGCACTGATTTTTATTCTATTTGGTGGGCAGGTTTACCAAGTCAGGGCTTACTAGGAGTAACTAGTCAAGTTGATATGATGTATGACATATTTTTTAAATCATATTATATGTTAATAGGTTATCAGAAATTGAATAAGCTACCAGCAAATACTAATGTTTGGCAAGTTATGTCAAAGCATATCAACTTTGTAAAAGAGGTAATGCAACAAACATTAGATGATATGGAAACTAATCAGCTTATACTAAATACTCTAACAGCTGAGATGTTACAAGATGATTTTAAAAATCAAAATTACTCATTGCCATTGAGAGTGACATTATTTATGAAATTTATAAATCAAACAAAATATAAACATAATTATGTAGATATATATAAAAAGCTCTCAGATAAGTTTGTAAACGAAGACTATTTCATTTTTCAAAGTTTTATATCATGGGGGCAAAATGGAAAGCTAACAGAGAGTAACTTTACAATGCGATGTAATTCTATCAGAAAAATGATAATGAAAAATTACTATTTTGATAAGTATGAGTATTCTGGTTTAGTTTACTCTTTTGTACTTTCATCATGCGATAAAAAACAATACAAACAAGAATATTTAAAACAGAAAAAACTTTATGAATCGTTAATGTAAAAGGAGATAAAATGAGCAACTATATTGATAATTTGAACTCTCGAAGTGATCTTAACAGCAGATAGAGCTATTAGAAGTTAAGATGATTAATAGCCGTATAATTATCTAATGAGAATCAATAAAAAACTAAAACTAGTTGTTGAGGAACATAAATATTGTTAAAATGAAGCCGGAGTAAATAACTCTGTTAAACTTGATAAAATAATAATTATTATAAAATAACTAAAAGGAAGTGAAACAATGTCTAGAATATCATCTTTACAAGACCCATTTTTAAATGCTTTAAGAAAAGAAAAAGTAAGTGTATCTATTTATTTAGTTAACGGTATTAAGCTACAAGGTCAAGTAGAAGCTTTTGATCAATTTTGTATAGTTTTAAGAAACACAGTAAACCAAATGGTTTACAAGCATGCAATATCAACTATTGTTCCAGCTAAAAGCGTTAGATTGGTATATAGTTCTTATAATCAGTATCACCAAGGTGCAGAAAATTCTAACGAAAATGACAATGGTGATGATGTTGAACAAGTTTACTCTGAAGATTTAGAGATAGAAGAGAATAATAACGCTAATCAATAATATCTTGTTTTATCCTTATCTTTTTTGTGATTCCATTGTTGAGGTATATTAGTAAATGGAATTTTTCCAATCTTATGAATCAGGTAGCAAATGTCTACTTGTTAATATCACTTTTAAATATCATAGAGGCTTAAATGCTGATTTGGCTGAACTAGAAGGTTTGGTTATAGCAGCAGATAAAGTTGCACTAACTAGTCTTAGTTTTAATCATCCAGAGCCAGATATTAAATATTTCTGTGGCTTAGGTAAAATGGAGATGATTAAACAAAAGCTAGATGAGTTAAAAGCTGATTTAGTCGTATTTAATCACCCACTTAGCCCATCACAAGAAAGAAATATTGAAAAGTTTCTTGAGTGTAAGGTTATAGATAGAACTAGGTTGATCCTTGAAATCTTTTCACTAAGAGCTAAAACTCATGAAGGGCAACTACAGGTTGAATTAGCACAACTTAACTACCAATCTACAAGGCTAGTAAAAGGCTGGAGTCACTTAGAAAGACAAAAGGGTGGTATTGGTGTAAGAGGTGGACCAGGTGAAACTCAGTTAGAGATTGATAGGCGTTTAATTAGGCAAAGAATTAAGCAAATTACCCAGAAGTTAGAAAAAGTAAAGCACCATAGAGATTTGAGCAGATCATCACGTAAAAAGCATAATATTCCAACGATATCTTTTGTTGGATATACAAATGCTGGTAAATCTACATTATTTAATAAAATTACAAATGCAGATGTTTTTGTGAAAGATCAGCTTTTTGCAACTCTTGATCCGACATTGAGAAAAGTTAATGTTCCTAAGCTAGGTAGTGTAATTTTTTCTGATACGGTGGGTTTTATAAGAAATCTTCCTCATGATTTAGTAGAGGCTTTTCATGCAACTTTGGAAGAGGCTATAGAGTCAGATCTATTAGTACATGTGATTGATTATTCTGATGAAGATTATAAAGGATATATTGAGCAAGTAGATAAAGTGCTTGATGAAATAGGTGCTTCAGATAAACCTATGATTTGTGTGTATAATAAAATTGATAAAATAGAACATGTTGATAAAGGTCTTGTTGATTTAGATGATGCAGATAGTAATATAGTATCAAGAGTCTATTTGTCTGCACAAACAGGAGAAGGGCTAGATTATTTTTTTGATGCTTTAGCTAGATTTTTTAATAAATCATGGATAACAGGGCAATTAGAATTAGAACCAAAATATTCAAAAATACGCTCTGAATTATATGATTTGGGCGTTGTTGAAAAAGAAGATCTTTCTGAAAATGGTAATTATTTATTAGATATTAATATTTCAGAGAGTGACTTTGAGAGCTTTATTAGAGAGTTTGAAGTAGATTTAAGTAAATTTTTAAAAGTAATAAATACTTAGGAAAAGTTGTAATGAGTGAAAAAATAACCAAAAAGAAGTGGTTTTGGAGTAAGAATTCTGAGCAAGGTGGTCCACCAGATTTAGAAGAAATGATAAAGAAGTTTTTTTCCAGAAAGAAAAAGTCTGGAGATTCTGGAGAGAGTATTTATTCAAAGAATGCTAAAAAATATGAAAAACCACCAATAGCAAAAATTGTGTGGATAGGTATAGCTATTTTAATTGTTGCATGGGGACTTTTTGGTTTTTATGTTGTTCAACCAGCAGAACAGGCGGCAGTATTAAGGCTTGGGAAATTCTCTAAAATGGAAGGGCCGGGTCTTCATTGGCACCCTATAGGCATTGATAAAGTTTATAAAGAGAATGTACAAGAGCTAAAAACGACATCTTTAAAAAGAGATATGCTTACATCTGAAGAAAACATTGTGCATATTTCGTTTACTGTTCAATATCGCATTGCAAACTTAGAAAATTATTTATTTGCTAATAATGATCCAACTAACTTATTACAACAAGCTTTAGAAAGTGCTGTTAGACAGGTTGTTGGAGAAAATAAACTAGAACAGATATTAACTACAAATAGAGCAGTTATTACACAACAAGTTAGAGAGGAAATGGAAGCATTACTTAAAACTTATAAGTCAGGAATTTATGTAAGTGAAGTGATTATGCAACCAGCTCAAGCTCCAGATGCAGTTAAAAGTGCATTTGATGATGTAATAAAAGCTAGAGAAGATAGGGAAAGGGCGCAAAATGATGCTGAAGCTTATGCCAATAATATTATTCCAGTAGCAGAAGGTAAGGCTCAAAGGATTTTAGATCAAGCTAATGCATATAAACAAAAAATTGTGTTAGAAGCGCAGGGTGATATAGCACAATTTGAACATCTACTTCCTATATATAAGAGTAATCCTGATATTGTTACTAACCAAATGTACTTTGATACGATCACAGAAGTTTTACAGCACAATAAAGTATTCCTTATAGATGGTGATGGTGCTAAAAACATCTTTTATGGTTTAGATAAAGCTCAAGAAAAAGCTTTGTTACCAAATTCAAATTCAAATGGGAGTAACTAAGATATGAATAAATTTGCAAAAATATTCTTAGTTTTAATTATTGTAGGAATTGTAGTTGGGCTAAGTACAAAGTTTATAGTAAAGCAAGGAACAGAGTCAGTTCTATTAAGACTTGGTGAGTTAGTAACAGATAAAGATGGTAATGTAATTGAATATAAGCCAGGTATCCATGTGAAAATTCCTCTTGTTGACACTGTTAAGAACTATGATATGAGAAATAGAATTTTAACAGCTGACTCAGCAAGGGTTGTTACAAAAGAGCAAAAAGATGTTCTTATTAATGCTTACGTTGTCTGGAAAATTGATAATATTTCTAAATTCTTTATAAGTACAAGTGGAGATGTATTTAGAGCGGAAACTTTATTAAAACAGTTTTTAGAATCATCTTTAAGAGCAGAAGTAGGTAATAATGATATTCAAAGCCTAATAAATAATAATCGTGATAAATTAATGATTGCTTTAACAAAAAATGTTCAAGAGCAATCTAAGCAAATAGGCGTAACTATTATTGATGTGCGAGTTAAACAAATTGATTTACCGGATACAGTTACTGACTCTATTTACGAAAGAATGAAATCTTCTCGTCATAAAGTTGCAGCATCTATTAGAGCAGAAGGTTTGCAACAAGCTGAAAAAATTAAAGCAGCTGCAGATGCTAAGGTAACTGTCACAATGGCAGAAGCAGATAAAGAATCAAAAACTATAAGAGCTGAGGCAGATGCTAAAGCCGCTAAGATATTTACAGATTCTTATTCAAAATCTGTACCATTATATCAGTTCTTAAAAAGTATGAACTCATATAAAGAAAGCTTTAATAGTGAAAATGAAGTTGTATTTATGTTGAAACCAAGTGGTAAATTCTTTGAAGGATTTAAGCTTGATAGTAAGCTAGCAAAAGATATACAACAGGCAAAGTAAGAGGGGTTTTATGAGCAAACAAATAAAAGTATTATTTATTTGTAAAGGAAATATATGTAGATCTCCAACAGCTCATGGTATTTTTAGAGATTTGGTGAAAAAAGAATCATTAGAAAATGTTATTGAAGTTGCATCTGCTGGAACAAGCTCTAGAGAATGGCATCATGAGGGTAATCCAGCTGATAAACGAGCTGTAAAAATGGCATCAATTTATGACTGTGATCTTTCAGACCTCATATCTGCACAGCTAGAGTTAGAACATTTTGATGTTTATGACTACTTAGTTGTTATGGATTATGAAAATATTGATACTATGAAACTAATGTTTCCCCAAGCCAATTTTTCTAAAGTATCAAGATTACTTAAATATGCACCAACTATTATTTTAGAAGAAGTTCCAGATCCTTATTATGAGAATAATTTTGAGAAAGTTTTTTTAATGATAGATACAGCTTGCCATGGACTTTTAGATCAAATAAAGAAAGAGCATAAGTTATGATAAATTATCAAAAAGCAAAGTATATAATGGGAGCAGCCAAAGTTTCTCAGCTACCTGCAGATGTGGGTATAGAAGTAGCCTTTGCAGGAAGGTCAAATGCAGGTAAATCGAGTGCATTAAATACGCTTACTGGACAGAGAGGCTTAGCAAGAGTTAGTAAAACACCAGGAAGGACTCAATTAATTAATTTATTTTGGCTTGATGATGAAAGAAGATTGGTAGACTTACCTGGGTATGGCTATGCTAAAGTTTCTGAGGCTATAAAAAAAGTTTGGCAAAAAGAAATGGAATTTTATGTTACGGAAAGACAATGCTTAAAAGGGCTTGTGCTTTTAGTAGATTCCAGACATGAACTAAAAGAATTTGATTGTCTAATGATGGAAATGGCAATATCTTGTAATATGAATTTACATATTCTTTTGACTAAAGCAGATAAGCTTAATAATAAAGAAAAAGCTGAGGCTATTACTATGGTTAAGAGCTTTCTAAAAAATTATAAGTCAGCAGATAATATATCTTTTCAATTATTTTCTTCTATGAGTAAGCTTGGTTTAGATGAGCTTAAATCAAAATTAGATGAATGGTTCGAATAATTTTTATTATTTGGTATTTCTTCTTTATATTCTTAAATATTAATAAAGCTCGCTCAGCTATATAATAATTGCATACTTTAATCACAATAAAGTATAGTTACAATTAAGTCATTCTTTATCTTAATTTATGGAAAAAGTATTAGCAAATAAACATCCTAAAGGGCTGTGGTTTATTATAGCGATTTATATGTGGGAGTATTTTAGCTTTTATGGAATGAGAGCTTTATTAATACTGTATCTTACTCAAGAGCTTTTATTAGGTGATCATTATTCCTATGCAGTTTACGGGGCTTTTGCATCTTTGGTATATATGACTCCTATATTGGGAGGCTTAGCCGCTGATAAATTATTGGGATTTAGAACTGCAGTTATTATAGGCGCTATTTTAATGGCGTGTGGGCATATTATTATAGGTATAGATGGTAAAGATTTATTATTCTTAGGAATGTCTTTTATTATTTGTGGTTATGGCTATTTTAAAAGTAATGTTCCTTGTTTATTGGGGCAGTTATATGAGAAAGATGATCCTAGAAGAGATTCAGCATTTACATTACTATATTTAGGTGGAAATATAGGAAGTATATGTGCCCCAGTTGCTTGTGGTGTGGTTGCTAATATATATGGATGGGACTATGGTTTTGGACTGGCTGGTGTAGGAATGCTATTTGGCTTAGCAATATTCTTATTGGGACAAAAATATGTTCCAAAAGTAAAGCCTGAAAAAATTTCTAATTTAGGCAACAAAAGTCTTGTTTGGTTTATTTTAGTTTTAACGATAATTATTGTAACAGTTAGCTATTTTGCTCTTAAAAACCAATATGAAATTTATTTAATTACAGCAACTACAATATTTAGTGTTATATGGTATATAAAAATAGTTGTTTCTACTGATATTAAGACACGCAAAACTCTACTTTTAATTATTCCTTTTTTAATTTTTGGTATTCTATTTTGGGTGTTTGATGAGCAAATGTTTACCTCGGTTGAGCTTTTCATCGAGAGAAATGTAGATACAACTTTATTTGGATATGATTTACCAGCAAGTGTTTTTGTATCTATAAATCCATTGTCAATTATTCTTGGAGGTTTTTTTCTTGCATGGGTATGGAAAAGGTTTAAAGCACTTGATGATGATTTTGGTAGAATGATTAAGTTTGTTTTTGGATTTATTCTTCAACTAGTTTCTTTTGTTATCTTGATAGTTGCGGCTAAAGAAGCAATAATTTTGGGTAAAGCTTCAGCTATATGGGTTATTGTTTCGTTATTCTTCTTAGGATTATCAGAGCTTTTTATAGACCCTATAGCGCTATCAGAGATTACGGGAATAAGTGATAAGCAGCACTCTGGATTTTTATCTGCAGTATACTTTTTATTTACAGGAAGTATTGCTGGATTTATTGCATCACGCTTTGCACAAATGGCTGCATTCAAAGATGTTACAACTTCAGATACAAATGAGTTAGTTACTCAAGCTAATCTCTTTTTGGAATTGTTTTCACATATAGCTCTAATTATAGTTGGTATGATAGTTTTATGGCTTATTTTATCTTTAGTTATAAAAAGACTAAAATAAAAGTTTTTTAGTGACAAATAAAAAATGGATAAACAGCTATAATTTGACTGTTTAATTCTATCACTCTTGCAATATCTCTTTCAGTTGCTGGTATATTTAGTTCTTGAAATAGAATTTTCAGTTTATTTTCTTTATTTCTACCTATATAGCGACATTTGTCAGAAGGTTTTTTTTCTCTGACAATAATATCAGAGAAGTTTATATCAAATATATTATTAGCCTTTAACCAATTTATAACATTGTCTTTAGTTGGAGATGATGGTGGATAAGTATTATTTTGTTTTAAGATACTTAGCTTTCCATAAGTAAGACAGAGATTATAATTGTTTATAGAAACTTGCCATCCTGTAAGGGCAGTAGTATTTAATGCATTAATAATAGATTCTGTTTGGTTAGCCTTTAAACTAATTCCTGTATTTTCTTTAAACCATAGGTGTAAAATATTTTCTTGTATATCAGTATCTAGATTTATTAATTTTTCTAATATTAGCTGCTCACTTTCTAAGATGCTATCTAATTGTTTTTTTAAAAGCTTTGATAAAGTGTTATGATTTTTAGCACATAAGTTTGCCGATCTAGTTAAAGTTTGATTAATGCTGGGACTTATTTCTTTTAATAAAGGAATTATCTTATGCCTAATAAAGTTTCTTTGATATTTAATATCTTCGTTACTATCATCATCAACCCATGTTATTTTATTTTGATAAGCAAATTCTTCGATATCTTTTCTAGAAATATCTAGTAATGGTCTAAAAACATAACCATGATTTAGTTTTCTCAATCTAGGCATAGATGATAATCCAGCAGGTCCAGCACCTCTAATAGCTTGAATTAGAAAGGTTTCAGCTTGATCATCTAAATGATGTCCTAATATTAGTAATGGACTGTCAGAAGTAGACATTTGTTTTTCAAAAAAAGCCATTCTTTGGTTACTTGCCCAAGCTTCAAAACTTTCACCTTTAGGTGCCTTCTCTAGTTTATGTGAAATAAATTTTATATTTTTGTTAGAGCATATTGTTCTACAATGATTCTCCCAACTATCAGCATTATGATTAATCGCATGATTAATATGTATAGCAGTAACGGGAATATTATTTATTTGAGAAACAATTTCTATGATAACGCTAGAGTCTATACCACCACTATAACCAACAAGAATATGAGAAGGTTTTAAGTGTGATATTTCTTTTATAATTGGAGAAAAAAGCATTTTACATTAAATATCTGGCTCTAATAGTCCCTTTAATATTTTTGAATTCCGCAACAAGCTCTCTAGCTTGATCAGAATTTGATTGGATGTCCATTACTACATATCCAACTTTTTCAAGAGTTCTGAGATATTGACCATCAACGTTTATATTTTTATCTGCTAATATTTGGTTTATTTTATTCATCATTCCAGGAATGTTCTCATGAATATGTAGAATTCTATGACTACTAGCGTGAGAAGGTAATGAAAGTTCTGGGAAATTAACAGCATTTAACGTTGAGCCATTATCAGAATATTTAACTAGTTTTGTACTAACTTCAGTCGCAATATTTTCTTGAGCTTCAATAGTACTTCCACCAATATGAGGTGTTAAAAATACATTATCAAATTTTGTCAATGGGCTTACAAATGACTCTTCTTTTGATGATGGTTCTTTAGGGAACACATCAATAGCAGCGCCTTTTAATTTTTTAGTTTCTAAAGCATTTACAAGAGCGCTAATATCGACTACATTTCCACGAGAAGCATTTATCAGTATAGAATTTTCTTTCATTTGCTCAAACTGATCTTTAGAAATCATATTTTTTGTAGATGGTAATTGAGGTACGTGAAGAGAGACTACATCTGATTTATTCAATAATTCATTTAAGCTTTTTACTTGAGTAGCATTTCCTAAAGGTAATTTTTCTTCAACATCATAGAAGATAACATTTAAACCAACACTTTCAGCAAGAATACCTAATTGTGTTCCTATGTGTCCATAACCGATAATGCCTAAAGTTTTCCCTCTTACTTCATGTGCAAGATCAGCAGATTTTAACCAAACCCCTTGATGTGTTTTAGCATTTTTATCAATTACATTTCTGATTAGTAACATTGCTTCAGCAAGCACAAGCTCAGCAACACTTCTTGTGTTAGAAAATGGGGCATTAAATACAGGGATACCAAATTCTTGTGCTGTTTGTAAGTCTACTTGATTCGTTCCTATACAAAAACATCCTATAGCTGCAAGATGATCAGAATTTTCTATAACCTCTTTAGTCATCTGAGTCCTTGATCTGATTCCTACAATTTTAAAATCTTTTAGTTTATCTATAAGTTCTTGTCCTTCTAGAGCAGTAGACATTACTTCAATATTTTCATATCCAGCTGCTTCAAATGCATCGACAGCATTTTGATGAATTCCTTCTAATAATAAAATGGGAATTTTCTTTTTACTTAATGAAAGTTGAGACATTTTAGCCAGCCTCCTTAGACTGAAATTTTTCCCTTAATAGCAGGGTGATGTTCATAATTTTCAAACTCAAAATCATCATAGGTATATTCAAAGATAGAGTTTGGTTTGTTTTTAATTTTTAGAGTAGCTAGAGGTAAAGTATTTCTAGATAATTGCTCTTCTACTTGCTCAATATGATTATTATATATGTGGCAATCTCCGCCAGACCATATGAACTCACCAACATCTAGATTACATTGCTGAGCAATCATATGTGTTAATAATGAGTAGCTTGCAATATTAAATGGTACTCCAAGAAAAGCATCAGCACTTCTTTGGGTTAGCATGCAGGAAAGTTTTCCATTAGCTACATAAAATTGAAACATAGCATGGCAGGGCGGAAGGGCAGATTTACCTTTTGCTACATTCTCCTGAGGAGAGAGTTTTTCTGTTGGAATAGCGCAAGGATTCCATGCGGATACAAGTATTCTTCTGGAATTGGGATTATTTCTTAGCATATCAATCACTTCAGCTATTTGATCAATTCCTTCGCCATTGAAGTCTCTCCATTGCTTACCATAGATAGGTCCTAACTCACCGTCTTCAGTTGCCCATTCATTCCATATTTTTACTTTATTATCATTTAGATATTTAACATTAGTATCGCCACTTATAAACCAAAGTAATTCATGAACTACGCTTGGCAAATGAATCTTTTTTGTAGTAACTAATGGAAAACCTTTTTGAAGATCAAAACGCATTTGATAGCCAAAAATACTAATAGTACCAGTACCTGTTCTATCACCTTTCAATACGCCATTCTCTTTAATATATTTCAGGAAATCTAAATATTGTTGCATAATTTATTCTTCCTATTTCTTAAGTAAACAAATATTAAAATAACAATCCCAAGAATAATCATTGGTAATGATAGGATTTGCCCCATAGTTAACCAGTTTAGCCAAATATATCCATATTGTGGATCTGGTTGTCTAAAGAATTCACATATAAACCTAAAAGCGCCATATAAAGTTAAAAACATTCCTAGAACATAGTATCTAGGTTTTGGTTTTATCGTGGTAACCCAGAGAACGGTAAATAATACTACCCCTTCTAATAGAAATTCTAGTAATTGAGAAGGATATCTTGGTAGAGGCCCACCTGTAGGAAAAATCATACCAATAGGAGAGTCTGTAACTTTACCCCAAAGCTCACCATTTATAAAATTACCAATACGTCCAGCACCAAGTCCAATAGGTACCATAGGGCCAAAAAACTCTGCAAGATCAATAGAATTCAGATTATGTTTTCTAGCATATAGCCAAAAAGCAAACATAACTCCTATAAAGCCACCATGAAAAGACATTCCACCATCCCATACATAAAACATACTTAAAGGATTATGAATGTATACAGGAAGATTATAAAAAATTATATAGCCAATTCTACCACCTAATACCACACCTAAAGCAATATAGAAGATGATATCTCCAACTTGCTCAGGCTTGATAATTGAATTAGGTTTTTTTGCTCTATAGACACCTAATATCCATCCAGCAGCAAAACCAAAGAGATACATTAGACCATACCAGTGAACCTTTAATGGACCTAGACTTATAGCTACTGGATCTATGTTTGGATATTGTAGCATTTTTGTTTAGATTCCTTTTATAAGATAGATTGAGAGTCAGAATCTACTGCTGGAGAGTAGTTTATGAAATCATCTTTAGCTTCAAGTTTTTGCTCTTCTTTATTTTGTTTAGCCTTTGCTCTTTTCTGTTTATTTGCTGGCTTATTAGTTTGTTTATTATTTTCTTCAGAGCTTTTATTTTCTGATTGAAGGTCTTCTTTAGAGATATTTTCATTTATATCATTCTCTATAATGATTGTCTCATTATTTGGAGTTTCTACTATCTCTTCTTTAATCTCATTAACAAGTTCTTGTTGTTGTTGATTTTCCTCAATAGCTTGCTCTACTATCTGGTTTTGTTCAGCTAGAAGAGACTTTTCTAGTTCTTCAGTTGAAACAATATCAAATTTTAGATATTTTTCAGTTTTTGATTTTTCTATAGTAGTAATTTTTTCAGAACTATCATCTTTTAAATTATTATAGTTTTCTAAAACATCTTTTACCATTACAGAAATAAACTCTTGAGGGTTTTTAGATATAACTTTTTTTACATTGCTAGTCTCTTCTTGTTTAGCTTGTTCTTTGTATTTAAGCTTAGTTATATCGACAACTTCTTCAGCATTATTTATACTTATATTGTTGCTTCTGCTGTTATTGTTGTTTCCATTTCCATTATTTCTTCTATTATTAGGAGATCTTTCAAAGTTATCATTTTTTTTATTTTTATTGAAAGGCTTCTCATTATTATCTCTTGGAGCTTTATTATTATCTCTTGGAGCTTTATTATTGTCTCTTGGAGCTTTATTATTGTCGTTTTGTTTTTTATCATTTTTTTGGTAATTATTGTTATTATTACCATTTTCATTTCTGTTATTTCTATTATTTTTTTTCTCAAGTTTATTATTATCTTGATTATTATCTTTTTTCTCAAATTTATTGTTGCTTTGAGTATTTTTTGGAGCTAGCTTTACCTCTTCTTCTTTTCCAAAAATAAGACTAGACAGCTTTGATAAAAATCCTTTTTTCTTCTGAGGCGTAGTTACGGCTTCAGGTTTTTTCTCTTCAGTTTTTTCTACTTTTGGTTGCTCAACCATTTCTTTAACAGAATGCTCTTCAGCAGCTTTAATTAAATTAGTTGCAGCTACTTCTTTTTTAGGAGCTTTAGGAATCTCTAGATTGAAAACATCTTCTATGAGCTCAGAACTTGTTTTGTTTGATTTGTAGCTTGATCCCCATATTCTTTGCATTTGAAACTTAGGAGATTCCATATTGAAGTTAGGAATTATCATAACTTTAACGTTTGATATTCTTTCTATTTCTATAATACTTTCTCTTTTTTCATTAAGAATATATGCAGCAATATCTACAGGAACTTGAACTCTAATTTCATTTGTATCTTCTTTGATTGCTTCTACTCTTATTTTTCTTAAAATCGTAAGTGCTGTAGCTTGAGTAGTTTTTATAAAACCATGACCTTCACAGCGAGGACATTTTTGCATTACACTTTCATTAATAGAAGCATTTAATCTTTGTCTAGAGATCTCAACAAGACCTAATTTAGATATTTTAGACATTTGGATTCTAGCTTTGTCTTGTTGTAAAGATTCCATTAATTTTTCTTCAACTTGTTTTCTATTAGGGAAGAAAGACATGTCAATGAAATCGACAATAACTAAACCACCAAGATCTCTAATTCTTAATTGTCTAGCAACCTCTTCAGCAGCTTCTAAATTTGTTTTAAATGCTGTTGTTTCAACATCTTCAGCTTTATTTGATCTTGAAGAGTTTACATCTATAGCAACTAGTGCTTCAGTTGTATCAATTACTATAGAACCACCAGAAGGAAGTCTAATTTCTCTTTTGTAGGCATTTTCAATTTGTTGATCTATACTAAAGCTTGTAAAAAGAGGAATTTCTTCATCATAAAATTTTACTTTATTAGTATCAAAATTTTGTCTTAATAAAGAAAGTTGTCTTTTAACATCGTCAAAGCACTCTTTAGAATCAACTATGATTTCTTTAACATCTTCTTTTAAATTATCTCTTACTGTTCTGACGATAATGTCACTTTCTTTGTGTAAAAGAGTAGGTTTTTTTATTTTATGATACGCTTTGTTTATAGAATCCCATAGCTCTTGAAGATTATCAAAATCATGTTTTAGTTCTTCAAAAGAACATTCTACACAAGCTGTTCTAGCTATAACGCTCATGCTTTTTGGAATATTTAATTGTTTTAGGTATTTTTTAAGAGTTTCTCTATCGTCACCTTCAACTCTTCTAGATATTCCACCACCATCTGGATTATTTGGTAATAAAACCATATAAGATCCAGCTAGAGCTATAAAAGTTGTAAGAGCAGCACCTTTGTCTCCTCTTTCTTCTTTATCTATCTGAACAAGAAGTTCTTGACCTTCTGTCAAAAGACTAGCTATATTATCACCATTTTCATTTGGAGTATCTTTGAAATAGTATTCTGATATTTCTTTAAAAGGTAAGAAGCCATTTTTTTCTTCGCCATAGCTTACGAATACCGCATTTAAGCTTGGTTCAATTCTTGAAATATAACCTTTGTAAATATTAGCTTTTTTTTGTTCTCTATCAATACTTTCAATATCTAAATCAATTAGTTTTCCATTATCAAGGGTAGCGATTCTTGTTTCTTCACTACTTTTGCTATTTATTAATATTCTTTTCATTATTGTAATTTTCCTTTATATATAGGTCTCACAACTAACCGTTTAATAAGTTAGTTCGTTTTTATTTGCTACTATTTTGTAGCCTTCTTTTAACATCGCTAATTTTAAAAATTTAATGACTCTAGAATTAGATTTACCATCTCTAATGGAATCTTTTTTTATTAGCGATTTTGTCAAAGTTTTTTAAACATAATTATCTGTTATAATAGCAAGTATACATATTAAAGAAAAGAAAATTATATTAGTATTACTTATATGAAGAATATTTATTTTGACTATGCTGCTACAACACCCCTTTCTGAAAAAGTAAAAGGGGTGATGGTTAATAATATTCTTTCAAATATTGATTTTGGAAACTCTGGCTCAGTAACACATAAATTTGGTGAATTAGCTAATAAGAATATAGAATCTGCTCGCAAGAAAATAGCTGATACTCTTGGAGTTTTACCAAGAGAGATAATATTTACATCAGGAGCGACTGAGTCTAATAATTTGGCTATCAAGGGAGTATTAGAAAGTTATCAGAATAGAGGTAATCATATAATTACTTCAAAAATAGAACATAAAGCCGTTTTAGAAGTTTGTCAGTATTTAGAGACTAAAGGATTTTATGTTACTTATTTAGACGTTGATAATAAAGGTAATATAAATTTAGAAGATTTAGAAAATGCAATAACTGAACAAACGGTATTGATTAGTTTAATGGCTGTTAATAATGAGCTAGGTGTTAAAAATGATTTATCTAAAATTGGCAAGATTGCGAAAAGAAATAATGTTTTATTTCATGTTGATGCTGCTCAAGGATATGGAAAGATAGATATAAATGTTAAAGATATGAATATTAATTTGCTATCTGTGTCAGGGCATAAAATATATGGGCCAAAAGGTATAGGTTTTTTATATGTAAGCTCTAAGTCACCTAAAGTGAAATTACAAAAACAAACTCATGGCGGAGCTCAAGAATTTTCAAAAAGAGCAGGTACTTTAGCAAATCATCAGATTCTGGGCTTAAGTATCGCTGCTGAAGAAATTTTTAGCAATAAAGAAGAAAACCTACTTTATATAGAAAATCTTAGAGATGTTTTTCTTAAAGAATTAAATAAAGAAGATTATATAAAAATAAACACTGATTTAGATAATAGTTATGAAGGAATACTTAATATAACTTTTGAGTTAATTAAAGGAGAAACTTTATTGGCGATGTTGGATGAATTTGCTTTATCTATGGGCTCTGCATGTACTTCAAGCTCAATAGAGCCATCTCATGTTCTTACAGCTATTGGCTTAACAGCTGAAGAAGCTGATTCGACTTTAAGAATTTCTTTTGGGATTATGACGACAGTTGAGAGTGTAAAAAGCTTAGCTGAAGCGATTAATCATAAAGTTAGACTTTTAAGGTCTTTATTACCAAATAAGGACTATGCTGATGTATAACAGTAAGGTCAAAAATTTACTTTCTCAGGTTTCTGAAAAAGATGGCATTATTGCAGTAGGTCAGAAGCTTTATAAAGTAGAAGATAGTTTTTCAATTATAGAAATGTATGTAGGAAAAGAGATCTCTTTTAGGGTTTGGGGTGATCCTTATATTTTAGCTATGACAAAATGGCTACAGTGTGAGCTTAAAATAAAAGCACATTTGTCTGGGCTTAAGCTTGAAGAGTTAATTAGTTTATTTAGTATACCAGACACTAAGATCCGAGGAGCTATTCAGATAATGGAGCTAATAGATAAAATTTATGAAGGGTAAACTTTATGATTTTTATATATTGCATCAAAAAAAGTATAAAGA
Organism: Pseudofrancisella aestuarii; assembly: GCF_003574475.2. NCBI lineage: Bacteria > Pseudomonadati > Pseudomonadota > Gammaproteobacteria > Thiotrichales > Francisellaceae > Pseudofrancisella > Pseudofrancisella aestuarii. The sequence continues at coordinate 473,898 of NZ_QLIS02000001.1, read as the reverse complement.
AAATTCTATTCTAGTGTCTTTATTTACTTTAGAGTTTGGAAAGCTATCAGCAATTATTAGAGTAAATAAAAAACAACAAAATCTATATCAACCAATTACAAAGCTTAGAGGAGAAATAAGTTTTAGTAAAAAAGGAGATGGCTTAAATAAAGTATTTAATATAGAGTTTGTCGAGTCTAACTATAAGAGTTCTTATATTATTTTGCTATCCATACAATATGTTAATGAGCTAATGTATTTATTATTAACTTATTCTCATGAAGAAGAAGCATTATTTAGAAAATATGATTTTTTAATAAAAAATATAAATGAAAATAATTACAAATATTTATTGAGAATGTTTGAGTTAGAATTATTAAATTCACTAGGCCAAACTATTTGTACAGATAAAGATATTGCTGGTGAAAAAATAAAATTAGATGAATTTTATGAAGTTATTCCTTTGACAGGCTTTAAACTAATGGTTGAAAAGGACACTTCAAAAATATCTGGAAAATCTATAAAAAAGATATATGATTCAATGGTTTTGTGGGACGAAGAAGATTTAGCTTATATTGGTAAAATCACTAAAATAAGTATAAATGCTTGTTTGGATAGGAGAGAGCTTAAAAGTAGAAAGCTCTTGCTTGATTATTTAAGATTAAAAGATAACTAGGTTATTATTTGCGATCTTTTATGTATGTTATAAGTGCTTTTAAAATAGAAATAGCCGCAGGAATCAAAGATACAACAATAATTACCATAATGAATAAGCCAAAGTTGTGTCTTACAAAATCATTATTACTAAAAATAAAAGCTGTATAAGTTACTGAGTAAACCCAGATAATAGCAGCAATAACACCTAAAGCTACAAACTTAGGGTAATTCATTCTACTCATACCAGCTACAAATGGCATAAATGTTCTAATTAAAGGCATAAACCTTGCAAGTATAATAGCTCTTCCACCATACTTATTAAAGAATGCTTGTGTTTTATCTAAATGTTTTGTTTTTAAAACTTTGGCATCAGGTTTAAATATCTTTTTACCAATATATCTTCCAATCAAGTAATTACAAGAATCACCAAGAATTGCAGCTATAACAAGTAAGGGCGCAATCAGGTGTACATTTAATGTAGTAGCAGCTGCTGTTAGTCCAATAGCAAAAAGTAAAGAGTCTCCTGGTAAGAAAGGAGTTACTACAAGACCTGTTTCACAAAAGATAACAATAAATAATAAAACATAAGACCAGTTTCCAAGAAGATTAATATAAGTGCTTATATGTTGATCAAGATGTAATATTATATCTAAAAGTACTGTAAATAAGTCCATTGCCTACGTTAATAATATATACTAATCCGTCAATTATAAGGTATTGGCTAAAAAAACGTAAACTATTTTTTTGCTATTAATCTTTGTAGAATTATTTTTATTAAGTAATGAATAAAAACAATGCTAACTATACATATTATTATTAAACTTAAGTATCTTTTGACAAATTGATTTTCACTAAGGAAGAAAGCAATATACGTTATTGAACAAGACCATAAGATAGCAGATATAGTGCCAAAGAATACGAACTTAGGATAATTCATTTTACTTACACCTGCTACAAAAGGAGCTAAAGTCCTTACAAATGCTATAAATCTAGCAAAAATAATAGTTTTACCACCATATTTGTTAAAGAAATAGTTAGTTTTCTTTAAGTATGATGCTTTTAGAATTTTGGCATCTTTGGTGAAGATTTTTTCTCCTATTATTTTTCCTGTTATATAGTTAAAAGAATCTCCAGCTATGGCAGCAACACATATTGTAATAATGGCTGTATGAATATTTAAACTAGTCGCTGCAGCTGTTACTCCAATGGCAAATAATAATGAGTCCCCAGGAAACAGTAAACCAAAGACAATTCCAGTTTCACAAAAGATAACAATAAATAATAAAACGTAAAACCAAGGACCTAAATAGTTAATAAAATAATCTATATAAGAATTTAAATGTAATATCATATCAAGCATGATCTATTTCCTAATTAATTAGCTTTATTGATAAAGCATGAATATGTTGCATTAAATCTTCTAAGCTTTTGTATATTTCTTGATGGGCTTTCAATCTACTTAGATTATTTAGTTCTCTAGAATTTATTTCAATTAAAAAGTGATATTTACCTTCAATGAACCCTTTATGCTTTTTATGTTTATGTGTTTCATCAATAATATTTATTTCTGCATTACTATCTATTTTTTCTAAAATTCTTTCTTTTATCTCTGTAGCAATTGCAGAAGAGTTCATCTATAAAATCCTTGTAGGTGTGATAATTACATCAAGAGCAATATCATGACTATCTATGATAATATCATTATTTTGCTGTTCATCAAAGGCAAGTCCTATTGTTAAAGGAGAATTAAAAGACTTTTTAAATTTGAAAGAGTAGTCATAAAAGCCTCCACCCATGCCCATTCTGTATTTTTTTTCATTAAAGCCAACTAGTGGCACTAAAATAATATCAAGTTCCCAAGGAGCGAATATATCTTGTATTGAATAAATAGGTTCAGGAATATTGAATTTGTTTTGGCGATATTTAATAGTATCTTTCACAAACCATAAACTACGTTTTATAAAAGGATGTATTATGGGTAAGTAAACTTGGAAATATTTATTTATAGTACTAGTATCAACTTCATCACGAAAAGAGCTATAGCTTGCTATTTTTACATCCTTGTTAAAATTATCTTTTAGATATTTTATAGCTTTAAGGTTTAGTTGTTCAGATAGGAACCATTTGTTTTCTAGATTTCTTCGTTTTTGCAAAAGCTCTTGTCTAAACTCTTTTTTTATCATAAAAGGGTGGCTATCCAGATTGTCGTTTTAACTCAATGTCCTTGATCCCAGGACAGTAAAAGTGGGTGTCATAATTTTATCGTTGGGCTTCTTTCTGGCAAAAGCAAAAGCATGCACTCTAGATAAAATACCAAGACTCCCTTTGTAAAATGTATCGGCTCAAGATTGAAGCTAAATCACAAACAATCCAGATAACACTATATAAACTTCAATGTAATTATAAATGTTTATGATGCTTTGTAGCAATAACTTTTAATGGCTATTTAGGTTTTATTTCAATATTAATCTACTACTAAAAGATTAGATGAAGTAAAATGGCTATTAGATAAAAGTAATATTATTAATAAATTATTTCTATGGAAAATAAAAAACCTAGTTATTCTGATGTAACAGAAGCTTTAAGAGTTATGCAAGCTTTAACAAACTCTTCAGAGGCTCATGGATTGTTATGTGCATTATTTAGTTTTGGTGCGGATGTTAAATTTACAGCATGGGCTGATTCATTGATGACGAAATCTATAGAGAATGGTGACGTTGTTGCAACTTCTGCAATTAGTGTTATGAAAAAACTCTATGACTATACTAAAGAGCAATTTGATGAAAAAGGCCTTAGCTTTGATTTGTTTATACCAGAAGATACAGAAATTTTAAGTTATAGAGCAGAAGCATTAACATATTGGATAAAAGGGTTTTTATCAGGTGTGGGGCTATTTGGATTAGATTATGAAAATAGTAATTCAAAGGAAGTTAAAGAAGCTATACGTGACCTTATGCAAATCTCTTATATGGATTATGAAGCTTTGGATGAAGGAGATGCTAGTGAAGAAGACTTTATGGAGCTAGTTGAATATACAAAGGTTGCTGTGTTGCTTATAGATAGTGAAAGTGTGTAAATAATTTGTGATGAAAGATAAATATAATATTGTTATTGTTGGTGGAGGAGTTGTTGGTCTTCTAACATCATTATCATTAGCTAAACAAGGTTTTCAAATTTTACATATTGAGAAAGATGCGTTAGTAGTAAAAAATGATAATAGAAGTTTAGCCTTATCATATTCATCAACAGCAATTTTAAACGCCTTAAATCTCTGGTCAGAAATAGAGGGTGATTCTCAACCGATAAAAAAAGTACATGTATCTGATAAAGGAAATTATGGTAGAGCAGAGCTTTCTGCTGAAGAAGAAAACCTTCCTTTTCTAGGGTATATTGTTAAGATGAGACTATTGTTAGAAGTTGCTCTGAAAAGGGTATCTGAGACTAAAAATATAACAAAAGCATTTTTAACTACAGTTGAATCAATTTCAGACGAACAAAATGAATATGTTTTGAATATTAGAGATTCAGAAAATAACCAAAAAAAAATTAAAGCTGATTTATTTATAGCTTGTGATGGAGCTAATTCCAGCATTAGAAAACAGCTTGGTGTTTTAGCGGATAATGAAGATTATAAGCAAGATGCTATAGTTTTTGATATTGATATAGAACTAGATCATCAAGGTGTAGCTTATGAAAGATTTATTGGTGATGGGGTTTTAGCACTTTTACCAAAAGATGATAATAAGATGGCTTGCGTATGGACTGTAGATAGAGATAAGGTAGACCCTATAGTTAAATTATCAGATAATGAGCTTAAAAGATTTGTGCAAGAAAAGTTTGGATATAGATTAGGAGAGTTTCTTAATATTTCGAAACCTATAGTTTTTCCATTATATTTAGTACAGTCACAAAAGGTTTTTAAAGAGAATGTTTTATTTTTTGGAAATGCCTTACATTTCCTTCATCCAGTTTCTGGACAGGGCTTAAACTTAAGTATCAGAGATATTGGCTGTTTATATGATTTATTTAAAGACTTAGATATAACAGATAAACAAAAGCTCACAAATGTTTTACAAAATTTTGCAGATGTCAGAAAATCTGATCATAAAAGGACAGTGAAAGTTACACATAGTTTTATACAACTATTTGTTTCAGATAATTTTGCTTTAAAAACACTTAGAAATACAGGGCTGCATTTATTACAAAGAAGTAAAACAGCTAAAAAAACATTTAGTAAATTAATGATGGGTAAATTTAGTAAAGGCTCAACACTAATGAGAAAGGTTGTAGAGTAATGTTACAAAAAGATGTAGTAATAATTGGTGCTGGTATGGTTGGCTTGTCACTAGCATTAGCTTTATACAATAAAGGTATCCAAGTAGTAATAGTAGAAGCTGGTAAAATACCTGTTAAGAAGTTATCTAATGATAGAGTAGAGACACGAGTTAGTGCTATAAATCATAATAGTCAAAATTTTCTTAAAGAGCTTGATGTATGGAGTTCTATAAAAGATGAAAGAGTTTCTCCATATTATATGATGAGAGTGTGGGATGATACTCCAGATGAATATATAAACATTACAGCTGAAGAAATATCAGAGCATAACCTTGGACATATTGTAGAAAATCAGCTTATAGTAGACTCACTTTTAAATAAAATTAGATCAACAGATATACAAATATTAGAAAACTCTAAGATTAATGAAATACAAAGATATAAAGATACTGTTAGAGTAAAATTTGATGATTTAGAAATAGAAGCAAATTTACTAGTTGGAGCTGATGGAGCTAACTCATTTGTAAGGGATTATTTTAATTTTCCAACAAAAGTAAAAGCTTATGATCACACAGCTATTGTAGCAACTTTAGAGTTAGAAAAATCTCATGAAGCTACTGCATATCAAAGATTCTATGATAAGGGAGTATTGGCTTTTCTACCATTAGAAGATCAAAAAAGAGCTTCAATAGTTTGGTCATTAAAATCAGAATATGTGGACTATATTAATTCTTTAGATGATAGTGATTTCCAAAAAGAGCTTTCTAAGGCTATTAATGGAATGCTAGGCGAAGTGAAGCTTCTTTCTAAAAGATTTAGTTTTCCTCTAGCTGAAAGACATGCGAAAGAGTATATCCAAGATAGGGTAGTCTTAGTAGGTGATGCTTGCCATACTATACATCCTTTAGCTGGACAAGGTATTAATTTAGGCTTTAAGGATGTTCAAGTTTTAGTAGATGTTCTAAGTGAGGCTTTTGAAAAAGGTAGAATATTAGGTGCTTTATCGACATTAGATAAGTATCAAAGACAACGCAAATTAGACAATACAAAAATGATATATTTGATGAAAGCATTTAAAGAAGTGTTTGCTAGTAATAATAGTGTCATTAGTAGCTTGAGAAAATTTGGCCTAAATTTTGTAAATAAAAATAATTTAGTTAAGAAAACTATAGTTAAACAAGCTTTATAATTGATGTTTTATAATATTTTATTAAAAACTTCATTCTTAATATTGATGTTTAATTTTTTTTGTAGTTTTTCAATATAAGAAAATTCTATTTTTGTAATTATAAGGATGCTTTTGCCAGATCTACCCATACGGCCTGTTCTGCCAGCTCTATGTTGATAGTCTTCTGGTTTGGATGGGATATCATAATTTATTACAAAATCGACATCATTAATATCGAGCCCTCTAGCTGCGACATCAGAGGCAACTAAAACTTTAATCTGCCCATTTTTGAATTTTTTGATGGTATTAGCTCTATCAATTTTATCTTGTTCACTATGAATAGAGCCAACACCACATTCTAGTTTATCTATCTTTTTTGTGACAAAATCTACATCATTATTTCTATGTAAGAATACTATAGATTTAGCTGGAGATATTTTGTTAAGTAACTTTCGTAATGTATCTGTTTTACGGTTGCCATCAGCAGTAATATAACTATGCTCTATAGTTTCTATTTCTTTTGAGTTATCAACAAGCTCTAGGTTTTCTATAAAACTATTAGCAATATCAAAGGCATGGTTTTTGATAGTAGCAGAACCTAATATATATTGTAGATTTGTAGTTTTAGAAATAATTTGTTTCAAAAGTCTTAAACTATCATCTTCAAGCATACGATCTGCTTCATCTATAATACAGTATTGTAAATGAGTGGCTTTTAGTTTCTTTTGATCAATAAGTTCTAGAATTCTCCCAACAGAACCAACGACAATATTTGGTTTTTTCTTTAACTTTTCTTTTTGTCTATCTATCGATGCTTTACCAATTAATGCTAATGATTTAATGCCTATATTTGAGAAAGTCTCATTTATAAAATTACTAATTTGAATAGCTAATTCATGAGTGGGTGTAAAAAATACAACTTGTGTTAGAGGTTTTTTATCTGTTAATAATTTATTTATGATTGGTAAAATATAAGCTAGTGTTTTACCACTACCTGTTGGTGATTTTAGCCAAATATTATTTCCAGTTAAAATTTTCTCAAAGCTTAAAATTTGTGAATTTGTAGGTGTTTTGATATTTTTATTTTCTAATATTTCTATAATATCTTGGCTTACGTGTAAGTCTGAGAATAACATAAATATTTATATTTAAATTATTATATCTACGGATAATAGCATATTAGGTTGATAATGACCTAAATTGTTATATCAATTATTTAAGTTATGGTAATATTTTGCCCAAAAGTTTTTAAAAACAATTTTATTAAATGAAAACAGATGATTTTGATTATAAATTACCAGAAGAGCTAATTGCTAGTTATCCTCTAGAAAATAGAGATGCTAGTAAATTGTTGAAGTTAAATAAGCAGACTGGCGAGATAGTGGATCATAAATTTACAGATTTTATAGATTTTATAAATTCTAAAGATTTACTTGTCTTTAACAATAGTAAGGTGATGTTAGCTAGGCTGTATGGTCAGAAGGCAACTGGTGCAAAATTAGAGTTTCTAATAGAGAAAATAAAAACGCCAAAAATATTTGAAACACATATTAAAGCAAATCGTTCACCAGTTATTGGAAGCGAAATATATGTTCAAGATACTTTAGCTAAAGTGCTAGAAAAAGATGGTGGAATGTATCTACTTGAGTTGCAAGGTGATAAAAATATTTATCAGCTAATGGAAGAGTTTGGGCATATTCCATTACCTCCATACATGAAGCGTGAAGATGAAGAGTTTGATGCGGAGCGTTATCAAACTGTATATGCTAAAGACCTTGGTTCAGTTGCTGCACCAACTGCGGGGCTTCATTTTTCAGAAGAGTTAATGCAGCAAATAAAAAATAAAGGTGTTGATACGGCTTATATAACACTACATGTAGGCTCTGGAACATTTAAGCCAGTACAGGTTGATGATGTAAATAATCACAAAATGCATTCAGAAGTTATATCAGTACCAGAAGATGTTTGTGAGAAGATTCGCCAAACAAAAGCAAATGGTGGAAGAGTAATAGCTATTGGTACAACTTCTGTACGCTCACTTGAAACAGCTGGGCAAAATGGTGAAATTCAACCTTATCAAGGAGAGACAGATATTTTTCTATATCCAGGAAAAAAGTTTAATGTTGTAGATGCTATGATTACAAACTTTCACTTACCTAAATCTACACTAATAATGCTTGTTAGTGCTTTTGCAGGTAAAGAAAATATTATGAAAGCATATCATCATGCAATAGTAGAAAGGTATAGGTTTTTTAGCTATGGCGATGCTATGTTTCTTTTTTAGAAAGCTATACTAATATTTCAGTAATTATATTTTTAATCAATCTTTCAAAATTATAGTTTAATAGCTATAATTCATCCAAAATTCATAAGGAATATCTATATGAAATATATAAAATTAAGTATATCTATTATATTGATAATATTGCTCGCATCATGCTCAAATGATAGTGATAGTTCCAGCTCTAGTATTAGTAGTAGTTCTGATACTGAAAAACATAATGGTTCAATCAAAGAAAATTTTAAAGACATGGGTGATGCTATAGGTCATGGAGCTAGAGATATTACTAGAACTATAGGACATGACTCAAGAAATATAGTTAATGGTGATTGATAAAAGTATCATTATCTGAAATATGAGAAAATTATTTCTAGTAATATGATTTATTAAGGAAACTTATGGCCTATATAATAGGGATTCTAAGCTTTGTTTTACCTTTTTTATTTATTATTAATATTGTTCTAAATAGGAAGAGTGCATGGTTATTTTTAGTCTTAGCAAATAGCATTCCAGTAATATTGGCATTCTTATATATGCAAGGTCAGCATGATTATATGGTGTATACAATAGTAGAGACTGCTTTATATATGTCTATTTATCTATTTGGATATATTAATTTTATTAGAAATAATAAAAAAGATTTTGAGAGTATAAAGAATAAACAAAAGTTATTTGTGATATTTTTATTTGTATTAATGTGTATATTGCTAGAGTGCTTTATTGCAAAAGGTTTCTATTATACGATGTTTAAGGCTGATCCAGTCATTACAGCAGTTTTTGTATTAGAGGATATTGTGAGTATATTTGGTTTAATACTAATTGCTAAACATTATAGGGATGGTCTTTTAATATTTGCGCTCTACCAAATGATGGTACTATTATATAGTGTTTATAATGAATTTTTTATGGTGAATTATAGTAGCTTGTCTAGCTATGTAATGCTAAGCGTAAATATAGTAGTTATATTATTAGGAGTCTTTTTGTTGGTTAAAAAATATATTAGAACAAGATAGTAATGTTGTAGTATAGGTTTTATTGAGGTTTTGATTATATGAAAAAAGCATTTTTCTTTGATATTGATGGAACTCTAGTTTATCCAGAAAACAAACAGCTAGTTGTTTCTAAAAAAAGTATAGATGCCATTAATGAATTACGCTCTAAAGGACATAAAACTTTTATAGCGACTGGTAGAACTGAAGCCTTTGTACCAAATTCTGTGTATGAGTTAGATATGGATGGATTTGTTACTGCTAATGGATCTGTGGTTAGAATTGATAATAAATTGGTTTATGAGAAACTTTTTCCAGAAGAAGCTATTAATAGAGTTTTAGATTTCTGTGAACAAAATAATCACCCATGGATGTTTGAAGGTGATAAAGCTTATGTTGAGAGTTTAGAGTCAAAAGAGCTAAAGAATTTTTATAATAGTGTAATAGTTAATAAAGAAAAAATTATTGAAGCTAAAAATCTAGATAATGCGATTATTTATAATGCATTGATAATGGCAGACTATGTTGATCTTGATGCTTTGCGTAAAGCGCTAGGTAAGGGATATGTGGTAGCTGAGCACTTTTCTTGTGGGTATGTTGATTGTTATCTTGAGAATCATACAAAAGCAGATGGAATATCTAAAGTGATAGAACATCTAGGTCTAGAAGGATATAAAACTTATGCTTTTGGCGATGGTAATAATGATTTAGAAATGTTTGATAAAGTTGATTGTGGTATTGCTATGGATAATGCTTCTGACAAGTTAAAAGCAAAAGCATCGTTAATAACTAAGAGCAATTTTGAAGATGGAATATTTCATGCTTTAAAAGAGTTAGATTTAATTCAGTTCTAAATAAATTTCTTACTAGGTTTAACATAGGCTATTAGATAAAAAAGAGGCGAGTTAATGGCTGTCACAATATATTTTATAAGCAGAGTAGTAAAGACCATTTCTAAAGCATATTCCATTGGGATAATTCCAGCAAAAGCAAATCCATATGTTATAAGTGTTGTATCAATAAGCTGTGAAATGGCAGTAGAGCCACTATTTCTTAACCAAAGCCACTTTAAATCTGAGTTATAGCTTTTAAATCTTGCGTAAATAAATACATCAAAAAGCTGAGAAATTAGATAGACTAAGTTACCTATTATAATAGCTTTTAGAGCTCCTCCATTAATGGAAAAAAATAAATCCATAGCTTCATTAGTGTTTTTATAGTATTCATCAGAGGTTATACTTTGATAAAAAGTTGAAAAACACATTAATGCAACAAAGGAGAGCCCTGCAAATATTGAAATAAATACGGCTTTTCTAGCTTCATCTTTTCCATATTTTTCATTAAGTAAATCATTAGCTAAAAATATTCCACCAAACATTACATTCCCCATCGTAGCTGAAAATGTATATCCAAAAACAGAGTAGTCAATCCCTTTGTTTACTTGTATATTTGCTGCAATAACACTAATAATTATAAAAACAATAAGTCCTTTTTTGCCAAATAGGCGATATGCTAAAAACGCTATAAAGAAATCTATAATCGTATATAGAAAAAGCAGTTCAAAGTTTGTCACTTCTAGAATCCTTAGTTTTGTTAACCCTGGAGGTATTGCGAACAGGGGAGTTAAAATCTGCTATAATATAGCAAAAACCTGCTTTAATGACAAATTTGAAGGAGAAATAAAGATGAGATTTGCACACACAATGTTGAGGGTTAAAGATTTAGATAAATCTATAGATTTCTATACAAACGTATTAGGGATGAAAGTTCTTAAAAAATCTGATAATCCACAATATAAATATACTTTAGTATTTCTGGGATACGGAGATATAAATGAAAATACTGCTTTAGAGCTTACTTATAATTGGGAGGCTCATGAGTATGATCATGGTAATGCTTTTGGACATTTATGTATGGAAGTTAATGATGTATACAAAACCTGTGATGAAATAAAAGCAAAGGGCGGTATAGTTACTAGAGAAGCAGGTCCAGTTAAAGGTGGAACATCAGTAATAGCTTTTATAAAAGATCCTGATGGATACCAAATAGAATTAATAGATGAGAAAGTAAGATAAATTAATTTCAAGGGTAAGAAAAGCAAGATGAATATTTTAGTTATTAGAGGATATAGTAGTGAAAATTCTTTTAAACAAACTATTGATGTAAATAATAAAAAAATTAACCTTACAGTTGTTCATATAGGCAAACCTATCTTGGTTAGAAAAAGACTAAAGCAAATATTGTCAGAACATAATTTTGATAATTATGATTATATATATGTAGTATCTATGTCCTCATGTATAACTTCAATAATTGAAGAAAGGCATTTTAGTAAGTTATGTATGATTACTCCTTTCTTTTTACATTCAAAATCGGTGCGTATTTTATTGAAATCAGCGCCTAAAGATTTTTTTGGTTGTCATATTCTAATGCTTTTAAATGGTTCTATGGGTAAATTTGATCCTAGAATTAGAGTTATGCTAGCTGAATTAGATATTGTTACAGATAATAAATATTTCGAGAAAGGATTTGAAAATATACAAATTATAAAAGGTCTTGGACATTGTCTTGGTGAGGATGGATTGTTAAATATTATTAGAGAAGATTTATTAGCTATCGCTGCATAATCTTATTTTGAGAATTCCCAATAAGCGTCTTTTATAAAATTATCTTCTTTATAGATATGTTTAGTTATTTTTAAGTTTTTTAAATCAACATCAAAGCTAAAAAAACTATTATAATTATCATTCTTTCTTTTGCATGAAAGAGATCCGGCATGTGCAATTATTGGAAATTTTTCATCTATTGGGGTTACATGACTATAGTGTAGATGTCCTGTACAAATAATATGAATAGGGCGATCTTTAGCAATTTCTATCAAGTCTTTAGAAGAATGTAGTGGATTATGAAGATCTTCAATTTTAGATATGTTGTGATGAAACATTAATATATTCCATTTATTTTCATTACTGAAATAATTATCTATACGTTCAAGTTGGAGACTAGTTAGCTTTCCTTTCTTTACAGATCTTGGATTAACGGAGTTTAAACCAATTAGATTAACTAGATCATTTTCAAAAGAAATTTCTTTTGGAAGATTCATAATATTTTTATATTTTGAAAAAGGAGAGAAAAGACGCTTATCTACTCTATATAAAGGAACATCATGATTACCAGGTATACAAAGAGTTTTGCAAGGCAAATCCTTAATAAACTCCTTAGCATCTTCAAATTGATCAGTTTTAGCACGATGTGTTAAGTCACCAGTAATTATTATTAAATCTGGATTTTCTATTCTAGTAAATTTCTTAAAATTTTGAATGAGATGCTCATCATGATAGCCAAAGTGTAGGTCAGAAATATGTAATATTTTCATGCTTAGTAAAATACCTTTAATGCTTTAGGAAGGATAGAAATATTTAATGGAGATTTCAGGGTAATAACTTCTCCATCTATCCCTACCTTTATTATATTGTGTTTAGATTTAGTTTTTATTTTTATGCTATGGTTTGTCTGCTCAACTTTCCAGAAGCTTTTATCAGAGCTTGCTTGAAATACATTTTTTAAAGTATTTATATAGTATATACCCATAGTCTCTGAGGTTAAATCATCTCTAACAATAGATACTGGAAAACTAATCTCGTATGGAGTATTACTTATAATTAAAGAGTGTGTAGTTATGTCTGAATTATTTGAATTATATTCTAAGTTGAGATTCAAAGGTTTATGTCTTAATAGGTGTCGGAAAAAAGCTGGAAAATATGCAAGCAATTTCCCTATAGATTTTTCTATTTTTTCTCTTTTTTTTACAAAGTAAGGATAGAAACCAAAAGAAATATTATTTATGACTTTTTCATTGTTAATAGAGACTAAATCAATATTCTTTATTCTATTTGCTTTAATACTTTTTATTAATTCTTGTACTGTTTGAGGTAAATGTGCATCTTTAATAAAATGATTTAATGTTCCAATAGGTAAGACACCTAAAACCTGCTCAGGTTTGATGTATTGTACAGCAGTATGAATAGTGCCATCTCCGCCGCCTATAATAACGATAGGGTATATTTGAGCTTTTTTTAATGTAGAAACAAGATCTTTTGCTTTGATTATGAATTTGTCACAAGAGATATTATTTTCAAATTCTTTAATTAAGTCTTTATTTTTTTTATAGTTGCGACAGTCTTTATTAATTATAACTGCTATTTTCATATGAAATTTATTTTTATAAGCTTATTGCCTATAGTAGAAGATATATAGGGATTTTACAAGCTTTGCACTTGAGCGAAAGGACATATTTATAAATGAGATTTAACCTTTAGAGATATTTGAGTGGTGGATTAACCAATATATTAATATACCCCAAATACCAAAGACTAAACCAACTAATATCCATATATTCTTTGGTAGTAAAATTGTAGTTAGTCTTTTATCTAAAACTTTGGGTATATCTTTTGCAATACTCAATCCACAAAAAATGTGAATAAGAACAGTAAATACTGTAATAATTGGTAAAGCATTTGTTATTATTGTTGATGAAACAGTATTAATATCCATGTTTTCCTTAAAATACAATTTTGCAGTGATCTTGGGAGTGATATGTATTTTTATAGTGTAACTCTATAATCTCACAAGCTTCATCTATGTCATCTACTAAATGCAATAGCATTCTATCTTCATTATTTATTACACCTTTATCAATCATTACAGTATTAATCCAATCTAATAATCCTTCCCAGAAATCTTTTCCAAAAAGTATAATTGGCATATATGCTTTTTTCTTTGTTTGTACTAGAGTTGTAATATCAAATAGTTCGTCTAAAGTTCCAAATCCTCCAGGCATAACAACATAAGCCATAGAATGTTTAACAAACATTGCTTTGCGAGTGAAGAAATATCTATAAAATAAAGAAGCATCTTGATAATTATTTGCTCTTTGCTCATGAGGCAGGGTTATATTTAGACCAACGCTAATTGAGCTTCCTTCATAAGCACCTTTATTAGCAGCTTCCATTATTCCAGGTCCGCCGCCAGTAATAACAGAGAAGCCTTCTTGAGAGAGCCTATTTGCTAGTTTTTTTGTAGCATCATAGTGTTTGTCTCCTTCTCTTAATCTAGCAGATCCAAAAATACTTACGGCAGGAGTGATATTATCTAGTCTTTCATAGCCTTCAACTAATTCAGAAGTTATTTTCATAATATCCCATGCTGCTTTTGCTCTATCAAAGCTTACTTCACCTCTAGGATCTGTGATAACCTTCTTTTTTTTATAATTAGTACTCATTTTCTCTATAGCCTCAATAAAGATTAAATAGTGATTTTTAAAATAGTATTATTTATAATGTTCTTTATATGCGTCGTAGTAATTATACCTTACATGGGTTTTTACTGCTAAAAAGTTTTAATAAATCCAAAAAGGAGAATAACATGGGTTTTCTAAAAGGTAAAAAAATATTAGTTACAGGTCTTCTAAGTAATAAATCGATTGCTTATGGTATAGCAACTGCTTTACATAGAGAAGGTGCTGAGCTTGTTTTTACATACGTTGGCCAGTTTAAAGAAAGAGTAGAAAAGATTGCGGCTGAATTTAATCCTGCAGCTGTTCTTCCTTGTGATGTTACTTCTGATGAAGAAATTAAGAACTTATTTGTAGAGTTAGCTAAAGTTTGGGATGGTCTTGATGGTCTTATACACTCTATTGCTTTTGCTCCTCGTGACCAACTAGAAGGTAACTTTATCGACT
The DNA here is from genome assembly GCF_003574475.2 of Pseudofrancisella aestuarii. NCBI lineage: Bacteria > Pseudomonadati > Pseudomonadota > Gammaproteobacteria > Thiotrichales > Francisellaceae > Pseudofrancisella > Pseudofrancisella aestuarii. The sequence continues at coordinate 458,809 of NZ_QLIS02000001.1, read as the reverse complement.
GTGTTACTCGTGAAGGTTTCGCAATTGCTCATGATATTAGCGCATATTCTTTTGCAGCATTAGCTAAAGAAGGTAGAGCGATGATGAAAGGTAGAAAAGCTTCGATTGTTGGTCTTACATATATTGGTGCTGAAAAAGCTATGCCTAGTTATAACACTATGGGTGTTGCTAAGGCATCTTTAGAAGCTACTATGAGATATACAGCATTAGCGTTAGGTGAAGATGGAATTAATGTGAACTGTGTATCAGCTGGTCCTATCAAAACTTTAGCAGCATCAGGAATATCTAACTTTAAGAAAATGCTTGATTACAATGCTACAGTATCACCGCTTAAAAAGAATGTTGATATTATGGAAGTTGGTAATACGGTTGCATTTTTATGTTCAGATATGGCTTCTGGTATTACGGGTGAGAATATTCACGTAGATGCTGGTTATCATAGTGTATTAATGGGTAACGTTCTTTAATAATCAATTTAATTTTTCTTTCAAATAAATCTTTATTATTTTAGGCCTAATTTAACTAAGTCATGTAAAGTGATTACACCTAAGATAGAATTTTCTTTATTTACTACAGCAAGGCTAGTAATTTTATGGGTTTCCATTTTTTCTAAAGCAAAAATAGCCATATCATCTTGATAGATGGTTTTAGGATTTTCTTTCATGACTGTATTTATAGCTGCTTGACTACTAAAATTAGTTGTTTCAAATATTCTTCTCAAGTCACCATCTGTGAATATACCGAGTAGTTTGCTATTTTCAGAGATTAGAGTGTGGCCTATACCTTTTTTACTTATTTCTAATATAGCATCTCTAATTGAGTCTGTAGGTTTAACTATAGGAATTTCTGAGTCTTTTCTCATTATGTCTTCAACTTTAAGAATTAGTTTTTTACCTAAAGCACCACTTGGATGGGAGAATGCAAAATCTTTTGCAGTAAAATTTTTGGCTTTAAGTAATGCTATAGCTAGAGCATCTCCTAAAACCAAAGTGGCTGTTGTACTACAAGTTGGAGCTAGGTTGTGAGGACATGCTTCTTTCTCTACATTTAGATTAAGGGTTATAGTACTATTGTTTGACATTATAGAGTTAGGATTACTTGTTATTGTAATTATAGGAATCTTAAGATGTTTTAGCATAGGCATTAACCCCATTATTTCAGAAGAAGTTCCTGAATTAGAAATAGTTATTAGAACATCATTACTTGTAATCATTCCAAAGTCACCATGCCCAGCCTCTCCAGGGTGTACAAAAAAAGCTGGTGTTCCTGTACTTGCAAGTGTTGCTGCAATCTTTTTTCCTATATGACCAGACTTTCCCATTCCTGTTACAATAACACGACCTTTTTCTTTATTGTGTGTCAATATTAAATCACAAGCTTTTTCAAAGTTTCCATCAATTGATTTTTTTAAATTTTCTAAAGTTCTAATTTCTAAATCAAAAGTTTCTATAGCATTCTTGATATGACTATTCATTTTAATATCTCCTGAAAAGTGAATAATAGATGATACTCACATATTTAATATTATATAAAAGTTACTTATATACTCAAATCTTAATCACGAATATGATAGAATTCTAAGTTAATTAACTCAATTAAATTAATTTTATAATGAGATTTTTTCAAATAAATCCTTCAATACTTTCAGCAAATTTAGCAAAACTAGGTGATGATGTTAAAGCTGTTTTAGAGGCTGGGGCAGATAATATTCATTTTGATGTTATGGATAATCACTATGTTCCTAATCTAACATTTGGACCAATGATACTTAAATCATTAAGAGATTATGGTATTAAAGCAGGGATGGATGTTCATCTAATGGTTAAACCTGTAGACTCTTTAATAGAAAGTTTTGCAGAAGCAGGAGCTACTAGTATAGTATTTCATCCTGAAGCTAGTGAGCATATAGATAGAAGCTTACAGTTAATTAAGTCTTATAATATTCAAGCAGGCTTGGCTTTAAATCCTGCTACAAGTTTGGATAGCTTAAAATATGTTGTAGATAAATTAGATAGAATTTTGTTAATGTCTGTAAACCCAGGTTTTGGTGGACAAAAGTTTATTCCAGCAATATTAGATAAAGCAAAAGAAGTATCTCAATGGATGAAAAGTATAAATAAGAATATTTTACTTGAAATTGACGGAGGAGTTAATCCTGAAAATATTGCAAAGATAGCTTCTTGTGGAGTAGATGCTTTTGTTGCAGGATCAGCAATTTTTAACTCTGAGAGTTATGAAAAGACTATTTTAGCTATGAGAAATAATTTATTACAAGTTGATTAATATGAATAATTTTTTAAAAAGTATAGAGATTATTTTTGCAGTTGGCATTGTTCTACTTAGTTATTTTTTACCTTTATATTTTTTAAATTATCAAGTTACAAATTTTAGCTCATTTTATTTTTTAACATTATTTATATGTGCATTGAGTTTTATAGTTTTTTTTGGAGCTGAATATACTAGTAGTATTAGATCGTCTAAATCAATAAATGTTCTTAAAATACTTCTATGCTGTTTAATGATTAGTATTTTTATAATGTCTACAGCTTTTTTTACAAGGAGCTTTGCTTTTCCAAGAAGTCTAATAATATTTGGTTTTTTCATTCAGTTAGTTTTATTAATACCATTAAGGTTTATTTTTAGAAATATTTCTAGAAATAGAGTTTATAATGAGATTTTAATCATTGGTACCACAAATGAAAAAGAATGGCTTTGGACTAAAGTAAATAATATAAAATTACCTAATGAAAAAGTAGCTAAATATTTTTTTGCAGATAAAGATGGATATTCATTAGATCAAGAGCTTAAAGCTATAGGACAAGTTTTTATATCTGATAAGGCATTAAATTTTCTTAATGAAAAAGATATAACTTATTTAAATTTGTTAAACCTAAATATAATTATTATTCCCAGAAAGTATGAGATATCAGTATGGTCTAGTTTTCTAATTCCTTTAGAAGATAGTATAGCCATGAATATAAGAAGATTAGGCTTATCATTTGAGGCTATTTTTATTAAGCGCCTTTTTGATATTTTATTTAGCTTAATTATGTTGGTTTTATTTTTTCCTATAATGCTTATCGTTGGGATATTTATTTTTATTGAAGATAGGAGAAATCCATTTTTTATTCAAGAAAGAATTACTAAAGATGATAGACCTTTTATGCTAGTAAAATTTCGTAGTATGAAAGTTGGAGCGGAGAACAATACAGGTGCTATTTGGGCTGGAGATAATGATGATAGGATAACTAAAGTCGGTAAAGTTATTAGAAAATACTGGTTAGATGAGTTACCACAATTTATTAATGTTTTAAAAGGCGATATGTCTGTAGTTGGTCCAAGGCCTGAAAGAAAAGAGCTAATAGAAGTTTTTAGTAAAAATACACCAGAGTTTAAATATAGGACAAAAGTAAAGGCAGGAATTACAGGTTATGCACAAGTTTTAACTGGTTATAAAACTTTACCAGAAAATAAATTAAAGTTAGATTTAATTTATATTCGCAAATGGAATATAGTTTTTGATCTATTAATAATAATAGAAACAGGTCGAGTAATTTTTATGAAACTATTATCTTGTTTTTTAAAACCAAAAGAAAAACAAATATTAGTCAAAGAAGAAATAGATAAAAATTGTATAAGGTATATTTATGAGTAAGACAGTTCTTGTTACTGGTGGGGCAGGTTTTATAGGTAGTCACACCGTTGTTGAACTTTTAGAAAGAAATTATAAAGTTATTATTGTTGATAATTTTTCAAATAGTAAAGAATCAGTTATAGATAGGATTAAGCAGATAACATATAAAGATTTTTTGCTTTATAAACTTAATATGCTTGATAAAGTAGCTTTTAGTAAAGTTTTTATAGAGAATAAGATTGATTCAGTTATTCACTTTGCTGGATTGAAAGCAGTTGGTGAAAGCGTTGAAAAGCCCTTATTATATTATAGAAATAATATTGATATGACTTTGAATTTGATTGAGTTGATGGAAGAGTTCGAAATAAATAATTTAGTCTTTAGTTCATCAGCAACTGTATATGGCGTTGATAATAAGCCACCATTTAGAGAAGATATGTCTTTAAGTGCAACAAGTCCTTATGGTGCGACTAAACTAATGATAGAAAGAATGCTTAACGATATTCAAAATGCTTATCCAGAATTTAATATAGCTCTTTTAAGATATTTTAATCCAGTGGGAGCTCATAAAAGTGGAATAATAGGAGAAGATCCTGAAGGCATACCAAATAATTTAATGCCATATATTGCACAAGTTGGATCCGGTGTTCGTCAGAGGCTAAGTGTTTTTGGTGGGGATTATGAAACTGATGATGGAACTGGCGTAAGAGACTATATACATGTTATGGACTTGGCAATTGGTCATATACTTGCATTGGAAAAATTACAGAATGAAAAGATAGGTTGTAGAGCATATAATTTAGGTGCAGGTAAAGGCTTTAGTGTTTTAGAAGTAATTAAATCTTATGAAAAAGCTTTAGGGAAAGAAATCTCTTATGAGATAGTTGAAAGAAGATCTGGAGATATAGCTAAAATGTTTGCAGATGTTTCAAAGGCAAAAGAAGAGCTAGGCTTTGAGACAAAAAAAACACTAGATAATATGTGTCAAGATGTGGTTAAGTGGCAAAATTTTACTAAAAGGTAATAAGAGTAATTTATTATGAATATAGTTATTATTGATCACTATGCTACTAGAGCTTATAAAGGTAGAGGAGGACGTCAATACTATTTTGCTAAGGAATTGTCTAAAAAAGGTCATAATGTAAAAGTAGTTTGTGCAAATGTAGATCATCATAGTGATTATATTGTTAATACTTATAAAAAGATAATAAGAACTTTAAAAGATGATAATGATAATGATTGGATTTTTGTTAATACATTAAAGTATAAAGCTATTCAGTCTAAACGAAGATGGTTTAATGTTTTAGATTTTTATTTTAAACTTTTCTTTTCCTATAAAAAAATAATACCTAAAGATACAGATATTATTATCGCGTCAAGTGGTCCATTATCAACACTTCATGTTGGCTTGCATATAGCAAGAAAAATGAAAATCCCATGTATTTGTGAGGTCAGGGATTTATGGCCATTGTCGATAGTTGAGTATTCACGTTTGACTAATAGAAATTTAATTATAAAAGCCTTATATAAGTTAGAAAAATGGTGTTATAAAAAAGCATCTGCAATAGTATTCACTATAGAAGGCGGCAAACAATACATTATAGACAAAGGTTGGGATAGTGATATAAATTTTGAAAAAATTTATTATATAAATAATGGTGTATGCTTAGAAACATTTAATAAAAATAAAGAAAAATATGTATTTAGTGATAAAGACTTAGATGATCCAAGCTTATTTAAGATTGTTTATACGGGCACTATATCTAAGGTCAATAAAATTAGAGAGCTTGTTAAACTTGCAGAACAACTTAAAGATGAAAAAGTAAGAGTAGTTATTTTTGGCGAGGGGTCTGAGGAAGAGAAGCTAAAGAAAGACTGTATATTAAAAAAGTTAAAGAATATAGAGTTTAAAGGAAGGGTAGAAAAAAAATATATTCCTTCAATTCTTTCAAAAGCAGATTTAAACATTATTATTATTGATGATAAACCAAACTTATATAAATACGGTATCTCAATGAATAAACTATTTGAATATTTGGCGGCAGCTAAACCAATAGTTTTAACAAATCCTGTTAAAGATTTTAATTTTGTAGAAGAAAGAGGGTGTGGAATTAATGTATATCCATTTACTATAAATAATATAGTTAAAGCAATCAATCAAATATATTCATTGGATAAGCATGGAAAGGAAAAGTATTTTTTGAACAGTTCACAGCAGGCTAAAGCTTTTGATTTTAAAAAGCATGCCGAAAAGTTGCACAATATTCTTAAAATGGTTAAAAATAATTATGAAAAGTAGTTTATTAAAGAGAATAAAGTCTAAAGAAATAATCATAGGTGTTGTTGGTTTAGGTTATGTTGGCTTACCATTAGCTGTAGAAAAGGCTCTAGTAGGTTTTAAAACTATAGGTTTTGATGTCCAAGATATGAAAGTTGATCAAGTTAATAAAGGTAGGAATTATATTGGGGATATTATAGACTCTGATTTATCAAAAGTTGTTAAAAGCGGTCTGTTAAGAGCAACTAAGGATTTTAGTTTTATAAAAGATGTGGATTTTATAGCTCTATGTGTTCCTACTCCATTAGATGCTTACCAACAGCCAGATATTAGTTATGTCAGGGATTCAGCAAGAGCTGTAGCTAAATACCTTAAGAAAGGAGCTATGGTTGTGCTTGAGTCAACAACATATCCGGGTACTACAGAAGAGCTATTAAAACCAATTTTAGAAGAAGGTTCAGGTCTAAAATGTGGGGATGATTTTTATTTGGGGTTTTCACCAGAGAGAGTTGATCCAGGCAATAAACAATTTAAAACAAAAAATACTCCTAAAGTAGTAGGAGCAATAGGTGAAGATGCTAAAGAGTTAATTTCTGAAGTATATAAGCAGGTTTTAGAAAGTGATGTTTTTGTGACATCTACTACAGCTGTAGCTGAAATGACAAAGCTACTTGAAAATACATATAGAAATATAAATATAGGTTTAGCAAATGAAATGGCTATTCTTAGTGAAAGGATGGGTATAAATTACTGGGAGGTTATTGAAGCAGCTAAGACTAAACCATTTGGATTTCAAGCATTTTATCCTGGTCCTGGATTAGGCGGGCACTGTATACCATTAGACCCTTATTATTTATCTTGGAAGGCTAGAGAGTTTGGTTTTCATACCTCTATGATAGAAGCATCAATGATGGTGAATGATCGGATGCCAGAGTATTGTGTTGAAAGAGTATCACGAATTTTAAATAAATATAAAAAACCTATAAATGGTTCAAAAATATTAGTGTTAGGTGTAGCCTATAAAAATGATGTTGATGACTATAGAGAAAGTCCTATTTTAAAAATAATAGATATTTTTGAGTCTATGGGAGCGGATGTTGAGTTTTATGATCCTTATATTAACGAATATAAGTATAAAAATATTAAAAAAGTTGGGTTGAAAGATTTGAGTACTAGTAATTTAAATAGTGCTGATTTAGTTTTTATAGGGGCAAATCATAGTAGTTTTGATTATAGCTTAGTACAAAAAAATACTAAGGTTATTTTTGATGCTAAAAATGCAACCGCTAATTTAGCTGATAAATCTAATATTGAGGTTTTGTAGAAAATTTTATGAAAAAGGTAACTTCAATAGTATTAAATAATTTTAAAAATGATAGTCGTGTTTTAAAAGAAAATATATCACTAAAAAATGCAGGATATGATGTAAAGGTTGTAGCGCTTCACGAAGAACCATTAAAAGAGTTTGATAGTATTCAAAATATACCTATACATAGAATTAAACTTAGAACTCGAAAATGGTCTAAGCATAAATTGGTGCAGATAATCAAATATTTAGAATTTATTTATAAGGTTGTTAAAAAATATAAATCCAGTGACACTGTACATTGTAATGACCTTAATGCTTTGCCTGTAGGAGTAATAATAAAGAAGTTTTTTAATAAAAATTTAAAACTTGTATACGATGCACATGAATATGAGATAAATGACATACCTAATCAATCAAAAGTCAGTATTAAGTTAAAATATATTTTAGAAAAATCGTTAATAAAATATGTTGATAAAGTTATAACTGTAAGTGAGTCAATCGCAAATGAGTATGTGAAGCTTTATAATATAGGAAAGCCAGCATTAGTACTTAATGCACCACCATATAAAGAAATAAATAAGAAAAATTTATTCAGAAAAAACCTAGGTATAAAAGATAATCAAACTATATTCCTATATCAAGGAGGTTTATCAAAAGGCAGGGGAGTTGAGATACTTCTTGATACATTTATAAGTATAGAAAATGAAAATGCTGTAATAGTTTTTATGGGTTACGGCTCTCTTGAAAATTTAATAAAAGAAAGTTCAGACAAATACAGGAATATATATTTTCACGAAGCTGTAGCACCTGAGATTTTGCTTGATTATACAAGCAGTGCTGATTTTGGATTATTATTTTATGAAAATAACTGTTTAAATCATTATCTGTGTTCACCTAATAAAATGTTTGAATATATTATGGCTGAAATACCAGTTATAATTTCAAATTTGTATGAGATGAGAAGGTTAGTTGAATCAAATAAGATCGGAACAGTAGCAAAAGAAAATACATTAAATGGATTAAAAAAAGCAATCACAGAAGCTGAAGGACTAGATAAAGAAAAACTCAAATCGAATATAAAAAAAGTTAAAGCTATTTTTAATTGGGAAGAACAGGAAAAAAATCTATTAGAAGTTTATAGAGGTTTAGGATAATGTGTGGGATTAGTGGCATAATCAATAAAGATAATTTAGAGGTTAATTTTAGTGATATAAAGAATATCAATGATCTTATCATACATCGTGGACCAGATAGTGAGGGTTTTTTCTTTGAATCTAATTTTGCATTTGGACATAGGAGATTAGCAATACTTGATTTGAGTGAAGACGGCCATCAGCCGATGCATTATATGGATAGATATACCATAACATATAATGGAGAAGTTTATAATTATTTAGAAATTAGAGAACAGCTAGAACAGGTTGGATATAAATTTAAATCAAACACAGATACAGAGGTCATACTGGCGGCTTATGATAAGTGGGGATATGATTGCGTAAATCAGTTTAATGGTATGTGGTCATTTGCTATATATGATAAGGTTAAAAAAGAAATATTTTGTAGTAGAGATAGGTTCGGAGTTAAGCCATTTTATTATGCTGAAGTAGATAATAAGTTTATATTTGGCTCAGAGATAAAGCAAATTTTAGAATATTTGCCACAAAGATATGTAAATAAAAATATTTTAGCGGACTATTTACTTTATAGTTTAGAAGAGCATACTAATGAAACATTCTTTGAAGGAGTTTTTAAGTTAACGCAGTCTCATAATCTTATATATAATTTAGAAGATAATAATTATAAAACCTTTAAATACTTTGATTTAAAGCCTAGTCGCCATCTTGTTAAACTAAAAGAGTCTGAAGCTATTGAGCATTTGGGTAATAGTTTGAAGAACTCTATAGCTTTAAGGCTTCGATCTGATGTTAAAATTGGTACATGTCTAAGTGGTGGTCTTGATAGTTCATCTATAGCCGCATTAGCTTCAAAAATGTATACAGATAATAGCGGAAGTAAATTCATAGCTATTCATGCAAAGTCTGTTGAAAATAAGACAGATGAAAGCGGATATGCTGAGAAAGTATCTAACTATTGTAACTTTGATTTATCTGTCATAGAGCCAAGTCTAAAAGCTATTTCTAATAATATTGAAGAAGTTGTATATACTCAAGAGGAGCCATTTGGAGGCCCGTCAATACTTATGCAGTATTTTGTCATGAAAGAAGCAAAAAGACTTAACTGTATAGTAATGCTTGATGGTCAAGGAGGCGATGAAACATTATTTGGATATGAGAGTTATTACTCATTTTATTTCGCATCATTACTGGCTAAGCTAAATATTGTTAGATTTATAATAGACTTTAAGAGGCTAAAAGTTTTTAAAGTATCTAAGAGAAGAGTTTTGAAGGGTAGTGTAGCAGTTCTTTTTAGAAATCAACTGTCTTTGATAGAAAAAAAATATAGAAGCAAAAGAGTATTACTTAATCATACTCTTGATAGTAAGAGATATACTGATATTTACTCTTTTCAAACATTTGAAAACTTTCAAAAAAGAGAGATCATGGTAAGAAACCTGCCTCATCTACTTAGATATGAGGACAAAAACTCAATGAGACACTCTATAGAAACAAGATTGCCATTTGTAGATTATCAAGTTGTTACATCAGCGATATCATATGATGATAAGCTTAAATTTAAGAAAGGTTTTTTAAAGTATTTACTGAGAAAGGTTGTGGAGAATTTATTGCCTAAAGATATTGTTTGGAGGCAGAATAAGTTTGGATTTGAAGCACCTACGGATATGTGGATTGATGCTAATATAGAGAATATAAAAGCTGAAATTAGTAGATCTAGAATAGTTAAGCAATTTGTAAAAAAAGCTGATTATAGTAATAAAAATATCTTATGGAAACTATATAATATATCTATATGGGAAAGAATATATAATGTCAAAATTGATTAAAATATCTCACCTGACATCAGCACATTCTAGATATGATACGCGTATTTTTATAAAAATGTGTAGCTCTCTTGCTAAACTTGTTAATTATCAAGTTAGCTTAGTAGTTGCAGATGGTAAGCAAGATGAAACTATAAATAATATAGATATATTAGGTGTTGGAGCAAAAAGTGGTAGTAGAATTTTGCGTATGACAAAGACTGTAAAGAAAGTCTTTGAAAAAGCAAAAGAATTAGATAGTGATATATATCATCTGCATGATCCAGAACTAATTCCTATAGGATTGAAGCTTAAAAAGCTAGGTAAAATAGTAATATTTGATGCTCATGAAGATTTACCAAAACAGCTGCTTGGAAAACCATATTTGAATAAATATACAAGAATCATTCTTTCTAAATGTTTTGCTATATATGAAAAATACTCATCTAAGAAATTTGACTATATCATAGCTGCAACTCCATATATCAGAGATAAGTTTTTAAAGATTAATCAAAATACTGTAGATATAAATAATTTCCCAATAATTGGAGAGCTATCAAATAATACATCTTGGGATCAAAAAAAAGACGAGGTTTGTTATGTGGGAGGTATATGTGAGACTAGAGGTATAAAAGAGATGGTAAAGGCTATGGAGTTTGTTAACGTAGCTAGGCTGAATTTGGGCGGACAATTTAGTGAAAAAAAGACTGAAAAAGAAGTAAAACTGTATGTTGGCTGGCAAAAGGTAAATGAGTTAGGTTTTTTAGGTAGAGACCAGGTGTTAAATGTATATTGTAAATCAAAGGCTGGGTTAGTAACATTACATCCAATTATTAATTATCTAGATGCATTACCTGTGAAAATGTTTGAATATATGGTTGCTGGATTACCTGTTATATCTTCAGATATTTTCTTTTGGAAAGAAATAGTAGAGGGTAATGATTGTGGGATATGTGTAAATCCTTTAGAGCCTAAAGAGATAGCGAAAGCTATAGACTATATAATAGATAATCCATTAGAGGCAGAACGAATGGGGCAAAATGGAAAAAAAGCAGTCCTAGAAAAATATAACTGGAGTATAGAAGAAGAGAAGTTATATAAAGTTTATAGAGATGTTATAAATGCTTAAAATACTAACAATACTAGGTGCAAGACCACAATTTATTAAGGCTGGTTCTGTAAGTCGTAAGATAGCTGAATATAATAATATCAAAGAAATAATTGTTCATACAGGACAGCATTATGATGCAAATATGTCGGATATATTCTTTGATGAGATGAAGATTCCTAAACCAGACTATTTTCTAGGGGTTAGTGGTAAATCTCATGGTGCTATGACTGGTCAGATGATAGAAAAAATAGAAGAGATTGCTCTTAAAGAAAAGCCTGATTGGATAATAGTTTATGGAGATACAAACTCTACTTTAGCCGGAGCTATAGTTGCTGGTAAGCTACATATAAAGCTAGCTCATATAGAGGCAGGCTTGAGAAGCTTTAATATGCAAATGCCAGAAGAAATAAACAGAATACTTACTGATCGAGTTAGTGATTTACTCTTCTGTCCAACTAATATAGCTATCCAGAATCTTAAAAATGAAGGATATAATAATTTTAATTGTAAAGTTATAAATTCTGGTGATGTAATGCAAGATGGAATAATCTTTTATAAAAAATTAGCAAATAAGCCATCTAATTTTTATATTCAAGAAGAGTTTATATTATGTACTATTCACAGGGCTGAAAATACAGATAACATAAATAGATTAAGAGAGATTCTTTCAGGGCTTAATGAGATAGCTAAAGAAACACAGATTATATTACCTCTTCACCCACGAACAAAAAATATTTTAGAGAAAAATGATGTTTTAGACTCTCATTCAAATCTAACAATAATTAATCCTGTTGGTTATTTAGAAATGATATGGTTGATAAACAATTCACAGCTAGTTATGACAGATAGTGGAGGTTTGCAGAAGGAGGCATATTTTTTTGCTAAACCTTGTATTACGCTAAGAGATGAAACCGAGTGGGTTGAATTAGTTAATCTTGGAGTAAATATCCTCGTAGGAGCTAATAAAACAAGCATATTAGAAGCCTATGTTGATCTAGATAAAACTAAATTTGATTTCTCAAATAGTTTATATGGTGATGGCAATGCTAGTAAAATAATTATAGAAAATATTTTAAACTATGAAGAGGTAAATAAATGAAAAACTTTGCATTAATAGGAGCTGCTGGATATATAGCTCCTAGGCATATGAAGGCTATCAAAGAAACAAATAATAATCTTATTGCTGCAATGGATATTTTTGACTCTGTAGGGATTATTGAGAGCTATTTTCCTGAAGCTAGTTTTTTTAAAGAATTTGAAAGATTTGAAAGGCACGTTAATAAACTTCAACATACGAATGATAAGACTGATTATGTATCTATATGTTCACCTAATTATTTGCATGATAGTCATATTAGATTTGCTCTTAGAAATGGTACACATGCAATATCTGAAAAACCTCTAGTTTTAAATCCATGGACATTAGATGCTTTAGAGCAAGTAGAGAAAGAAACAGGTAAAAATATTTATAATATTTTACAGTTAAGAGTTCATCCAAGCATAATTGCTTTGAAACAAAAGATTGCTAATGGACCTAAAGATAAAATTTATGATATAGATCTCACATATCTTACTAGTCGAGGTAACTGGTATTATACAACCTGGAAAGCAGATGTTGAAAAGTCAGGAGGCTTGGCTAGTAATATTGGTGTACACTTTTTTGATATGCTATATTGGATATTTGGAGATGTTAAGCAAAATATTGTTCATATTCGTGAAGAAGATAAAATAGCAGGCTATATTGAGCTTGAAAATGCAAGAGTTAGATGGTTCTTAAGTATTGACTACGATATGTTACCAGATGAAATTAAAACTAAAGGCCAAAGAACATATCGCTCTATAACAGTAGATAGTGAGGAAATAGAGTTTAGTGAGGGGTTTGCGGATTTACATACTATGACTTATCAAGGTATACTTACAGGAGAGGGTTATAGAGTATCAGATGCACGTGTCGCAATTGAGACAGTATTTAAAATTAGACATATTGACCCTATAGGATTAAAAGGAGATTATCACCCATTTTGTAATAAAGCAGTAAAAAAACCATTTTCAAAATTCTCTAGAGATCTAATTAGAAAATATATGGAGAAGTAAATGTCTAACTATTTTATACATCAGTCAAGTTATATTGACGATAATGTTACTGTGGGAAAGAATACTAAGATCTGGCATTTTTGTCATATACATTCAGGAGCTAGTATTGGTTTTAAGTGTTCATTAGGTCAAAATGTGAACGTTGGTAATAATGTAAAAATTGGTAATAGTGTTAAAATTCAAAATAATGTCTCCATATATGAAGGGGTAGAGCTTGAAGATTATGTGTTTTGTGGTCCGTCAATGGTTTTCACTAATGATTTAACTCCTAGAGCAAAATACCCTAAGGGGAGGGAGGCGTATAAAAAAACATTAGTTAAATATGGAGCTTCAATAGGAGCAAATGCAACTATTGTGTGTGGTAATACTATTGGCAGATGGGCGATGGTAGCTTCTGGAGCTGTTGTGACTAGAGATGTCGCTGACTATGCCTTAGTTGCTGGTATACCTGCTAAACAGATTGGTTGGGTTTGTGAATGTGGTAATGTGCTTAAAGATATTAATATATGTAGTGAATGTGGACGAAGTTATAGAATAGAAGATAAACATCTGGTACAAATATGATGGAGTTTAGAGGGCTAAAAGCTCAATATAAAGCGTTGAAAAAAGAGATTGATACAGCTATTTTAAATGTTTTAGAATCTGGTCAATATATAGGTGGAACAGAAGTCAAAGAATTAGAAAAAGAGCTAGCCAAATATATTGGAGTTAAGCATTGTATTACCTGTGCTAATGGTACAGATGCTTTGACTATTTCGCTTACATCTTTAGGTATTGGTAAAGATGATATTGTTTTGGTGCCTGACTTTACATTTTTTGCAAGTGCTGAATCAGTAGCATTTGTAGGGGCTGTGCCTGTATTTGTGGATGTTGATGAGCAGACATATAATATTTGTCCACAAAAAATAGAAGAAACTATTTTAGAATTACAGCAAAAAGGCTATGGAAAACAACTAAAAGCTATAATGACTGTCGACTTATTTGGACTACCAGCAAATTATCCAGAAATTAAGAAAATAGTAGATAAATATAATCTGCTTATAATAGAAGATGCAGCCCAAGGCTTTGGTGGTAGTATTAATGGTCAGAAAGCTTGTAGCTTTGGAGATATTGCTACGACTTCATTCTTCCCTGCAAAACCTCTTGGATGTTATGGTGATGGTGGAGCTATTTTTACAAATAATGATGAATTAGCAACTTTTATACGCTCGTATGTTGTCCATGGTAAAAATGGCGATGATAAGTATGATAATATTCGTATTGGAGTAAATTCTAGATTAGATAGTATTCAAGCTGCAATTTTACGAGTTAAGTTAAAGGCTTTCAAAAATTATGAGCTGGATGCGGTAAATAAGATAGCAGAAAAATATAATCAACAGTTAAAAGGTAAGAATTATCAATTACCATGTATCCCAGAAGGCTATATTTCTAGTTTTGCTCAATATACTATTAGGCTAAACTCAAAAGAAGCTAGAGATAATTTGCAAAAAAAGTATGCTAATAAAGATGTATTAACTATGATTTATTATAATAAGTCAATGCATAAGCAAGGAGCTTTTAACGGCAAGTTGATAGATTTAGATTGTTTTAAAGGTTCTCAAAATTTATGTGATACGGTTTTGAGTTTGCCAATTAATTTGTATTAAGTTGATGTCAAAAAATAATTCATTTAAAAAAAATGTTTTAATTATTATGATAGGGTTAACTATTGCGCAAGCAATACCAGTTATTATAAGCCCTATCCTAACAAGGCTATACTCTCCGGAGGATTTTGGAGCTTTTGCTCTTTATATGGCGGCAGCATCTATAATGGTGGTTGCTGTAACAGGAAAGTATGAGGTTGCTATAGTGCTTCCTAAAAAAGATAGTGATGCTGTTAATTTGCTAGCACTCTCAATTATAATATCTTTTTTTGTTAGCCTTATATCTCTTGTGATTATTTTTGTCTTTAATACTAAGATTATAAGTTTATTAGGAAATACCAAAATATCTCACTGGCTTTATGTTCTACCTATCACTATTCTATTTGCAGGTATTTATCAAAGTTTTAATTATTGGTTAAATAGAAAAAAAGAGTATAAAAGAATTGCTACAAGTGCGATAGTGCAAAGTACAACAACAGCTACAGCTAATCTAGGTATGGGTTTTGGACATGTCGGAAGTGATGGATTAATATTAGGTGGAGTTTTTGGGCAGGGAGTCACTATTGCCGTTCTAGCAAAAATGATCTTGGGAGTGGACAAGAATAAAATAAAATATATTAGAAAACGAAAAATAATTTCAATGGTAAAAAAGTATAGTAAACAACCTAAATATGTTTTACCAACATCTTTACTTGATATGGTTTCTATGAAAATACCAATATTTGCTATTTCATCACTATATCATAGTTTGATAATGGTTGGATATTATATGTTGGTTGAGAGAATGTTATCTATTCCTATGGGAATTATTGGTGGTGCTATAGGACAGAATTTTTATCAAGAATTTTCTAATAGGATTAATAACAATAATAAAAAGTCAGCAAAAATACTTTTATTAAAAGTATGGATGTTTTTATTTGCTATAGGTATTTTTCCAACGATTTTATTGTTTATCTATGGTCCCGAGTTATTTTCTTTTCTTTTTGGAGAAAGTTGGAAAGAAGCTGGTGATATAGCTAGTATATTAGCATGGATGTATCTTTTTATCTTTATTTCCTCTCCAACAAGTAGAGCATATTTAGTTTTAGGACTTCAAAATATAGGGCTTTATTTTGGAATAATAAGTTTAGTTTATAGAGGATTTATTTTTTATATTTCAGATAATATTATGCAAGCTTTATATTTATTTGTGTTAGCAGAAATAGTTCAAATTATATGTTATAACTTAATTCTATGGAGAAAGTTATGAGAGTATTTTGTGGAAAGAAATGATAAATATATTTTTAATCCCATCTTGGTATCCTGATAAAAACAATACTTTATCAGGATCTTTTATAAAAGAACAAGCTATGATGATTGCTGAAGAGCATGAGAATAAGGTAAATTATTTTGTAAGTATAGCAAGTTTATATACACTATCTCCTAAAGCTATTATTCAATCCATCAAAAATCTTAAAAACTATAAAAATGATGAATGTAAGATTAATAAGTTGCTTAGTAATTATATAGAGTATTATTCAAAGTCTTTGAGTTGGAGCAATATAGTTTTAAATGGTAATTTAGATAATCAAATACAAAATCATAGAAAAAGGCTAAAAAATTTACTTAATGAAGGTATAAAAATTGATATATTGCACGCTCATGTGAGCTATCCAGCTGGTTATATAGCATATATATTATCAAAAGATTTCGATATCCCCTTTATTATTACTGAACACATGAGCCCTTTTCCTTTTAATGCTTATATCAAAAATAAGCAAATTTTAAATCAGATAAAGCAATCAATGGAAAATTCAGCAAGAGTTATAGCTGTGAGTAATAGTCTGAAAAAAGATATAGCGAAACTTAATATGAAAAAAGAAATAGTAGTTATAAGTAATTTTATTAATGAAAATAATTATGTAGAAGAAAAAGCTAAGATAAATAAAAAAATATTTACTTTCCTTAGTGTCGGCAGTATGACAAGTCAAAAAGGTATAGATATTTTGTTACGAGCTATTAAAGATATACCAAATCTTCAAGAAATAAAATTTAGAATTGTTGGAGATGGAAATCAAAAAGAAGAGTATATTAAGCTATCACAAGATTATAATATTTTTGATAAAGTTGAATTTGTAGGTAAGCTTGATAGAAAAAATATTATAGAAGAGTTTAATAACTGTGATGCATTTGTATTACCTAGTCGACATGAAAGTTTTGGGATAGTATATATAGAAGCACTAGCTTTTGGAAAACCTATAATTGCTACTAAGTGTGGAGGTCCAGAAGATATAGTAAATGATATAAATGGAAAGCTTGTAGATATAGGCGATGTTAAACAACTAGTAGAAGCAATGTTAGATATTATTGGAAATATTAATTTTTATGATCCAGACGCTATAAGAGAAGACTTTTTAAATAGATTTTCTAAAAAATTAAATACAAAAAAATATGTTGATTTATATAGACAAGTTTTAGAAGAAAATGTATAAAATAGCGAGCGGGAAGAACTTATGAAAAACTACATATTTGATTTAGATAATACACTTTATCCATATGATAATGGCCTTTTCGATATGCAACTTCAAAGAATGTCTGATTTCATAAAACTTAAGCTAGATGTTTTAGATGATGAAAAAGCAAATGCTATAAGAGATGAGCTTTATTATGAGTGTGGTTCAACCATGCTTGGTCTTATGAGATATCATAATATAGAATATAAAGAGTTCTTACATTTTATTGATAACATTGAAATAAATCACTTTAGGCCAAATAAAGAATTAAACGGAATATTATTAGATCTTAAAGAAAAGAATAAAAACCTATATATTTTTACTAATGCATCAGACTTTCATGCTGATAGGCTTTTAAAGCAATTTGATTTACATCAATTTTTTCATGGCATTTTAACACTTGAAAAAACTGGACTTGTGCCAAAACCAAAGCAAAAATATTATGAAATAGGTCAGCAAAAATTTGGTATAAATTTTGAAGATAGCATCTTTTTTGAAGACTCTTCTCATAATCTAGTTACAGCAAAATATTTAGGCATGACTACAGTACTTGTGCATGCGGATGATGATAAATCAGCTACTAACTTTTATGATAATGAAGAGATTGATTATTATGTTAGAGATGTAGAATCTTTCTTTGATGGTGATTATATAGCTACCAGGAAATGACTTTTATATTTTTATCAAGCTCTTTATCAAGCCATGATTTGATTTTTTCTATATCTTCAAAAGTTTGTAAACCTGATTTTGCATCAGGATATTGTATAACTTGACTTGAGTTTATCAATGCATATTGTATGGCTTCAGGAATTTTTTTATTTTTGTATATATTTGCACAAAAAGTTGAGCTAAATGCATCTCCAGCACCTAATGTATTTACTACATTTTCAGTATAAATAGCTTCTGAATGATAGAGGCATTCTTTAGTTGCAGCATAAACACCTTTTTCTCCATCAGTCACTACAATAATTCTAGGTCCTAGATTAAGACATAGTTTAAAGAAACTTTTTAATCTAAAAGTAGCATCTTGAAAGACTGCTGTACTAGTTTCTATTAAATTTTCATTTGTATTGTCATCTCTGACTTCTATAACATCAGAATTAGCCGTAGAGAGTAAAGACATCATAAGTTTTTTTGCTTCTTGGTAATTTAACACAAGAGTATCTATGCCAAACATAGAATCTTTAATGAAACTTTCTCCAACATCTAACTGGCTAGATCCAGGATTTATAGCGACTTTTACATTGCTTTCTGAAGCAATTTTAACTATTTCTGGAAGCCTAGCTGCAGAGGCTTTACTTAATGAGGTTATATATATAAAGTCACTGCTTTTAATAGCATCATAAGGAAGATCATCTTTTAGAATATCTCTATTAGCTCCACGATATGCAAAAATAGTTCTATCTCCTCCTAATGAGGGTATTACATATGATGTTGCTGTTCCATAAGTATCAGAATATCTAACATTTGAAGTATCTATTCCTAGATCCAATAGTTCTTTTATTATTTTTTCTCCAGCTATATCTTTGCCAACTTTTCCAAAGAAGCTAACATCTAAGCCTTGTTTTTTAAAGCTAACAGCTGTGTTTGTAGCACCACCACCAGAAAAAGAATTATGTTCTTTAACTTCTATTTTAGCCCCTTCTTCTAAAAGCATAAATGATTGGTTACTATCTTTTCTTTGCATATTCATGGTAAGCATTTCTTCATATTCAATAATAGTATCTAAAGTAGCACCACCGATAACGAGGGTTTTTATGTTTTTATCCATAGGTAAATTAAACATTTATAAAATATCAAACAATTAAGCGAATTATAGCATTTATATAAGAGTATAATAAGTTACTTTATATACTTATTTAGAGTAATTTATATAGAATTATTAATGATAAATTAGTATTATTTTATATGGCTTAAAATTTAAAGTTTAGTGTATTTTATTTTTATTAAAGGAGATTTAATTAATGCCTTCTAAAGTAGATTCTAAAGAAGAAAGAGGTTATATAATCCCTATTGGGGGTAGAGAAGATAAGTTAGCAAGTCCTACAGTATTAAAAAGATTTATAGATTTAGCAGGTGGAGAAGATGCAAAAATAGCAGTCATTCCTACAGCTTCTAAACTTCCAGACACTGGTGATGAATATGTCAAAATATTTAATTCAATGGGTGTAAGAGATGTTTATAATCTAAAAATCGAAACTAGGCTAGATGCAACGGTAAATGAAGAGTATTTAAATACGCTGAGTGAATGTACAGGTGTATTTATGACAGGAGGTAATCAATTGTTACTTTCTACAACTCTAGGTGGAACTCCTATCGCTCAAATGATTAGAAGATTAAGCGCTAGAGGTGTTCATGTTGCTGGAACTTCTGCAGGAGCAGCATTTATGTCTGGCTTTATGATTGCTAGTGGTCAACCAGGTCTTATGCCTAGATGTAATATGGTTAGTTTAGCACCTGGATTAGGATTAACTAATAAATTATTAGTTGATCAACACTTTTCTCAGAGAGATAGATTGGGTAGGTTACTAACAGCATTGTCTTATAATCCTTATATGGTTGGTATTGGGATAGATGAGGATACTGGGGCATTTTTAAATCCAGCAGGTGTTGTTGAAGTAGTTGGTAGTGGTATGATAACAATAGTAGATTTTTCTCATCTTAAGCATTCGTCTATGCATAATGCTAGAGATGATGATCCTATTAGTTTAGTTGATATCAGAATGCACTTACTTCTTGAAGGTCAAAAATATAACTTAAATACTCATCTTGTAGAATTTTAATCATTTCTTTTTCTCTTTTTAGATAGTTAATATATAATTTTTGTAAATAAATTTTTACTTAGTGTAATTATTATGCAAAAAATTATTATTCATGGTGGCTGTGGTGCAAGAGAAGATAAAAATACAAGTTTTTCAGATTATCATGAGCATTTATTGTCTATTATCAAAAAATCACATGAGTATTTAGTGCAAATAGATAATGCTAGAGAGGTGGCTATATTTGCAGCTAAGTTATTAGAGGATGATGATATCTTTAATGCTGGAACAGGATCTAGAGTTCAGCAAGATGGACAAATAAGAATGTCAGCATCTATTATGGATAGTGTTAAAAAGAAATTTGCAGGAGTTATAAATATTCAGAATATCAAAAATCCTATTGAAGTAGCTAATAAATTGGCAGAGCAGCATAATAGTGTTTTAGCGGGTCAACAGGCTACAGATTTTGCTTATAATATTATGGGTTTAGAGGTTTATAATCCAATGACAGAAAAACGTTGGAAGGAGTATTTAAGCCTGAAAAAAGGATATTCAGGAACTATAGGTGTAGTAGTTCTTGATTCTAAAGGTAATATTTGCGCAATAACCTCAACAGGTGGTGCAGGTTTTGAGTATCCTGGAAGAGTTGGAGATAGTCCAACAGTAGCTGGGAACTTCGTTAATGATATTATGGGAATATCTTGTACTGGTATAGGTGAGCATATTGTTAATGAAGGTGTTGCTGTAAAAGTAGCAACAAGAATTAAAGATGGATTGAGTCTTGAAGAAGCTGTGGATAAGTCTATAAATGAAAGTGATGAATTAGGGTATTATGTTGGATTAATAGCTCTAGATAAAAAGGGTAATATCTACTCGGGATCAACTAAAGTTGCACAGACGCTATATGCTTATGCAGATGGCAACAAAATTAGAACTTTTTACGAAGAAAAAATGTAAAAAACATGTTGACTTAGAATAGTCTATATAGTTTAATATACGTCATTGGCCAGATAGCTCAGTCGGTAGAGCAGAGGACTGAAAATCCTCGTGTCGGCAGTTCGATTCTGCCTCTGGCCACCACTAATTAAAATATTGTCGGAGCATAGCGCAGTTTGGTAGCGCATCTGGTTTGGGACCAGAGGGTCGGGGGTTCAAATCCCTCTGCTCCGACCATTTTTGTGCGTCCGTAGCTCATCTGGATAGAGCATCGGCCTTCTAAGCCGAGGGTAGCAGGTTCGAATCCTGCCGGACGTGCCATTACATAGTAAGAGATGTAAT
Source organism: Pseudofrancisella aestuarii (assembly GCF_003574475.2). NCBI lineage: Bacteria > Pseudomonadati > Pseudomonadota > Gammaproteobacteria > Thiotrichales > Francisellaceae > Pseudofrancisella > Pseudofrancisella aestuarii. The sequence continues at coordinate 437,273 of NZ_QLIS02000001.1, read as the reverse complement.
GGTGGTTGTAGCTCAGTTGGTAGAGCCCCGGATTGTGATTCCGGTTGTCGTGGGTTCAAGTCCCATCAATCACCCCACAATATTGCGGACGTGGCGAAATTGGTAGACGCACTGGATTTAGGTTCCAGCGGGCAACCGTGGGAGTTCGAGTCTCCCCGTCCGCACCATTCAAATTTAAAATTAAGCCAAACTCTAAATAATCATTGTAAAGACTATAAATACTTATTAAAGTATCAATATGTATATTATATTTATTTTAGAATGATCAAATTCTCAAAAAAACATGTATTCTTTGCCGCTACTAGTACTATAGTAGAGTGGTATGACTTTATGCTCTTTGCATATTTGACTCCAATTATTGCACATAATTTTTTTCCACATGTAGATAAGTATGCTGGAATTTTGATGACTTTTGGGGTTTTTGCTGCCGGTTTTTTTATGGGTCCCATAGGAAGTATGGTTATGGGGAGTGTGGGGGACCGTTTAGGTAGGAAAAGAGCATTAGTAATATCTTTACTGATGATGATTTTCCCTATGTTGGTGATTGCTTTTCTGCCAACATATAACAGTATAGGTATTTTAGCCCCTTTAATATTGATATTGATGAGACTTTTTCAAGGATTCTCAATAGGTGGATCTTATGGTGGTGTAATGGTTCTTATGATTGAATCAGCAAAATCTAATCGTAGGGGCTTTATTGCAAGTTTTGCAACTATGTCATCTGGAACTGGCGTCTTTTTTGCATCTCTAGTGGTGATGATTCTATCTGGGATATTAGGAAGCACTGCTTTAGATATTTGGGGTTGGAGAGTAGGGTATTTAGTTGGTTTGATTTTAGCAATAATTGCATTAATAATGAGACTGATCATACCAGAAAGTCACTCTTTCGAAAAGCTTAAAGAAGCTGGTGAAATTGCATTAACTCCAGTTCGCTCAATGTTTAAAGAGCAGAGAAAACCTTTGTTTTTTGCTATAGCTTTATCAGCATATGGTAATATCGCATATTATTTAATTTTGTCGTATCTAGAAACACACTTTATTGATCTTGGTTATTCTGAATTTTTTTCGTTAGCTATAATTACAGTTTTTAGTTTATTATTTTCATTCTCTGCACCATTATGGGGTTTAATGAGTGATTTCTTTGGTCGTAAGATATTAGTTAAAATTTCAATAGTGTTATACATAATATTTTCATATCCCGCATTTATTATGATGACTATGGGACCTGTTTACCTTATGCTTTCTACGGCTATATTAAGCATTCCACTTATGCTAATTTGGGGTTCATATGGTGCAGCAGCCCCAGAGTTATTTCAAGCTAGATATCGCTATAGTGGTAATGCTTTGAGCTATAATATAGGAAATTCTTTTTTTGGTGGGACAGTACCTTTCGTTGCGACTTTATTATTAGTTGTTGTCGGTAGTGCATCAGCTCCTGCTTGGTTATTGATCATTTCATCAATAATAATGATTCCAATAGTTTACTATATGCCGGAAACAAGATTTAAAGAAGTGTAGTGAATATACATTTTATCTGTTACTTTATATAAATCTTTTATAGTGATATAATCTTAGCCGATATCTTATTGTCAATATAAGGATGTAGTTTTGGACTTTTTATTAGTTGCTGGCGTTTTTGTGGCTTTAGCTGTGTATTTAATAATAGAAAATATTTTTCACAATAAAAGTATAAAAAGTGTTCCTATAAGAATTCATGTTAATGGAACTAGAGGGAAATCAAGTGTAGCTAGACTAATAGCTGCAGGTGTTAGAGCTGGTGGTTATAGAACTGTTGCTAAAACAACAGGAACATTAGCAAGATACATAGATGTGGATGGTTCTGAAACACCAGTTTTTAGAATAGGTTATAGTAATATTGCAGAGCAGATAAAAATACTTTTTAAAGCAAGAAAAGCAAAAGCGGATGCTATTATTATTGAATGTATGGCTTTACAACCTCTTTTACAATCTCTTTGTGAAAGAAAGTTAGTGAGAGCTACTCATGGAGTTTTGACAAATGCGCGTCCAGACCATTTAGATGTTATGGGTCCTGCTGAAAGAGATGTTGCGAAAGCCTTAGCTGGGACAGTTCCTGTTGGGACAAAATATTTCACTGCTGAAGATGTTCATTTAGATTTTTTTAAGTATGCATGTAAGGATAGAGGTACAGAGCTTATAGTCGCTACTCCAGAAGATGCTGAAAAAATAACAGACGAAGAAATTAATAAGTTTGTTTATTCAGAATTTAAAATTAATGTAGCTTTGGCTTTAAAAGTGACAGATGATCTTGGAATTCCAAGAGATGTTGCTTTAAAAGGCATGTGGGAAGCAACTCCAGATCCAGGGGCTATGACAGAGTATAATTTTGATATCCAAGGTAAAGAGATTAATTTTGCAAATGCTTTTGCAGCAAATGATCCTGTATCTACAAAAATGCTTTGGGATAAACTTTGTAGCAAATATGAGGCCTGTGATAAAAAAGTTCTTGTTGTTAACTGTAGAGATGATAGGGAAGACAGATCTAAACAAATGGCAGAAGCAGCTTTAGAATGGCAAACTCAAGATCTTATTGTGCTTATTGGTACAGGAACAGAGGTCTTTACTTCTTTTTATAAAAAATATGCAAAAGTACTTAGTAAGCCTATGGCAAAAGTAGTTATTTGTGAAGAAATGACACCAATAGAGATTTTAAATAAAACTATAGTGGCTAATTCTGGCGATTCATATATCTTGGTTGGTGTTGGGAATATTAAAGATATAGGTATGCAATTAGTTGATTTTTGTGATAATGAACATAAAAAGAAGCATAATTTAGAAGTTTAATTTGTTTAAGGAGTAATTGTTTATGGATCCGTTAACTCTCTCGATAGGAATTGGTCTTGTCGTTGGTTTAATATTTGTTTCATTTCTAGGGCTTTCTACCGGAGGTATGGTTGTACCTGGTTATTTTGCTTTAGAAATGGGTGCTCCTGATAGAGTTATAATAACTATAATAATTTCAATAATTATTTTTGGTATTATACGCTTTATGTCTAAATTTATGATTATCTATGGAAGAAGAAGGATAGCATTAACAGTTTTGCTTTCTTTTATTATAGGTTATTTGTCAAATATCTTTGTTGCTCCATATATTGGTGCAAGCTACTTCTCTAGTGATTTACAAGTTATTGGATATATCATACCAGGATTAATTACCTTATCTATAGATAGACAAGGGCTTATAGAGACAATAGGTTCTCTATTGATAGCATCTGTAATAATCCGTTTATTGTTAATTGTATTAATAGGTCCACAAATAGTAGGGATATAAAATGAAAAATATGTATTGGCATAGAAAATTTTTGTCACGTTACATTATAGTTTTCTTATGTGTATTTATGATAGTTTCTTTATATATAGTTGAAGGAAACCTTGTTGTAGAAAATAAAGGAATGACACAAAAACTAGAAGCTGCAAATATTGCTTTTAATGCTTTTAAAACTACGCAAAGAGAATTTTTGTCGAAAGGTTACTATTGTAGTAAGGTTGGCGATGTTTCTTGTACTGGTTTGATTGGTGAATCTATGACGGAAATTACAACTGACTCAGGAGATCTTTATGCTAAAAGGTCATCAGTAAATCCTAATATAGCAGCTTTATTTGTTAGTTGGTTAACGCAGTTAGATTTAAAAGAAGGTGATGTAGTGGCTGTTCAAGAAACTGGCTCATATCCAGCTTTAGATATAGGAATGCTATCTGCTATCAAAGCCTTAAAACTTAAGCCCATTATTATTTTTTCAGCTGGGGCTTCTCAGTTTGGCGCAAATAGACCAGATTTCACATGGCCAGATATTTATAAGAATTTGGTTAAAAATGGAGTTTTTGATTATCCTATTTTAGGCATTACTTTAGGAGGTTCAAGAGATACTGGTTATGGAATGTCACCAGCAGCTATATTGAAATTAAATGATGCTGTTAAAAGAAATGGTTATAAATTGATAAATGTTCCTTATAAAGATTCAACTAATACATCAATAAAAACAAGAATGGAACTTTATAAAAAAGCTGCTGGAGAAGATAAAATAGAAGCTTATATTAACGTTGGTGGGAATATGGCTTCTATTGGTCTTAAACAAATAGATACTGATGATAAGGCTACGAAAGAGAGCGATGATAAAAAAGAAAATAAAAAATTTGTACGTATTCCTAGCTTTCCACCAGGGATAACAAAGAAACTACCTCCTGAATATAAAAATATAAACTCAGTAGCAGTTAACTATTTAAAAGAAGGCATTCCAGTTGTTAATATTAGAGATATCAACTCCTCTATTGTTGAGAAGTATGGAGTTGCCTACAACCCTAACACAATGGTGCCTCCTGGACAGGGTGCTATATTTGCACAAAAAAAATATAATACAACATTGGCTGCTATACTACTAATTATAGATATTATATTAATAACTGTAGTAGCAATTCTTTCAAGAAGATATCTTATTTCCTATAAAACTAAATAATTGCTTTGATCTTTAAATCTAATTATTATATTTATATAAGTTTATATAATAGGTTCTTATGTTTAGCTTTTATCATTTAAATAAATTAATTTGTGAATACTTATCTGAATCTGACAGATTAAAGATTGCTGAAGCATATATCTTTGGCGCAGATGCTCATGAAACGCAAGTTAGAAGCTCCGGAGAACCATATTTTACACACCCTGTTGCTGTGGCATGTATCTTAGCAGACATGATGTTAGATGCAGATACAATAATTGCAGCACTACTACACGATGTTATAGAAGATACAGAATATACTTTTATAGATATAAAAAATAAATTTGGGATTAAAGTTGCAGAATTAGTGGAAGGGGTTACGAAACTTACTCAAATTAGGCATAAAAATAGAGCAGAGCAACAAGCTGAAAATTTCAGAAAAATGTTATTGTCTGTTACAAAAGATGTTAGAGTGATTTTTATAAAGCTTGCTGATAGGCTTCATAATATGAGGACATTAGCTCCATTAAAGCCAGAAAAGAAAAGAAGAATATCAAAAGAGACTTTAGAAGTTTTTGCACCTATAGCTCATAGACTAGGTATCAATACATTAAAAGAACAATTAGAAACTTTAGCATTTGAAGGAATGTATCCGTACCGTTATAGGATCCTAGAAGAAAGAGTTAGACAAGTAGAAAAAAATAAAGAAAAAGTATTCTATGAAGTAAAAGAAACTTTAAGTAAAAGGCTTGGTACATTAATTACAGATAAGAGTATAAAAGGTAGAAAAAAGACCCTTTATAGTATTTATAATAAAATGAAGAAAAAAGGAATGCCTTTTTCTGAAATAATGGATATGTATGCTTATAAAGTAATAGTTCCTAGAAGAATAGATTGTTATGTTGCTTTAGGTAAAGTTCATGAAGCTTATAAACCTGTTCCACAAAAGTTTAAAGACTATATAGCTACACCAAAAGTAAATGGATATAAATCTTTACATACAGTAGTTTTAGGTCCATATAATATTCCAATGGAAATACAAATTAAGACTCAAAGAATGGATGAGTCTGCAGAATTTGGAGTAGCAGCTCATTGGAGCTATAAGTCAGATGAGAAGAGTGATAAGTCTCTTAAAAAATGGCTTAAGAGAATTTCTGATATACAAGTGTATACAGCTAGTTCTGTAGAGTTTTTAGAAAATGTAAAAAAAGATCTGTTTGATAATGATGTGTTTGTATTTACTCCAAATGGAGAAATTATAGAATTACCAGCAGGTTCTACATGTGTTGATTTTGCATACTACATTCATACAGCTGTAGGGAATAGATGTCTAGGGGCAAAAGTTAATAGAAAAAATGTTCCTTTAAACTATAGGCTTAAACAAGGAGATAGCGTTGAAATTATTACATCACCCGTAGCTGATCCAAATCCGGCATGGCTGAATTTTGTAGTTACAGGCAGAGCAAAAGCTTCTATAAGATCATATATAAAAGAACAAAGTACGAATGAAAACTATATTAGAGGTAAAGAGATTATCTCTAATGAATTAGCTAAATTTGATATAAATATAGAAGAAATTCCATCTGAAGTGGTTGATGGTGCTTTATATAATTATGAAAGTATAGAAACAATAAACAGATTTTATTTGGATATAGGTCTCGGATTAGTTGAGAAAGATAACTTTATAGACTTTATTGTTAAACATATATCAGATTCTATAAAAGAAGAAGAATTTGATGAAACTGTGATAAGAATTAGATATGGTGATGATCTTAGGATAGCAAACTGTTGTTTACCTATTCCAAACGATGATGTAAAAGCGGTTATAGTTTCAGGAGAAGGTACTAAAGTTCACAGATCAAGTTGTAATATTGCTTATAGAGATTTAGCTAAAGAAGGCTCTAAAGAGACTTTTGCTAAATGGGTTTCTCATGATGGTGATGAGGCTAGTTTCAGAGCTAGGATGATTATTACAATAAACAATATATCAGGTGCAATAGCAAAAATCACAACTGCTTTTGCAAGAGAGGGTGTTGATATTAGAAGCTTCAGCGTTTTAAGTATGAGTAATTCGGTTGCTGTTTTAGAGGCTGTAATAATTGTTAAAGATACAAAAGAATTCTATTTACTATCTAGGGCTATTAGGAAATTAGATATTTGTCTAAATGCTGAAAGAGGTTTAAATAAAGATTAAATATTTGTTCTACAGTTAAATGCATGAGATATCGTTTGCTGATCTAGATACTCAAGTTCTCCTCCAAAAGGAACACCAAAACCAATTCTGGTAATTTTAATATCCTTATTTCGAATCATTTCAGATATAAAGTGTGCAGTAGTTTCACCTTCTACGGTTGGGCTTATAGCAAGTATTATTTCTTCAACCTTTCTGGATGTTATGATTTTCTCTAGAAGGTCTAGCTTAAGCTCTTTGGGACCAATTCCATCTAGGGGGGAAAGCCTTCCGTTTAATACGAAATATTTTCCTTTAAAAATATTTGCTTCTTCAATAGCAATTAAATCAAGCATATTCTCGATAATACATAATTTAGAGCTATCTCTTCTGTCATTTAGGCAAATATCACAAATATCTGATTCAGTTAATATTTGGCAAATGCTACATTTTTGAATATGATTAACGGCTTCTAATAATGAATTAGCAATTTGAATAGCTGTATCTGGAGATTTATCTAAAAGATGTAAAGCTAATCTTTGAGAGGTCTTTTTTCCAATACTAGGAAGTTTTCTTAAAGAATCTATTACTGCAATTATTTTAGGTGAAAGTATATTGTTTTGCATAGTTAAGACGAGTTAGAATGGAAACTTCATGCCTGATGGTATATCTATGCCAGCTTCCTGAGCCATCTTGTTTAAATCTGTTCCAGAACTCTCTTCTACTTTTCTTACGGCACTATTAACAGCAGCAGCAATTAAATCTTCTAACATCTCTTTATCTTCAGACATTAGGCTATCATCTATACTAACACTTTTAACATCATACTTACCTGTCATAATAATTTTTACAAGACCAGCGCCAGCTTCGCCGACAACTTCCATTTTATTTTTTTCTTCTTGAGCTTTTTTCATTTGCTCTTGCATTTTTTGTGCTTGTTGCATTAATTTGGACATATCGAAATTCATTGTTCTCTCCATCTAATAATTATTTTAAAGTCTGTGCTACTATAGTTAATATTTGTGCAGTACTATCTTTTATCAAGGTATTTCTCGCATTTTCTGACATATTAGCAAGTTTTTCTTTATTTGAAGCGAGTTCTAAGAGTATATTTGATAATTCTTCAATACTAGCTTCTTCTTGTCGCAAGCAAAATCCACCATTATTTTCTACCATTGTATGAGCATTAAAATACTGATGATCATCAACAGCTGATGGAAATGGTATAAAAATAGCAGGTAAACCTGATATGGCTACTTCTGATACTGTAAGTGCTCCAGCTCTACAAATAACAATATTAGCCCATTCATATGCTTCAGCCATATTTTCTATAAAAGGAGCTAGATCCTTAATATTTTCATTAGGAGTAGAAGAATAATGTTCTTTTGTATCTTCAAATAATAACTTTCCTGTTTGGTGCCATACTGTTATATTAATACCTCTATCCTTTAAAGTTTCTATTAAAGAGGGTATTTTCTCATTTATAGCCTTAGCTCCTTGACTGCCACCTAAAACTAGTAAGTTTAAGGATTTTTTATGGCTAAAATCTCTATTGATACCATTAAGCCTTACAATTTCTGATCTAACAGGGTTACCTACGATTGAAAATTTCTTTAACTGCTTTTCTTTAAAATAGTTATTTAAATTATCAATGGGAAAAGCCAAGCAAACTTTTTCTGCAAATTTAGCTAAAACTCTATTAGTTAAACCTATTTTAGCATTTTGCTCATGAATTATTACAGGGATTCCTATAAGCTTAGCAGCTATACATGTGGGTCCAGAAACATATCCACCAAAACCGATAACTAAATTAGCTTTTGTTTTTTTAAGAATAATAGTAGCAGCTAAGACACTTGCTGTTAATGTAAATGGTAAAGCAGCTTTTTTTGAAAGACCTTTACCACGAATACCAGAACTTTTAATATATTGAATATTAAATTTTCCAGAAACTATTTTTTCTTCCATACTATTTTTGGTACCAACCCAAGTTATATTGGCGCCATTTTCTTTTAGTGCATGAGCTACAGCTAATGCAGGGAAAATATGGCCGCCAGTACCGCCGGCTGTAATAATGATATTTTTATTTTTTAGCTTAGATAAATCTGTTTTATATTCCATATAGTCATTATAAATAGATAGATTTGTTGAGATTAAGTTTAAAATATTTTTATGTTATTATCTATAGCAGTAAAAAGCTTTAAATAGAAAGGGCTATAAAGTCCTAGTGGAGATATGAGATGGCTGAAATAAAGCAGGATTATTTATATACAGAAACAAATGAGTGGATTAGAGTAGATGGCGATATTGCTACTATTGGTATAGATGATTATTCTCAAAATGAATTTGGTGAGATTGTTTATGTTGATTTACCAAAGATTGGTCAAAAATGTAAAAAAGATGATGATGTGTGTGTGATTGAGTCAGTGAAAACAGCTTCTGATATTTGTTCTCCATTATCTGGTGAAGTGGTTAAAGTTAATGAAACTCTTGTTGATAAACCGAAGCTTATTAATGAGTCGTGTTATGACAAGGGATGGTTATATCAATTAAAACTTTCAAATTCTGAAGAGTTGAAAAATCTTATTTCATCAGAGAAATATATTGAGTATGTGAGTTAATTTAATTATATATCATCAAAAAAACCATATAGCTAAGTTAGTAATTTACATGGTTATATATATGAAAAGAGTATTTCTGCTGATTGTCAGCTTATGTTTTTCAAGCGCATTATATGCTGGAGAAAATAAGGAATATGTGAATTTCTGCAAAGTATATACACCTAAAAATGTAGCATACTATGAGACTCATACAAAAATCACAAAAGAATTCTGTTTATATTATTTTAAATTGTGTAATAAAGAGTTTGAACCATTGTATGAGAAATCTTGTAAGCTTGATATGAATAGTTATCAACCTTTATATAACACTAATAAAACTATAGCTATGATGCATGTTTTATATAATGATAATTTTGATAGATCTTAATATGAAAATTTAATGCTTAAGTAAATAATTGTTTTTTAATATAGCTAGGCTATACTGTTTTTTGCAGTAATATATTTATTTGAAATATGTGTTGGAGGTTTATTATGTCTGCAGAGGAATTTCTATCAGAAAAGTTACAAAAATTCTCTTTATTAGATATTGCTCTAGTTAAATGGGTTTATTTATTTGTTGGTCTATTAACCTGTACACTTTATACACCACTATTGAATGTTAGTTGGATCTTTTTCTTACTTATGGCATTGATTGCTCAATTTCCTTTACTTATACATTTTTTTGCTTCAGAGGGGAGCTATATAGAAAAAGCAAGACATTATTTGGCAACTAATAAACCGTCATATCAAGTATTATTATTCTTTTCTACATTTTTCTTTGGATGTATGATTACTGTTCTAGTACCGGTTTTAATAACTGTACCATGGTATGCTTATGTAATAATAATAGTAGTTTTAGCTATTAAACCAATGACATCAAATATGTTTTGGTAATCTTAGAACAAATTTATTGAAAATTTATTTAGCTATTTTTTGATTCAGAATTAGCCCATCTTGAAATGAATAATAGCCGACTTCTTTATCTGATATACTGGATTTAATACTTATTTTATTAATTTTTTTATCACTAGTATAATAATAGGCTAGTATAGTGTTAAGAGTCTCTTCTCTAACCTGAGGGCTTGCAGGAGATCCTTCTAATAATTTAGGTGTTACATATACGATTACTTGATTGTTCTCTGTAGAAATTTTATAAACATAACGATTATCTATCAAAGTTTGTATAAACTCTTTACGCTCTTTTTGTAATTGAGCTATTTGTTCTGGTGATAATGATGGAGCTAAGCTTTCTGATGCATATGATGAACCGATACTAGATAAAATAGCTAGAGCAAGAGTTAGTTTTATAGGGTTAAATTTGGCAAACATATTATTTATATACATATATAATCTATTGTCTAAAATAAATTATAAATGCGATTAAGAAAAGAAAAAACTTTAATTAAATCAAGAAAATCCAAAATAAATAAATGTTATACTTATGGGTATATCAAAAGCTATAAGGAATTTTTATCATGTCAGGTTTACCAAATTGTCCAAAATGTAATTCAGAATATACTTATGAAGATGGCCAATTATTTATTTGTCCAGAGTGTTCATATGAGTGGAATGCTGTAGGGGAATCAAATAGCTCAGATGATGAAAAGATCGTAAAAGATGCTAATGGTAATCTTTTACAAGATGGTGATAGTGTGACTGTTATTAAAGACTTAAAAGTTAAGGGGTCATCTCTGGTAGTAAAAGTAGGTACAAAAGTTAAGAACATTCGTTTAGTTGATGGAGATCATGATATTGATTGTAAAATCGATGGTATTGGAGCAATGAAATTAAAGTCGCAGTTTGTTAAGAAATTATAAGTATTAGTTAAAAAATATTTTTTCTATACCTCTATCTCTTACTAATAGTCCATTAATGAATATGATTACAAACTTTCTAAAAGGCTATCCTAAAATATCTATAGAATTTTATCTTGCTAACTCTCTCAGCAAAATAATTGATAGTAATTATGATAAGATTCTTAGTGTTGCTGACTATTATGAGCCTCAAGTGATTAAAATACCTTTTTTCCTTAGCGCGCAAACTATTTACATCTGCTGAAGATATTGAAACTGCAAAAAATTCTTTAAGTCAAATATCTTTTTATAATTTATATATTCTAAATAGTATTAGAAGTAGTGTTTTTGTTATAAGAAAGAGAAAGATAGGTCTTAGAATAATAAATTATTCATTTTCATGTGAAGAGAAAGCTATTTTTGAATTTTGTAATGAAGTTTTGAGCAACATTATCATCCAGAAAAGAGGTTATGAAATTGCTAAACAAATAAAGGGCATTGAAGGGTATAAAACCTGTGCTGCATCTGAGTGTTATCAAGAGATTTTGTTAAAAACATTTTTAATAAAAATTATTATATGTCTTATGTTATAACATCAATGATTTTAATATAATCTATATTTTATTGTAAAGTTTTTAAATAAGTGAAAATCATTAAACAATTCCCCACTTCTATAAATGCTATACTTCTTGGCGCCTTAAGTATTAGAACTATATATTATATGCTTTGGCCATTCTTTGCTGTTGTATTTGATAGAGATTTTGGATTATCTATTATTACAACTGGAGCATTAATAGCATCTGGTGTTCTAGTATCAATTATTTGTAGTATCTACGCAGGTATTATTTCAGACAGAGTAGGTAGAAAATTAATATTAATTACAACATTAAGTATTCTATTGACTAGCACATTTTTTTTAATTTTTATCCAAAACTTTTTATTTTATTTAATCCTTTTATATAGCGTAGCTTTAGGTAAAGGTGTAATAGATACTATTTTTAAGGCAATTATTTCTGATGCGATACAAGATGTTGAGGTAAGAAAGCATGCATTTTACTTTTTATATTATGCTATAAATATAGGCGGAGCTATCGGCCCATTTTTAGGTGTTAGTTTTGCATTAGTCTATCCAAGTAGTACTTTTATTGCTATTTCATTAACGCTTCTAGTTTTATTAATCTCTTTTGTTTTTGTATTTGAAAACAAATTATCATCTATATCTGAAAAGAAGTATTCATTTTTTGAATCCTTATATATAGTTAGAAAAGACAAACCATTTATCTTATTAATAATATCTTTTTTATTAATAATGCTTGTTTTTGATCAGTTTGATTCAACTCTTGTTCAGTTCTTCTCAAGACAAAATAGTTCCGAACTAATATCACTTGTCGGTGCTTTAATGGTTATAAATTGTGTGACAGTTTTAATATTCCAATTTCCTCTTTTAAAGTTAATATCAAGCTTCTCAGATAAAGTAAAAGTCTATTTGGGAATTTCATTATTTGCTATAGCTCAGATAATTTTTGCGAGCACACCTGTATTTTTATTTTTAGGTTGGATATTGGCTACAATAATTTTAACATTAGGTGAGATTATTTTATTTTCTATAATTAATCTTCAGATAGATAAAATGGCTCCAAACAATTTAAAAGGAGCATATTTTGGTGCTGCTAATTTATACAGTTTAGGGTTATTCCTAGCACCTCTTACAGGAGGTATATTATTAGAAATCTTTGGAAGAACTTCATTATTTTTAATAATGGGAGGAATTTGTTTAATAATATTTATAACCTATAAAAAAGCTTTAATTGCAACAAGTAAAGATCTTAACTGCTATAAAAAATAATAAGACTAAAGCTGTCAAAAAAAAGAGATGAGAAAAGTCAGTTAATATTGACTATCTTTATGTTGATGCAACTAACCTAAATGAGGAGATTCAATTCTAGATAAAGTTGTTATCTTTGGTCAAGGAGGCTGCTCTTTGAGACAGCATTGTATTAACCTTAATATTTGCGAACATGCGCTATAAGTCGCTTGATTTCTTAAGAGTTTTTAAAAAGGTTGTTTAAATATATTTTATATTTTTGAGCTTTTTCCATTTTGGAAAAAGTATTTTTCTCATTAGCAGGTGTTTAATTAATCTTAAAACTCATATTATTAATCCAGATTAGTAAAAACAACTATAATTTGGGAGATAGAATGATAAAAAGGATTAGTAATATATTATTGGTAACTATATCGTTAGTGACATTGGTTGAGTTTTCTTGTGCTTTTCAGATAGGGTCTTATAGTACATCTATTAATAATCATACAGCACATTCTAGCACTGAGACATTTAATCTTGGTTCTGATACAAGTGCATATGAATATTGTTCATCATAAAAAATTTACTGCTCTTGCTACAGATATAGAGAATAATACTATAGTTATAGACAATTTAACTTTTTAATATTTCTTTAATTATTCTAATTTTATACATTTCAGAAAATATATTGTAGTATCCCAGTAGTACCTCAAATAAAATAAATAAAAGTCTTTAAAGATACTCATTTTGAAGAGTCATATAGATAATTAAAGGTTTTGAGAGTGGTACTCGCAACTGGATTCGAACCAGTGACCCCTACCATGTCAAGGTAGTACTCTAACCAACTGAGCTATGCGAGTATTCGAAGTTTCATTATAGTATTAATTTTTCTAATGTCAAATCTATATGGGATTGGAGCAAAATAATTTGTACTTTTAATAAAAAAAATATATTATTTGCATCTATTTTTTTTAAAATATTTTTTTATGGCTAAAAAGTTTCTAATAATTACTTTTATGCTTTTAAGTATATTTAGCATATCTTTTAGTAGTAATGATGAAACAAATATCTCTCCAAATAATATTAATACTGATGACTCTAATAGCATCACCTCAAACTACTTTATAAAACCTTTTGCTAGTACATGGAGTTCCTTGACAAATGAGGATGATACTTGGGGACCTGAAAATAGGTCTGGTCAATGGCACTTAGGAGTTATGGTTGGTAGTAGTATTCCTGCTTATAATGGTGTAATGCGTGGTCCAATGGCAAATGTGATGATTATGCCAGGTTATAATTTTAATAAATATTTTGGTATTCAATATAACCAAATGATGTCTTTAGGAGGCACATTTACTGGAATAGGTGAGGGTGTAATCATGATCCCAACAGGAACTATGGTTATGCCAAGCTTTGCTGGAGGAGGAGGGTGGTCAAATCTTTCTGGTCCTGTTAAAGGTGCATGGGATGTTGGTGGAGGGCTTAACTTCGTACTCTCAAAACATCTAAATGTCGGCGTTATGTACAGATATATTGAAACAGTAGGCCCTGATCCTGTAGCAGGTGGTGGTATGCAGCAACCAAATGCAAAAGCAGCAATGAGTATGGTATCTGCAGGTTTTACTTGGTTCTTTGGACAAAATAAATAGATTTATGTCTTGGTAAAAATGGATTTTTACTTAGCGATTGTTATTTTTATTGATTAAGTTATTATAGTCTTTATATTTTTTATATTTTTATAATCATGCAAGATAATCTATTTTTTGTAAGTTGCCCTAAGGGGTTGGAACTTCTTTTAAAGGATGAGTTAGAAAGGTTAGATATTTTTTCTCAAGAAAAATTAGCTGGTGTAGAGTTTGAAGGATCTATAGAGGATGCTTATAAAGTTTGTATATACTCATATTTAGCCAGTCAGGTAATGCTTAAAATACAAACTAGTAGAGTCAAAACTCAAGAAGAGTTATATGACTTTGCTAACTCTATCAATTGGGATGAATATTTTTCCGTTGAAAAAAGTTTCAAGATCATAATATCTGGTAGTCATTATGATTTTAATAACTCTATGTTTGTATCACAAAAGGTTAAAGATGCTATAGTTGATCAGTTTAGAGATAAATATGATATCAGACCAGATGTTGATCAAAAAACTCCAGATAATGTAATTAAAATCCATTTAAATAAAGAATATGTAAATATTTTTCTATGTATAAATAATGACAGTTTACATAGAAGAGGTTATAGAAACTTCCAAGGTTATGCTCCACTAAAAGAAAATTTAGCTGCAGCTATCCTTATTAAATCAGGATGGTTAGAACAATTACAAAGTGAGAATCCTGTATTAGTTGACCCGATGTGTGGTTCAGGAACTATACTTATTGAAGCAGCATTGATGGCTAAAAATATTGCTCCAGCATTATTAAACCCAGACTTTAAGGTTTTTGATTCAAAATTACATGATGAAAAGCTATGGTCTAATCTATTAGAAGAAGCAGAGTCTAAAGTAAAGTGTTCAAATGCAATTATCCAAGGCTATGATATTGATAATTACATATTAGAAAAAGCTAAGAAAAATATTGAAATAGCTGGATTAGAAGATGTAATAAATATCAAACAGCAAGATATTAGGGATATTAAAAATATTTTTCCAACAGATGGTGGTTTAATGATTATGAACCCTCCTTATGGAGAAAGGCTTTTTGGCGATAGAATCCCTAAACTAATTGATTCATTTACTCAATTTGATAAAGCTCTTGAGAAAGATTTCCAAGGATGGAATATTGCTATAATCACAAGCTTTTATGATTCAGTAAAAGAGCTTCAATATAGGGCTGTTAGAAAAAATAAGTTTTATAATGGTGCTATTGAGGTAGTTCTATACCAATTTAATATTAATAAAGAATCAAGATTTAAACATGAAACTCAATTAGAAAAAAATATTAGATTAGCAGAATATTCAGCAGAAAAATCTGATGAGCATATAGCTTTTGCCAATAAACTTAAAAAAAATCTAAATAATTTGAAACCTTGGTTAAATCAGAGTGATATAGAATGTTATCGTTTATATGATGCAGATATACCTACATTTGCTATAGCAGTTGATGTTTATGGTGATAAAGTTTACCTACAAGAATATAAAGCAGATGCTACTATTAATCCTCAAATAGCTAAACAAAGATTTTTTCAATCTATATATCAAATACATAATATCCTAAATATTCCTTATGAAAATATCTATACAAGGGTTAGACAAAGACAAAAGGGTGCAAATCAGTATGAAAAGGCTGATACAAAAAAAGAATTTTATATAATAAGAGAAGCTGATGCTAAATTTTATGTAAATTTTACAGATTATTTAGATACAGGTATTTTCTTAGATCATCGAAAAATTAGGCAGTTAGTTGCTAAAGCTAGCAAATATAAAACTATGCTGAACCTTTTCTCTTATACTTGTACAGCAAGTGTTCATGCTGCTTTAAATGGAGCGAAAACCACAAGTGTTGATATGTCTAACACATATCTTGAGTGGGGTATGAAAAACTTTGATCTAAATAATATTGATAGGTCAAAACATAGTTTTATTCAAGCAGATTGTATTCAATGGCTAAAAAATAATAAACAAAAATTTGATGTTATCTTTTTAGACCCTCCAACTTTTTCTAACTCAAAGAGAATGGACGATGTTTTAGATGTACAAAGAGATCATGAAATGCTTATAGATTTAGCTATGAAATCTTTAAACAAAGATGGAGTTTTATATTTTTCTAATAATTACCGTCGTTTTAAAATAGCTCAAAGCATTATTGATAAATATACTTGTGAAAATATAGATAAAAAATGTTTATCTAGAGATTTCTTATCAAATAAAAATATTCATAATTGTTGGGAAATTAGAAATAAATAATTGATAAATCTACATTCTTTTTAGTTTTTACTGACTATTAGTAAATTATCTTTTCTAAGATATGATAAAATTTAGCTAGTTTTAAAGTTTAAGATAAGTCTGATGAGTAGGTTTTCACAAAATTTATTATATTTAGGTGTTTTACTAGTTGTTTTCGCAATATGTGCTGTTTTATTTTATACAAATGAACCAATAAAGCCTCATGGCGTTTTTTTACCAGCTCATGATATAAGGTTGCCAAGCATAGATCCAGATAATGTAAAAGCTTTTGATTTAAAATATAGCCAAAATAAACTTTATAAAGGTGAATTTGATAATGCTATAGGATCTATTAGAGTTTCTATAAACGTTAAAAATCCTCAAGATTTTGAAAGAGCGTGCAATAAAGACCTAGAAGAAGCTGTTAGGTTAGCAGCTGCTAATGGTACGAATACTGTAAGATATATGTGCTTCTTTCCAGAAGGGCAGTTAAATGAATTAAGTACAGTTAATCTTCAAGCTTATGCTTTTAGGGATTAGTTATTATGAAAAAGCTGGATATAGTTTTTGCGGGTACTCCGGACATATCTGCACAAGTATTAAAAGATTTATATAAGACTGAACACAATATCAAAGCAGTTTTAACTCAACCAGATAGAGCAAAAGGCAGAGGAAAAAAAGTTCAATACTCTCCAGTAAAAGAAATTGCTCTAGATCATAATACTCCTGTTTTTCAGCCATTGTCATTTAAAAAGAATCCTGAAGTTTTAGAAGATATAAAAAATTTAAATCCTGATGTAATTATTGTTATTGCATATGGAATTATTGTTCCTAAAGAATTTTTAGATATTCCAAAATATGGCTGCTTAAATATTCATGTTTCACTTCTACCAAGATGGAGAGGTGCTGCACCAATACAAAGGGCAATTCAGGCTGGAGATAAAAAAACAGGTGTTTGTATTATGCAAATGGATGAAGGTTTAGATACAGGTGATATTCTAAAAATTTTAGAAATAGACATATTAGATACAGATACTTCACAGACATTACATGATAAATTTGCAAAGCTTTCTATTAAACCATTGCTAGAGGTTTTAAATAATATTGAAACTATCGAACCACAAAAGCAAAATGGTGATATTACTTATGCTCATAAGATATCAAAAGAAGAAGGAAATATTGATTTTTCTAAGAGATCAGCTGAAATAAGCTGTCAAATAAGAGCATTTACTCCATGGCCATCAGCATATTTTATACTAAATAATGAAACAATTAAGGTTGGCGAGTTTGAGATATTAGACTCTAAAATTAATAGTAATAACTTTGGTGAGATTCTAGATATAAGTAAGAATGGTTTTGATGTGGCTACAGCCGATAAAGTTATTAGATTCAAGCAATTACAATTTCCTGGTAAAAAAATGCTCAATATTGCAGATATATTAAATGGTTATAAAGATTTGAAAAATTATATAGGTAAAAAAGTAGGTTAACATATGAAAGTTGGTTTTATTATTGATAGATTAGAAACCTTTAATATAGGAAAAGATAGTACATACATGATGCTAAATGCTGTCCATGATAAAGGTTGGGATATATATGCTTTTTACTTAAATGACTTAAGTATTCTAAATGGCGTTCCTTTTGGTAATGCTAAGGTATTTAAGTTTAATCATAATAGTGAAAGTAGTTGGTATACGATAGAAAGTGAACATAAAATGGCTCTAACTGACTTAGATGTTATTTTAATGAGAAAAGATCCTCCATTTAATATGGAGTATATATATGTTACATATATGTTAGATTTGGCTAAAAAGGCTAATGTTCTTATAGTCAATAATCCTCAAGCTTTAAGAGATTATAATGAAAAAGTTGCTATATCTAATTTTCCTCAATATTCTCCTCAAACTCTTGTGACAAGAAGTTATGCAGAAATTAATGAGTTTTATGAGCAGTATAAAGATATTATAGTTAAACCTTTAGATGGAATGGGTGGTAGTTCTATTTTTAGAATCAAAGATGGTGATAAAAATAAAAATGTAATCCTTGAAATGCTTACTGAACATCAAACTAAATATATTATGGTTCAAGACTATCAAGCTACAATATCTAAAGGTGATAAAAGAATATTAATAGTGGATGGAGAGCCTATTAATTATTGTTTAGCTAGGATACCTAGTGATAAAGATAATAGAGGTAATTTAGCAGCCGGTGCTACTGCAGAGGTTAGAGAATTAGATTTAGTTGAATACCAAATTG
Source organism: Pseudofrancisella aestuarii (assembly GCF_003574475.2). Lineage (NCBI taxonomy): Bacteria > Pseudomonadati > Pseudomonadota > Gammaproteobacteria > Thiotrichales > Francisellaceae > Pseudofrancisella > Pseudofrancisella aestuarii. Next base: position 418,301 of record NZ_QLIS02000001.1, on the reverse strand, counting down.
CTAAAGATGTAGCATTAAAATTAAAAACACATGGTGTTATGTTTGCAGGCATAGATGTTATTGGAAATAAACTTACTGAAATTAATATTACTAGCCCAACAGGCATTCAGGAAATTTATAAAAATACAGGGATAAATGCAGCAGGTTTATTGGTTGAAGCAATTGAAAAAAGACTTGAAAAAATGAGGTCATATTAAGATGAGCAGAGATTACTCAAACTCAAAAAAACTTTTTGAAGAAGCAAAAAAATATATCCCAGGTGGAGTTAATTCGCCTGTTAGAGCTTTTAGAAGTGTAGGGCAAGAATATCCTAGGTTTATAAGTTCTGCTAAAGGAGCTTATGTATTTGATGAAGATAATAATCAATATATAGACTATGTTGGTTCATGGGGACCAATGGTATTAGGACATGCAGATGATGAAGTTATTGAGGCTGTACAACAGCAGGCTTTTAATAGTTTAAGTTATGGTGCTCCTTGTAAATTAGAAATTGAGCTTGCTAAAAAGATTATCAGTATTATGTCAAATATTGAGCAAGTTAGATTTGTAAACTCTGGTACAGAAGCTACTATGAGTGCTATCCGTTTAGCTAGAGCATATACAAAAAAAGATAAAATCATCAAGTTTGAAGGGTGCTATCATGGTCATGCAGATGAATTTCTTGTGGCCGCGGGTTCGGGAGCATTATCATTAGGTGAACCAAATTCTCCAGGCGTACCAAAAGATGTTGTAAAAGATACATTAGTTGCTAGTTTTAATGATATAGATTCTGTAAAGGATTTATTTAAAAAGCATGAAGATAGTATTGCTTGTATTATTGTTGAGCCAGTAGCAGGCAATATGAACCTTATTACACCACATAGAAACTTTTTAGCTGAGTTAAGAAAATTATGTGATGAATATAATAGCCTATTAATTTTTGATGAGGTTATGACTGGCTTTAGAGTTGCTTTAAAAGGAGCTCAAAGCTTATATAATATAAAGCCTGATCTTACTACTTTAGGAAAGGTAATAGGTGGAGGCATGCCAGTAGGTGCCTTCGGTGGTAAAAAAGAAATTATGCAATTAATCTCACCAGCAGGATCTGTTTATCAAGCAGGTACATTATCTGGAAATCCTATAGCTATGAAAGCTGGTCTAAAAACTTTAGAAAAAGTAACTGAGCATGGGTTTTATGAGGAATTAACAAAGAAAACTATAACTTTAGTTGATGGTTTAAATAGTGTTGCAAAAGCTAAGAACTTTCCTTTTCATGCCAAAGCTTTAGGTAGTATGTTTGGTTTATTTTTCTGTGATAGTAATATAGAAATAAATAGTTTTTCTGATTTAGCTAAATGTAATATAAAAATGTTCAATGAGTTTTTTGCATATATGCTAGATAATGGAGTATATTTTGCTCCATCTGCATATGAGGCAGGATTTATGTCTATAGCTCATACTGATGAAGATATTCAAAAAACTATAAACATAGCAGAAAAATTCTTTGCAAAATAATTTTATCTAAGCTGATGAATCATCTTCATAAGTAACACTTCTTAATAACTTAATTATACGAACTAAGTTAAGTAATATATAAAAAAAACTACTCAATAGAACAATTGAAAGAAATTGATTTAATAAAAAAGATTCTTTAACTATATTCGCAGATTTATCAAAAACTACTGTTAATAAATATATACAGATGTTTACTATCAATAATTTTGAAAAAACAAAACTAATATAATTTTTACAGATAAGATTATTTTTAAAATAAAATATATCTTGAGTAATTGATATCCTTTTAGATAAAAAGGGATTTCCAGAAGTATGTATCGTTATAAAAGTTACAAAGAATATAGAAATACTTATTGGCAAAAACTTTTGTATACTTTCAACAAGATTTAAATACATTAGTTGTCCATGATGAAGATACATGTATAAGGATGTTAAACAGATATTTAAAAAAAAAGGAAAGAAAAAATTTGTTAAGAGATTTTGTTTACTTAACATATTTGTGAAAGATTAACTAACTATTACTAATCTTCAACTTGATCAGCAGCTTTTTCCATTGGTCCACGAGGATCTACAGCATCTTTAGCATCTTGAGCTTTATCTGCTACAGCATCACCAGCATTATCTAAAGCATCACCAGCTTTTTCTGCAGGGCTTCTTGGATCCATAGCATCAGCAGCATCACTAGTTTTATCAGAAACATAACCAGCAGCCTTAGAAGCTCCTTCTTTAGTAGAATCCAATGCGTCTGAAGATGTATCTGATATTGCATCTCCTGCATCAGAAGCACCTTCTTTAGTTGCTTGCCATGCATCTGATGATTTATTTGCTACAGCTTTTCCTGTACTAGAAGCAGCATCTGCTATATTGCTTCCAGCATTATCCATGCTTTCACCAGCATCTGAAAGGTTTCCTGCAAAAGCTACAGGTGAAATTAAAGTTGATAATAAAATCGTTAAAGCTATTTTCTTTTTATTTTTAGTAAACATATTATTTTCTCCCCATTTCTTATTTAAACGCTTTTCCAAATTCTTTAGCTTGTTTTTCTGCTTCTTCTTTAGCTATTCCATATTTTGCTTGTAAATGTGCAGCAAATTTTTCTATGTTCGCTTTAGTTTCTAATTCTTTGTCATCTTTTATTTCAGCGTACTTTACTTTCATAGTAGCTACGAACTCATTCCATCTGCCTTTTACTGTTTCTTTATTCATTTTTTGACTCCTTATGTTGTCAGTTCATAGTCGAGTATAAGTGCTGTAAAAAATCATGTCAACCTTTTTTTGACAAAAAGTGACAAAAAAATAGAAACATTTTTTACAAAATAAAGTATTATTAAAGTAATTTAATAAATAATAAAATTTATCTGATGGACTGCTCATATTTTAAAAAGCTTATTTATCTTGTGTTCTTACTAAGCAGTATTTCATATGCTTATAGTATGGAATGCCACCCAAAAGTTAATACAAAAAAAAATAATTTTATAGTAGGCTATGGAAGTCTAATAAATTCAAAATCTAGACAAAAAACAGATCCAAATGCTAAAAAAATATATCCCATAATGATAAAAAACTATGAAAGATTATGGGGAAAAAGGTCTAATAAATATAAAATAACATACTTAGTTGTTATACCTAAACTAGATAGTAATTTTAATGCAGTCTACTATTCAGCAAAACCTGAAGATATTAGTAAAACTGATGAAAGAGAAAAAAAATATTGTCGATATAAATTAAAATCAAAAGATATTGAGCAAATAGGTAATATCACTTTAAAAGAGGGTGACTATTGGATATATGCCAAAAAAGAATCAGATATTAAAAAACCAAATAAGGAATATCCAATAAAACAATCATATATAGATATATTTATAGATGGGTGTAAAGAAGTAGAAAAAAACTTCTATCTACCTGATTTTGCTGAATTATGTGTGAAAACAACTAAAGGCTGGGATAAAAAAAATGAGAAAGATGATAGAGATGATCCAACAAGGCCTCTAAATATAAATACTTCTGAAAGAAAAATTGATACTCTCGTAAAAAATAATACTAATTAATCAATTTATATATATCAAATAACAGTATCAATAATTGCAAAGGTTATAACTCTAACCTATAATTTATCAAAGACATTTTAAGTACTATTTTACTTACTTATACAAATAAAGGAGATCAATTGTGTCATCACTAATTAATAAAGTAGTTGCAAGACAAATTTTAGATTCTAGAGGAAATCCAACAGTTGAAGTTGATGTAATATTAGAAAGCGGTGCCTTTGGTAGAGCTGCTGTGCCATCAGGTGCATCCACTGGTATTAGAGAAGCTTTAGAATTAAGAGATGGTAATAAAGATATTTATTTAGGTAAAAGTGTTTATAAAGCCGTTGAGAATGTTAATACAAGAATATCTCAGGTAGTAAAAGGTATTGATGCTTTAGATCAAAGATTAGTTGATAAAACTATGATTGAACTAGATGGAACTGAAAACAAAAGAGAACTTGGTGCAAATGCTATTTTAGGTGTTTCATTAGCTACAGCTAGAGCAGCAGCATCTCATTTGAGAAAACCTTTCTATCGTTATTTGATGGATGTAAAAGAATACTTAATGCCAGTTCCTATGATGAATGTTATCAATGGTGGCGCTCATGCTGATAACAATGTTGATATGCAAGAATTTATGATTGTACCAGCTGGCTTTGATAGTTTTTCAGAAGCATTAAGATGTGGTACAGAAGTATTCCATATTCTAAAAAAGGTTCTTATAGAAGATGGCTACACAGTAGCAGGAGTGGGTGATGAGGGTGGTTATGCTCCAAATTTACCTTCAAATGAATCTGCTATTGAAGCTATTTTAAAAGCTATTACAAAAGCTGGATATGAGCCAGGTAAACATGTATTTATCGCACTAGATCCTGCTAGTAGTGAATTCTACAAGGATGGTAGATATGAACTAAAATCAGAGAATAAATCTCTTACTTCAGAAGAAATGGTAAACTATTATGCTGAATGGGTAGAGAAATATCCTATCGTTTCTATAGAGGATGGATTAGCAGAAGAAGACTGGAACGGTTGGAAACTGTTAACTGAAAAATTAGGTGATAAAGTTCAATTAGTTGGCGATGACTTATTTGTAACTAATGCAAGTATTCTAGCTCAAGGAATAGAAAAGGGTGTTGCTAATTCTATTCTAGTTAAATTAAATCAAATTGGATCATTAACTGAAACATTTGAAACAATGGCTATGGCTGGTCAAGCTGGTTATACTTGTGTTGTTTCTCATCGCTCAGGAGAGACTTCTGATACTATAATAGCTGATTTAGCAGTAGCTACTTGTTCAGGTCAAATCAAAACAGGTTCTTTATGTAGATCTGATCGTATTTCTAAATATAATCAGCTTCTAAGAATAGAGGAAGAACTTGGTGAAAATGCTATTTACCCAGGAATAAAAGCTTTTGTATTTGCTTCAGCTCAAGAAGATGAGAATAACCATGTGAATGAAGAAGTAAAAGAGACAATTGTAAAAGAAACAGAAAACGTTGTTATAAGTGTAGAAGAATAATTTTAAATGAAGGTAAAAACAAATACTCCTTTCTATGCTTTTATAGCAGTAGTTATTTTACTAATAGTTTCTTTACAATATAACTTCTGGTTTAGTGATACAGGATATTTAAAGCTTAAAAGTTTAAGAGTTAAAGTTGTCCAAGAAAAGCAAGAAGTTAATAACAAACAGCTAAACAATGAAAAGTTATATTCTGAAGTAGTCTCTTTAAGAGATAATAATAGTGTTTTAGAAAATTTAGCTAGAGAGAATCTTGGATACATTAAAAAAGGAGAAGTTTTTTATAGTGTCGAGTAACCCTAAAAAAATATTAATTATTCCAGCTGCAGGCATTGGCTCAAGGATGGAATTAGATCTACCAAAACAATATTTTAAACTAAGCAATAATAAAACTATTCTTGATAATACAATTTCAGTTCTTTTAGAAAAACAATTTTTTGATCTAGTTATAGTTTCTCTAAGCGATGAGGATAAATATTGGATAAAATCAGAGTTTGCAACTCATCCATTAATAAAAACTTGTATTGGTGGAGAAACAAGATTTCACAGCGTTTATAATGCTCTTAGCTTCATAAAAGATATAGCCAATGAGAGAGACTGGATATTTGTCCATGATGCTGCTAGACCTTGTATTAACATAGAAAGTGTAGAAAGTTTATTAAACAAGGTTTCTACTAATGTTAATTCAAATTCTGGTATATTAGCTATTAGAGCATTTGAAACAGTAAAAGAAGTTACAAATAATAAAATTATTAAAACTTTAAATAGAGAAAATATATGGTTAGCTCAAACTCCTCAACTATCAAAATTTGGAGATTTATTAAGCGCATTTAATTTCTGTTCCAATAATAATCTAATAAATAACGTTACAGATGAAGCTTCTGCTTTAGAATTATATGGTGATAATCCAATAATTGTAGAAGGGTTAAAAAGTAATATTAAAGTAACAAAGCAAGAAGATTTAGAATTTGTAGAATTTTTCTTAAGTAAAAAGTAGTTTTTACCAAGCAGCAATAGCAGCGCCATTTGGATAAAGCTCATCAACTAATTTTATCATTTCATCATTATTATAAGCTTTAACATAGTTTTGAAGGTTTGGATTATTTTTTTGACTCTTTTGTACAGCAATAATATTCGCAAAAGGAGAATCTTTAGGTTCAATAAATAATGCATTTTTAAGACTTAAGCCAGCTTTAGCCAAGTAATCATTATTAATTACTGCTATGTCAACATCTTGAAGATTATTAGGAATTTGATCAGCCTGCAAAGGTATAATCTTAAGATGCTTATTATTTGTTACAACACTATTAGGCGTCGCATTCCACTTAACATCTTTTCTTAATTTAATAAGTCCAGTATCTTCAAGAATCATTAGAGCTCTTCCCTGATTTGTTGGATCATTTGGAATAGCTACAGTTGCTCCATCTTTTAATTCACCTAAGTTATCTATTCTTTTAGAGAAAACGCCCATAGGATATAAGAAAGTTTTTCCAATATAAGTTAAATCATAACCAAATTGTTTTATTTGATCTTCTAAGAAAGGAATATGTTGAAAAACATTCGCCTGAATTTCACCATCATTTAATGCTCTATTTGGAATGTTATAGTCACCAAAAGTTACTAGTTTTATATCTAAGCCATATTTCTCTTTAGCAATCTTCTTACTTAATTGCATTATTTTATCTTGAGGGGGGCTAGTGACATAACCTATAGTGATTTCATTTGTATTAACTTTACTATTGTTATAATAAATTTGAGCACCACTACCTAAAATTAATATAGCTGTAACAATCCATAAACTAGTTAATCTTTTTGTTGAAACTAAGTAGTTACCATATGATTGGCACAGTTGCACAAGAATAACTAACATTATTACTCCTCCAAAAAGAAGAGTATAGTTGCTATAGTTATAACCTTTAAAATAAGTTAAGTCACCAAGACCGCCACCACCAACAATACCAGCCATAGCAGAGAAACCTATTAATGAAATACATGTCAATGTAGCAGCATCTATTAATAGACTTTTAGACTCTGGTAAAAGTACTTTGAAAATTATTTGAAACTTTGTAGCTCCCATTGCTGTAGCAGCTTCTATTAATCCTTTATCAACTTCTTTCAAAGAAGATTCTGTTAACCTAGCATAAAATGGAAGGGCAGCTATCGCTAAAGGCACTATTGAAGCTGTAGTCCCAATAGTAGTTCCAACAATTATCCTAGTTATAGGGTAAAGTAAGATCAAAAGTATAATATAAGGAATACTTCTAGTAATATTTATTATTATTCCAATAGTTTTATTAGAGCCTCTTATAAAAATATTTTTACTATCTTTTGTAATATATAAAACTATACCAAGTGCAATACCACCAATAACTGCTACAAGTGTAGCAATGAAAACCATAAATATAGTTTCCCAAGTTGCACCGATTATTAAATTTAGCTCAGTAAGGTTAGATGTTATCTGTTGATGCATAGCCCAGTACCTTTAAGTTTACTTCTTGAGTAGATAAGAATTTTAATGCTTCTTCCCAGTCTTTTCTCTCGCCAGTTATATGACAAATTGCTATTCCTACAATCTGCTGATGAATCCTTTCGATGTTCGCTTGGATAATACTAGCATTGGCATTAAATTTTTTAGATATTTGTGAAATAATAGGTGCTTTACCTTTTAATCCATAAAATGTGAGCCTTACTAATGGAAAAAGATTATCATGAGAGTAAGGGTTATCATGTAATTTAGATAATAAATAGTTTGGTATCTTTGTGTTAATACTTGTTTCAACAAAAGCTCTTGTAACATCAGCTTTTGGATTTAAGAAGATATTAATAGTATCTCCAAGTTCTACTATTTTTCCTTTATCTATAATAGCTACTCGATCACAAATATTTTTAACTACATCCATCTCATGTGTGATAAGTACAATTGTTAAATTTAACTCTCTATTTAATTTTTTTAATAATTTAAGAATTTGCTTAGTTGAAGTTGGATCTAATGCAGAGGTTGCCTCATCAGAAAGCAAAACTAAAGGATTTAATGCTAAAGCTCTAGCAATAGCAACTTTTTGCTTTTGACCTCCGCTTAGTTCATTAGGGTAAGCATTTGCTTTACCTGGCAACTCAACTAACTCAAGTAGCTCTAAAACTCTCTTTTTTATATTTGGTTTACTATATCCTTGAATTTCCAAAGGTAATGCTACATTTTCAAAAACATTTCTTGAGGACAGTAGATTAAAATGTTGAAAAATCATTCCAAGATTTTTTCTAAAAGCTCTTAAAGCCTTTGGATTTTTCTTAGTAATATCTTCATCTGCAACAAATACTTTACCATCAGAAGGTTCTTCAAGTAAATTTAAACAACGAAGTAAAGAGCTCTTTCCAGCACCACTATGTCCAATAATACCAAATATCTCTCCTTTCTTGATTTCCAAATTTATATTATCAAGAACTAAGTTTGATACTCCATTGGTTATATATTCTTTTTTTAAGTTTTCTACTCTTATCATTCTATCAGGCCTTATATTTAACTTTTGGCTTTTGCCTTATCACCAATTTTACTTTCTTCACCTTTTATCAATCTCTGTATATTGCCTTTATGCTTTATAATCACAATAAGAGCTATTATTATAAAAGGAATAGCAACTTTGAAACTTGCTAGAAATATTACAGATAAGCATGAAATAGTAGTTGCCACTAGAGCTGAAAGAGAGGAATATTTTGTAATTTTAGCTACTAAAACCCATGTTATTACAAAAATTAATCCTACTATCCAGCAAAAACCAAATAATGTTCCTATTAAAGTAGCAACACCTTTGCCACCTTTAAATCCAAAGAAAATTGGAAAGATATGTCCTAAAACAGCATATAGTGCAACAAAGGCTACTATAAATTCACTACTGCTATAAATATTAGCTACAACTACTGGAACAAGGCCTTTAAGCAAATCAAATAACAAAGTCAAAGCTGCAGGAACTTTCCCACCAATTCTTAAAACATTTGTTGTGCCAGGATTCCCAGAACCTACTGATTTAGGGGAGGGAAGCCTAAATAAATAACATATAATAATAGCACTATTAATAGACCCTAATAGGTAAGCAAATATTAATAATGAAAAATTTACTAAATCCATTTTTATTACTCCTGTTATAAAAAATATTCATTTAAATATAAATTTTAGGATAAATAATACTATTTCCTAGAGATATAGACTAGCTATTTTTATTGCTATTAGAGAGTTATTTTTATAGCATAGTAAACTGCAATAGTTAGTACTAATTATAAAATATAGATATTTATAGTATGAGTGTAATGAAATTTAAAATATTAAATAAGCAGAATAAAGCAAGAAGGGGGATCATCAGTTTTCCTAGAGGAGATATTCAAACTCCAGCTTTTATGCCTGTTGGGACTTATGGGGCAGTTAAGTCCATGTCTCCTGTAGAATTAAAAGAATTAGGAGCAGAGATTATATTAGGTAATACATTTCATCTATGGCTAAGACCTGGTACAGATATCGTTAAAAAACATGGTGACCTACATGATTTTATAGGCTGGGATAAGCCTATATTAACAGACTCTGGTGGTTTCCAAGTATTTAGCCTTGGAAAAATGAGAAAGCTTATAGAAGAAGGTGTAACTTTTAGCTCTCCTATAAATGGAGCAAAAGTTTTTTTATCTCCAGAAATCTCTATGCAAGTTCAAAGAGATCTAGGCTCAGATATTGTAATGTGTTTTGATGAATGTACTCCATATCCGGCTACAGAAAAAGAAGCTAAAGATTCTATGGAGCTATCTATGCGTTGGGCAAAGAGATCTAAAGATGCTCACGGAGATAATCCATCTGCATTATTTGGCATTGTCCAAGGTGGTATGTATGAGCATTTACGTGATGAGTCATTAGCAGCATTAAAAGAAATTGATTTTGATGGTTATGCTATAGGAGGCTTGTCTGTTGGTGAACCTAAAGAAGATATGATTAGAGTTTTAGATCATATAGCTTATAAATTACCAGAAGATAAACCAAGATATTTAATGGGAGTTGGTACTCCTAAAGACTTGGTTGAAGCTGTGTATAGAGGCATAGATATGTTTGACTGTGTTATGCCTTCACGAAATGCTAGGAATGGTCATTTGTTTACAAGTGATGGGGTAATTAGAATTCGAAACTCTAAATATAAAGAGGACACATCTACTTTAGACAAAAACTGTGATTGTTATACCTGTAAGAATTTTTCAAAAAGCTATTTACATCACTTAGATAAAACTAAAGAAATACTTGGTGCAAGACTAAATACTGTTCATAACTTACATTACTACCAAAAGCTAATGCAAAGTATAAGAAAAGCTATAGAAGAAGAAAGGTTTGAAGACTTTTATAAAGACTTTATAGTAAGCTACAAGTAATAGTATTTGATAATACCATGTGTGTAATGTAAAATTTTGTCGTTTAATTATAAAAATGTAATGTATTTAAATTAGGGAGTAACTTAATAATGAAAAAAATAATTCTATCTTTAGCAGCGATTACTTTATTTAGCTCAACATCTTTCGCAGCTGATGCTGCAGGTAGTCAAGCAGGCAGTCCAATAGCTTCTATATTGATGCTAGTAGTTTTCTTTGCAATCTTTTGGTTCCTTTTAATTAGACCTCAACAAAAGAAAAATAAAGAACTTCGTAAAATGTTATCTGAATTAACTAAAGGTGATGAAGTTCTTACTAGCGGCGGAATAGTTGGTAGAATCGTTAAATTAGGCGACACTTTTGTTGATTTAGAAATTGCTGATAATTTAACTGTTAAAGTTCAAAGAAATGCTATCGGTAATGTTTTACCAAAAGGTACTTTAAAAGCATAATTTACTAATTATATAAAATTCTTCATTTTATCTTTTTTATTGTTTGAAGGAATCCTCCATGGCAAAACATAAAACTCTTCCAGTAAATCAATTTCCATTATGGAAAAATTTATTAATAGTATTCATATTAGCATTGTCTTTATTCTATGCTTTACCAAATGTATTTGGTAAAAATCCAGCCTTACAGGTTTCAGAGAAGGATTCAAATGTTACAGAACAAACCTTGTCTAAAGTAGAAGATATTCTAAAAAAAGATAAAATAGTTTATGAGAAAACATACATTGCCGATAATGAAAGTAATATTTCAATAGTATTTAACAATGTTGATGATCAGCTATCAGCTAAAAAAGCTCTTAAAGACGAGTTAGGTGCTAATTATGTAATAGCTATGAATATGCTATCTAATTCTCCAGCATGGTTAACAGCATTAGGTGCTTCTCCAATGAATCTTGGTCTAGATTTAAGAGGTGGTATATACCTAATGTTAGAAGCAGATACACAATCAGCAGTTAATGCTCAGTTAGATAACTCATTAAATATAGTTTTAAATTACCTAAAAGAAAAAAATATTACTGTCAGCAGTAGTAAGAAAGCTGAAGAAAAAGGAAATATTATTGATGTTCCTAAGAGCTATACACAAAATGGCTATTTCTCTGTTACATTAGCTAATAACAATGATGCTCAATCTTTGGTTGATTACTTAAAAAATGATTATAAAAAGAATCAAGATTATCAAATAGCATACATGGTTAAAGGTAAAACTGTATATGTAACATTTGATAGTGCTAAAATCCTACAACTTCAACAAGATGCAATATCTCAAGTTGTTACAGTAATGAGAAATAGGGTTAATGCACTAGGTGTTTCAGAAGCTTCTGTTGCTCAAGCTGGACAAAATAGAGTGGTTATAGAGATTCCAGGATTGCAAGATGCTACACAAGCTAAACAAATTCTAGGTGGGACATCTACAGCTAACTTTTATTTGGTACAACTTGTTACTGATAGGTTAGCAACTGAGGAACAGGGCTATAAAGTATACGAATTAGATAATGATAGTAGGGGATATAAAAGCTACTATAGTCTAAAAGGTTTACCTGTAGCTGGTGGAGCAGATATTATTAATGCTAATCCAGGAGTAGACCAACAAACAGGATTACCTATTGTTAAAGTTGAACTAAGTCGTACAGCAGCCAGCCACTTTAGAGAAATGACTTCTAAAAACATTGGTAACCCAATGGGAGTAATGCTCGTAAATATAACTTATGATAAAGTTAAAAATAAAGATGGCAGCGACAAAACAACTATAGATAAAACAGAAAAATTAATAAATGTTGCAACTATCCAATCTGCTTTAGGCTCACATTTTCAAATAACTGGGCTCGGGCAAAAAGAAGCAAATAATTTAGCATTAATGATTCGTTCGGGTGCTTTACAAGTTCCTGTACATATTGTTCAAGAACAACAAATTGGTCCAAGCCTTGGTAAAGATAATATTGAAAAAGGTATGATCTCTATCATTGCTGCATTAGGCGCTGTTATAGTTTTCATACTTATTTATTATAGAGTTTTTGGAATTATAGCAAATATTGCTCTTGTACTTAATTTATTGATGATTGTAGCTGTTATGTCAATTATCCCGGGAGCAACTTTAACTCTTCCTGGTATAGCCGGCATTGTTTTAAACCTAGGTATGTCTATAGATGGAAATGTTCTTATTTTTGAAAGAATTAGAGAGGAAATAAGAGCAGGAATACCAAGACAGTCAGCTATACATATTGGTTATGAAAAAGCATTTGCTACTATCGTTGATTCAAATATCACCACATTGATAGTTGCTGTAATTCTTTTCTTCATAGGTACAGGTGCTGTTAAAGGCTTTGCTATAACTTTAATGATAGGTATTGTAACTTCTATGTTTACTGCAGTTACAGTCTCAAGAGCTATGACAAACTTTGTTTATGGTAAAAGAAAAAAATTAGAAAAAATATCTATAGGTATTTAAGAGGCTGGATTTTAAAATGGAATTTTTTAAGAAAAAAACACAAATAGATTTCCTTGGAATAAAGAAATATACGACTGCTTTTTCAGCTATCTTAATTGTATTATCTTTATTCTTTATTTTTACAAAAGGTCTTAATTTGGGACTAGATTTTACAGGCGGTTATCAAATGCAAGTTCAGTTGAGTAATTCACAAACAGCAAGTGAATTAACTTCTGAATTAGATAAAATTGGTTATAAAAACTCTAATATTACAACATTTGGTGAAAATAATGGTTTTCTAATTAAGCTTCCTCCACAACAAAGTAAAGCAAGCTCTGTTAGTATAGAAACTGTACAACAAGAAATGAAAACTCAAATTGAAAAAGCAATTAATGGAAATGTTGAGAGTATAAATTATATTGGACCACAAGTTGGAAAAGAATTAGCAAGCAATGGTATTTTAGCTATACTTTTAGCTCTTATATGTATTTTAGTTTATATAAGTGCTAGATTTGAAATGAAGTTTGGAATAAGTGCTTGTCTAGCTTTATTGCATGATCCTATAGTTATTTTAGGAGTTTTTGCAGCATTTCAATTAGAGTTTGATTTAACTGTACTAGCAGCTATATTAGCTGTCATAGGCTATTCATTAAATGATACAGTAGTAATTTATGATAGGGTTAGAGAGAACTTTAGAAAAATGCGTAAAGCATCTGTTACTGAGGTTGTTAACAGTGCAATTAATGATACATTATCACGTACAATTTTAACCTCAGGTCTTACTATGCTAGTAGTAGTTATCCTATATTTATTTGGTGGGGCATCTGTTCATAATTTTTCATTAGCTCTTATCTTAGGTATTATTGTTGGGACTTACTCTTCTATATATGTTGCTGGAGTGATTGCTGTTGCATTAGGCCTTAATAGGGAATCTTTATTACCAAAACAAGTTTCTAAAAATCTAGAAGATATCTAAAGTTTTATCCTATATAAAAAATATTAAATAATGTATAATCTCGTTAGAATATTTATAGTTATGGAAACTATAATTTATTTAAAATATTTATAAATTATTTAAGGAATATCGTGAAAAAAATAATTAGTTTTTCTTTAACATTGGTTGCTTTATTTTGTAGCTATGGTTTTGCAAGTTCAACTGCAGCTGAAAACAATAGTAGTTGCAAAGATAGTAATAAAAATAAAGAAATTTATGTAAGCATTTATGATAAAAACTCTAGTGATGCTGAAGTAATAAGCAAATTATTACCAAAATCAGATAAAAGCTATACAGTTTTCTATTGTACAGAAAATAGTTGGTGTGAAATTGTAAATCAAGAGAATGGAAAAACTGGCTGGATCAATATGGAAGAGCTTAAAAAAGCTGAAGAAGCATATATGAAACAAAATCAAAAGAAAATAATGTTTCAACAGATGATAAGCCATATAGACTCTCAAGATAGAAGAATAGGGCAGTTAGAAGCACAAATGGTTCAAATGCAAAAAGAATTTGTTTCAGTATTACAAGCACAACAACAACAAATAAATAGATTAAAGCAGGCTTACTATTAATATAATTCATAAAAACATATCTTACTTCTCAAAGGTGATTATCAACAATGAGTAGTGAAAAAAAATTCTTACCCGCAAAAACAAAAACTTTACCCGTAGTATCCGATAATAATTTATCAGGCTATTTAAGTTATATTAACAAGCTTCCTATTTTATCTGAAAAAGAAGAATATGAATTAGCCCAAAAATATAGACATGAAAAAGATATTGATGCAGCACAAAAACTAGTTTTAGCTCATTTAAGATTTGTTGCTAAAATTGCTAGGAGCTTTTCAGGTTATGGACTATCTATAGCGGATCTAATTCAAGAAGGAAATATTGGATTAATGAAGGCGGTGAGTAAATTTGATCCAGATCAAGGAGTTAGGCTCGTCTCATTTGCAGTTCATTGGATAAAAGCTGAAATGCATGATTATGTACTTAAAAATTGGAAAATAGTCAAAGTTGCAACAACCAAGTCGCAAAGAAAACTTTTTTTTAATTTAAGAAGTAGTAAAGATAAAATAGGTTGGCTAAATAATCAAGATGTGAAAGAAATAGCTGAAGAACTTGGAGTGAAAGAAGAAACAGTTATTGAGATGGAAAAAAGAATGTGTCAAGGTGATACTAGCCTAGATTTACCATACCAAAATGATGATGGACAAGAAAATAATCAAGAAAGTTTATATCTAGAAGATAAATCATCAAATGTTGAGCATCAGATTGTACAGCAAGATTATTATGATAATTTCAAAACTGTGATTAAAGATGTTCTTGGCGGGTTTGATAGCCGAACTAAAGATATTATTCTATCTAGATACCTTATTGAGAAAAAAGCAACGTTACAAGATTTAGCAAAAAAATATAATATTTCAGCAGAAAGGGTTAGGCAAATAGAAGAGGAAGCCTTAATAAAACTAAAAAAAGCTATCAAAAATCGGACTTAATTATATAGACTAATCCAAAACTAATTATGCTAATATACTCATATAACTTTTAATACTAATATTAAAATGAAAAATTTTATACCTATATCAAATAGTAATATAAATAAAAAAGTATATTTAGATGGTTCAAAGAGTATTTCAAATAGAGTATTAATTATTGCAGCTATGGCTAATGGAGTTTCACAGATAAAAAATCTCCCTAATAGTGCTGATGTTCTAGCATGTGTAAATGCTCTAAAAGAGCTTGGATTTAATGTTGAACATTCTCAAGAAAGAAAAACTTTAAAGATAGAAGGCTTAGCCGGAAGTTTTCAAAATAAAGATGCAAAAATATTTTGTAATGAATCTGGTACTTTGACTAGGTTTATTACCCCTATGTGCGCAGTACAGAAGTTTGGTAATTATTATATTTTTGCAACAAAAAGAATGATGGAAAGACCCATGTCTGATCAGTTAAGTGCTCTAGTAGAACTTGGAATGAAGGTCAGTTATGAACATCATGAATTGTCTTTACCAATGACTATCCATGCTAATGGACTACTTGGGGGTAACATTAAGATTGATGGTGCTAAAAGTAGTCAGTTCGCTTCGGGGCTATTAATGGCTGGAGCATATATGGACAAAGGATTACAGTTAGAGTCATTATCTGACCATAAGCAACCATATTTAGAAATGACAGCAAAAGTAATGGCAGAGTTTGGAGTAAAGGTTGCTATAGATAGAAATGTTTATAAAGTAGAAAAATCAAACTTTATAGCACAAAATGAATATGTGATAGAACCTGATGTTTCAACAGCATCTTATTTTTGGGCAGTTGCTGCTATAACAAATTCTAAAGTTAAAGTAATGAATGTTTCTAAAAATTCCAAACAAGGGGATATTAAATTTGTAGAAGCATTAGAAAAAATGGGCTGTAAAGTTAATTATGAAAGTGATGGAATAGAAGTAATTGGCACAAATACTTTAAAAGGCATAAATATTGATATGAGAAACTTTTCAGATACCTTTATGACTTTAGCAATTATAGCTTGTTTTGCTGATTCTGATACTCATATATCTGGTTTAACTCACACAAGAGGACAAGAGTCAGATAGGGTTGCCGCAATAGAAGAAGGGCTTAAAAAATTGGGGATTTATGTTGAAACTACTAAAGACACTATATTAATTTCTCCATCTAGAAGTAAATTAAAATCAGCAGAGGTTTATAGTCATAATGATCATAGAATAGCAATGTCTTTAGCTTTATTAGGCTTAAAACAGGATGGTGTAATTATAGATAAATCAGAAGCAGTATCAAAAACTTGTCCAGATTATTTTGAAAGGATGAGAGAGTTAATAGGCTAGTTTTATAAAATATTATGGCAAAGCAACGAGTAATTTTAAGAACTTTACAAAATAGATGGTATAAAAGAATACTTGTTATTTCAGCAAAACAGGAAACCTATTTTGATAAGCTTAAAGCATTAAATAAAGCTTCTGTTTCAGGCTTTCTAATTGAAGAGCCAAGAGGTTGCATATTTGACTTAGATGCCTGGCCTTTTTCTTTAAAATATTTTGATTTAATAATATTAGATGACATTATTTTTACATATAAAAAGCAACTCAAAGACATTCTTGAACAAGTGCATTTTTGTTTAGCAGATGATGGAGATCTTGTAATTGTTAGTACAAAAGGATGTTTTGCTGCTGAATTATTACCTAAAGCCATATCAAGTGGATTTATTAATGATAAATTGACTCCAATTAGTAGTAGTGAAAATAGAATTTTAAATAATATAAAAAAATTAGCGACTCGAGAATTCATAGCATTTTTCAAAAAAAGTAGGCATTTTGATTTGGATTCTGCCGTACTATCTTCAAAAGTTGCTGTAGCTGTAAAAGTTTAAGAGAATACATATTATGAATGAAAATAGAGTTATAGCTTATACTGATGGAGCATGCAAAGGAAATCCTGGAGTTGGGGGTTGGGGAGCTTTACTTATATATAAAGGTAATATAAAAGAATTATGTGGTGCAGAAAAAGACACTACTAATAATAGAATGGAGCTTCTTGCGGCTATTAATACCTTAAAAACATTAAAAAGAAAATGTGATATAACAATATATACAGATTCAAAATATTTACAAAATGGTATTTTAGACTGGATGCCTAATTGGATAAAAAATAATTGGAAAACTAAAGCTAATAAACCTGTAAAAAATAAAGATCTATGGGAAGAACTAAATAACCTAGTCAAATCACATAATGTGAAATGGTCTTGGGTTAAGGGACATAGTGGGGATGCAGGAAATGAAAGAGCTGATGCTTTAGCTAATGAAGCAATAAATAAATTAATAAAATAACAAAGGTTTTAAATGGAAAATTATAGTCATAAAAAAATATTAGTATTATATACAGGTGGAACTATTGGTATGGTTAGTACTGATAGGGGTTATGATGTTGAAGAAGGATATTTAACTAAGACAATTGATGGGATTCGTAATTTTTATGACTATAATATGCCTCAATTTGTTATTAAAGAATACCCAGTTCTTATAGATTCATCAAATATCAAACCTAAGAATTGGATTACTTTAGTATCTGATATTATTAAATATTATAATGACTATGATGGATTTGTTATTTTGCATGGTACAGATACATTATCTTATACTGCATCTGTATTATCTTTTATGTTAGGTGAAATACAAAAGCCAGTTATAGTAACCGGATCGCAAATACCTATTTCACAAATTAGATCTGACGCAACATTTAATATATTAAATAGTCTAATTTTTGCTTGTAGTGATAAAATTAAAGAAGTATGTGTTTATTTTAATCATAAGCTAAGAAGAGGGAATAGAACAACAAAAGCAGATGCCACTGGTTTTGATGCTTTTCTTTCCCCAAACTATCCATCATTAGCATATGTTGGAATAGATCTAAATCTTAAAGAAAAAAGATTATGGACTCGTCAACCAGATTCTACTATAGCGTCTTTGGAAAGGAACATAGAAATTCCTAAAATAGCTATGTTAAGTATTTTTCCAGGTATGGAGTATGATATTTTAGAAACAATTTTAGAACCGCCGTTACAAGGTCTTATTTTAAAGACTTATGGTGCTGGAAATATGGCTAATGATCCTAGTGTTCATAAAATACTAGCTAAGGCTAATGATAGAGGGATTGTTATTGTTAATTGTACTCAATGTATGTACGGAAGTGTGAAAATGAATGCGTATAAAACCTCAAACGGATTAGTTGATGCTGGTGTTGTTTCTGGATATGATATGACAGATGAGGCAGCTCTTGGAAAACTTTTTTATCTACTTACTCAAAAAAATATTACTCAAAAAGAAATAAAAGAAGCTTTTAATATAAGTTTGCAAGGAGAAGTTACTATTCCAAAAGGTATTTAAAAATTTGCTTTTTTTAAAAACTATACTAAAATAGTATGGATTTTTTTATAAGCTTTGAAAAGAGGAGATAATTGATGAGTGATATTAAAGAGTTATTAGAAGGTAATAGAAAATGGGCAAAAAATATAAAAGAAGTTGACCCTGAATTTTTTAACACTTTATCAAAAGGTCAAGCACCAGAATATTTATGGATAGGGTGTTCTGATAGTAGAGTCCCTGCAAACCAAATATGTGGTTTAATACCTGGAGATGTTTTTGTTCATCGTAATGTTGCAAACATAGTTTCATTAACTGATTTAAATTGTTTATCGGTTCTTCAGTATGCGGTAGAAGTGTTGAAAGTTAAGAAAATTATTGTCTGTGGACATTATTCTTGTGGTGGTGTAGAAACTATTGTTAAATGCAAGCAATTTGGACTTATAGATAACTGGCTAACATCAATTCAGGAAATTAAAGAGCAGAATATAGAGCTTATAGAAGAGACTTTAGAACATTTAAAGCATGATAAAGCTCGTTATGAATCGGCGATGGTTGATATTATGTGTGAGCTAAATGCTTTACACCAAGCTATTAACTTATGTAAAACAACTGTTGTTAAAACTGCTTGGAGAAAGGGTCTTAATTTTACTATCCATTCTGCTATTTATGGTATTAAAGATGGCAAACTTCATCAAATTAGCCAAGGTATTGGTTCAAGAGAAGAAATGAAAGCTGCTTATAAAGGTGCTATTGAAGGAATAAGAGCTAGATATTTAATTCTTTAAGATTCTACTAATCTATCAGAAACAATTTCCTGAGCTTCACTAAAAGTCGCACTTTCTGGAGTAACCAAAGTGAATTGAGAAGTCTCTTCTTGTGAGGATTTTGATCTAACACGTAATCTATAAATAATATACAAAGATAATAGTGTAGAAGCAGATCCTACTGTAATAAAAAATCCTATACTTCCTATAATATCTGTAAATATAGAAATAATAATTGGACCAAATATTGATCCTAATCCATAAAATATTGTAATTAAACCAATTGCACTTAATATCTGATCCTCATCTAAAAAGTCACTAGAATGACTTATTGCTAATGGATATATAACAAATGCTCCTCCGCCAAACAAAAACATAATTACTATGAATATAGGTAATACATGATAGAAAATACATACAAGCAGCGAAGCTATAACTAGACCTATGCTAACAATTAACATCACAACCCTTCTATCAATCATATCAGAGATTTTACCAATAGGTATCTGAAGTAACATTCCTCCGAGTAGAGTAGTCATCATAATTATTGATACTGTATTATGATCATTTGATATATTTATTAAAAATAAAGGCAACATTGAATAAACAGAGCCTAAAAGGACTCCTCCAGTAAATCCAGCAACCATTCCTAAAGGTACAGCCTTTATAATTTTCATAGGGGAGTTTACTTCTTCAGAAGCTGGTGCTGGTGCAACTGTTTTTGTAAAACACATAAAAACAATTGCTACACTACATAATGTAGAAACAAAGCAATATGCTAATAATAAATCACTAAAATGGAAATTTAGCATTAATTGGCTAAAAGCTTGAGTTCCATAATATATAAATAAATATATTGAAAAAATAGTGCCTCTACTTTTCTTATCTGTAGATAATAAACACCAGCTTTCAACAATTACAAATAAAGCAGCTAGTGAATAGCCGCATATAAATCTTAAAATCATCCATACTAACATCCCTTTAAAAATACCTAGCAACAAAGTACTTATAGCCATTGTTGATGCAAATAAAGAAAATGCTCTAATATATCCGACTCTTACAATAGTATATTGAGAAAAATAAGGTCCTGCTGTTAAGCCTAAAAAATATGCAGCTGATATTATACCTATAGCTATGTGAGAGTGTCCCATGCTATTAAGCTCTATTGTAGAGAATGTCGTGAAAAAGCCATTTCCAAACGAAAGAACGCACATTGCTATTATTGGCGTTAGTATTAGAAGTAAAGTTTTTTTCATTTTTATATGATGCAAGCTTGCATAATATCTAAATTATATAGAAACCTACTATATAAGTTAAGGGATGTTAGTATGAATAGTTTAAGATTTTAGTTTTTTTAGAAAATCTTTATTAAAGTCATTCTCAAAAACATTATTTAATCTAGCCCCAGATCCAAGATGTAAGTCAAAAATTTTAGTCTTCTCAATAAATTTGAATATATTTGATTCTTTAAACCCAGCTCCAGCAAGAAGTTGAATTTTAGAATCCTCTAAAATATCTTTTGCTTTTATTAAATTATTAATCCCTTCTAAAGCAGATTGATGATGTCCTGATGTAAGGATAGTTTTTATATCATATTTAGTTAATATATTTAAGGCTTTAAAATAGTCTTTTGTTTCATCTATAGCCCTATGGAAGGTTAGATCAAGATGTTCTTTTTTATCTATTATTATTTTTAATTTTTCTTCATCAATATAACCATTCTTATCCAAACATCCAAATACAATACCATTAGCTTTAGTTTTTTTTATTTTTTCTAAATCTTTTAACATGGTTGACATATCATCATTGCTATAAGTAAAACTATTGGCATGAGATCTAAGCATTACATTTACAGGAATGTTAACTGAGTTGCAAACTGATAAAATTATATCTATATTTGGAGTTAATCCACCAACTTTTAAATTCTCTACTAGCTCTATTCTATCAATATTTAATTTTTCAGCTTTTTGAGAATCTAAAATATTAGTTGTTATAACTTCTATATACATTTATCGTTGATCATTTTTATATGAATTATCATAATTATTACGAGCTGGTAAAAAAGTAGCTATTTGAGTCATCATAGAATAGCTTAATGTATCTTGTAAGTTATTATAGACTCGTGTAGCTTCAGCATTTTGAGCTAACTGCATACCAGAGTTACTCTGCCAATATTGTTGTGCACTTATAGATTTATTTGGAACAATTTCTATAACTTTTAACTTTTTATTATCATCTTGTTCAATATTACCTTGTTCAGTATTACCTTGTTCAGTATTACCTTGTTCAGTATTACTTTGTTCAGTATTACTTTGTTCAGTATTACCTTGTTCAGTATTACCTTGTTCAGTATTACTTTGTTCAGTATTACTTTGTTCAGTATCATCATTTATTATTGGTTTGACAAGATTGTATATAACAGTTAATTTCAACAAATAAGTATTACTTGAAGCTCCTCCAACAACGCCTGTAAGTTGACTAGTTTTTTTAACATTTTGTAAATTTATAACATATTCTGCATCTTTAGGATCATTTACAATTATAGCCTTAGTTCTTATGAGATACCGAGTTAGGCTATTTGCATATTGATCAAAGTCATTTGAATTAATATAAAATTTTACTCCTTTTATTTTTGTACCTCCAGAGCCTGTACCTCTTGGATGAAAACCACAACTAATAAGTATGATTGACATAATAAAAACAGCTATAAGATTTTTAAGATAATTTTTTGTCATATTATTTTTATTTATCCTTTACTTAATTACAATATTCATCAATTTTTGAGGAACATAAATAATTTTAACAATTTGTTTATCATTTATTGAGTTTTTTATCGAATCTTGAGCTAAAACTTCTTTTTCTATTTCTTCTTTAGATAATGATGATGCTAATTCAAATTTAGCTTTTACTTTACCATTTATTTGTACTACAAGTAAGAAATCATCTTTATCTAAAGCATTCTCATCAATCTTAGGAAATTCTGAAATTAATATATTTTCACCAAAATCTAATTTTTGCCATAGTTGATGAGAAATATGAGGCGTGAATGGAGACATAATTCTTAAAAGTATAGATAAACCTTCCGCTTTAACATTCCCAGATAAAGTATCATCATAATCATTTAAGGTATTTAATATTTTCATACATGCAGAAACTACAGTATTAAATTGACTTTTATCAAAATCAAAGATCGCTTGCTTTAAGTTTGAATATATTTCATAACGAGCTTTTTTATCAGTTTTTGATAAGTTGTTTAAGCTTATGCTTGAAGGTAGTATGTTTTTATTTGCTTGAGCATAATTCCAAACTTTTCTTAAAAATTTATTAGCTCCCTCAACCCCTGTATCAGACCATTCTAAAGATTGTTCTGGAGGGGCAGCAAACATACTAAATAATCTAACTGTATCTGCACCATACTTATCTATAAGCTCTTGAGGGTCTACAGTATTGCCTTTCGATTTAGACATTTTTGCACCATCTTTTAGGACCATACCTTGTGTTAGAAGATTTGTAAATGGCTCACTACTAGTTACTAATCCTTCATCACGCATTAATTTATGGAAAAACCTAGCATATAAAAGGTGCATAATAGCATGTTCAATTCCACCTATATATTTATCTACAGGTAGCCAATAATTTGCCTCATTATCTAGCATTTTATTAGCAGTAGGGCAGGTATATCGGGCATAGTACCAAGATGATTCAAAAAAAGTATCAAAAGTATCTGTTTCTCGAGTAGCTTTGCTTCCACATTTTGGACATGAAGTTTCTAGAAATTCTGACATAGTTTTAAGTGGGGAACCAGCTTCTGTCAAGGTTACATTAGTAGGTAGCTTAACAGGTAAATTTTCTTCTTTTTCAGGGACAATTCCACAGCTATCACAATGAACCATAGGAATAGGACAACCCCAATATCTCTGACGAGAAATGCCCCAATCATGGATTCTAAAGTTAGTCGTTTCATATCCTTTATTATTATCAAATAAATATTTTTTAATAGCTTGGTAAGCTTTTTTAAAGTTTAGACCATTAAACTCATCAGAATTGATAAGAACACCTTTTTCTATAAAAGCTTCTTTTGTTAAGTCTACCTTTATATTTTTATTTTCTGATTCAATAACTTGCTTTAAATGGATATTATACTTTTGAGCAAATTCCCAATCTCTCTGATCATGAGCTGGTACAGACATAACAGCACCAGTACCATATCCCATAAGTACAAAGTTTGCTATCCAAACATCAACTTCTTCATTAGAAATGGGGTGAATAACTTTTAAAGAGGTTTTAATACCTTTTTTCTCTTGAGTGGAAAGATCAGCTTCCATAGTAGAAGTATGTCTGCACTCTTCTATAAAATTATTTATTTCTGAATTTATCTTTGCCAGCTCTAAAGCAAGAGGGTGCTCAGGAGCAATTGCTAAATAGCTAACTCCCATTAAAGTATCTGGCCTTGTAGTAAATACTTCTAAAATCTCATTAGAATGTTTTAGATTAAATTTGACAGTTAAACCTTTAGACTTGCCAATCCAATTTGTTTGCATAGTTTTTACAGCTTCAGGCCAGCCTTCAAGCTTTTGAATATCATTCAATAATTCATCTGCATAATCTGTAATTTTTAGAAACCATTGAGGAATCTCTTTTTTCTCAATTAAAGCACTAGATCTCCAACCACGACCATCAACAACTTGCTCATTCGCTAAGACTGTTTGATCAACAGGATCCCAGTTAACAACAGAGTTTTTACGATACGCTAACCCTTTTTTATAAAGTTGTATAAAGAACCATTGTTCCCATTTATAGTAATCTTCATCACAAGTAGCTATCTCTCTAGACCAATCAAAGCTAAATCCTAAAGAAGAAAGCTGCTCTTTCATATGAGAAATATTGCTTTTTGTCCATTCATAAGGAGATTTTTTATGTTTTATTGCAGCGTTTTCTGCTGGCAACCCAAAAGCATCCCAGCCCATAGGATGAAGAACATTTTTGCCTTGCATAGTTTGATATCTTGCTATCACATCACCAATTGTATAGTTTCTGACATGTCCCATATGTAATGTACCACTAGGGTAGGGTAGCATAGATAAGCAATAGAATTTTTCTTTATTAGGGTTTTCTTTTGCTTCAAAACTTTTATTTTCTTGCCAATATTTTTGAGCTGCTTTTTCTATTTGATTAAAGTTATATTCATTCATCGGAAATATAAGAACCTATAATTGAAAATTTTATAAAAAATAATTGGCTTAATTCTAAGCCAAAATGAATAAAATATCTAGTTTTCAGACATCCATGTTTCTAAAATGACACATGCCGCAATAGCATCAACTTTAATATGATTAACTTTTTTATTTTTTACGGCTTCTAATCGAGATCTTGCTTCACGAGTTGAGTATGCTTCATTTATTAAATGTATCTTTTTATCAGCATATCTTTCTTGAACAGTTCTAGAAAAAAGTTTTGCTTCTCTAGTTATATCTGTTTCAAAACCATAAGCATCTAATGGAAGACCTATAATAATATCACTTGGATTCCATTTTTTTATAACTTTATCAAGTTCATACCAATCTGGAGTTCCATCATAAGCAGGAACAGTGCCAACAGGGGATGCTGTGCGAGTTATCATTTGCCCACTAGCTATTCCTATTCTTGATTTACCATAATCTATAGCTAAAAGGGTATTGAACATTTTTTATCCATGACCTATGTGATTAAATATTTTATCAAAATTAGCTAAGCTTAAACCAGATGCTTCAACATGATTTTCCCATTTGTCAGTATTTTCAAAATGAAACATTACTTTTTTATTTATTTTATTGGTAATAAGCCAATCATTAGCTTTGATTTCATCACTTAGTTGTTCTGATGTCCAACATGAATAACCTAAAACTGGTAGAAAATATTCAGGCAAAATATTATTTGCAAGATCTTCTAATATATCTACAGAGGCCGTAATCGCTAATCCATCAGATAGTTTGATAGTGGAATCATATTGATGTGTATTATGAACTGAGTGTAAGATAAGAATTTTATTTGGACTAATAGGTCCACCCATATAAACAGGTTGTTCTAAAACTTCTTCAAAGGTATTAGAATAGTCAATCTTAAGCTCTTTAAAAACATCTCTCAAACATTCAGGCAAAGGTTTATTTACTATAAGACCCATAGCTCCGTATTTGTCATTTTGACATAAATATATAACAGATTCAGAAAAAACTAGATCATTTTTAATAAGAGGCGTAGCAACTAAAACTTCACTTTTGTGATTACTAAACATGCTATAATGAACCCCACAATTTAATTTTAAAAAAGCTTTATTATGATTAAAGCAAGTATAGGAATTATTCTAAATGAAGAACGCTCTAAAGTCTATCTAAGTTTAAGACAGGCACATCAGACATATTCTGGATTCTGGGAGTTTCCAGGAGGTAAAGTAGAAAAAAATGAAAGCTATGAAGAATGTATTAAAAGAGAGGTTTTTGAAGAAGTAGGGATAATAGCTCAAGAATTAGAACTTCTAGAAAAAAAAGATTATATAAATAAACATGATATGCATATTTTCTTAGAGTTTTATCTTATAACAAAATATGAAAGTCTGCCTAAAGCTAAAGAAGGACAAAAGTTAAAATTAGTAAATATTTATGATTTAAATAAATATAATATTTTGCCAGCAAGTAAAAGTGTCATAGAAAAGTTAATAAAATTAAACAAACAGATAATAAGATAATTAGTATTCAGAAATAGGGCTAGAATGTTTAAATTATTAAACACATAATTTAACATAATATATATTATGCGAACACAGATGTGACTGGGATATAATTGCCATTACGTT
Organism: Pseudofrancisella aestuarii; assembly: GCF_003574475.2. Taxonomy (NCBI): domain Bacteria; kingdom Pseudomonadati; phylum Pseudomonadota; class Gammaproteobacteria; order Thiotrichales; family Francisellaceae; genus Pseudofrancisella; species Pseudofrancisella aestuarii. Next base: position 391,965 of record NZ_QLIS02000001.1, on the reverse strand, counting down.
GGTTTTATATACTTATCTATGTTAAAGTCTACCTAATATACTATGCTCTTTTTTGTTTATGAAACAAATTATAAAACTTTTTTTAATTTTAATATTATTTCAACAGGTCAGCTTTGCATCACTTAATAATATGCAGCAAAAAAAAGTTCTAAGAAAAGATTTTTTTAATAATATAAGTCATATCTATTATGATGATAAAAAAACAGATAATGGATTTGATGGATTCAAAGTAGATATTTATAGTCTATATATATGTGATAAAAATAATTTTTGTTATAAACATAATATATCTTCAGGTGTTCCAACTGTAATAACTATTAATACAGTAAATACTAGAAATATGCATGAAATCACAACAAAACTTTCCTATGATGAACTTAAAAAAATATACTTTACTGGTAACTTAAGTACTGTAAAACTAATTTCTTCAAAATATATAAAAGATTTACCTCCTATCGCCCTCCTTACTTCAAATAATGGAGAAATTGAGGGAATTGAAATTACCACAAAGCAGTCAAAAGATTATTCATATACATATTCGAGTGTTTTTACAGAAGACTTAGAAAAAACTAAAGAATGGGCTTTATTATTAAATTAGAAGGAAATATAATCAAAATGGTCAAAAAAATACTATATATTTTAGCTTTAGCTCTATGTTTTACTAATTTAGCTATTGCAGAATCTTCTGATGAAAATAAGCACCCTAAAATCTTTGAGCAATGTAGTAATAAGTTAAATTCTGAAATAATAAGAAAAGTTGCTAAACTTAACGAAATCTATGGCCAAGATAATAGTTTTCCATTTTATGTTAAAAATATAGTTTGTAGTGACACAAATGGTAAAAAAGTTGAAATATCTGCTTTTAGGAATAATAAAAAATTCATTTATCTAATAATTTCAATAAATGATAAAACCTACTATGTAAATATTTTTAATTATTATAAGGGTGATTTTAATAAGTTAGCTAAAGTTACGATTGGTGATGGTTTTCCATGGGATACTCCTGAAAAAAGTGATTTTGTATTTGTGGAAGTTGATCATTTGAGTGGTTTAGTAACTTCACCAGAATATTATATTTTAGGTGAAAATGGACAAGCTACTTACTTTGCAGGTTCATATACTATAGTTTATGGTGATCATGATAATCAAGAATTTTATATATCTACAAGTTTTCTAGATATCTATACATCTCCAGACTATATAGAAAATATGAAATATACTACAAGTTTTGATGAGACAGATGATTTACAGTTGCAAAATGCACAAGGAGCTGTAAGTATAGAACCATTATTTGGTGGAGGTGGCTTAAAATTTATTCATAGTAAAGAGATTCAATCATGTATCGGCGCTACTCCTGGTTCTAGTCCGAGCATGTGTTTATTTGGAACTAAAACTGAGGTAAAAAAATGGGAGAATTATGCTTATCTTTGTGGAACTAATAAGTTAAGTATGTTTTTTAGCTCATCAAGATCTAATTTTTGTAAGCATGCTAAAGATTATAAATTCAACTTTGGTGAAATATTGATTTAAAATTTTATCTTTAGCTTATTAATCAAAATTAACTCCATTATAATTATTAGCCTTCTCATTAGCTTTATAGTAACTAGCTGGCTTATAATGTAAAAAAGACTCATTTATCATAGAACCAAAAAAGCCATAAAGTTTAGAATTATAGTCTGCAACAGCTTCATTATAATAGATTCTTGAGATGTTTATTCTATTCTCACTACCCTCTAGTTGAGACTGTAAAGTAATAAAATTATCACTAGATTTTAAATTTGGATATCTATCGCTAACAGCTAATAATTCATTTATTGTATTATTTACATGCTGTTGTTTTTCTGCTAAATAATTAATATTATCATGACCTACTGGTAAGGTAGAATATTCTTTAGACTTCCCCTGCTGTTTGATATTAGCTAAAGTTTCTTTTTCATGTTTAGCATACTGATTTACTATTTTAACTAAATTTGGTATTAAATCTGCCCTTCTTTGTATAGCCGACTCAATATTTCCCATTTCTCTCATTACAGCTTGTTTACTATTAACTAAGCCGTTGTAGTTTACAATAGTTACTATACTAATCAACAAAATGATAACGCCAAAGAAAGCTAGTAGCCCAATAAAAAGTGTTGAAAGTGATATAGAAGCTTCTTTTTGTATTTTATTATTCATTTTGTAAATTTACCTTTTAACTAAAAGAAACCTTAGGCGGCTGAATTGCTTGTTTATCTGCTTGGAAATATGGCATTTCTTGATATTTTAACATAATAGCATTTACTATTTTGCCGAAGAAACTAAGTAAAAGGCTATTAAAGCTTTGAATAGCGCTATTATAACGATCTCTTTTTATAGAGATTTCTGACTCAATTCCTGAGAGTTCTTGCTGTAAGCTTAGGAAATTTTGATCCGCTTTAAGATTTGGATAGTTTTCAGTAACAGCCATAAGTTTTGCTAAAGCTGAGCTAAGCTGATTTTGATTATTCAAAAAGTCTTTTATTTGTTCAGGACTTGAAACCTTTGTAGCGTATGATTGGCTCCTAAGCTCTTGAACTTCTGTTAAGGTACTTTTCTCATGTGAGGCATAACCTTTTACAGTTTCTACAAGATTTGGAATTATATCTAGTCTTTTCTGTAGGCTTGATTCTATGTCTGCCCAAGTTTGTAAACCTATTTGTTTGCTATTAACAAGCTGGTTATACATTGAAATAAAAGCTTTTATAATAAGTAAAAGTATTACACCAAATATGATTATAATTAGTGAAAAAATGATAATTGATAAAAAAGATCCAGGTGTCATAATAAGTTTTTGAACCAACTAGTAATTATTAAATAATAGAGCATCGTAGTATCTTTTACAATGTAGAGAGGTCTATTACCAACTACCACTAGCTCCACCACCTCTAGATGAGCCCCCTCCTCCTCGGAAACTGCCGCCACTGCTACTTGAGCTACCACCACTATAAGAAGAGCCACCGCCACCACCACTACGATATGATGAGCTGCTCTGACCATTTTTGCCAAAATCAAGCCTAGCTAAAAGAGCAGTATCTGTTGAGTTGATAGTAATAATCTTTCTAAACTTATCATTACTAGTTATTGTTGAGATTTTTTCAATTTTCCAATTTTGGCTATTTTTTATATCCTCTTTAGCAATATTTACATTATATTCAGATACAAGAGGATAGTTATTATTAGCAAAAATATCGATAACTATAAATCTAAATGATATTTGATCGTCAGCCTGAGTAAATTCAATAAGAAAGTTAAATGTATTAAGCTTTGTTTTATCATATTTAGCATAATTTTTATTTATCATTTCAGCAGCTTCATCATAAGTAAGAGTAATATCTTTAAATTGCTCTAATGCGGCATTTAATGTGCTTGCATATTGATACCAAAGCTCAGAAAAATGTTTTTTATTTTTTAGTCTATATATATTCTTTACAATAAGGTTGCTTACTATTTTTAACCTTCCAAAAGCATTTCCAAATTCAATAGGTGACATTAACGAGTTCATGTCATAAACATCTTTTTTTGCTTTTGCCATTAAAAGAAGAAAAATGAAACCCGCAGCCACAGAGAAAATAACATCAAATATAGTATTAATAATGTTATTATTGAAAACTTTAAATATAGCGAGATTTATAATAAGTATACAAGCAGCTACAGCAGCAAGAGATAATAGGTATTGTAATTTTCCTTCATATTCAGAACCAGTATATTTACCATATATTCCAGCTACTTTACTTAGGAATTTTTGATAGAAATAAAAGCTTATAGATAAAAGTATTAAAAAGAGTAGTATTAACAATACATAATAGCCAGCTCTATATTGGAAAAGTTTAGGAGCAAAACTAACATTATTGCCATCTAAAATGCTTTTGATTTTACCAATAGCCTCTAAAGTTCCTTCATAATAATATCCATCTCTAAAATTCGGAGTTATAACATCATAAATAATGCGACTAGATAGTGCATCAGTTAGATATGGCTCTAATTTTGTACCTATCTCTAATCTTACTTTTCTATTATCTTTTACTAATAGTAGTAAAACTCCATTATCATGGCCTTCAACCCCTATTTTATTTTTATTAAATAGTTTATTTGCATAAACTTCGAGAGAGATATTAGAAGGTAGTTTTTTTATAGTATAAATAACTATTTGGTTAGTAGTTTTCTTTTCATAATCTTCTAAAGCTTTTGCTAAAGAGTCTATTTGTAGAGTATTAAAGAAACCTCCATTATCTGTGACAAAATGTTCTATAGTTGGAATTTTATAAAAAATATCATTAATATCTAAATAATCTCTAGAAAATGGATCATAAGAACTATAGCTACTACTATTTGTAAAAATTAATTTTGAACCATCTAGTTTTAGAGCCATCTCATCTATGGCATCAACAATTCCTTGAGCTCCTTCATTTCTCTTAAGACTTGGTTCAATAATTGTAGAGACAATTTTATTTGTTAAAGATTGAGGCAACCATCCTGCTAAGAGAGGGCTTAATGTGATGCTAGCCAAATTCGAATCTTTAACAATTACTATCATAATTGTGTCTCTCTTCTTGATACGGCTCTTTTTGAAAACCATATTAGAATATTCTTCTAGAGAAAGATTAGCTGGCAAAGTATCTATAGTAAGTATTTTAAAGGATTCATTTTTTTGAAAGCTATTATGACTTAATATCCTCTTTAGAATATCTCGTTGTTGACTATTAAAAATATAAGCATTATCTGAAATAACCTCAAAAGTCATATCAGGAAGATCTTTTTCAGTTATTCCATACGGATAAAAATCTGAAGTTGGATTACTTTTATTAGAAACTACTAATGAGTTAGTTAATATATTGCCTAATTTATTCAAAGCATCAACCATACTTTTATAAATAAGGTTTTTACTTTGGTTATACTCTGTATAAAAAGCCATAGTTGTCCAAACAATATCACTCCTTGAAAGAACATCATTATTAGCTTTTATAAAAAAAGAACCTGCAAAAAGAATTAATATACCTTTTTCAGTATTAGAAAACTTCTGTTTGTATAGATCATTTAAATATTCATCAAGCTCATATTTATTTGCTATCTTTAAGTCTTTTTTTGTAACTATTTTTATACTTATATTCTTTTTTTGATAATAACTTTTTAATGAAGAGCTAAGTATTGAAAATTGACCAGTTGAAAAAAGATTTGCATCATCAGTAACATAGCCTTTGTTGATGTTTTCAAGTGCATTAGAGACTTGAGGAATACTAAAGATAAAGAAGATTGTTAATAGAGTATAAAAGTAAGACGGTATGATTTTTTTCACTAAATTAAATTTTATAAATTTATAATTTAAATTAAATTTTACATATTTATTGTTTACTTTTAAAATTTAAATTAATTTTGACTTTTTAATACTTTATAATTTTAAAAAGATTAGTGAAATAAATAAAATAACGTGTCAAATATAAAAAAAATATTTTTTTTGCTCTTAGGGTTTATTGTTTTCAATATATCTAATGCCAAACCGATTTCTTTGGCTATATCAAATGATGGTAAATATGCTGTTAGTTCAAATGATGATAAAAATGTTTACTTGTATGATTTGGAGAGTAAAACTGCTAAAAAAGTAAATACTAGGAGAGCTAATCCTTATAGTGCTAACTTTATAGATAAAAGTGATGATTTTATTTATCAAGATATAGATGGTATTGTTTATATTGTTGATGCCAAAACTCAAAAGCTTATTAAAAAATTTAATACTGGTTTTAAGACACAGGGACCAAATAATATAAGTACGGATTTATCAATATACGTTGGCTCAAATGATCAGGGAAATATCGTTATTCAACAAGTAAAAGAAAAAGATCCAATAAAATATACTTATGGTGGTAAAGATCAAACCATTTATAGTCCTTATGTTCCGATATTTACACCTGCTCAGGATAAAGTAATAGTAACGACAAGTGGTGGTGAACTTTGGATATTTGATATAAATGAAATCTTAAAAGAAGATAGCGCAAAACATCAAGTTACAATAGTTGAAAATATTGGTCAAACAATGAAAGATGTCGATCCAACTGGTAAACACGTATATGCGGTTGATCAACAATACTCAGGAATAAAATATAATCTAGTAACAGGAGAAGTTTCAGATAAAGGATTTTATTATCCAAAAAGTGTTGAGAATGTTTCATATATGCTAGACGGTAGTAAGAAAACTTCTTTCTTTAAAGGACTAACAAACTTTAAATTTATTGATAATGATAAAATTATAGCTACTCTTAAAGGAGTTAATCAGCCTTACCTTTTAGCAACTATATTTTCTCCGAATAGATTTAATTGGGGACAGAAAAAATTAGTTTTCTATTCAGACAAATACTTACCTTTAGTTAAAGCACCTCTAGACACTATGTTTGGAAATTATCAAAATGATAATGAAGCTTATCCTATAACTGGAGGATATAATATTCTTTTTGATACATCGGTAGAAACTCATCGCTTAGTAATGGCGCAAGCAAATGGTGATGGTATTATGCTTTATAAATATGTTCCAGAAATTGAAGAGTTAAGTCTTGAATGGGTTGGCGATACTCCTCTATAAATAAGACATAGCTCTTTTTATATTAGGCTATTAAGATCATCTATATTAGCATCATCTATATTATGAAATACATCTATAATATTTTGAGGAATTTTAGTTGGTCTACTTTTCTCTATATTTATCATTATCCAAAGAGTCTCTCCTTTACAGAGAAGTTTTTTGTCGCTTTTTCTATATATAGAATATTTTCTTAAAGTCGAAATTTTTGTTAAATTCTCTACCCATGTCACTACTATAATTTCATCATCCAAAAAGCCTTGTGACATATATTCTATATGATGTGTTTTTGCAAACCATGTTAAGCCTAATGATTGTATTAGATCAAAAGTTCCATTATGTTTTACATGCTCCACAGCTGCATCTTGCATCCATTGTAAGTATATAATGTTATTTATATGTTTGTTTGGATCTATATGTTCAGATGTAGCAGTAGTTGAGTATAAAAAATATTTTGAATCTTTCATATAAAGTATTTATTTTTAAATAAAAATAATAGAGATAAGTTTATATGAATATAGATAATAATAAAGATCTAGTTATCTTCTTCTTTCGTTAGAAAAAATGTATTTGTAAATTTATGATTAGAACTATCAGAAACAAATAATTCAAATTCTCCTGGTTCATACACAAATTCTAAATCATTATTATAAAATTTTAGATCTTCTGGAGAAATTACAAATTTTACTGTTTTAGTTTCACCCTTTTTCAAAAATATTTTCTTAAATCCTTTTAGTTCTTTCACAGGTGGTGTTATCGAACGAACTTTTTGGTGTATATATAGTTGTATTACTTCAGCACCACTATAGTTTCCAGTATTAGTGACCTCAGTGGTTATAACTAGTTTATCATTAGGTCCAATACTGTTTTTACTAAGTTCTGGTTTACCAATTTTAAAAGTTGTATAACTCAAACCATAACCAAATGGATAAAGTGGATCATTGGGTACATCTAAATAATTAGAATGGAACTTTTCAAACTTGCCATCATCTTTGCTTAAAGGTCTACCAGTATTTTTATGATTGTAGTAGACAGGTATTTGACCAACATCTCTTGGCCATGACATTGTTAATTTACCAGATGGGTTTACATCACCAAATAATACATCTGCTATAGATAGTCCTGCCTCACTTCCAGGGAACCAAACATTTAAAGTAGCGGGAACAGTAGTATTCTCATCAACTAAAACTAAAGGTCTACCAGTAAATAAAACTAATACAACAGGTTTACCTGTCTGCAATAAAGCTTTTAATAAATCTTTTTGAGCTTTAGGGATTTCAATATGCACCCTACTAGTGCTTTCACCAGACATTTCAGCAGATTCTCCTAAAGCTGCAATAATAACATCAGATTTCTCAGCAATTTTTATCGCTTCATCAAGCAATTGTTTATTCGTTCTATTATCTCTAGGGATAGGCTTGTTAAACATAGTTACATTTTTTTCAAACTCTTCATCATAGGATAGATTACTTCCTTTTGAATAGAGAATCTTGGCTTTATCACCAATAACCTCTCGAACACCATCCAATAGTGAAATAGATTTATATTGATCTGTAGAAACACTCCATGTTCCAGCCATATTTACAGAGTTATTTCCTAAAGGCCCTATTATGGCAATAGTTCCTTTTTTTTCTAAAGGAAGAAGATTATTTTGATTTTTTAATAAAACTGCTGATTCAGAACCAACTTGCCTTGCAAAAGTACGATTATCTTTTGTAAAGATTTCTTTTTCTGCTCTATTCGTATCATTACTATACTTATATGGATCCTTAAACAAGCCTAATTCAAATTTTGCTTGTAATATTCTTTTGACAGCTAAGTTGATATCATCAATAGAAATTTTTTCCTCTTTTAAAGATTTTTTAAGGGTTTTTATAAAACCTTCTCCTACCATATCCATATCTACACCAGCTTTTAATGCTAAAGCAGAAACTTCTTGTAAATCAGTTCCAACACCATGATTTACCATTTCAGGAATAGCTGTATAGTCTGTCACAACGAAACCATTAAAGCCCCACTCCTTTCTTAATACATCTGTTAGCAGCCATTTATCCTCTGTCGCAGGAATACCATTTATATCATTAAATGCTGCCATTACTGAGCCAGCTCCTGCTTCTATAGCTGCTTTATAAGGAGGGAAATATTCGTTATACATACGAACTTTACTCATATCTACTGTATTATAATCTCTACCAGCCTCCACAGCGCCATATAAAGCAAAATGTTTAAAGCAAGCCATTACTGTATTGTTTAGACTAAGATCATTGCCTTGATATCCTCTAATCATAGCTTTAGCAATGAGACTACCTAAATAAGGATCTTCTCCACTTCCTTCTGCTACCCTACCCCATCTAGGATCTCTAGATATATCAACCATTGGAGAATATACCCAATTAATACCATCAGCACTTGCTTCTGTAGCTGCAATTCTTGCAGTTTTTTCAATCAAATCGATATTCCATGTTGAAGATAAACCAAGTGGAATAGGGAATGTCGTCTTATATCCATGTATTACATCTAAACCAATTAATAATGGTATATGGAGCCTACTTTGCTCAACTGCAATTTTTTGAGCTTTATTGATTTTTTCAGCTGAAGTGAGATTTAATATTCCTCCAACTTTTCCTTGCTCAATAAGTTTTGCAACATTAGAGTTTGCGCCTTCACCAGTAGTAATATCACCGGAATCTAGTAGATTTAACTGCCCTAATTTTTCATCAAGCGTCATAGAATCTAAAAGTTCATTAATCTGACTTTCATAACTTTTATCAAAAGTTGTCGTATTATTTGGAGAGAAAAAATTATCTTCTATATTTGAGCAGCTAACTATAGCTGCTCCCATAAATACTACGGTAATTATTTTCCTAAACTTCATTTCTATGAGCTCTATGTATCTATTTAATTAATTATGGCGATTCTAATAAGGTAAAGAAAGAAAATATTAGAGAATAGACTTGAGAATATCTTCTAAAGAGCTTAGAAAGTCTGCTTTTTGACTATCCTCTAATAAAAGATCTTCTGATGTTATTTGTGATTTTATAAAACTTTCAAGAAGTATATGTTGAGCTTCTATCAAAGATAGTCCTCGTGATTGTAGATAAAACAAAGCATTTTTATCCAACTCACCAATAGTAGCTCCATGGGTACATATCACATCATCAGAAAGAATCTCTAATTCTGGCTTTGTATTAATTTCTGCTTTTTTACTTAACTGTACATTTTTGTTATTTTGATAAGCTTGTATTCCTTTAATTTTTTCATGTACTACCGCTTTTGCATTAAACCAAGCTTTTGAAGAGCCATTTACAACTCCACGAAAATTAACGTTACTATAAGTATCAGAAGCTTTATGATTAACTAAACAACACACATCAGCACAAGCAACATCTGATAGTAAATAAAGTCCACGTAAATCAAATCTTGAGTGAGACTCATTTAGGTTAACAACAATATCTTTTCTCAAAAGATGATCTTTATTAAGTATACAGAAACCATTAAATTCAGCATTTTCACCAAAGTTAATTAGGTAATTAGATGTAATAATAAAATCTTTGTTATTAGCATTATCTGAATTATTTGTATATGTTACTTTAGCTGAGTCTGCTATATCTATATCTAAAAACAGATTTAAGGCTGAGCTTTTTGTTAAGTTCACATAGTCTATATCTAAATTTACGTGAGAAAACATTTCAACATCTAACTTTAAAGCAACATTAGTTAACTTATTTTTTGCATATTCAGTATTTATAAAAATTAGGCTAAGGTCTTCTTTTGTATCCTTAGGTATATTTATACAAAAAGACTTTGCATTATCTTTTGCTATTTTAGACATATCTCTATTATCTTCATTAAATTCTAATTTAGAGATATGGTTAAGTTTATTATTATAATCTATAGCTAAAACACCATCTAAAATAATAACCACATTTTCATTAGTATCAAATTTAAAGTTTTTAAGATAATCTTTAGTCGCTTCAGACTCTATCAAAAGTTCATCTATATTATTCTTTTGATAGATACTAGCAATATTTGTATATTTCCAACTCTCTTGTTTTGTAGTTGGTAACATATTTTTATCTATTAGCATTTTTTAACCTTTTAGCTATTTAACCAAGAATAACCCTTCTCTTCTAATTCTAGAGCTAAGCTTTTATCAGCTGTTTTTACAATTTTTCCATCGGCCAAGACATGTACAAAATCAGGCTGAATGTGATTTAAAAGTCTTTGGTAATGTGTGATAACTAGAAAGCTTCTATCTGGAGACCTCATACTATTAGCACCTTTAGAAACTATTTGTAAAGCATCAATATCAAGTCCAGAATCTGTTTCATCAAGAATAGCTAATTTAGGCTCAAGCATCATAAGCTGAAGCATTTCATTTCTTTTTTTCTCTCCACCAGAAAACCCTTCATTAACTCCTCTACTCATATACTTTTGGTCTATTTCTAAAGTTTTCATGTTTTCTTTTAATTTTTTCATAAAAGAAATAGCATCAATTTCACCTTCACCATTAGCTTTTTTTATACTATTAAGAGCAGTCTTTAAAAATTGAACATTACTAACCCCAGGTATTTCAATTGGATATTGTAAACTCAAAAATATACCTGCCGCAGCTCTTTCAGATATACCAAGATCTTTTATATCTTTGTTATTAAACTTAATAGAGCCTTTTGTTATCTCATATCCTTCTTTTCCAGCTAACACATTCCCTAAAGTACTTTTTCCAGCACCATTTGGTCCCATGATTGCATGGACTTCGCCTTTATTAACTTTTAAGTTAAGACCCTTTAGAATTTCTTTACCTGCTACATTTACATGTAAATCTTTTATTTCTAATAACATTTTTTGCCTTTTAATATTTGAATATATAATTTAACCAACTGCACCTTCTAAGCTTACTTCCATAAGCTTTTGTGCTTCAACTGCAAACTCAAGAGGCAGTTTTTTGAAAACCTCTTTACAAAAACCGTTTACAATCATCGCAATTGCATCCTCTGTTGACATACCTCTTTGTTGGCAATAAAAAAGTTGATCATCAGAGATTTTTGATGTTGTTGCCTCATGTTCTATTTGTGAGCTATTACTTTTGTTTTCAATATATGGATAAGTATGAGCACCACAATTATGTCCTATCAGTAATGAATCACACTGTGAGAAATTACGAGCATTATCTGCATTAGGAGATATTCTAACTAGTCCACGGTAAGCATTTTGTGCTTTACCAGCCGATATCCCTTTTGAAATTATAGTACTTTTAGTATTTTTTCCTAAATGGATCATTTTTGTTCCAGTATCTGCTTTTTGAGCATGTCTAGTAAGAGCTACTGAATAAAATTCCCCAATAGAATTATCTCCTCTTAAGACTACAGAAGGATATTTCCAAGTAATCGCTGAGCCAGTTTCAACCTGTGTCCAAGATATCTTTGAGTTATCTCCTTTACATACCCCTCTTTTAGTCACAAAATTATAAATACCACCTTTTCCATTTTTATCACCTGGATACCAGTTTTGTACCGTTGAGTATTTAATTTCTGCGCCTTTCATTGCAACCAATTCAACTACAGCTGCATGAAGCTGGTTTTCATCTCTCATTGGAGCTGTACAACCCTCTAGATAACTTACATAACTATCTTCATCTGCTACAATCAAAGTTCTCTCAAATTGCCCAGTATTCATAGCATTAATTCTAAAGTATGTAGAAAGCTCCATTGGACAGTGCACACCTTTAGGTATGTAAACAAATGAACCATCACTAAATACTGCTGCATTTAAAGCTGCAAAAAAGTTATCACCTTGAGGGACTACAGAGCCTAAATATTTCTGTACTAACTCAGGATACTTTTGTAAAGCTTCTGATATTGGACAGAATATAACTCCAGCTTCTGATAATTTTTCTTTAAATGTTGTAACAACAGAAACTGAATCAAACACAGCATCTACCGCTATATTCTTAACTCCTGCCAACATCTCCTGCTCATGCAATGGAATACCAAGCTTATTATATGTTTCGATTATCTCTGGATCTACTTCATCAAGGCTCTTCGGATGATCTTTTAAAGACTTAGGACTTGAATAATAGCTTATAGATTGAAAATCAATTTTTGGATAATTAAGATTTGCCCATTCAGGCTCAACCATTTCTTTCCATCTAGCATAAGCTTTAAGACGCCATTCAAGCATAAATTCAGGCTCATTCTTTCTAGCAGAAATAAGCCTAATAACATCTTCGTTAAGACCTGGTTCTATGGTTTCCTGCTCAATATTAGTAAAAAAACCATGTTCATAGTCTTGATCTATTATTTTATCTAAATTTTTACTCATAAATTATTATTAAAATTTGTTACTTTTTTCAATAGTTAAGATTTCATCAATTGATGTATTTGCGAACATATCTAAAATTTTATGGTTTACTATTTTCCAGTAACTATGCAAGCTACATTTTTTCATAAGACATGAATTTTTAAACGTATCGCAACATTCTGTAATATTAACATCTGTTTCAATAGATTTCACGATATCTAACATGCTAATTTGATCAGCATTTCTTGCTAAAGCATAACCACCTTCTATTCCACGTTTTGATATAATAATTCCACCTATATTAAGTAAATTTAGCAATTTCCTAACAGTCGGTAAATTAAGGCCCGTAACTTCTGAAATTTTTGAAGCACTATATGGGGCATCACTATTTTTTGCTATAGTTACCACAACAAGGAGTGCATAATCTAGTAATTTACTAATTTTTAACATGCTTCCAGCAAACTATACCGTTTTAGTATCTTTATACGGATATGATAGTATCTTAGCTAAGTAATGTAAATTAAAAAATTGATTAATAACTGATGTTACATTAGTATGTTCTTATTCAATATCTTTAATCTAAAGATTAATCAGTTAGTTTTATGAGAGTAGCTATTTTAGGAGCCGGTCAACTTGGTGTATATCTTACACAAAGACTTTCACATGAGCATGATGTATGTATAGTTGATTTAGATGAAGAAAAATTAGGATTTATAGCATCAGCATTTGATGTGCAAACAGTCTGTGGCGATGTTACAAAGCCTAATATAATGATGGAAGCTAATTTAAAAGATACCGATATGATTATTGCTGTCACATCTAATGATTCAACTAACGTTGCTATTTGTGATATGGCTCATAAGATGTATAAAACTCCTTATAAAATAGCAAGAATACGAGATACAGAATATACACGTTTTCCTAAATTATTAAATAATGTTGATTTAGTAATAAAATCCTTTTTTGAAACAACTAAACAGTTAGAGCAATTAATATTTTTATCTGGTGCTTATTTTATCTCTAGTTTTTTTGATAAACGAATTCAAGTTATAGGAGTTGAGGTTTCTGATAAATCTCCTTTAATAGGCTACGCTCTAAGAGATATATATCTTGGCATGGATGATGTTAGAGTTAATATTATTTCTATATATAGGAATGATGAAAAATTAGACTTAAAAGATAAGGAAACCTATATTGAGGCAAATGATAGAGTATTATATATCTCTGAAAAAGCTTATGCTTCACAAATATTAGCTATTTTCCAACCACAAAAAACTAATGTGAAGAAAATATTTATTGCTGGAGCAAACCATGCCAGTGTTACATTAGCAAAATCATTAGAAACAAAAGGCTATGTTGTTAAAATTATTGATCCAAGTGCAGAGAAATGTAAGTATGCTTTAAGTGAACTTAGCAAATCGACAATATTACAATATAATCCTGTAAATAATAATTTACTTCTTACAGAAGGAATCGATGAGGCAGATATGTTTTTTGCCTTAACAAACTCTGATGAGATAAATGTTATGTCATCTATCTTAGCAAAAAAACTTGGAGCAAAAAGATCTATAGCAACAGTTAATAACGCAGAATACCATTCTATAACTAGAGACTTAAAGCTTATAGATTTATCTATTTCTCCTCATAATTTTTCATATACAACTATAAAAGCCTTTATGACACAAGCTGATATATTAAGAATGTATGAGATAAATGATTTAGAAAACTATATTTTAGAAGTTAAAGTTCATGGAGAAGAAAATCTTTCACCAATCATAGGGAAAAAAATCTCTGAAATAAGATTTGGAGATGACTTAGAAGTCTTAGCTATTATGAGAGATAATATTCCTGTGTTTAGTCCTGAGAATGTTATATTACAAAATGAAGATAGAGTCTTGGTGGAGGCTAGAAGCTCACAAGCCTTTAATTCATTAGAAAGATTATTTCAGGTTATGCCATTATATATCGCTTAAGAATATTATTTAATTGATAAGGTTTTAGACATAAAGTATTATTGATTTATGTAAGGTTTTATTTTTAGTAGGCACAGATGTCTTCAAAACTAAATTCAAATAAAGAAACTATCGGCCTTATCCTCTTAGTTCTCCTCATGACAGGAGCTATTGATAATATCAGAAACTTACCTCTTACAGCGACTTCGGGAACATATATATTCTTCTTTTTTGGAATTGCTATACTTTTATTTCTACTACCCGTAGCTTTAGTATCTGCTGAAATGACCGCTACATATACTGGTAAAGGAGAGGAAGGAGTATATGGTTGGGTAAAAAAAGCTTTTGGTCCTAACGTAGCAATGGTTGCAATATGGTTTCAATGGATAAATACATTAATATGGTTTCCAAGTATATTAACTTTTATTGCTGGAACTGTAGCTTTATTAATCAATCCTTCATTAGCTCAAAATATGAAATATACTGCTGTTTTCATAACAATCACATTTTGGGTACTGACAATAATCAACTTAAAAGGTTTAAAAGTATCTGCAATATTTGCTAGTGCCTGCACCTTTTTTGGAATGATTTTACCAATGGTTTTGATAGTGTTGTTTGCTCTTGCATGGTTGATACTTGGAAAACCTATATATATACATTTTGAACATGGGACATTAATTCCAAGTCTTACATCTTCAGAATCTTGGATGGGTCTAACTGGAATTATTGCATCATTTCTAGGACTTGAGTTAGCAACCGTACATATAAGAAAAGTCAGAAACGCTAGAAGAACTTTTCCCTTAGCTCTTTTAATAGCATCTGTATTTATGGTTCTTACTATGATTTTAGGAGCGCTAGCTGTATCTATGATTTTTCCTTTAGATCAAATAGATGTGGTAAATGGAGCGGTAAAATCATTTAGTATCTTTTTAGATACTTTTGGCTTAAGCAATTTCTTCTATATTTTAGTCGTTATGATTTTCATAGGCTCTTTAGGGTCTATGATTAACTGGATAATTTCTCCAGCAAGAGGTCTTCTACAAGCAGCAGATGATCACTTTTTGCCAGAATGGTTAGATAAAAAAAACAAACATGATGTACCAAGTAATATTTTAATATTACAAGCAATAATTATGACTGTCGTATGTTCTGCCATAACTCTTGTCCCATCAGTACAAGCATATTATTTTTTACTTACTGTTATTAGTACACAGATATATTCTATGATGTATATGCTTATGTTTTTTGCGGCAATGAAATTGAAGCTACAATCAGATAACGAAATTATTGATGCAAACTTTAAAATACCTGGTGGTAAAATAGGTATGTCTACTATATGTATTTTAGGTATATTAGGTACAACAATATGTGTGATAGTAGGCTTTGTTCCACCAGATAATATGTATGCTTCCGCAACAGAGTTTGTTCCTAAATTATTAGCTTGTTTAACTATAACAATATTGCCAGTCTTATTTTTTCATTACTATAGAATTAAAGCTGTTAAAAAAAATAATAATCTGTGTTAAAGTCTCTTCATTCTCTATTAATAAAGGAAACTTATAATGTTGGAATCTTTATTAATATTTATAGCTTTACTTATTGGTTACTTTTTTATTCCTTTAAAAAATAAATATATTGTTTTAGTAAATAAGCTTATAGACATACAAGTTATTCTTATAATAACCATTATGGGTTATAACTTTAGTATTTTCGCAAAAAATAATGATGTTATTATTGAAGTCATAAACTTAAGTTTGATTTATACAATTATTATATTTTTAACAAATATAATTGCCTTATTTATTCTATGTAATTTAATAAATAGAAATCTTAAGCAAAAATATATAGAAAGTAATGTAAATAATAAATCTATATCAACTAATAGATTTTTATTAATAATTAAGTCTTCAAAATATATTTTATATTTATTATCAGGATATATTTTAGGTGAAATACTTAATATAAAAATAACTGACTATTTAGATAATTTAGTATTCATTATATTAATCTCTTTGATGTTTACTATAGGAGCTCAACTAAAACTAGAAGAAATTCCTCTTTCTAGAATTATAAAAAATAAAGATGCTTTTATCATATCGATAGTAGTAGTCTTAACGTCAATTTTACCTGCATTGTTTATTTCTATATTCTTACCTATTCCTATCAAAGAAAGCATAATGATAAGCTCAGGACTTGGTTGGTATTCACTATCAGGAGTACTTAACTCAAATTTTCTTGGGGAATATTATGGGATAGCAACTTTTCTAATAGATTTTCTTAGAGAAGTTATTGCAATTGCTTTAATCCCTATAGTTAAAAAATATTTTTCTGTTGAGATGGTTGGATACTCAGCAAATACTGCTATGGACTTTTCTTTACCTGTAATAAAAGATACTTATGGTATGCAAATAGTTCCTTTGGCGATATCTGTTGGTTTGATAATGGCACTAATAACTCCAACACTTTTAGTATTAGAAAATATGCTTCTTTAAAAGAGAAAAAATAAGATAATAAACTATTTGCTACGGAATTTGATACGGCCTTTTGTTAGATCATAAGGAGTTATTTCTACAACTACTTTGTCACCTGTTAATATACGGATATAATTTTTTCTCATCTTGCCAGAGATATGAGCTGTTACAACATGTCCATTTTCTAACTCTACTCTAAACATTGTATTTGGAAGAGCTTCTAAAACAACTCCTTCCATTTCTATGCAATCTTCTTTTGCCATATTTTTATATGATACTCCTGAAACATTAAACAAATATAATTTAAACAAGCATATTCTAAACTATTTATACTAAAACTTAAACCTTTAAAGAAATTTGCTTTTAATTTATACTAAAGAATTAGGTGATTTAAAGATGAGTAAAGCCTTTGACAAATATTTTTGTATTTGATTTTTTAATATTTATAGTCTCAATTATAGGAGGCCTCTTAGGGTCTATGGTCGGACTTGGTGGAGCTGCTATAATTACACCTTTTCTAGTAGTATTTATGGGTGTTAATGTGCATCATGCAATGGGTGCGGCTTTACTATCTATAATATGTACATCAACAGCAAGCTCAATTGTTTCAATGAAAAGTCATGGTTTAACTAAAGAAAAATTAGGTATTTTTTTAGCTTTGGCAACTTCAGTAGGAGCAATATTTGGAGCAAAAGTTTCTATCATGATAAATGTAGAAAGTCTTTCTTTAATATATGCACTTATATTAATAACAATGGCCATATTAAGCCTATCTAGAAATAAATCAGATTTAGGAGATTACTCAAAACCAACATCAAAATTAGCTTATAAACTTCAACTTGTTGACAGTGTTACCATCCTAAATAAAAAATATGACTACAAAGTCTATAATATAGGCCCTGGTTTTATAAGCATGGTGGGGGCAGGTTTTTTATCGGGTCTTTTAGGAATAGGTGCTGGGGCCTTTAAAGTTATTGGTATGGATAAAATCATGAAGATACCATTTAAAGTCAGCGCTTCCACAAGTAGTTTTATTATGGGATTAACAGCCTTTGCTGGTGCTAGTGCATATTACTTTGCAGGCTATATAGATCCTATTATAGCTATGCCAATAGCTTTAGGAACTTTGATAGGAGCTACTATAGGATCTAAATCAATGAGTTTAGTTCCTGTTAGAATTTTAAGGTTTATATTCTTTTTAGTTGTAATTTCTGCAGCTATACAGATGTTATATAAGAGTTTTTAATGAGTATGGATAAAAATAAAGTTGTAATATTTATATTAAAGTTAAATCTTTGGTTAGCTTTAATCATTTGTTTTATTGGTTTTATAGGACTTTCAATAGAAATTATCCATAACGGAAACTATAACTATATTTTTGCTGAAAATTTATTCTCTACTCATATAATAGAATTAGGAATTTTATTATTATTAGTAATGCCTATTACTAGAGTTGTTTTAGAATTCATTTTTTTTATTAAAAATAAGAATTATGAATATATTATTATTTGTTTATTATTATTTGCTATTGTTGTAGCAAGTATCGTATGTTAGATAGAATATTCTATCTAAAAATGTTAATATCTTTTTCATTAATTATTGTTTAATGATCTAATAAAAAGGTTCATATAGACTATGTTTACAAGCTTATCAGAACGATTACAAGACTCTTTTAAAAAAATAAAAGGCCAAACTTCATTAACAGAAGAAAATATTAGCTCAGCTTTAAGAGATATTAGAATGTCTCTTTTAGAGGCGGATGTTGCTTTACCTGTAGTAAAGAAATTCATAGAAAGTCTTAAGGAAAAAGCCATTGGTGAGGAAGTTAGAAAAAGCTTAACTCCTGACCAAACATTTATTTCTTTTGTAAAAAAAGAAATTGAAAGAGCTTTAGGTGAAGAATCATCCCCATTAAATTTAAAAACGCAACCTCCAGCAGTTATTCTTATGGCTGGTTTGCAAGGTGCTGGTAAAACCACATCAACAGCAAAATTAGCTAAATATTTAAGAGACAAAGAAAAGAAAAAGGTGATGGTTGTCAGTGCAGATATTTATCGCCCTGCCGCTATTGACCAATTAAGAACTTTAGCTAAAGATTTAGATATAGATTTTTTTGATTCTAATGTGACTCAAAAACCTGAATATATTGTTACAGAAGCTATAAAGTCAGCAAAGAGTAAATTAATAGATATACTTATTGTTGATACTGCTGGTCGATTACATATTGATGAAAATATGATGGATGAGATTAAGCAACTTCATAAAATTGCCAATCCAATAGAAACACTTTTCACTGTAGATAGTATGACTGGTCAAGATGCTGCTGTGACAGCAAAAGCATTTAATGATGCTCTAGAACTTACTGGTGTTATTTTGACGAAGACTGATGGTGATGCTAGGGGTGGTGCAGCATTATCTATTAGAGAAATAACGGGTAAACCTATAAAATTTTTAGGAACTGGTGAAAAAACTGAAGCTTTAGAACCTTTCCACCCAGAAAGAGTCGCTTCTAGAATTCTTGGAATGGGTGATGTATTAAGCCTTATAGAAAGTATAGAAGAGAAGACTGAAAAAGAAGCTGCTCAAAAATTAACTAAAAAATTAAAAAGTGGCAAAAATTTTGACCTTGAAGATTTTAAAAATCAAATATCTCAAATGAAAAATATGGGTGGTGTTGGCTCTATAATGGCTAAACTACCAAATATGCCTAACTTACCAGGTAATATTGGCGATGAGATGTTTAAAAAAATTGAAGCTATGATAGACTCTATGACACCATATGAGAGGAAAAATCCAGATCTTATTAAGAATAGCAGAAAACAAAGAATCGTAGCAGGTTCAGGAACTACTGTTCAAGATTTGAATAAACTTCTTAAACAGCACTCTCAAATGAAAAAAATGATGAAGAGTGTTATAGGTAAAAAAGGCGGAATGGCAAATATGATGAAACGCATGTCTGCTATGCAAGGTATGGGTAATATGCCTGGTTTGTTTGGTAGAAAATAAGTAATAACTATAGGAATATCAGAATCAATGATAGGTGATAAAAATTTTGATAAAGTTTCGAATATAAATATAAAAAAGGAAAAAGTATTGATTCCTGCAGAAGTTCTAATTCAAGAAATACCTCTATTAAAAACTTCTTTTGAAACAGTTAGAAAATCTCGTAAAGAAATAGCTGAAGTTATTCATGGCAAAGATGATCGAATCGTAGTTGTAGTTGGACCTTGTTCCATTCATGATACAGAAGCAGCTATTGAGTATGCAACTAAATTAAAAAAAGAAGTGAAAAAATTCCATAAAGAAATTGTGATTGTTATGAGAGTATATTTTGAAAAACCTCGTACAACAATTGGCTGGAAAGGATTTGTAAATGATCCAGATCTTAATAATTCATATAATATAAATAAAGGATTACGTCTTGCTCGCGCCCTTCTTTCTGAAATTACTAGTATGGGACTACCTTGTGCTACAGAATTTTTAGATGTAATTACTCCTCAATATTTTGCTGAATTAATTTCTTGGGGTGCTATTGGTGCTAGAACGGTAGAAAGTCAAGTTCATAGAGAACTTGCTTCAGGCTTATCTGCTCCTATAGGTTTTAAAAATGCTACTAATGGAGATATTCAAGTAGCTGTAGATGCAGTTAAGTCTGCTACCTACCCTCATCACTTCTTAAGTACCACAAAGTCTGGCTCAACTGCTATATTTGAAACAAAAGGTAACCAGAATGGACATATAATCCTTCGTGGAGGTGCTACAGGACCTAACTTTAGTAAAGAATATGTTGATGAATGTGTTGCTAAACTAAAGAAAGCTGATATAGATACTAAAATCATGATTGACTGTAGTCATGGAAATAGTAGAAAAGATCATAAAAAACAGAAAGATGTTTTAACTGATATTTGTAAGCAAATTGAGAATGGTAAAGATGTTTTTGGTATTATGATAGAAAGTAACTTAGTTGCTGGTAACCAAGACATTAATAAGAAACCTTTAGAATACGGAAAAAGTGTGACAGATGCGTGTGTAAATTTTGATGAAACATTAGAAATGTTACAAATGCTTTCTAATGCTGTTAAAGCTAGAAGATCTAAGTAGTTAATAAGTTTTTATTTCAATTCTTTTAATTTGGTTGAACTTAATAATTTCTAATCTATTCAAATATACCTTCTTTCCAATGTTTCCGACAAACAGATATATATCTTATATTTACTTCTTTTAAGGAATCATCATCAACAACTATAGCATTTCCTGATTTTATAACTTCTTTTCCTTTTATCATCATATTAAAACTAGCTTTTCTGCCACAATGACAAATAGTTTTCACTTCTTCTAATGTATCAGCTATGGCTAATAACAAAGAAGCTGTTTCAAATGGCTGTCCTATATAGTTAGTTCTTAAGCCATAACAGATTACTGGAATATTAAGATAGTCTACAATATCTGAGAGCTCCCAAACCTGCTTAGGTGTAAAGAAATGAATTTCATCAATTAGAATACAATCTATATTTCTAGCTTGATTATATTCTTTCACAAAATTAAATATATTATCTTGGTCAGTTAATGAATATGCATCTTGATCAATGCCTATTCTAGACTTTACTTTATTTTTTCCTGCTCTTTTATCTATAGCAGAGGTTAAGATTAAAGGATGCCTCCCTCTATCTTCATAATTGTAAGCTACTTTTAATAAGTCTAGTGTTTTACCAGCATCCATAGATGAATATCTGAAATATAACTTTGCCATTTTATTTTCTTCTTATAATGATTGTTTTGAAACTTCTTTTTTTATTCCACCATGATCCGCTAATGTATAATCAGAAGCTGATTCATGCATATTTCTTTCATCAGCTATTGTATAGTCATTCATAGTTATCGTTCTAGAATCACTGGGATTATGATACCATTGTATTCCTGTGGCATTTGTTAAATCTAGTGCGTAAATATTAGGAATAATAATCAAAAAAAGAATGATAATATTTATTATTTTCTTTAATAACATCTTGAGTCCTCTATATAATACTAAGGGGAGTTAAAAAAATTAAGTATTTTTAGTTCCTTATCCTCATCTTCCATATTCACAAAAAAAATATTATCTTTCCAGTTTCTAAGCCACGTCAACTGTCTTTTCGCTAATTGCCTAGTAGCAGCTATGCCTTTATTAATAAACTCTTCATATGTTACTTTGTTGTCTAAATAATCCCATGCTTGTCTATAACCAACACTCCTAATAGCTGTATTCTCATTAGTTAATAGAGGATTTGTTTTTAAACTTCTCACTTCATCTAGAAAATTAGAGCTTAACATATTGCTAAATCTTTCTTCAATATTCCTATGAAGTATTGCCCTATCTTTAGGTATTATAGCACATAACCTTAGCTCTTCTTCTAAAGCTCCTTCTCTACTATTTTTTATAAGTTCTGAATATTTCGATCCTGAAAGATTAATGACTTCTAATGCTCTAAATATTCTTTGCTGATCATTGGGATTTATTTTTCTTGCTGCCTCAGAATCTTTTATCTCTAATTCTTTATATAAATAGCTAAGCCCATATTTATTTTTATATTCTTCTAATGATTTTCTTATGGTTACGTCACTTTCTGGCAAGATTGATAAACCTTCAATAAGACCCTTAAAATATAACATAGTCCCACCAACTAATAGAACATTTTTATCTCTACTATGAATATCATTTTTAAGTAAATTTACATTTGATATGAAATCTGCAACAGAAAAGTTTTGCCAAGGTTCAATAATATCTATTAGATGATGCTTTACTCCTTCTCTCTCGTCCAAAGATGGTTTTGCAGTGCCAATGTCCATTCTTTTATAAACTAAAGAAGAATCAACGCTTATAATTTCAGCATTTATTTTTTTTGCGATAGATATTGATAAAGAAGTTTTTCCAGAAGCTGTAGGACCAGCTATTCCATAGATTAAATTACTCATTTAAGTATTTATAATTTATTTTTATAGGAATGTCATTTCTTAAAATATCAAGGTAATAATTTTGTTCAGCTTCGTTATAGCTATTGATTACATTAACAGGAGCTGTTTTCTTTGAACTATTTACTGCTACTTTAGTTACTTTGTAGACAAAGTAAGACTCATCATCAGAATTAAATAAATGATAATTAGAATTATCATTATCTATAATATACCGTTTAAATTTTGATGAAATATTATTTTTTGTTTCAGTTGTTGTTATTTTAAAATCGTATTTTGAATCGTTGGACTTTTCTAGATTATCAATTATAGAAATAGCTTTTTCTTTAGCTAGCTTTTGAGATGATTCTTTTTTATACATCTTCTCGATACTTTCTTTAACTTCTTTAAAGTCTTGCTGCTTTGAAGGGATGACATTTTTTATATAGTAAACAATACTTTGAGAATCTGATACTGGTAAAGCTCCATACTTACTTGGACCATTTACAAAAAATTCCGAGCCTGGAACTCCTTCTAAAGTAGGTTTACTATCATCTATAATAGTAGTTGATTTAGGTCTTCCAAGTTGAGAACTTAAATCATTAAACTTTTTAGCATCAATACCTTCTATAATAGAATTATATTTATTTAGAGCCTCTCTATTTTGAAGGATCTTTTTGATACTATTTTTTGTATCATTATTATATGAGCTAAATAAGGTAGGATTACTATTATAATATGTTTTAATTTCTTTTTCTGAAGGCTCAGCTTGAATAAAATTATCTTTTGAAATTAAATAATAATCAACATCTGCTTTTTGTGGAATTATATAGTTAGCTTTATTATCTTCAAAGTAATTTTGCAACTCTGAATATGATACTTTAATATCTTTTGCCAAATCCTTTGAATCAATTTTAATATACTTAATTGTCTTAACTTGAGAATATATCTTTGCTAATTCATTTGTTTCATAATCTGTAATAAATGAAGTTTCATTTATATTTTTAGGAATAATAGTTGCTTGTATATTTTGAATAATCATTTGTTCTAAATTAGATATTCCACCAAAATATTTTGCTATAGTTTGAAGTTTCTCATTAGAAAATTGGCCATTATCACCTTTAAATATAGGATTTGTAAAAATATAAGATTGCAATGTTATTCTTGATATTTGAATATCTTGATTTTGAGTAGCTGATAAAATTAGGTATTGGTTAATAATTGAATTAAGAATTATTTCTTTTTGTTCTTTTGGAGTATCTGGCTGTATATATTTCTCATATTCAGTTAATGTAATTTTATTATCACCAACTTCAGCTATTGTAGAGTTTTTATTACCAAAGCCACTAAAAAGAAAACTCATTCCTGTCAATACAAAGATTATACTAATAGAAATAACAACAATCCAAGTAAAAGGACCTTTAAACTTATCATTAAAAGACTGTAACATCACTTAATCCTAATATAAAAAAGGCATGCTAGAAACATGCCTTTAAGTATTATTAATAAAATAAAATTATTTATATTATTATCTGTATCGTATCAAATTTATTTATTTACGCTATCTTTAAGACCTTTACCAGCTTTGAAGCTAGGAACTTTAGACGCAGGAATTTTAATAGTTTCACCAGTTTTAGGATTTCTACCTTCTCTTGCACTTCTTTCTTTAACCTGAAAAGTACCAAAGCCAACTAAAGTAACGTTATCTTCTTTTTTTAACGCTTTTGAAATAGAAGCGATTGTCGCATCTAAAACTTTACCAGCAACTTCTTTAGTCACATCAGCTTCTTTAGCTATTGCACTTACTAATTCAGTTTTATTCATTTTAAACTCCTTTTATATAATTTAAATTTTGACACGAGTGTCCTTTACATTTATAGCACTAAAAAAATATAGTTTCAACAAGTTAGCAGCTAAAAAACTCTATTTAATACATCTTTTATATGTTTCACAGGTATTATCTCTAAATTTTCAGTGATTTGCTTATCGATCTCAGAAAGATCTTTAACATTCTGTTTTGGTATTAATACTTCTTTTATTCCGCCTCTTAATGCAGCTAAAAGCTTTTCTTTTAATCCACCGATAGCAAAAACTTCTCCCCTTAACGTTACCTCTCCTGTCATAGCAATATCATTTCTTACAGGTTTATTTGTAAAAGCAGATAATATTGCTGTAGTCATAGCAATACCTGCACTAGGACCATCTTTAGGAGTTGCTCCTTCAGGAACATGGATATGTAAGTCTTTTTTCTCATAGAAATCTTCAGGGAGATCATAATCTTGAGCTAATGAACGAACAACACTCATAGCAGCCTCTATAGACTCCTTCATGACATCACCTAACATACCTGTATATTTTAATTTTCCTTTACCAGGAACTGCTAAGGCTTCTATTGTTAAAAGATCTCCTCCAACTTGTGTCCAAGCTAATCCTGTAACTTGTCCAACTCGAGGTTTTTCATTTTTAACTCCATAATCATAAGGTTTAACACCTAGATATTCTTCAATATTTTTATTACTAATAGAAATTTTTTTGGCGTCTTTTTCTTTTAAAATATCTTTAACTACTTTCCTACAAAGAGTATTGATCTTTTGCTGAAGATTCCTAACACCAGCCTCTCTTGTGTAATATCTAATAATATCTAAAATTGCTGTCGAGGTTATATTAAACTCTTTTTTATTTAGCCCATTATTTTCTAAAGCTCTTGGAACTAAGTATTGTTTTGCAATGGCACTTTTCTCAAGCTCTGTATATCCAGAAAGGTTTATTATCTCCATCCTATCTTTTAACGCAGGGTCTATATTTAATGAGTTTGCTGTAGCAACAAACATTACTTTTGATAAATCATAATCAATTTCTAAATAGTGATCGCTGAAAGAGTTATTTTGTTCAGGATCTAACACCTCTAATAATGCCGCAGATGGATCTCCTCTAAAATCAGAAGAAATTTTATCTATTTCATCTAGTAGAAATAAAGGATTCTCTGTTTTTGCTTTTATAATTTTTTGTATAATTTGACCAGGCATAGAACCAATATAAGTTCTTCTATGCCCTCTTATTTCTGATTCATCTCTAACACCACCAAGAGCCATTCTTACATACTCTCTACCTGTAGCTCTAGCTATAGATTGTCCTATAGAAGTTTTACCAACCCCTGGAGGACCTACTAAGCAAAGAATTGGAGACTTAGTATTGCTATCTCTTTTAATTTGTACTGCTAAATGCTCAAGAATTCTTTCTTTAACTTTCTTAATACCGTAATGATCTTGATCTAATATTTTCTCTGCTAGCTCAATATCTTTCTTAACTTTTGTTCTTTTATTCCAAGGTAAAGATAAGATAGTTTCAATATAGTTTCTTGAAACAGCAGACTCTGAAGATGAAGGTGGCATTGCTTTAAGCTTCTTAAGCTCTTTCAAGCATTTTTCTTTTGCCTCTTCAGACATTTTTGTTTTCTCTATTCTTTTTTTAAGGGCAGAAGTTTCAGATTCTTCATCAACTTCGCCTAGCTCTTTATATATAGCTTTTACTTGTTCATTTAAATAGTATTCACGCTGATTCTTATCAACCTGCAATTTAACTCGATCTTTAATTTTAGCTTCTAGTTCAAGTATTTCAATTTCTTCTTCTAAACAAGTTAATAGTATTAAAGCTTTATTTTTTATATCACTAGCTTCTAAAATTTTCTGCTTTTTAACTATGTCTGAATTTAGTATTGAAGCTATTTCATAAACAAATTTATCAGGATTTTCTGTAGATATTAAAGTAGCTAAAGTTTCTTTAGAAACTTTATTTCCTAAGTCTACAAATACTTTTAGTGATTCTGATATAGACAATAAAATTGCTTTTAATTCCTTATCTAATCCACTAACAGGAAAATTTTCACTTATATCTATAGTATCTAAATTTGCATAAATACAATCATTATCATCTACATATTTTGCAACTAGTTTTTTTGTAGTTCCTTCAACTATAATTTTTAAACTACCATCTGGTAATTTCATTATTTGTATAATTTTAGCCAAAGTTGCAATATCATAAAGATTGTCAATTGAATCTCCAGATCGAGAACCCTCTTTTTGGGTTGCTAATAAAATATAATTTTCATATTTATTAGTAGATTCTTTAACTGCTTGAATTGATTTTTTTCTTCCAACATTTAAAGGAATAGTCATCGTTGGATAGATGACTACATCTCTCAGAGGGATGACAGGTACGACGTTTAATGTGTCTGACATAGGTTATTATAATACTCCTATATAAATTAGATTACATCTTTAAATTTTTTTGTTTCGCCATCAGTAGTAACTAATTCTGGCTCGCTTATTTCTTTTATAGTATTTTCAGTAATTATGACTTTTTTAATATTTTTTGTAGAAGGAGTATGGAACATAATTTCTAGTAAAACATTTTCCAATATTGTTCTAAGACCTCTAGCTCCAGTTTTCCTTACTAATGCTTTTTTAGCTATTTCAACTAATGCTTCATGGGAAAACTCTATATCAATATTGTCTAATTTAAAAAGTTTAGTATATTGCTTTATCAAAGCGTTTTTAGGTTCAGTTAAAATTCTTATCAGATCTTCTTCTTTAAGTTCATTCAAAACGCTAATGATTGGTAATCTGCCTATAAGCTCAGGAATAAGTCCAAACTTAGTTAAATCCTCACTCTCAATCTTTTGAAGAAGTCTATCTGTATCAAGATTAGTTTTTTGTTGAACAATATCTGCATTAAAACCTATGCTGACTTTATCCATTCTATGCTTAATAACTTTTTCTATACCCGCAAAAGCACCGCCACAAATAAACAATATATTAGATGTATCAACCTGAACCATATCTTGATTAGGATGCTTTCTACCACCTTTAGGTGGAACTGATGAAACAGTACCTTCTATAAGCTTTAAAAGAGCTTGTTGAACCCCTTCTCCCGATACATCTCTAGTTATTGAAGAACTTTCAGATTTTCTAGCTATTTTATCTATTTCATCAATATATATAATACCCTTCTGTGCTTTTTCTACATCAAAATCAGCATTTTGTAAAAGTTTAACAATTACATTTTCTACATCTTCTCCAACATACCCTGCTTCTGTAAGAGTAGTTGCATCTGCAATAGCAAATGGAACATTTAACAATTTAGCTAAAGTTTGAGCAAATAAGGTTTTACCAGATCCAGTAGGTCCCATTAAAAGAACATTACTTTTTTTAAGCTCCGTATCATCTTCATCAGTAGGTTTATTTGTTATTCTCTTATAATGATTATAAACAGCCACTGCCAAAATCTTTTTAGCATTCTCTTGACCAATAATATAATCATCAAGATATTTTTTTATTTCTACAGGTTTTGGTAGATTTTCAAAAGAAATATCACTTGCTAAATCACTTGAATTAAGTGATCCGCTATTAATTTTAGTTGAACATTTTTCAACACATTCATTACAAATATTTCCATCTTTACCAGCAATGATATTTTTTACTTCATGCTGACTCTTTCCACAAAAGGAACAATATAAAATTTTTGACATAATATCTTCAAAAAACCTTATTTAAAACTTATATTAAACGATTATAGAGTCTCTAGATTCTATAACATGGTCAATTAGGCCATAAGCTTGAGCTTCTTCAGCCATCATAAACTTATCTCTATCAGTATCTTTAACTATAGTTTCATAATCTTGACCAGTATGTTTAGCTAATACTTTATTTAGCCTTTCTTTAATTCTAATAATATTATTAGCATGAATTTCTATATCAGATGCTTGTCCTTTGAAACCACCTAAGGGTTGATGAATCATTATTTGTGAACTTGGAAGACTATATCTTTTACCTTTAGCTCCAGCTGTTAACAACAAAGATCCCATACTAGCAGCAAGACCTATACATATAGTAGATACATCAGGCTTTATAAATTGCATAGTATCATATACGCCCATACCAGCAGTTACTGCACCGCCGGGTGAATTTATATAGAAATATATGTCCTTATCAGGATCTTCAGATTCTAAAAATAAAAGTTGAGCTATAACTAAATTTGCAGATTGATCATTAACTTCGCCATTTAGAAAAACTATTCTCTCTTTTAATAGTCTAGAATAAATGTCATAGGATCTTTCGCCTGCTGCACTTTTTTCTATAACCATAGGTACTAAATTATTATTAATCATTATAAGCCTCAATTTAAAAGTGATTCTTTAAGGTTTTCACTATTATTTTTTATAGTGATTTTAGAAATTTCTATCAGATATTA
Source organism: Pseudofrancisella aestuarii (assembly GCF_003574475.2). NCBI lineage: Bacteria > Pseudomonadati > Pseudomonadota > Gammaproteobacteria > Thiotrichales > Francisellaceae > Pseudofrancisella > Pseudofrancisella aestuarii. Next base: position 362,479 of record NZ_QLIS02000001.1, on the reverse strand, counting down.
AAATTGTCCCATTTGAGAAGCTTGCATATTGGCTCTTATAATCTCAAAAAAGTCTTCTTTTTTCTCTGTAATTTGTGCTTGTTCTAAAACCCAGTCAGTTAATTTATTTTCAACCACAAGAGCTTTTAGATTATTTATTTCTCGTGGATTCTTTTTAATTTCTGTTTTTGTTTTTTCAGGCTCTTCATAAGCTTTAACCATTTCAGACAGTAAAGCATCTACAGATTCGTCATCTGCTTCAAAACTATGAACCTTAAGCAAATTATCTAGAATTAGACTAGTTTCTACACGTTGTTTAGCATTTTTTTCAAATAAATTATCTGGCAGCTGATCTACGTTAAATCCACTTTTTTCTCCACCCATGCTCTTAATAAGGTTTTGCTTAGCAGCATCAATTTCTCTTTTTATAAGAGCATTTGGTACATCAAACTCAGTTATTTCTCTTAAGCCTTCAAAAAGTTGTTCTTTAACTTTTTTCTGAATTATAAACTTAAGTTCTCTTTCCATATTCTCTTTAATTTCAGATGAAAAAGTATCTACACCACCTTTAACTCCAAATTTAGCAACAAACTCTTCATCAACAGCAGGAAGCTCACCTTCTTCTATCTTTTTAACTACTATATCAAATTGAGATTCTTTACCCGCTAATTCTTTATTTTGATATTCTGTTGGGAAAGTTACAGTTATAGTCCTTTCCTCATCTTTTCTCATACCAATAATACCATCTTCAAATCCTGGGATCATTTGGTTTGAGCCAATAACTACTTGAGAAGCATCAGCAGATCCACCTTCGAAAACTTCACCATCTACTTTACCAACGAAATCAATAGTTACTCTGTCATCTTTTTGAACTTCTCTATCAACTTCATTCCAAGTAGCAAATTGTTTTCTAAGATTTTCAACCATTTTCTCAACCTCAGCATCACCTAAATCGACAACTGGTTTTTCAATCTTAATTTTGTCAAATCCAGTTACTTCAAATTCTGGGAATAATTCTATATTAGCAACAAATTTTAAAGGTTCACCTTCTTTATTTTCTTTTAAATCAACCTCTATCCCAGCTACTTCTAATTTTTCATCTTGGATAGCTTTTGTATATTTTTTAGGGATAAGATCAGAAATTATTTCAAAGCGAATTTGCTCACCATATTTTTTCTTAACAAGATTTGCTGGAACTTTGCCTGGTCTAAAACCATCCATTTTAATAGTTTTAGCTGTTTGGTTAATTCTTTTTGAAACCGCCGAATCAATTTCATTTGCAGGGACTTCTATTAATAAAGAACAATTAATACCTTCTTTCTTTTCAACTGTTACTTGCATTACTTATTTCCTATTTTAATTTTCTATTTAACAATTTTCTAATAGCAAATTTTAACTGTACTAGTGTAGATTGTCTACAGGTTTGTCCCATAATATATGACAATAAAATACTTTTATTGTACACTTCTGCATACATTGATATTTTAAGTTATTAATATATGGTAGCTATAACAATCACACTATGCTTACTAATAAGCCCCTTTGTATTGGCTTTTGCACACTCTGCTATTATTTTTAATAAACATAAAGCCTCGCTCTATGCTAATTATTTTATAGTGTTTAATGTAAGCTATTATACTTTTATAAATAGTTTAGCTTATTTAGTATATGGAGATGACATCAGCAAATTTCAAGGATGGATTTATTCACCAGCTATTTTTCAAATAGGTATCTTCCAATTATCTATATTTATTTATTCATTAATAGTTTTATTTAAAGATTCTAAATTTAAATCTGGATTGTTATTGTTTTTTTCAATATATATGGTTTTAAACTCTTTTAGCCTCTTTATAGGAGATGCCTCTACACCTGACATAATTTTATGGATGTTTATTTTAGGTTTAATAACAGCCTTTATAAGCTTTATTTTTTATAGAATTCTAAAAAGTTAATTTTGATTTTTTTGTAGTTTAATCCAGTTTATATATCCATAAATTGAATTTAATAAGTAGATTAACCACATAGCAAAGAATGCTATTCCTCCAGAATCTGTACCCGAATAATACTGTTGTATCCAAATTATTGTAGAAAGAACATTTATAATAATCCATAGAACCCATTGTTCAACATAGGCTTTTACCATTAAAAATATAGCTATAACAGAAATAACGCCTGTTAGTGAATCTGCTACTAAACCAATTTCTTGATGGAAAAAAGCTTTTAAGATAAATATTCCATATAAAAAAGCAGATATTATGACACTGATTAATAATATGATTTGTTGTTTAATATTTAAAGATTTTGTAACTATAGTAGAGTTTGTATCTGTACTTTCTGGCTTAGTCCAACAATATAACCCATAAAACTGCATTGGAAAAAAGAAAAAAACGAATAAGATAGCCTGTCCATAGACTCCTTCTAATAAGCAAAAATATGCATAAGTTAGGTTATACACAAATGCAAAGAAATAGTTTAAGATTTTTCCTTTAGCTATTAATACTAAATTTAACATACCCGTTATTGTAGCTACAAGTGTTAAAATTAGATACTTATCTGCTGTCATAAGACTAATACATGCTAATATAGTGGTAGATAGAAATAACCAAGCTATTTCATAAATATTCCAATCTTTAAAAATATCTTTAAATTTTATTTTCTTTAGACTTCTGAAATAATTAAAAATTTGTGAGAAAAACTTTGAAATAATAGACTGCATATTTTTCCTTATTTAATATGACTAGCTATATCCATAGCACCAAAAATTCCTGCATTATCTCCTAAAGTTGCTAGCTTAAATTCACAATTTTCCAAAATTGGATTAAGCGCATATTTAGAACATGAGTTTTTGATTACTGGGATATATCTTTCTCCCACTGCTTCCATAACACCACCACCGAATATTACCAAAGAAGGATTTAAAACATTCAAGTAATTAGCTACACCAACTCCTAATGCCTTCATAGCATCTTCTATAATTTCTATAGCAATCTTGTCTTTAGATTGAAGTGCTTTCTTAATAAAACTACTTTTTAGTTTTCCTTCATTTTCTACTACAGATGAAATTAGTGTACTTTTTATTCCCTTTTTATGGAGAGCTTTAATCCTTTTTTCTATTCCAACTTTTGCAGAATATACTTCTACGCAACCTTGAGAGCCGCACCCTTCGCAATATGGGCCATTACTAGCAATAGTTGTATGCCCTATTTCTGCACCTAATCCATTAGCTCCAGAGTAAAGTTGACCATTTATAATTAATCCACCACCTATTCCAGTACCTACAAAAACGCCTACTATATCATTATAACCAATACCTGCACCATATTTCCATTCGCCAACAATACCAACATTTACATCATTTTCTATAAATGTTGGAACTTTATATTTATCTTCTACAATTTTTTTAAGATTAATATTTACAATATTTATATTAGCAGAATGTTTGATCAAGCCAGTTTTTGTATCGACAAGTCCAGCAACACCTATACCAATAGATAAAAGCGTAGAATCATTACTAACATCATCCTTAAGCTTGTCTATTACTTTAAATAATTGATCAATAACTATTTGTGTATCTTCTTTTGCTTTTGATTTTACTTTTGCTGTGGAGATTAATTTTTTATTACTATCAAATAATCCAGCAGTCATATTACTACCGCCAATATCTACACCTATATACATACTATGACTCCCTACTTTTCAAAAACTGCTATTGATTCAACGTGCATAGTATGTGGAAACATATCCATCACTCCAGCACTAATAAGTTTATAACCTTTTTCATTCACTAATATTCCAGCATCTCTAGCTAAAGTTGCTGTACTACAAGACACATAAACAATTTTATCAACATTAAATTTTTCTATATTTCTACAGACTTCTTCAGCTCCAGCTCTTGGAGGATCTAATAACATTTTGTTATATTCAAAATTATTAAACCACTCCTTATCTTCGAAGCTTTCAAATAAGTTGGCAGCATAAAATTTAACATTTTTTATATTATTATTTTGTGCAGTTTCAATAGCCCTATTTACCATAGTTTGTTCACCCTCCACTCCAATAACCGATTTAGCATATTTGGATATAGGTAAAGTAAAGTTTCCTAAGCCACAAAATAAATCAATGATAGAGTCATTCTTATTTATATCTAAAAGCTCAATAGCTTTTTTTATCATTTTTTGATTTATGTCTATATTGACTTGAGTAAAGTCATTTGGTTCAAAACTTATATTTATACCTTCAATAGGGGAATACTCTAATTTAATAGGATCAACATTTTCTTCTGGATATAATCTAAATATCGTATCAGGCCCTTTAGATTGTAAGTAAATCCAGTAACCTTGTTCTTGAGCAAATGTTTTTATTTTTTTTATATCTTCATTAGTAAATGGTTCAAGATGTCGAATAATAAGTGCAGTTCGAAAATCATCTCTTGCTACTTCCAACTGAGCTACCTGATTATATATAGATAAACTAGATATAAAATTAGCAATTGACTCTATATTTTCTCCAATACTTTTATCTAGAATAATACACTTATCAATATCAGCTAAATATTTACCGTTTCGCTCTCTAAAGCCAACAAGCACTTTTTCTTTTTTATTAACATATCTTACACCGAGACGTGCTTTCCCTCTATAACCTTCAGTTTGATTAGTTCTTAAAGGTTCTAATATATTTAGAGGAACTACATTATTACCTAAGTATTTCAGTTGGTTCAATAGAGTTTCTTGTTTATGAGTAATCTGTGCTTCAGATGACATATGTTGAAGACTACACCCACCACACAGTTCAAAAAAGTCGCATTTAGGAGATATTCTACTTTCACTAGCTTTTATTATTTCTAAAGCTTTACCCTCATCAAATTTTGCTTTCGAAAAAGTATATTCAAACTTTACTGTTTCACCAGGTAATGTAAATGGAATAAAAGTCGTTTTGCCATCTATCTTAGCTATACCGCGACCATCATGACTTAAAGAAACTATATTAGCTTCAAATATACCTTCTTTTAATTTGTTTCTTCTACTTCTTCGCATGAAGTTAAATGTATATTTTGATTTTTGAGTTATTTTATTTAATAAAATTTATTAATACAAATTAAAAATGGAATTTAAAGGAATATTATTCGTGGTGGGTGCTGAGGGGTTCGAACCCCCGACCCTCGCCTTGTAAGGGCGATGCTCTCCCAGCTGAGCTAAGCACCCGAATAATGGGTAAATTATATATTTAATTTAGATAAAGTCAATATGATTAAACTTCATTTTTTAATATTTGTTGAGGGGTTATTCTAGACTCTGCTATTTCTCTAAGAGCTAAAACTGTAGCTTTTTCCTTTTTTCCATAGTCTTCATCAGAATATCCATTTTTTAATATAGAGTTAGCTCTCATAGAAGCTAATACTACCAAATCAAATCTTGTTTCTACTTTATCTAAACAATCTTCTATCGTTACTCTAGCCATACTACTTTATGCTCCTATTTTAATAATTGTTTTACTTTATTATAAATAATATCAATAACTGTTTTATTTTGTGCTCCATCTGGAATAATAATATCAGCTTTTCTCTTTGATGGCTCAATAAATTTTATATGCATCGGTCTAACAGTTTCTAAATATTGATTAACAATACTATCTACGGTTCTTCCTCTTTCATTTTGATCGCGTAGCAATCTTCTTATAAAACATAGATCTGATGGAGTATCCATATAAACTTTAAAATCCATCATATTGAGTAGTTCCGCATCATTAAATAACATTATTCCTTCTAATATTATTACATTTACTCCATTAGGAACTTTTTGGGCGAGTGAAGATACTCTTGAGTGAGTTTTATAATCATAATAAGGCACATATATATCTTCACCCTTAATAAGTTTAACTAAATCTTTTTTTAAAAGATCATGGTCAAAAGCATCTGGATGATCATAGTTAACTTTTGCTGCTTCTTCTTGACCAATAAGATTTCCCCAGTCTTTATAATATCTATCCTCAGATATTACAGCAACTCTATCTAAATGATGGGATTCTAATTTTTCAACAACAGCATTAGAAAATAAAGTTTTACCAGATCCTGAGCCTCCTACAATTCCCATTATAAAGACTTTGTTAGACACTTATAACTCCTATATATCAATCTTAGGCTGAGATTTAATAAAACTATCAAGCTCTTTTATTAATTTTAAGAATTCTTTAATTTTATACATTGGAAAAGAATTTGGTCCATCACTTTTTGCTTCATTTGGATTAGGATGGGTTTCCATAAATAGGCCATCTATACCAACAGCCGTAGCAGCCTTAGCTAAGACAGGAACAAACTCTCTTTGTCCACCAGAAGTAGTGCCTTGACCACCTGGTAGCTGAACTGAATGAGTAGCATCAAAAACTACCGGACAGCCTGTAGATTTCATTATTTCCAAAGATCTCATGTCAGAAACTAAATTATTATAACCAAAACTAACTCCTCTTTCACAAACCATAATTTGCTCATTACCAGTAGCTTTGGCTTTATTAACAACTTGCTGCATATCCCATGGTGCTAAAAACTGACCTTTTTTAATATTTACTGGTCTATTCTGTTTACAAACCTCTGTAATAAAATTTGTTTGACGACATAGAAAAGCTGGAGTTTGTAATATATCAGCCACTTCAGCTACTTCAGCAAAAGGAGTATCTTCATGAACGTCTGTCACTATAGGTAAAGAATAAGTTTTTTTTACTTTAGATAAAATATCTAAGCCCTTATCTATACCTAAACCTCTAAAACTATCAATTGAAGAACGGTTAGCTTTATCAAAAGATGACTTATAAACAAAATTTATATTTAATTCTTGAGTAATTTCCTTAAGATACCCTGCTGTATCCATAGCCATTTGTTCTGACTCAATAACACAAGGACCAGCCAATAAAAATAAAGGTTTATTTTTTCCAATTTCAAAGTTTGCTATTTTCATAAATCACTTATTCCTTCAAACTTTTTCTAATATCTTAGAAAATGTATTAAACTTTATACTGAAAAAGATGACCCACAACCACAAGTTGTTTTTGCATTAGGATTTCTTATTACAAAATAAGCTCCTTCGATATCATCTTTATAATCAACGTCAGCACCAACTAAATATTGAAAACTCATAGAGTCAATCAATAGCCTGACTCCATTTTTAGTTACAATAATATCATCTTCTTTTATTTCATTATCAAATGCAAAAGCGTACTGAAAACCTGAACAGCCACCACCTGTTATGTAAACTCTAAGGCTTAAAGAGTTATCACCTTCTTCTTCTATAAGTTCTTTAACTTTTAAAGAAGCTGCTTCTGTAAAATTAATTGGATCAACACTTCCAACTACTTCACTCATATATTACCTCTTTACCAAAGCTAGTTTAATTCTGCCAGTTCTATCTATATTTTGCACAATAACTTCAAGAACTTGCCCTTCACTTAAACTATTCGGTTTTATATTATTTTGTTCAAGGTCTGCAAAAGGTAAGAAGCCATCTTTACTTCCTAACACATTTACAAAAGCTCCAGAATCTAAAAGTTTGACTATTTTGCCTTTATAAATCTCACCTTCTTCACACTCTGCTGTTATAGTTGTAATCTCTGCAACAGCAATATCTAAGGCTTTTTTATCTTTTGCAAAAACCTTTATTTCTCCAGAGTCTGAAGTATCTATCTGAGCGCCTGATTTTTCAACTATCGCTTTTATTACAGATCCTCCACGACCTACAACATCTTTAATTTTTTCAGGAGCAATGTTCATAATATGTATTTGAGGAGCCACATCAGAAACATTTTCTTTATGCTCTTTTATGACTTCATTCATAATTCCTAAAATATGAAGTCTACCTTTTCTAGCTTGTTCTAAAGCTTGCTCCATAATATCTCTGGATATACCTTTTATTTTTATATCCATTTGTAAAGCTGTAACACCATACCTAGTTCCAGCCACTTTGAAGTCCATATCTCCAAGATGATCTTCATCTCCTAATATGTCTGAAAGTACTGCATATTTATTTCCATCTTTTATTAGACCCATTGCAATACCTGCAACAGGTTCAGCTATAGGCACTCCCGCATCCATCATAGATAATGATGATCCGCAAACTGTTGCCATAGAGCTAGAACCATTTGACTCTAATATTTCAGAAACTATTCTTACAACATATGGGTATACATCCTCATTAGGAAAAACAGCATTTGTTGCTCTTTTTGCTAAATTAGCATGCCCAACCTCTCTTCTTTTAGGCGCTAAGCCAACGGCCCCTGCTTCACCAACTGAATATGGAGGAAAGTTATAATGTAGCATATATCTAGCTTTATTAATACCATCTAGACTTTCTACTAATTGAGCATCTCTATCACTGCCTAGTGTAGTTACTACTAGAGCTTGTGTTTCCCCTCTAGTAAATAAGGCTGAACCATGGACATTAGGAAGCACTCCTATCTTAACATTAATAGGTCTTATAGTTTCTGTACATCTACCATCTATCCTAGGCTTACCATTCAATATATTAGATCTTACAATATCTTTTTCTATATCATGAAAAGCTTCTAGAATTTCTTTTTCTTGATACTCATTTTCATCTGTATCACTAGAAAAAATAAACTCAAGAACATTTTTTCTTAATTGAGATAATTGAACATTTCTTTCTTGTTTAGAAGGAGTCATATAAATAGCCTCTATTTCACTATAAAATTGAGACTTAATTTGTGATTTTAAAATTTTATTAATTTCATAAACTGAGTAATTAAATCTATCTTTAGCAGCAAATTTAGCTAACCTATTGATAGCAGCAATTATAGTTTTAACATGCTTATGTCCATATAAAACTGCTCCAAGCATTACACTCTCAGGCAAGCTTTTTGCTTCAGACTCAACCATTAATATAGCATCATCAGTACCTGATACAACAAGATCTAAATTTGACTCTTTAAGATCATCTTTACAAGGATTTAAAGTATACTTACCATTTATATAGCCTACTTTAACACCCGCAATAATATCATTATAAGGAGCACCAGATATAGCTAAAGAAGCTGAAGCTCCAATTAATGCCAAAATATCAGGACAAGTTTTATTATCATATGATAAAACTGTTGCAACTATTTGAATCTCATTGAAAAAACCATCAGGAAAAGTAGGTCTTATAGATCTATCTATTAATCTAGATATTAAAATCTGCTCATCAGATGGTCTTGCTTCTCTTCTTGTAAATCCTCCAGGAATTTTACCTGCAGCATATGATTTTTCTAAATAGTGAACAGAAAGTGGAAAAAAATCAGCTCCTGGTGCTACTTCTTTTTTCACAACAGTAGTTACAAGTATTACAGTATTACCACATTTAACAGTGACAGAGCCATCAGCTTGGCGAGCTAATCCACCAGTTTCTAGAATAACTTTATCATTACCTAGTTCGAAGACTTCTTTGAATATTCTCACAGTTTATAACCTTATTGAGTGTATTTGAAACTAAAAATTTTAAGATAGTTTATTATTTAATTATTTACGTAATTCTAGTCTTTTTATTAGAGAACGATATCTTTCTACATCTTTATCATGAAGGTAGTCTAATAATTTACGACGTTGACTAACTAATCTTAAAAGGCCTCTTCTTGAGTGATTATCTTTTTTATGTGTAGCAAAGTGTCCTTGTAAATCATTGATTCTAGCTGTTAATAATGCTACTTGAACCTCTGGTGAACCTGTATCACCTTCAGCTAATTGATAATCTTTAATTATTTGTTGTTTATTTTCTGTATTTAACATTTTAATTTTACTCCATTTGTTATTAATTTTTATTTAGACCGCACAAAGGAACAGCCTAACGCATATATTTTAGCCTATTATAAATAAAACACAAAGAATTATTTGTTTAGCTTGTCAGGGGTTATTCCCATAATTTGTAAAGCATTAGCTGCCACATTTGAAAAAACAGGTGCTGCAACTGCACCACCACCATATTTCTCGCCTTTTGGGTTATCAATCGTTACAGCAATGGCTATTTGAGGATTAGTTGCTGGAGCCACGCCAACAAAACTAGCTAAATAACTAGCTCCATATCCTCCACCTGCTGATAATTTACGAGCCGTTCCAGTTTTACCAGCCACATGGTAAAGTTCTGTTTTAGCTAACGAACCGGTTCCTCCGGAGTCTTCTACTACAGACTGCATCATGCTAATCATTTCTTCAGAAACCTTTTTTGATGCTATAGGTCTTGAATCTATTTCTTCATTAGGATTTTTTTTAAGAATTGTAGGCTTAATATAGTTTCCATCATTAGCTATAGCTGCAACAGCTGATACTAATTGCATATCTGTAGCATTCATACCATAACCAAATGATAGTGTTGCCAGCTGGAACTCCCCCCATTTATCTTTAACAGGAACGAAACCACTTCTTTCTCCTGGTAGTTCTATACCAGTTTTCATACCAAATCCATAATTATATAATGAAGTACCTAAAATAGATTGATCTTCTATTTCTAGTATAAGCTTAGATATCCCAACGTTACTAGATTTCATAAGTATATGCCTAAGATCTAGTAAACCATAATCCCTAAAGTCTCTAACAGTATTTTTTCCTATTCTATAATACCCGGGAGATGTATTGATTTCTGTATCAGGAGTCACATCTTCTCCATATGTAAGAGCTGTTGCAGCAGAAAAAACCTTCATTACTGACCCTAGCTCATATACATCAGTTACAGCTCTATTTCTTCTCTTATCTGGATAAGCATCTGCCATATCATTCGGATTATAAGATGGATAATTAACCATAGCTAATATCTCGCCTGTATGAATATCTTCAATAATTATAGATCCTGCATCTGCATTAAATTCTATTATGCCTTTTTTTAAATATTTATATGCTATGTACTGAAGTCTTGAGTCTATACTTAACATTAGGTTGTGACCATTTTGAGGTTCTACATAACTCGCCTCATCTTTTGATGCTACGCCACCTTTTAAATCTTTTTTATACTCAAAATAACCATTTTTCCCAGTTAAAAAGTTATTAAATTCAAGCTCTAATCCTTCTTGACCCTTTCCATCAACATTCGTAAACCCAATTATATGAGAAGAAACTTCCGCAGTTGGATAATATCTTTTAAATTCTCTAATTACATGTACACCGAGAATATCTAAATCTTTTATATCTTGAGATAAGTATGGCTGAACCTTTCTTTTTATATATACAAAACCGCTTCTACCTTCTCTCGATTTTACCTGTCGTTTTATTTTTTCCTGGTTTTCTTCCGACAAACCTAATATAGTCATAACTTTTTGTAGCTTTTCAGAGTCTGCAGAAATATAGAATGGATCAACCCATATAGTATCTACTGGTGTACTTATTGCTAAAGGATTACTATTTCTATCAAGAATAATTCCTCTATATGCTTTTATATCTATGCTTCTATCACTTCTATTATCGCCTTCTTGCTTTAATTTATCGTGCTGTATAGTATCCATATAAACTAGTTTAAGGGCTAGTATGACAAAACTAACTATAATTAATATTGTAATTATAAAGTGCCTTAATTTCGGGTTATAATGCTTCATCAGTATTCTTCCCATCATCAATAAATAAAATGTCTTTTTTAGTTGGCAGCATCATACCTTCATCTTTCGCAAACCCCTCTACTGCTGTTGGAGTAGCAAGAGAACTGTATTCTAAAACAATTTGACTCCATTGTTCATCAAGCTTGGTATCTTCCACGATCAAGTCTTTTTCTTGAGTAAGCTGTAATTTGTATTCAAAGCGAATATAAATTAATGAAAAAGCTGATAACAAAAGGATAAATAATAATATAAAGGAAAGAATAACTCCTTTTTTATAAAAGCTATTTCTTAGTGATTCAAATAATCTAATTCTAATCTGTCTGTTATTTAATATCATAGTTTTTCTATTATTCTTAGTATAGCGCTTCTTGATCGAGCATTTTGTTCAAGCTCTTCTAATTGAGCTCTACATTTTTTAATTATCCATTTAGCTTCTATAGAATTAGCATCCTCTGGTAGAAGTTTGGATATTCTATTATTGATAGTTTTAGGCTTAGATAAGTCTGTAAATTTTTGTTTTATTATTCTATCTTCTAGAGAATGAAAAGAAATAGCTGCAACTCTACCATTAACCTTCAAAATTTTCATGATATTACTCATAAGCTGTTCTAAGTCACCAAGCTCATTATTTACATATATTCTTAAAGCCTGAAAACATCTTGTAGCAGGATTCTTCTTTTCTTTCTTTCCGATAGTATCTCTAATCAAATTAGCTAGAGTTAAGGTATTAGCTATTTTACCGTGTTGCTCTAAATATTCTTTTATTTTTACAGCTATTTTATAAGAAAATTTTTCTTCACCATAAACTTTAAAAATATAAGATAATTCTTTAATGTCGAGCTGTTCTAAAGTCTCAGATGCTGTTATTCCTTTTGTATTATCCATTCTCATATCAAGAGGACCATCATTCATAAAACTAAACCCTCTCTCAGCAATATCTAATTGAGGTGACGAAACCCCAAGATCCATAATTATTCCATCAACCTTTCCCAAAAGGTTTTCTTCTAGGCAATAATTATAAATTTTAGTAAAGCTAGAATGTATAATTTCAAAGTTTGGATATTGAGAAAAGTTAACTTTTGCATAATTTATCGCTTCGATATCTTTATCGAAAACAATTAATTTCCCTGTATTTGAAAGTTTATCTAAGATTGCTTTAGAATGCCCTCCTCTTCCAAAAGTGGCATCAATATATATACCATTTTTTTTGATATCTAAGTTCTCAATAGACTCTTTTAAGAGTACAGAAAAATGCATTATCTAATTACTCTCCATGAACTAATTCATTAGCTAATTTTTTAGCTTTTGAAAAATCTGTCTTACCAGAACCTAACTTAGGTATTGAATCAACTTTAAAATAGTTTGTTGGTTTATAAAGATTTTCTATACCAGAATGTCTAACAATATCTTTTAATTCAGCTTCATCTATATCTAATGTATATAATAAATTTATAATTTCTCCCCTCTTTGCATCATTAGTAGCTACCGCAAGTATTTCAAAATCTATTTCATGAGAATCATGACCTTTTTCTCTTAATGCATCATATATTTTTTGTTCTAACAGGCCTAAACTAACCATTTCACCAGCAACTTTGGCAAATCTTGAATATCTGTCTACAACAGTAAGGTAGCCCTCACCATCTATTTTTCCCTTATCTCCGGTTATATACCAAGTATAACCATATTTTTCAATCATAACCTCATCAGTTTTAGACTTATCATTAAGATAATAATCCATTTTGTTGACACCTCTATATATGATCATACCTTCTTCACCTAAAGGTAATTCCTCATGAGTGTCTGGGTTAATTATTTTGAACTGCCCACCTGGAACAGTATGCCCTACAGTTCCTATTTTATTTTTTTCTTTTCGAGGCCTATTTACTGCAGCCACAGGTGAAAGTTCAGTAGTACCATAACCTTCATTAATTACTTTATCAAATTTAGCTTCAAACATAGTTCTAACTTCTGTTGATAATTTTTCAGCGCCAGTAATAATAAGCCTTAAACTCGCCAAGTCTTCTTTTACAACTGATTTATTTTTTGTGTAAATTCTTAAAAAAGTAGGCGTTGCACAAAGCACTGTTGATTTATATTTTTTGATTAAGTTAGCAACACCTTTAGCATCAGTAGGATCTGGATGGCAAGCAATAAAACCGCCTTGAAGTAGAGAAACTAAAGATATTGTCAAACCAAATCCATGAAATATTGGTAAAATACCAGCAACTGAATCACCCTCTCTACATTCAATAACTAAAGTGCTTTGATAGACATTAGCTAAAACATTTTTATGTTTTATAACAATTCCTTTAGGAACACCTTCACTTCCACTGCTAAATATTATAAATGCCAAATCATCAAGCTTTGCTGCTTTAACATGTTTCTTGACTAATACATCTACAGGTAAAAGCTTAGTTTCAAGAAGAACCTTGATTGCTTCAGCTTTCTTGATTGATGCCTTAATATCCTCTAAATAAATAATCTTGCATGTCGAGAATATTTCTTCAACAAAAAAACCTTTATTAGCTAGCTTTTCAACAAAAGCTCTTGATGTAATAATAGTTTCTATTTCAGCATTACTAATTGCATGTCTAAGTGCATCTGGTGAAGCTGTGTAGTTTAAATTTACTATTCCCTTTGCTTTCATCAATAAAGAAAGTAATGCTAAATATCCTCCACTACTAGTAGGTAAACAAATACCAACATTAGCTTCACCTTTTGTCAATTTTTCTAACTTTTGAGACATAAGGATTGATGCTATAGTAAATTTATTACCATCAAGAGTTGTCCCCAACGTGTCAGTTATAACTCTGTTTTTACCAGCATTTAACATTTGCCTAAACCAAATTTCATTAAGTGGCTTTAAACAAGCTAAGTATTTATCCCAAGTTTTAATAGATAGATCATCTAATTCTTCTTTAACTGTCTTTAGACTATTTAATTTTTCTATGTCGAAGAATATTTGTTTTCTTAAATTTTTTCTATCTGAAAAGCTAGGCATCTCAGGACCACAAATAAACATTAAGTATCTACTTTCGCTATGCTCAACATGAGATATATCTTCAATATTTATTAAAAGTAGGCTGTCTTTTTTCCAAAAAGAAACATGATCTGTATAGTTAATTCCATTAGCAATCAGTTTTTTTCTTAAACTTTTAACTTTAGGACTTATCCTTCCTAATACAGTAATTTTAAGATTTTTCTTAATTTCTTTTATAGCTAGTATAGATATGATAGACGTATCATTAGATATTAAAATAGAACCGTTTTTTAAACTATCTAAATTTAGATTCTCATTATATTGATAAAGATAAGTTTGGTTCAAAGCTTTATGTATCGATGATTTAAGCGAATTAAAAAACATTGGTTCTCCTATTTATACCTAACTATAACCACAAGATATTATGTTATCATATAACAACTTAATTTTTTATAAATTCAATACTTATGCCAGAATTACCAGAAGTAGAGACTGTTAAAAATGGACTAATAAGTCATATTATAAATAAAAAAATATCTTCGATTAAAATAAATATAGATAAACTAAGATACGCTATTGATAAAGATAAGTTTTCAGAGATTGTTAATTTAAAAGTTAGAGAAATTCAACGCAGAGGAAAGCATTTAATTATCTTCTTAAACGATGATTTACAACTAATAGTGCATTTAGGAATGTCTGGAGTTATAAAAATAGAAAGTAAAAAAAACTATAGCTTTAAAAAACATGATCACATATTAATAGAATTTGAAGAAGAGATTTTGATATATAATGATACGAGAAGATTTGGATATTGGTTAATTAATAATAATAAAGCTCCTTTAAATCATAAAGTCTTAGTCAACCACGGCGTTGAACCATTAACTGAAGATTTTAATAGTGAATATTTAGCGCGTAAACTTAAAAATAGTTCTAAAAAGATAAAACAAGCTATTATGGATAATAGCACTGTAGTTGGTGTAGGCAACATATATGCCTCAGAGGCTTTATTTAAAAGCAATATTTTACCAACAAGAATATCTAAGACTTTATCAAAAAAAGAAATAACCAAACTAGTCCACGCTATAAAAGAAATATTAAAAATAGCGATAGAGCAAGGTGGAACCACTCTAAAAGATTATAAAAATACAGAAGGCAAGCCTGGTTATTTTTCTCAAAAATTAAATGTTTATGGTAGAGCTAAACAACCTTGTTACATTTGTAAAAGTGAGATTAAAAGTGAAGTTATAGGTCAAAGAAATACTTATTTCTGTACAAAATGTCAGAAATAAGGAGAATTAAGTATTATACGTCAAGGTTTACAACATTTAGAGCATTAGATTCTATAAAGTCTCTTCTTGGCTCTACTTCATCTCCCATCAAAGTTGTAAATAAGGCATCAGCCTCTACAGCATCTGATACAGATACTTGCAGTAGAACTCTATTCTCTGGATCCATTGTAGTCTCCCAAAGCTGTTCAGGGTTCATTTCACCAAGACCTTTATATCTTTGAACATCCTGTCCCTTTTTAGCTTCCTTCAGCACCCAATCAATGGCGGATTCAAAATCATCAATATATTCCTTACGAGCGCCCTTCTCCACATGCGCACCTTTAAAAGAGATATCTGCGATCACCTCTCCATAAGTAACTAGACTTTCATAATCTTTCGTAGAGAAGAACCCATGCTTAACAATATAGTCTGTATTATGACCGTTTTGATAATGATTTATGCCATAGGCTAAATGTTGTTGTTCATTATCATCAGTATATGTTTGTTTTATGAATTTAAACTTTTCATATGCTAAAGCTTTTTCATTACATTTATCTACTATATTTTGCCACCATTCATAAGCATTTTCGTCTGTATATCTACTACTGTACGCAAATGTTCTTAAAAGCTTCTCAGGATAAATTTTTGCATATTTTTTTATAACTTTTTCATATTGTTGATATAAGTTATAATAATTAGATAAAGCAACGCCTGAAATAGTAGTTTCGCCAGCAACTATTAAAGTTCCTTCTAAACCAATATTTCCTAAATATATAGCCAATGCATCTTCATCTTTAAGATATGTTTCTTGTTTACCTCTTTTTATTTTAAACAAAGGGGGTTGAGCTATATATAAATATCCTCTTTCTACCAACTCAGGCATTTGTCTATAAAAAAAAGTCAGAAGCAATGTGCGAATATGAGAACCATCGACATCAGCATCCGTCATCAATATTATTTTATGATATCTAGTCTTTTCAGGATCATAATCTTCAGCGCCTATTCCACATCCGAGAGCTTTTATCAAGGTACCAACCTCTTGTGAAGCAAGCATCTTATCAAAACGAGCTTTTTCAACGTTTAATATTTTACCTTTAAGAGGAAGTATGGCTTGTGTTTTTCTATCCCTTGCTTGCTTGGCAGAGCCTCCCGCAGAATCTCCCTCAACTAAATACAATTCTGAAAAAGCTGGATCCTTTTCTTGGCAATCTGCAAGTTTCCCAGGCAATCCAGCTATATCTAAAGCACCTTTACGACGAGTCATATCGCGAGCTTTACGTGCTGCTTCTCTAGCTTTTGCAGAATCTAAGATTTTTTCACAGATTATTTTAGCTTCTTTAGGATTTTCTTGTAAAAACTCTCCAAGCTTTTCATTCACCAAAGACTCTACTGCAGATTTAACATCAGAAGATACTAACTTATCTTTTGTTTGAGATGAAAATTTAGGATCAGGAACTTTCACAGATAATACAGCAGCCAAGCCTTCTCGAGTATCTTCACCTGTTATAGTAACTTTTAGTTTTTTATTAAAGCCTTCAGCTTCAATATAAGTGTTCATAGTTCTTGTTACTGCTGCTTTAAGCCCAGATAAGTGAGTACCACCATCTCTTTGAGGTATATTGTTGGTAAAACAAAAAATCGATTCCTTATAAGAGTCATTCCATTGTAAAGCTAGTTCAACTTGAATATTATCTTTTTCGCCACCAACTGCAACAACATTTTCATGAAGTGGCTTCTTACTTTTATTTAGATACTTGACAAAAGCAATTATTCCACCATCATATTTAAAAATTTCTGATCTATCATTTACCTTATCAATTAATTCTATTTTTACACCCGAGTTTAAAAAAGATAACTCTCTAATTCTTTTCATTAAGATGTCATAATCAAAATCTACAAAAGAGAATGTTTCCTTACTAGGTTTGAATCTAATTGTTGAACCAGTTTTGTCAGTGGCTTCCATTTGTTTTAGAGGATACTGAGGCACTCCGTGTACATATTCTTGATAATATCTATATCCGTTACGACAAATATCTAAAGAAAGCCATTCTGATAGGGCATTTACTACAGAAACGCCTACACCATGTAAACCGCCAGATACTTTATATGAGTTATCATCAAACTTACCGCCCGCATGCAATACAGTCATAATAACTTCAGCAGCAGATCTTCCCTCTTCTTTATGAATGTCTGTTGGTATCCCTCTACCATTATCACTTACAGAAACAGAACCATCCGTATTTATAATTACTTTTATGTCATCACAATGACCAGCCAATGCTTCATCGATTGCATTATCAACAACTTCAAAAACCATATGGTGAAGACCGCTTCCATCATCTGTATCACCAATATACATTCCTGGTCTTTTTCTTACGGCATCAAGCCCTTTTAATACTTTAATACTAGACGAGTCGTAAGCTTTATTTTCAGACATTAAGAAACTCCAACTTATTTAAGAATAAACTAAAAACAATTAGCGAAATTATAACATAAATAAAACCAAATTGTTTTAGATATGATAAAAAGTCATTTTAAGACCTTATTAAAATTAATCTAAAATGCTAGAATGTAGTAATTTTATAGGTTAATGGTGTTAAAGGTTAGGTTTTGAAACAGTCTCATAAGTTATTATTCATAATACTTTTTATCTCTTTAATTGCAGGGGCTTTTTTTGCAGGTAAAGAAAGTGAGAAGAAAGAAGTGAAAATAGCAGTTGAGAATGATGTAGCATTTAATGAAACAACAAAAACTCCTGAAACAACTCGAAACTGTAGACCTGCAGTCAAAAGCTCTAGAGATAATTATGTTATCGGTTATGGAAGTTTAATGAATAAAGATTCAAGGATGATAACAGTTCCAGATGCTAAGTTTGCTGCTCCAATTTTAGTAAGTAATTTTGAAAGAGTATGGGCATCAAGAGGAACTAAATCTAACGCTACTTATTTATTGGCTATTCCTAATGATGGTTATTTAATGAATGCTATTTATTATCCGTCATCAGCTGAAGATATACAGGCTACAGATTTAAGAGAAGCTTCATACTGTAGAGTTAAAGTACCAAGAAAAGATATTCTTCCTTTAGGCATTAAAAGTTTACCTAAAGGAGATTACTGGATGTATGTCAAAAGTTTCAGTGATGCTGAATTTCCTACTAAAGATTTCCCTATACTTCAATCATATGCGGATGTTTTTTTAACTGGTTGTTTGCAAACTCAGGGAGAATTTAACTTAACAGAGTTTGGAAAGCTTTGCTTTACAACAACATATAATTGGGATTTGGCAAATTGGATGAATGATAGATCTCACCCCCAATATGCAAGATATTCAGACACTACTAGAAAATATACAAACCAAATAGATGGCATCATTTCAAGAATGGGCATCAATGATGATCAACTCTAATTTTTCTCGTAAAATTTGTATCGCGCCTATGCTAGATTGGACAGATAGGCATTATCGCTATATGATGCGACTAATTACTAAAAAAACCATGCTTTATACAGAGATGGTCACACTAAATGCCATTTTGCATGGAAATAAAGATATCTTACTAAAATACTCTGACATAGAACATCCAGTAACTTTACAATTAGGTGGCTGTGTAGCGAAAGATTTTGTCACTTGTGGCAAATTGGCTCAAGACTTAGGGTATGATGAAATAAATATAAATGTAGGCTGCCCTAGCGAAAGAGTACAAAAAGGAAATTTTGGTTTATCTTTAATGGCTGAACCAGAAACAGTAGCTGATTGTGTAAAAGCAATGAAAGACAACTTAGATATTCCAATATCTATAAAATGTCGCATTGGCTATGATAACAATGATAGTTATTCAGAGTTATGTAATTTTCTACAAATGCAAATTGAGGCTGATATTGACTATATTTGTATTCATGCTCGTAAAGGTTGGTTAAGCGGTTTATCTCCTAAAGAAAATAGAACTATTCCAGAACTAAATTATGATATTGTTTATAATGTAAAAAGAGATTTCCCTAATAGCCAAATTGGAATTAATGGTGGGATAAAAACATTAGGTGATATAAACAATCATTTAAAGCATATTGATAGTGTAATGATTGGAAGAGAAGCTTATCATAACCCAATGATTTTTAAAGGTGTTGATGAAGTTTTCTATAACGATAAAAAAAATGAGTTAACTCCATACAAGGTAGCTGAACAATTTATAGAATATATTGAAGATCAAATGCGTAATGATTCATCTGTAAAGTTAAATAATATGACTAAGCATACCCTAAACCTTTTTAACGGCTTACCAAATGCTAAACTATTTAGAAGACACTTAAGTGAAAATGCTACTAAAAAAGATGCTAACGTTGATACATTTATTAATGCATTAAAAGTTTTTAATAACCTTGAGTAGAAAATGAGTCGCTATAATAAAAGGATAGCTAAGAAAGCAAATCTAGAATACATTGAAAAGTTTAAATCAGGTTATAAACGAGTACGTAAGGGAAGTGGCTTTGCTTTTTATTGTGAAAAAAAGAAGCTGATAACTAGTGATTCAATAAAAAATAAAATAAAAGATCTCACTATCCCGCCAGCTTGGGAAAACGTTTGGGTATGTAAAAAATCTAACGGTCATATTCAAGCTACTGGCTATGATGAACAAGGACGAAAACAGTATATTTATCATCCCAAGTGGGTAGCATTACAGCATGCTCTTAAATATGAACATTTATTACTTTTCTCTCAAGTTTTGCCTCGCATTAGGTCTAGAGTAGATTATGATCTCAAACGAAAAAGACTTTGTAAAAAAAAGGTAATTGCAGCATCAATAAGATTATTAGATAAATCTCATATAAGAGTTGGAAATATCCAATATCAAATAAAAAATAAAAGCCGAGGACTTACTACACTTAGTAAAAAAAATGTAGATATAGATGATATATCTATATATTTACATTTCAAAGGTAAGAGTAAGGTTGATCATAAAATAAGATTTACAGATGCTAGGTTAGCAGAAGTTTTACAAGAGTGTCAGGGTTTGGAAGGACAGTTTCTATTTAGCTACTATAGCAATACAAATGTGCTCACTAACATAACATCTACAAATATTAATCGTTACTTAAGAAGAGTTGCTAGAAGCTATATTAGTGCTAAAGACTATAGAACATGGTGGGCCAATGTTTCTTTTATTGATTACATACGTCAAAATGAAAAAGAGAATGAAGGTAAACTACTTAAACAAGCTATAGAATATGCAGCTAAGGAACTAGGGAATACTCCAAACATTTGTAAAGAAAGTTACCTACATCCATCAATTTTAGAAGCATATGAACAAGGACTTTTGCCTGAGTGGATTAGAGAAGAAGAAAAAAAATACGTAAAAACCTCAAACTACATGTATAAATCAGAACAGCTTTTTACTCAAATTTTAATTAGATTAGGCTAACTCTACTATTTAAAGAAATTTAAGAATGTTGTAATAGTTGCAGCATTAAAAAAATCAATAAATAAAGAACCTACTAATGGCGTGACAAAAAATGCTACAGGTGATGGGAAGTTTTTAGAAGTAAAAGCCTTCATATTTGCCATTGCTGTAGGAGTTGCCCCCAACCCAAAACCACACTGCCCTATTGCTAAAACTGCAGCATCATAATCCTTACCTAATGCTTTGAATGTTATGTAATATGAAAATAGTGCCATAAGAATTACTTGTGCAAAAAGAATTACACACATAGATAAAGCCATATTAATAAGAGCTTGAAAATGTATATTCATTAAGACTATTGCTAAAAATAAGCTAAGTGAAATATTACCAATAGTTAGTATCTCATTATGCTCAATAGTCAATTTTTTAGAAAAATCAGAAATATTCCTAGCTACCGCAGCTATAAGCATAGCACCTATATAGTCCGGCATGATAAGTCCTATATATCTAAAAACATATGTCACTAACTCGCCTAAAGTTATTACTACTGTTAAAAGAATGATAGCCCTAAATAATCCATGCTCTGAAATAGGTAATTTAGAATCTTCATCAGTTTCTATTTTCATAGAGTTAAGCTCTGCTTCTGAAACTCTGGGCTTTAGATTATGTCTTTTCATAATAAAGTGGCCAATAGGTCCTCCAAGCAAGCCCCCACACACTAGACCAAAGGTTGCAGCCGCAGTAGTGATTGTTGCTGCATGTTCTAAGCCAAACTGCTCAAGCACTCCAGAGAATGCTGCTGATGTTCCATGTCCCCCTACTAGAGGTATAGAACCGTTAGCCAGACCAAAAAGAGGGCTTAAGTTAAATCCTATCGCGATAGAGATACTTAAGATATTCTGCAATATAACTAATACAGCTGTACATAAAACAAATACAAAAAGAAGCTTTCCACCTCGTATGAGAAGTTTAAGGCTTGAAGAAAATCCAACTGTTGCAAAGAATGTAACCATCAATAAGCGCTGGACATCTCCATCTGTTATAAATCTAATTATATGATTTGATTCTAATATGCTAAGAATAATTGATATAATAATCCCGCCTATTACAGGAATAGGAATGAAAAATTTCCTTAAGAAATATACGTGATTATATACAATTCTCCCAACACCTAAAACTATAGCTGCTGCAAAAAATGTACCCATAACATTAAGATTATATTCAATCATTGAAAAAACCTTAAATAAAAATTATTTTAGCTTAAAGAGAGAATTTTACACTAAGAAAGAAAATTAGTTAAATATTTATTCCAAAGCCAGATGCTATATTTTTAACATCATTAGCATTTAAATCTTTTACCGCCTTACCATTTACTTGAGTATTTAATAAATGTTGCGCATCATTAGCATTCATTTCTGATATAGATTTACCATTTATTTTTGTATTTTTTATAAGTTGCTTAGTTTTTTCATCAGCTCCAGTTTTTTCAATAATATTATTAGCAACATCTTGAACATTTACTGATTTTAAAATATTGTCTATAGATGACTTATCAATACTAAAATTAGTGTTGTTTAAATCTCCAGATAACAAAGCATTTAATTGTAAATTTTGTAATTTTTGATCAAATCCATTAAAGTCAGCAGTTACTCCATCTAAATTTACAACTAAAGGAATGTTAAAGCTTATATTTTTACCTGATTCAAAATTCCAACTACCTTTTCCACTAATGCTTGCATTTTTAGCATTTAATTTTAAATTTTGAATATCTAAACCTTTAACAAGATTATTTCCAAGATTTTTGAATTTAAACTCTACATTATTAGCCGTATCTGCTTTGTTAGAAATTGTAACATTTGCATTTATGTCATCATTCTTCGCAGTATTAATTTTAATAGTAGTTGGCTCACCTAGAAGTGTAGGGTTAGTTGATATATTCCCCAAATAAACATTAAAGATATTACCAAAATCTTCATAATTATTGATATATGTATTTAAAATAGTAAGCATCGGCTTTTTAGTTTCTAAGCTTTCAGCTCTAACGTTAGCATATCCATAAGTTTTAGCTTCTTCTTTTGCTACATTTTGTTGTTCTTTAGCAGTTGTTTTTGGTGAAGGTTTAAAGTTACTTAAAACTTCAGCACCTTGTTTTATACCTTTTGCAACTTTACTTGCTGTTTTTGCATTATTAAGATAATTATCTAAATTAAGCTGTTGTAACTTATTCACATCACCTGATATTGTTTTAACATTATTGATATTCTCATCAACAGCTGGATTTATAGCTTGAGTTTTTTCACCATAAAGTTCACCTTTCGAGCTTCTTTCTTTATTTAATTTAACTCCATCTAATTTAACGTTATCTAACACTAGGTGTTTTGTTAAAATTCCAGTCATATTTAAGCTAGCACTTACAGATTCAGCATAGAATCTATCTTCATGTAGATCACTAGGGTTTGCAGCACCTAATCCAGCTATTTCTAATTTTGCCTCACTAAAATCTAAGTTTATTGATTTATAGTCAACAGTTGCTCCATTAGCTTTAGAAAGCTGTTGTTTAATTATATTAGAAACTAATGTTGTCTCTAATAGTTTTGGGGACATATATATTAAAGCAACTATAATAGCTACTAGTGTAACTCCCAAAATTCTAAATGGTTGCAAAAATCTTTTCTTTGCCATTTTTTGCCAGTCTACTTTAGAAATATTTTTTCCTAAAAGTATTTTTGAAGCTATTTTAGTACTTAATTTACTTGTGATTTTAGTATACAATCCATTCTCTGCTTGTAGCTTTGCCATTTTAGAAACAAAGCCTTTATAAATTTTTGCAAGAATTAATCCTACTACAACACCTAAAATTATTGATACGACAAAAGCACCAGTCACAAGATAATAGTCAAATCCTGCATATGCTAAAACAGGAGTATTTACTATTTTCTTAAATAATGGTTGAGCAAAACCATCTATTAAAAATGTACCTACACCAAAGCTAAGTCCTTCTATCATAAAAGATAGTGCCTTAGCTATTAGCGCAATTATTATAAATATTCCGATATTTACTCTTAAGATCAACACTAAGAATATAGTGAGAATAAATAATAGTGGTGCATAGCTAAAGCCAGGAATAAATCCAAACACAAAACCCAATATAGAAACTAAGAGCAATTGAGCAGGAGTTGTCTGACTAAAGATAGTTGACATTAATTTGTTATATATTTTTTTCATCATAATTAATAACCTTTACTAGTATTAAATTTACTCTTCTAAATCATACAGTAACATTTATAAAAAATATATAAACAAAAACTACCGACCTAAAACCGCTAATTTATATTAGAAAAACTATAACAAATACGCTATTATCTTAACTGTTTAAATTAAAATTTTCGTTAAACGATCAAATAAGGAAGAAAATCAATGAATTTACATGAATATCAAGCTAAGGATCTTTTAGAAAGTTATGGTCTAAAAGTTCAAAAAGGTATTGTAGCTCATAATCCTAACGAAGCTGCACAAGCATTTGACCAAATAGGCGGAAAATTTGCAGTTGTTAAAGCTCAAGTGCATGCTGGTGGACGTGGTAAAGCTGGTGGTGTTAAAGTTGTAAAATCATCTCAAGAAGCACGTGAAGTTGCTGAGAAGCTTATTGGCACAAATTTAGTTACATTCCAAACAGATGCTGATGGTCAACCTGTAAATTCAGTAGGTGTTTTTGAAGATGTTTATCCTGTTTCTCGTGAATTATACTTAGGAGCAGTTGTTGATAGATCTAGCCGTAAAGTAACATTCATGGCTTCATCTGAAGGTGGTGTAGATATTGAAGAAGTTGCACATAATACTCCTGAGAAGATTTTAAAAGTAGAAGTAGATCCTTTAGTTGGTCTTCAACCATTCCAAGCACGTGAAGTTGCTTTTAAACTTGGTTTGGAAGGTAAACAAATAAATGACTTCACAAAAACTATGTTAGGTGCATATAAAGCATTTATAGAATGTGACTTTGCTTTATTTGAAATCAACCCTCTTGCTGTTAGAGAAAATGGTGATATCGTTTGTGTTGATGGAAAAATCAATCTTGATTCAAATGCTCTTTATAGACATCCTAAATTATTAGCTTTAAGAGACAAGTCTCAAGAGAATGCTAAAGAGCTTAAAGCTTCTGAACATGAGCTAAACTATGTTGCTCTTGAAGGCAATATTGGTTGTATGGTAAATGGTGCTGGTCTTGCAATGGCTACTATGGATATCATTCAGCTTTATGGTGGAAAACCTGCAAACTTCCTAGATGTTGGTGGTGGTGCTACTAAAGCTAGAGTAATAGAAGCATTCAAACTAATTTTAGATGATGAAAATGTAAAAGCGGTTTTGATTAATATTTTTGGTGGTATTGTTCGTTGTGACATGATTGCAGAAGCAATTATTGAAGCTGTTAAAGAAGTAAATGTAACTGTACCAGTTGTTGTTCGTTTAGAAGGAAACAATGCTGAATTAGGTTCTAAAATACTATCTGAATCTGGCTTGAAATTAATTCCTGCTGATGGTTTGGCTGATGCAGCTGACAAAGTTGTAAAATCATTAGCTTAATAAATTAAAAAATTAAAAGGAATATTGAATAATGAGCGTATTAATTGATAAAAACACAAAAGTTTTAGTACAAGGTTTTACTGGTAAAAATGGTACTTTCCATTCAGAGCAAGCTATTGCTTATGGAACAAATGTTGTTGGTGGTGTAACTCCTGGTAAAGGTGGTACTACACATTTAGATAGACCAGTTTTTAACACAATGGAAGAAGCTGTAAAAGCTACTGGTGCTGATGCATCTGTTATATATGTACCAGCTCCATTTGTAAAAGATTCTGCAATTGAAGCAATTGACTCTGGTGTTAAGCTAGTTGTTATTATCACTGAAGGTGTTCCAACTCTAGACATGCTAGTAGTTAAAGAATACTTAAAAGGTAAAGATGTAAGAGTTGTTGGACCAAACTGCCCTGGTGTTATAACTCCAGGTCAATGTAAGATTGGTATTATGCCTGGTCATATTCACCAACCTGGTAAAGTTGGTATCATATCTCGTTCTGGTACTTTAACTTATGAAGCAGTTGCTCAAACAACTAAGCTTGGTTTTGGCCAATCTACTTGTATCGGTATAGGTGGAGATCCAATCCCTGGTATGAATCAAATTGAAGCTTTAGAACTTCTTCAAAATGATCCTCAAACAGAAGCTATTATTCTAATTGGTGAAATCGGTGGTACTGCTGAAGAAGAAGCTGCTGAATATATCAAGCACAATGTTACTAAGCCAGTTATCGGTTATATCGCTGGTGTTACAGCTCCTCCAGGAAAGCGTATGGGTCATGCTGGTGCTATTATCTCTGGTGGTAAAGGTACAGCTGAAGAAAAATTTGCTGCTTTTGAAGCTGCTGGTATCGCTTATACTAGATCACCTGCTGAAATTGGTAAAAAGCTTAAAGAAGTTACTGGTTGGTAATAAAAATTACTTTCTACGAAATAGTGATCGTAGATTTCTCTTAATTAAATTTTTCCAAATTAAAATAGGTAAACTTGAGAAAAAATCTTTCGCAGAGCCTTTACCTGCTTTTTTTAATACTCTTTTAACGACGGTAGGCTTTACTGGATAGAAGAAATCTTCTGTGCTTATTTCTTTATTATTCATTAAAGCTTTTATAGCTTTCCTAACTAAAATAGGATTATTCCAGTCTAATTTAAAAACAATTTCTCTTTTCTTATTAAGAATAAATACAGCATTAGGCATACTTCCATATATTTTATGTGCATCGCCTTCTATATTATCTATAAAGATTATTCTTTGTTCTTTTTCAGAACTTCTAAGCTCAATAGCACATTTTTTCTTATCATTATAACTTTCATGGCTTTTGATATTTGAACCAGGATGTGCTTCTCTAACATACAAGACTGCAAAAGATATATTTTTAAAATCATTAGCTATCTTTGACATAGAGTCCCTTCTTCCCTGAAATAATGGGCATGTGATACTTCCCATTTCGAGAACTAAATATTCTCCATTAAAATCAAGAAGGTTTCTATACTCTCCATCAGTAGTCTCTAGTTTTACATCTATAGCTGTATCTCCTACTTTTAGGCCTTGTGATATTTCAAAGTTATATTTATCTGATGAAAAATTATCATAATTATAATTACTCATTTTTAGCCTTTTAAAAATGTATATAAAATACTGTAGGACACTTTTAGCTGGTTTTCAATTTTATTTAATATTTGTATTGTCATCTGATATAGTTGCTGCGTTATAAATATAAGAAAAAGATATACTGATGGATAAGAAAGAAAAAAATATTTTAGTTACAGGGTCAAATAGAGGTATAGGATTAGGATTTGTTGAATACTATTTAAGAAAGGGATATAACGTAATAGCTACTTGTAGAAATACTAAACAGGCTGATAACTTACAAAAACTTAAATCCAATTATGAAAATAACTTATTCATAGAAAGTTTAGATGTTTCTGATCCTCTCGAGCAACAAAAGCTATATGATAAATATAAAGATATAACTTTGGATATACTAATAAATAATGCTGGAGTTTATCCTGAACATCATGAAAAAATTAGTATCTCAAAAACAGATCCAAATTGGATTGAAGAAGCTTTTAAAGTTAACTGCTTAGGAGCTTTTTATTTAATTCATTATTTTAAGGAAAGTCTTCAAAAATCTTTAAATCCAAAAGTTATAAATATGGCTAGTCAAGCTGGATCTATTGAACAAACAAAAGCTGGATTTGGTTATTCATATCGTATATCTAAAGCTGCTTTGAATATGCTTACGAAAACATTTGCATCAGAGTGCCCAGAGATTATTACTATTAGCCTACGTCCTGGTTGGGTTAAAACTCAAATGGGTGGAGAGAAAGCAACATTAGAAATAGATGATAGCATATCTAATATGGCAACTCTTATAGACAGACTTAAATCTGAAGATTCTGGAAAATTTTTAGATGCTATGGGTAATATAGAAAAGTGGTAGTTATAAGCCTCTCTACTATAGTAAAAGACATATCCCTACCTGTGTAAACGGTTTAATAATTAAATAGACACTGATATCCTTAAACTAATAAAAAAATATATATTTTAAAAATGGATTATTCCACTATTAAAAAGTTAGGTATTATTCTTGCCGTAGGTTCTTTAGCTGTTTGGATTTTATATCCATTTGTCTATGCATTTTTATTTGCTGGACTATTAGCAATAATGCTTTTTCCCATTCAACAAAAGCTTGAAAAACATATAGGAAAAGGAAAAAGTAGTTTTCTACTAGTTATGGCTATACTTTTATGTGTATTTATTCCATTATTCCTAATAGTTTCTTATGCAATAAGTGAAGCTATTATTTATGTGAAAAATATAGAGTCATTATCTCAATTTTTTAATAGCTTAGAAGAGCATTTAAGTAAAATTCCTTATATAGGCGATTATGCTAAAGATCAGTTACATAAATTTGTTACTTCTGTTCAGAAAGATAAAGCTAAAATAGCCTCACACTTAGACACCCTTCTACCAACTGTTAAATATGTTGGATCAACAGGAATAAGTTTGGCAACTAATTTTATTATTACCCTACTGTTGGTATATCAGTTTTTAGTAAGTAGTACGGCTCTAGAAAAATTCTTTGATAAAGTTGTTTTAAAAGATTTTGAAGATGGGAATAAGTTTTTAAAAACTACTGTTAATACAACAAGAAGAGTTAGTTTAGCTGTTTTAACTACAGCCTCATTAACTGGTATTATTATGGGTATAGTTTATTTTGCTTTAGGAATTCCAAGTCCTATATTATTTGCTTTTATTACAGCTTTAGGAGCTATGATACCTTTCATGGTGACAATAGTTTATGTTTTCTTAAGCATCGGTGTATTTGTATTATTTGGATTAACAAAAGCTATAATACTTCTAGTGATAGGTTTTACTCTAAATATGATTACAGATAATGTTATTTCACCTAAGATTATTAATAAAGAAATGAAGCTCAGCTTTGTAGCATCTTTACTAGGAATCATGGGGGGTATAGAGGCTTTTGGAATTATTGGAATATTTTTAGGACCAGTTATATTTAATGTAGTATTTGTAGGTATTCAAAAAGCTATGAGTGAGAGTGAAAAGATTTAAACTGAGAAAGTTTGATGCTCTATCGTTTCTTTATCATTATTCTTTGTAAACCTAGTAACAATAAATCCTGTAATTATAACTAAGCTTCCACCTATCATAGTTAATAAAATTCTATCTATAGATAATATATGGTGATATTGACCCAATAAGTGCGTAAGTGATAACACAAACATTTCAATTAAAAGAGTCCTAGTCGAGAAAGAATACCCTATTGCAAATATTCCAAATAAAAGTAAAGATAAAAATATGAAATTAATCCAAAAAATGTCAGGCATTATAAAAGACATTAAGAAAATAATAATAAAAGCACCTATAGCATTAACAACTATTCTAGTTATTGCAGTTTTACGTATCATACCTTCTGAAGAGCTTTGCAATATAGCTAAAATTGTAATATTAATCCAATACAAATGCCCTACTTCATTAAAATGTTTTAGGTAAGAAGTTATAAATGTTGCTATTACAAGTGAGCTAAAGCATATTAATGACAAAGTATATCGTTGTGAGTTATATACTTTTTTATAGTAAGTTCTTGATCTATAAATAATGTGTTTATCAAATATCCAATAAGTTAGTAAAAATATAATAATTAATATGATAGAGCATAGAGCAAGTATAGAAGCTTTATATAAATCAAAAGGGAATGCTACAGAAATAGAAAACACTAATGCGCCAATAATAAATATATTAGACTGATTTTTAAATCTAGGAATTAAGAAGGCTAAAGTGCCATAACAAATAGTAATTAAACCAGATAGCTCTGGTAGGTAAAAGCTTATTATTCCTCCAACCAATGTTGAAACTATTATAACTCCAGCTCCTTCAATAAGTAGTGACAATGGTTTTTTACTAGGTGAAAATGTAGCAACTGTAAACATAACAGACATATTAAATAATATTAATAAAGAATGATGGTCTAACCCTAGAAAAGTAAAAACTGCTGCACTAATAATACAAAAAGTTGTTATTTTAATTCCCTCTAAAACAAATATAGGCTTTCTAATCACAATATGTCATTTTTTATTTTATGAATATTAATATGATAAACCTTACTTCTAACTAATCTAGTCATAATATATAATTTTGTTGAAGCTTTTATTAACTTTTAAGGAAGAGTTATGTCTAATGTTAAGAATAAAGTTGTTTTGATTACAGGTGCTGCTTCTGGTCTTGGTTTAGGAATGGCTAAAGAGTTTGCCAAACAAGGTGCCAAAGTTGTAATAGCTGATTTAGATTTAGAAAAGTCTAAGCAGGTAGCAGAAGAAATTGCTAAAGAGAATAAGGTTGAAACTTTAGCAGTACAAATGAATGTTGTTGATGAAGCTCAAGTTAAAGAAGGAGTCGATGAAACTGTTAAAAAATTTGGCCGCATCGATACTGTTATTAATAATGCAGGTATTCAGATAATCTCACCTATTGTTGATTTTAGTGTATCTTCTTGGAAAAAATTATTTGATATTCATATGACTGGTACTTTATTGGTAACTCAAGCAGCTATGAGACATATGATTGAACTAAAAACTGGCGGTAGAATCATAGTTGTAGGCTCTGTACATTCAGTCCTTGCTTCAAAAAATAAAGCCGCTTACGTTGCAGCTAAACATGCACAAGTTGGTTTTGTAAGAGCTCTAGCAAAAGAAGGTGCTGAACATAATATCTCATCGAACTTGATTGGACCAGGTTTTGTAATGACTCCTTTAGTAGAAAAGCAAATTCCAGAACAAGCCAAAGAGCTAAACATCTCTGAAGAAGAAGTTGTAAAAAATATTATGCTTGGAGGCACTGTTGATGGTGAGTTCACCACAGTTCAAGATATTGCTGATACTGCTATATTTTTAGCGGGATTCAAAACAAATGCTCTAACAGGCCAGAAAATTTTGGTAAGTCATGGTTGGGGCATGTAAATTTAGTATCATAAAAAATTCTCTATGCTAAGATTATCAATATAATTTATTTCTTTATTTTTAAATAAAATGCCAAATTCTATACGAAATAAAATTGGTCAACTTATAATGCTGGACTTTCGCTATTGGGGAGAAGATTCAAATAATCAGCCTTTACCTTTTACAAAAACTAATGATATGGTCAATAAAGTTTTTAAAGATTATAATTTGGGTGGATTTATTCTTTTTAGAGAAAATATTCAAGATAATCAACAAACTATTTCTCTATTAAGAGAGCTTCAAGCTAATACAATTACACCACTATTTTTTGCAACAGATCAAGAAGGTGGTCGAGTAAATCGTCTTCAACAAGGTACTAGCGGATGTGGTAATATGGCTCTAGCTGCAACAAATAATCCTAGCAATGCCTATACCATGGGCAAACTAATTGGTGACGAATTATACTCTTTAGGTATAAATATTAATTTTGCTCCAGCTGTAGATGTTAATTCTAACAAAAATAATCCTATTATTGGTGTGAGATCATATTCTGATAATCCAGAAATAGTTACTAATTATGCTAAAAATGCTATAGATGGTTACCATGATGCTAAGATCATAAGCTGTATAAAACACTTCCCTGGCCATGGTGACACTGCAACAGATAGTCATTTAGGTAATGTAATCTTAGATAAAGCCTTAAATGAATTAGAATCCATAGAGTTATTACCTTTTAGTAAGCTTGCTAGTGATTGCGATATGGTAATGACTGCACATATTAGTGTTCCTAAATTAGATGATACACAATACAAATCCATATCAACTAATGAAAATATCTATGTCCCCACAACCCTCTCTTACAAAATAATATCTAAACTGCTTAAACAACAAATGGGATTTGATGGACTAGTGGTGTCAGATGCTATGGATATGCATGCTATAGCTAAACATTTTGGAACTATAGAGGCATCTAAATTAGCTATCTTAGCTGGTCTAGATATTCTATTAATGCCTGTTCGCGTATGGTCTGAAAATGATATCTATAAGTTAGAAGAACTTTTCTTTAAGCTAGAAAAAGAGTATATAGAAAACTCTACTTTTGCGATTGCAGTGGATAGAGCTTATAGCAGTATCATTAGTTTTAAAGAAAAACATAAACTTGATAAAAGTTTAATATTTAAATTATCTGAAAGTGAGCAGTTGAAACTTGCTAATCAAATTGTTAGCTGTGCTAGGCATCAACAAATATCTTTAGATATAACGAAACAAAGTACAACTTTAGTAAAAAATTCAGGAATTATTCCATGTAATCTTAATAAGCTAAAGAATATCTTAATTATAGATATAGATAATCAGCGTTTAGCAGACTTCAATAATGAATTACAAAAGATAATACTAAAGAATAACTCAAATGCTAATATTATCTGTGAAAACATTGATAATGAAAATATTGAAAATAATATTAAAAATGCTGATGTCATTTTGCTAATCTCAGCAAATCTGCGTGAGTATAGTTATGAATATAGTTACCTAACGTCTATCAGATCAGAAAAAACTATAAACATAGCTGCTCTTGCTCCATATGATATCAACTATATTGATAATGTTAAAAATTATATCTGCATATACGGAGCAACTTCTATAGATCAAACGAATTATACAAAAACATCACTAAAAATTAATATTCGAGCTGCATTAGAAAACATTTTTAACAATAAAAAGTTTACAGGACAATTACCTGTAAAGATTTAATCTAATTACAAGATTTGCATTCAATATTTTTTTATTTTTTATGTCTTCTTGATTTTTATCAATAACTTCAACATGTTACATCATTTCACAATCTTTATGATATGGTAATTAAAAATAATGAATAATTAATATTCCTATTGTTGAGTTAAGCTACCTGTGATATTCTGTATGATTAGATTTTAATTCCCTCTTCATAGGTGTTTTATTAACTTAGAAAAGTTGGGCCGCATGGGCTATTGGAGTGATTTTTATATCTATCCAATTTTTATATTAGGTTTCTTAATTTTAGGTATTGAAAAACTGCCTGTTAAAAATTTCTTTGTCATAATAGTATGTTTTTTTATAGGATTACTTATCTGGACATTTGTTGAGTATTTAGTTCATAGGTTTTTATTTCATAGTTTTCCTTTTTTAGAAAGAATGCATGGGATTCATCATGACTCTCCAATGGAGTTTTTTGGTAACCCAACATTTATATCCTTACCAATATATATAGTTGGTATGTTTCTACCTTTGTTTTTTATATTTGGATTAGCACTTGGAAGTATAATATTTAGTGGTTTTTTAATTGGATCTTTATTATATTTCTTTATTCATCATGCTACTCATCATATTAAAGCAAAAAAAGGTTCTATCTTATTTTTCTATAAAAAATATCATGCTATTCATCATTATAATCAAAAAGCAAATTACGCTGTAACTCTTCCTTTATGGGATAATATTTTTAGAACTAAAAATAAGAAATCCAAATAAATACCTAATTATATAATAGTAAGTTCTTAGCTAATTTTCTTATATCATTCTTCTCTACAAAGTTTGATTTATGTAACCAAATTTTAATTTTCTTATTTGAACCTTCTTGTATGAAAGATATATAAATCCAACCATTTATTATTATTTTCTTTTTAACTAGCCAAAAACTAGTTCTTACTTTATTTTCTATTAGCTCATAATAGCTATCATCTATTGGTAACACTATTGCATCTAGAGTATTATCTTTTTTAAGGGTTGAGAAAATAGATATTAAAATAATAATTATAGAAATTAATAAAATAATACCGCTTAAATAATATACACAGAAAAAAGAAGTTAATGTTAAGCAAAAACCATAAGAAATAATCCTATAATTCCTATCTTGCCTTAAATGAATAATAGATTCTGGCATAGAATGAGACTTAGATTAAATCATATCCAAGTGACTTAAGCGCCCTATCATCATCAGACCATCCTGATTTAACTTTAACATGAGTCTTTAAATTTACCTGCATTCCCACAAGGTGTTCTATATCTATACGAGAATCAGAACCAATTTTTTTAAGTTTAACTCCTTTAGCTCCAATAACTATTCCCTTTTGACTATCTCTTTCAACCAAGATACTAGCATATATATCTACAATACCTCTTTCTTGATCTATCTTATAGCTATCAATTTCTACTGCTATTTGATAGGGAACCTCACTTCCAATAGTTCTCATAATTTTTTCACGGATAATTTCAGAGACCATAAATTTAACACTTCTGTCTGTAACTTGATCCTCATCATAGAAAAAATATTCACTTTCAGGTAATAACTCTTCTATTTTAGCTTCTAACTCATTTATATTATGACCTTGTTTAGCAGAAACATAAGTAACATCATAAAAATCTAATTTGTTTTTTACAGATTCTATAAACATAGATGCTTCCATAGATTTTTTCTTATCTACTTTATTTACTACTAAGAATATAGGAATTTTTGAATCTTTTAATTTCTCTACAATATTATCCTCTAACTCAGTCCATTTACCCATTTCAATTACAAATAATATAACATCAACATCTTTTATCATTGTCGTAGCTGCTTTATTCATAAACTTATTTATAGCTTTAGATTCTTTATTATGAATTCCAGGAGTATCCACATATATAAATTGAGTATCTCCAATAGTTTTAATACCTGTAATCTGATGTCTAGTAGTTTGAGGCTTTCTACAAGTAATACTAACTTTATATTTTAATATATTATTTAGTAAAGTTGATTTACCTACATTTGGTCGGCCAATAATGGAAATATAACCACATTTTTTCATTAGAAATGAATTCTTAAGGATGAATGATTTTACAGAGATTTTAACACTGATTAGCTAGTGTGTCTAATGATGAATCTTTTTAATCTTTTCATTGCTTCTTCAAGCTCTGACATTTTATTTGCACAGCTAATTCTAGCACAGTCTTCAAGACCAAAAGATGATCCTGGCATCATAGCAACAAACTCTTCTTGTAAAAGAGCACTACAAAACTCTGCATCTGTAGTAAATTTAGTATTTGCTAAAAGCTCTTTTAAACTAGGGAATAAATAAAATGTTCCATGAGCTTTTTTGACATTAATATGAGGCATTTCTTTTAGAGCTTTAGCAACAAAATCAGTTTTTTCTTTATATGAATCTATAAATACTTTTAAATCAGCCTCTGGGATATTCATAGCTGTAATAGCGGCATATTGAGATATTGAGCAAGCACAAGTAGTAGATTGTGATTGAAACTTCTTAATAGCATTATTTAAAAATTCTGGGGCTATTGAAAAACCAACTCTCCAACCAGTCATAGAGTAATTTTTAGAAACACCACTAGCTATAACATATCTATCTGCTAAATCTGGTGCAATTTCTGATATTAATGTTGGTCTTTTATCAAAGAATAATTCATCATAAATATCATCACCTATAATCCAAATATTAGGATATTTTCTGATTAGGTTAGCTAATGCTTCAATACATTCTTTCGAGTAAATAAGTCCTGTTGGATTATTAGGATTATTTATAATAATAGCTTTAGTATTTTTATTAATATATGTTTCTAGCTCTGCGACATCAATTTCAAAATTATTTTCAAATTTTGTTTTTACAACTACTGGTTTAGCTCCAGTTAAACTAATCATATCCGGATAAGAAACCCAATAAGGGGCAAAGAAAATAGCTTCATCACCCTCTTCTAATATACAGTTAAAAATATTATGTAGGCTATGCTTGGCACCAGAAGAAATACAAACTTGATCAGCAGAGAATGAAGTTCCATAATTTCTTTTATATCTATCTACTATAGCTTGTCTTAGCTCTTTTAGACCATCTACATTTGTATATTTTGTGATGTTATTATTTATTGCTTCTATACCTGCTTTTTTTATAACATCTGGCGTTGAAAACCCAGGTTCACCTATAGCTAAAGATACAACATCATGACCTTTTTCAGCTAAATCTTTAGCAACTTTCGCCATAGCTGTTGTTGATGATGGAGTGACATTTTGAATTTTCTTATTTAAAGTAGCCATTTCATATACCTTATAGTTTCTCTATAGTAAATTCATTTTCTGAAATCTTGATTATTGTATGATTATCTACATATTTGTAAGATTCTGATTTTAGTAAAGGTTCAGATAAAACAACATAACTATTTTTATATTTTTGACCTTGCCTTTCCATGCCTAATGAATCGAGCATATCTTCATAATTTACATAGTATAATGATGGTTGATGATTAATAGTAGATGTTTTTATAGCATAAGATGTATTTCCATCAGTATATGCTATGCTTGCTTTAATAGCTTGGGGTACATTATTTTGTTGTTGGATTTTGAATATTTGCTCAACGGTTTTATTTATCGCTGTTTTAGGATCTTCTATAAGACCATTAGTTAATGCTAATAAAAACATTGCTTCAGTATCAGTGCAACCATATCTATGTTTGAAATACTTCTTATCTATCAGATATTCAAGATCGTGTCTAATTTCATTAAAATTAAAGATCGCTCCATTATGCATAAAAAGATGATTTTTATATCTAAAAGGATGGCAGTTTGTTGTTGTAGATGGAGTACCGGTTGAAGCTCTTACGTGAGCAAGAAAGTTTTTACTTTTAATATGAGAGGCAATAGAAGCTAAATTTTTATTATTCCAAGCAGGTAAAGGATCTTTATATACTCCTGGTTTTTTATTAAGCTTTGTGTACCATCCTAATCCAAAACCATCCCCATTTACATTTACAACCCCTTCATGTGAAGCAATACTTTGATGAATTAATGAGTTTTCTGGATCAACTAGAAGCTCACTCATTATTATAGATTTTCCATGATACATTAACCAGCGACACATTATTTAATCTCCTTTTTAACCCAGTGTGAAGTTCCTCTTAGATAGACAGGATAAGTTTCATGAGTTAGTCTATTTTCTTTTTTTTGTTTATAGTATTCACTAATAATATAGTCTATTAAAAACTTAGTATCTAAATTAAATTCCGCTATATCAGGTTCAAAATTGATTTGAGCTATTTTTTCTCCAACTGTTTGATAACCATCTAGCATATTTGGAGAATATTCATCTAATTTGTAAACTTGTTCAGAAACTATCTTATCTTTATTCTTATCATAAAAGCCTAGATAGAAATCCCCCATTTTAGCATCAAGGATTACAGCTACTTTATCATTATCAGTGGTAGTACTTTTAGCAATAGCAAACATGCTTGAAAAACCAATCACTGGAATATCTAAACTTACTGCAAATGCTTGGCAAACTGATGCAGCTAATCTCACTCCAACAAAACTTCCTGGACCAACACCATAAGCAACAAAATCTATACTTTTTTTATCTATATTAGCTTCTTTAATAACTTCATCTATCATTGGTAATAGATACTTATTATGTTCTCTTGGAATGAATCTTGTTTGTGAGAAGATTTTATTCTCTACACTTAGTGAAACAGAGCAAAAAGAACTAGATGTGTCTAAAACTAAAAACTTCATTTATAACCTTTAATTTAGAGTTTGTTTTACTTGATAGTTTTTATCTAAAATAACAAATTCAGCATTATATCCTACTTTTATTTGCCCACTTTTTAAATTTAATGATTTTGCTTGGTTTGTACTAGTCATCTTGACAGCATCGAGTAAACTACAGTCTGTAAATTTGATCATATTTTCTAGAGCTTTATTCATAGTTAAAACACTTCCAGCAAGCACTCCATTTTCAAGTCTTGCCTCTCCATGCTTAACTATAACTTTTTGACCACCTAACTCAAATAAACCATCAGCACACCCTTGAGCGGACATAGCATCAGTTATAAGAGCTATGTTATTGGTTCCTTTTATTTCATAAGCAAATTTGACAGTATCTTTATGTAGATGTACACCATCAACTATTAATTCTGCTAAAACTTTTTTAGACATTAAAATTGCTGTGGCTGCTCCTGGATTTCTATGATCAACACCACTCATAGCATTAAAAAGATGTGTTGCATGAGAGCACCCTCTTTCTATAGCAGCTAGAGCTTGATGAGCTGTACAGGCTGTATGTCCAATTGATGTAATAATTTTTTGCTTATTACAGAAATCTATTATTTCATTAGTTCCTTTTATTTCTGGGGCAATGGTTATTTTTTTAACCAAATTTCCTGAATTAATATTCCAAGTATTTAACTTATCTAGATTTGCATCTTGTAAGTAATTTGGATTTTGAGCACCTATTTTTCCTGGAGAAATAAAAGGACCCTCTAAATGAATACCTGCTATTTTAGCGCTATCTTTTATAATTTTTTGATTATAATTTTTGATAGCTAACATAGAATTTAGAATATCTTCATATGATGCTGTCATAGTTGTTGCTAAATAGCTTGTGACACCATGCTTGTATATTGATTTTGAAATAGTTTCTAAAGATTCTAAAGATCCATCCATAACATCAGCACCATTAGAGCCATGAATATGAATATCTATAAATCCTGGTAAAACATAATCATCATTAGATAATTCAATAACTGGTAAGTTATATAAATCTTTTTTTATATCTTCTTGAACTAGTTCGATAACACCATTTTTTACTAAAATATCTGAATGTTTTATTTCTGTATCAAAGCATACTTTTGCGCCTTTAAGGATATAACTTTGCATAAATAAATCTTATATATAAAATATCTTATTAATAAATATATCAGAATTATGGTTTTTATCTACTCATGTTACATTGGTTTCCAGGGCATATGCATAAAGCAACTAAAGAATTTAGAAAAAAAATGCCTCAAATTGATATTGCTATAGAAATAGTTGATGCAAGAATTCCTGAATCTAGCAGTAATAATGTCTTAGAAGATATAGTTGGCGATAAGCCAATTATCAGGATACTTTCAAAAAATGATCTTGCAGATAAAGAAATAACTAAAGAATGGATAAACTACTATAAAGGTAATGCTATAGCAGTAGACACACTTACCGATAAAAATATTGTAAAAAAAATAGTAGCTTTAGCAAAAAAACAACTGCCAAATAGAGGAACTGTTTTAAAACCTATTCGAGCAATTATATTTGGTATTCCAAATGTTGGTAAATCAACTATGATTAATAAACTTGCAGGTAGAAAAGTTGCTAAAACTGGAAATGAGCCTGCTGTAACAAAAATGCAACAAAGAATAGATATTGAAAAAGGATTTATAATATTTGATACGCCAGGAATTATGTTTCCAAGTCCTAAAAGCGAGCAGTCAGGATATAGAATTGCATGTGTTGGTTCTATTCGTGATACTGCAATGGATTATATTTCTACAGCAGATTTCTTAATAAATTTTCTAAATTCTCAAAATAATAGTCTGCTTACTAATAGATACAATATAACTGTTGAGAATAAACATTCTCAAGATATTTTAAAAGAAATAGCAAGTTTAAAGACAAATAGTAATATTGAGCAGGCAGCTAAAAATATTGTACATGATTTTAGAAATGGGCATTTTGGAAAGATTTCATTAGAAGATCCAGCTACTGTTTTAGATGAAAAACAAGCCTTAGAAGATATTATTGAAAATAAAAGTGGTGATAATTCTTAAATGCAGCTAATTACTATTATATAATGTCGTAGTGGCTGTGTATCAATTTATTTAGTGTAAATCTGGAATATGATTATAAAAAGAAAAAAGGATAAAAATCCTGTTGAGAAAAAAGCAAGAAAGAGCTTGACTAAAAAACAATCAATTATAGTAGGGTTAGCTATTTTAATTCTTGGTCTTGGTGGTATGGGAATTAATCTTTATTTAAGTCATACACATAAGGCTTATTTAGAGGCTTATGCTAAAGCTATAAATGATATTCAAGCGAGAAAAAGTGATGGCTATAATGAGGCTTTTGAGATTTTAAAAGAATTAGATGAAAATGGTAAAGCCACTACTTCAGATAGATATTATTTAGGTTATATTTATCAATTTGGTCTAGGTACTAGCGTTAATTATAGAGAAGCCTATAAAAACTATAATATAGCTTTGAGTCAAGGATCTGCTAGAGCTGCTTATCAATTGGCTATCTTATACATGAATGGCGATGGTGTAAATAAAGATAATGCTAAAGCCAGAGCGTATTTAGTTCATGCATATAAAAAAGGTTATAAACCAGCTTTAGAGCAATTAGTTAAACTTTTTGATGAAAATCCAGATCTTATTTTTAATACAGATCCTGTTTTACTATATAAGATATTTGAATTATATGAAAATGGAGAGCTTCCTTCTGATAACGAAGATGAAGTTGATACATTATTAAAAGCTGCAGCAGTACAAGGTTATGAACCGGCTTTAGTCAAACAGGCTAATAGATTTACTAATAGTAACCAGTATTCTAGAGCTTTAAACTTATGGAAAGAGCTTGAAAAGAGCAAGGATCCTGAAGTTGCAAAAAATGCTAAAGATAATGTTACTCTAATAACTGATAAATTGTCTGAAGCAAAAGTTACAGATAAGCTTAATGAGGAAGTACAAAACTATAAACAATCTCAAATTGCTGAGAAGATAACAAATGAATCTCAAGTTAGAAAACAGAATGCTGATAATATAAGTAATAATGTTAATAATAGATCGCTAGTTAATGAAGGTCTAATTTATTTTTATTATAGAAATATTAATAAAGAATATTTTAGAGAGTTTATTTCAAAAGCTTTAGGCGTTGATAAAAAAGATATTCAGTTATTAGATAGTACCAAGATAAGCTTAGTAAGTATTGACTATTTTAAAGATAATAACACATCAAAATATATACATAATTTATTTACTACTCCAAGTAAAATTTCATGGGATAACTTGATAGATTTAAATAAAAGTTTTAATAAAAATAATGATTACTATATTGCTAAAATTAGTTTTATAAATAAGTTTCTAAAAATAAGACAATTTAAAAAT
The DNA here is from genome assembly GCF_003574475.2 of Pseudofrancisella aestuarii. Classification (NCBI taxonomy): domain Bacteria; kingdom Pseudomonadati; phylum Pseudomonadota; class Gammaproteobacteria; order Thiotrichales; family Francisellaceae; genus Pseudofrancisella; species Pseudofrancisella aestuarii. Next base: position 321,339 of record NZ_QLIS02000001.1, on the reverse strand, counting down.
ACTAGCTTAATAAAAGATCAAAAAGATATAGCTGTTCCAGTTGCCACTCCTACAGCAGCAGTTCCATCTACTCCAGTAGCTAATAAAATTACTGAAGCTGAAACTACTAAGAAAGTAGAAAAAGAGTTAACAACAGAAGAGAAAATGAAAGCTCTAAAAGAATCTGCTGTAAAAGATAATTATGTTGATAGAGCGAAATTAGAGAAAGAAGCTGAGAATGGTAAAGCCGAAGCTATATATTATTTAGGTGAGTATTTCTATGATATGAAAGAATACCCAGAAGCGATAGAAGAATTTAGAAAAGCAGCTAAATTAGATTATGGCCCAGCATACTATAGATTGGCGAATATATATTTTGATGAAGATGATGATGGCTTAAAATATGATAAAGAAAAAGCTATTCAATATTATCAAAAAGCGGCGGCTAATGGCGTGGAGAATGCTAAATATATTCTTATGCTTATTCAATAGTCTTTAAACAAATATTATCTAAATCTTTAAAAAAACAAATATATGTCTTCTGATAATCAACTTGAAGAAAAAACCTTAAAACTAAACTTTATCATAGCAGTTATTTATGCTGTTTTTAGTATTGTAATAGTTTACTTCGCACAATCATTGACAGTTCTTTTAGACACTGGATATTCTATAGTAACAGTACTGATATATGCATTTTCAATTTATGTAATAAAAAAGATTAATCAACCTGCTAATGATAGATACCCTTATGGTTATTATAGGTTAGAACCTGTTTTTATATTATTTGAATCAGGTTTTGTTCTTCTAATAGCAATAAGTGTAATTCTGATTTCAATTATAAATATGATAACTCATGCAATAAAACCTAATTACGGTTTTGCTTTACTGTCTGAAATTGTAGGAACAGTTTTATGTATAGTTATGTTCATATTTGTCTATAAGAAATCTAAGGTAACAGGATCAAGAATTTTAGCAGCTGATGCTGAACTATGGAAAGCTGATAGTTTACTTGGGATTGGAGTAACTTTAGCTATTTTCATAGGCTTTATTTTAGAGTATTTGGGATATCATAAGTTAGCAATATATGTTGACCCTATAATAGCTATCTGCATGGGTATTTTTATAATGAAAAATCCTATTAAGCTAATTATGGAATCCTATTCTCATTTACTTGATGTAGCACCAGTAGAAGAATTAGAAATAAAGATTTTTCATTTTGCTGAAGAGATTGCCAAAAAATATTCTATAGCTATTAATCAAGTAAAGGCTACTCAATCAGGACGTTTTATATTTGTGGATATTCATTTAAATCCAGATCAAGTTTTGGAAGGTAAAAAGTTGAGCCAATATAAAACAGAGCTAAAGAAAATTTATAATAAAAAATTTTCATGTAATGAATTTAAGGTTTATATTCTTCTATAATTATTTATAAATCGCCAAATTCATAAGTTGACTACCTTGGCAAGCTGCACCTTTGATATGAAGACTTATGATAGTTCCACCAAAAGGAAACCATAATGGTTTTTTCTCCATAGTAGAAGTTTGGATATATTGCCCTACTATTTCATTTGCCTTAAAAGTATCACCTGCTTTTACAAACCATTCATAAAGACCACCTTCTACTGCTCTTATAGCTTTATAATTTGCAATATCATTATGAGTGATTTTTGTGCTTAATCTATTTGTTTCAAATGGTGAATCAATTATCCCTCTATAAGCTAGATAATTTAATACACCTTGAGTTTGCATTTTAGCATCATCAAAATTTATATACTCTTCTGATCCTAGCTCAAGAGTAAAACATTCCTTTAATACTTCTTCATCTCTACCTTGCTTTTTGAACTCTTCTTGTAGTTTCCACCAAGGTACGAATATAGCTTCATCTAGAGCGCCACCAAAATCATTACCAATAACTAGAGTTTCTCTATAGCCAAACTTTTCAGCTGCTTTTTTAGCAAACTCTGGAGTGTAAATATATGTAATAGCATCTGTATCTGTATGTAGATCTAAAACATAATCAGCTTTTATAGCTTCCTTTTGGACAGAATAGTTTAGTCTTTTAGCACGAGATAAAAACCACTCTTCTGATAAAGCTTCATCTAATTGTTTAGCTAATATTTTTTCAAAAGCTTTTTTATATTCTGCTGTATTGGAGTTTAAATGTTCCTTAACAAAAGCGGCATAGTCGATAGTTTTGAAAAAATAATATCTGTTCCAGTTATCACCACTCGCTGAATCAAATCTGCCTTGGTGCCCTGCCCCTTGAAAAACATCCATTCCTATAGGATTACATTGAGGAATTAGGTAGATATTTCCTTTTGGTTGATGCTTTTTAAAGTAATCAATAAGATCTACCATTACAGCATTACCTTGTAGTTCAGATGCGTGCATACTTGCTTGCATATAAACACTAGGGGCATTTTTATCAGAGCCTGTGATAGTGATTTTCTCTATAAAAATGTCATTCCCATTAGATGCTTGACTGACTTTTATTTTCTCTTTTGAAATATAACTGTGTTCCATATTAATGTATCCCCTACTTCTTATGTTGTATAATTAAATGTTAAAATGACTGTATTTCAGAACAATTATATTAGATATGATAAAAGTAACAACATTTAATGCTAACGGTATTAGAGCGGCTGCTAGAAAAGGCTTTTGGGAATGGTTTGATAAAAAGGATGTAGACTTCCTATGTATACAGGAAACAAAAGCTCAATTTCACCAGCTTGAGAATGATCCTACTTTCTTTCCAGAGGGATATTTTTATGACTATAAAGATGCTGAAAAGAAAGGCTATAGTGGTGTTGCTATATATGCTAAGAAAAAACCTATAAAAGTTGTCAAAGAAATAGGTTTAGATTGGGCTGATGCTGAGGGAAGATATATTCAGTTTGATTATGATAAGTTTAGTATAGCTAGTTTGTACTTACCAAGTGGTTCTAGTGGTGATGTGCGTCAAGAGTTTAAAATGCAGTTTTTAGAAAAGTATAAAGATATTCTCAAAGAGCAAGCAGCTCAAGGTAGAGACTTTATAGTTTGTGGTGACTTTAATATAGTGCATAAAGAGATTGATATAAAAAACTGGAAATCAAACTATGGCAAGACTTCTGGGGTGTTACCAGAAGAGCAAGCATGGTTAGATTATATCTTTGATGATATTGGTTGGGTAGATGCTTTTAGAGTGATAAATCATGAGCCTAATAACTACACTTGGTGGTCAAATAGAGGCCAAGCAAGAGCCAAAAATGTAGGCTGGAGAATTGATTATCATATCACTACATCAGGCTTAAAAGATAAAGTAGTAAAAGGTTCAGAGTGTATTTATACAGAAAATTGGTTTTCTGATCATGCACCTTTGACTATGAGTTATGATTATAAGGTTTAAATAATTTATTAAAGGAAATTTTATGGATATAAAAGCTATCTTTTTACCTATGCTTTCAGTAGCTTTACAATATTGGTATTTATGGGCTATAGCACTAATTTTTCTTTTTATAAAAACTCCATTTTTTAAAGGTTGGATAGGAGAGAAAATTTTAACAATATCAGTTAAAAATATTGTTAAAGAAAAAAATGGAATCTTATTAAATAATTTATTATTACCTACAGAGAAAGACACTACTCAAGTTGATCATGTATTACTACTTCCATCAGGAATATTTGTTATAGAAACTAAAAATATGAAAGGTTGGATCTTTGGTGATGCTAAAAGTAGAGACTGGACTCAACAAATATATAAACATAAATCTAAGTTTCAGAATCCATTACATCAAAACTATAAACATGTGAAGACTATTGAATCTATATTGGATCTAGATGATGAATATGTTCATAATATTGTAGCTTTTGTTGGTAGTGCTACCTTTAAAACTCAATTGCCAGAAGGGATCTATACTATATTTAAGCTAAGAAAATTTCTAAAGAATCAAGAAGGGAACAATTTTAGTCATGAAAAGCTAAATGAATATTCTAATATTCTTCAGAGTAATAAAAAGAGAAATACTATAGTTAATAACTATAATCATGTTAAAAACCTTAAAGAGAAATATAATTCTAATGAAATCTGTCCAAAATGTTCAAATGGGCTTGTTGAAAGGACTATTAAAAAAGGTGAAAAAAAAGGACAAACATTCTTAGGTTGTAGCAATTTTCCAAAATGTAGATATATAAAGAATTAGAGCTATGCCAAACGTTTATGTATTTTCAGGTCTACCAGGAGTAGGCAAAACAACTTTAGCTAAACAATTGGCACGAGCTGTGCCAGATTCTGTCTACTATAGAATAGATACTATGGAGTATTATCTAAAAAAAGAATATTCAAAAGGATTAACAAAACAAGGTTATGAAATAACTTACTACTTAGCGAAAGAGAATTTAGAATTAGATAAGAATGTTATTATAGACTGTTGTAATCCAGTTAAAGAGTCTAGAGAATTATGGAATAAACTATCTATTGATTCTATTAAGGTAATAAATATCGAAGTTTTATGTAGTAATAAAGAAATTCATAAAAGTAGAATAGAATCTAGATTTAAAGGAAATATAAATAAGTACCCCTCTTGGCAATCTGTGCTAGATAGAGACTATGAAACTTGGTTTGATAAAGATGTGATTAGAGTTGATACAGCTAATATTGAAATTAAAGACTCTTTCGATAAGTTAATGAAATTAATTAAACTAAAAAATGAGGAATAACAATGAGTAAAAATCATTTTGATGTAATAAGTGTTGGTGGTGGTTCTGGTGGAATTGCTGCTGCTGTTCAAGCTGCTAAATTTGGTAAAAAAGTAGCTATTATAGAAAAGTATGAGTTAGGTGGCACATGTGTAAACAGAGGTTGTGTACCTAAAAAAGCTATGTGGTATGGTGGTATGCTTGCTGAGCAACTAAAACATGATGTTAAAGGCTATGGTTTTGATATCGACTATAAAGGCTTTGACTGGAAAGTTTTAAAAGAAAAAAGAGCTACATATATAGGCAATATTCATGGCTTTTATGACAGATTATTAGATAAGTGGGATATCACGCATTTTAATAATTGGGGTAAATTTAAGGATAACAAATCTATCGAGCTTGATAATGGTGAAGTTGTAACAGCAGATCATATCTATATCTCTCCAGGTGCTTACCCTATCGTTCCTGATAATATTCCTGGTGCTGAGTTTGGTATCACATCAGATGGCTTTTTTGAGTTAGAAGATACTCCTAAGAAAGCTGTAATAGTTGGTGGTGGTTATATTGCCGTTGAAATTGCTGGAGTTCTAAATGCTCTTGGTACTGATGTGACTATAGTTATTCGTAAAGAAAAACCTCTTAGAGGCTTTGATAATGATATCGTTGACACTCTAGTTGAGTCCATGAATACATTAGGTCTTAAGATCTTAAATAATAATAATATTACTAAAGTAGAAAAAGCTGGAGCTAATCTAAATATAGAGTTTGATAATGCAGAATCTATGAAAGATATTGATACTTTAATATGGGCTACTGGGCGTGCACCAAACACTCATAATCTAGGTCTTGAGAATACGAATATAAAATACAATCAAAAGACAGGTACGATTGATATTAACGTATGGCAAGAAACTAATGTGAAAGGCGTATATGCGCTTGGTGATGCTACTATAAATGCTCAATTAACTCCTGTGGCTATAGCTTGTGGTCGTAGATTATCTCGTAGACTTTTTAATGGTGAAACTGGTCTTAAGCCTAGGTTAGAATACATCCCTACAGTTATATTCTCTCACCCTGCTATTGGTACAGTAGGCCTATCTGAAGAAGAAGCTATTTCTAGATATGGTAAAGATGATATTAAAGTCTATAAGAGTAGATTTACGGCTTTATATTCTGCGATTTCTGGTTTCAGAATGCCAACAGTAATGAAGCTAGTAGTTCAAGGTAAAGATGAAAAAGTAATTGGCTGTCATATGATTGGTCTAAATGTAGATGAGATGCTTCAAGGTTTCTCAGTAGCTATAAATATGGGCGCAACTAAGAAAGATTTTGATGATACTATAGCTATCCACCCTACTAGCTCAGAAGAGCTTGTGACTATGGTGTAAATTAAATGAAGCCAACTAAACAATCAATAATTCATGTAGCTATTGTTGTAAGAGATTATGATGAGGCGATTGATTTTTATACAAAAAAATTAAATTTTGATTTGATAGAAGATACATATCAACCTGAGCAAGATAAACGATGGGTATTAGTGGCTCCTAAAAACTCAAAAGGATTTTCTTTATTATTAGCTAAAGCATCTAAAGAAGAGCAAAAAAGCTTTATTGGTAACCAGACAGGTGGCAGAGTTTTTTTATTCCTTAACACTGATGATTTTTGGGCAGACTATAATAGAATGAAAGATTTAGGTATAGAGTTTGTCAGAGATCCTTCAGTTCAAGAATATGGTACTGTTACTGTATTTAAAGATCTATACGGAAACTTATGGGATCTTATACAATTAAATGAAGATAAAAAAATTAGTAAAAACCTATAAATTATTAAGAAATAAATATTTATGATATTAACTACAGCAGATACTGTTCCTAATAAAGAGATAGTAGAATATAAAGGCCTAGTCACTGGTATTATTGTTAGAACCCCTACCATTGTGCAAGGCATACTAGGTGGTTTAAAAGATATTATCGGCGGTAAAAATGTTTCTTATACTAATGTTTGTTTGAAAGCTCGTGAACATGCTGAAGAAGAAATGAAAAGACAAGCTCAAGAGCTAGGAGCAAATGCTATTATAGCCATTCGTTTTGACTCTAGTAGTCTTGGTGGTAGAACTAGTGGTACAGAGGTTTTCTGCTATGGAACTGCTGTGGTTGTTAACTAAAATTTGAGTATTGATATGTAAATAAGGCAGGGAAAAAGATGAGGTTTATAAAGTTTCTTATTCTATTAATTTCATCTATTAGCCTTAATAGCTGTCTTTTATTTGTGGCTCCTTATGCTATCCAGCAAAATGCTAAAGTTAGTCAGACTTATGATTACAATTTAATTGATGTATATAAAGCAACAATATATAAGATAAATTCCACTGAAGGTGCAAGTGTAGTTTCAGTTAGTGGAGCTGGCGGAGACTATTCAAAATCTATTCAAATTTTAGGTAAGATAGATTCCTCAGACTATAAAGGAAAATTTAATATAAATATTGATAAAGTAACAAATACATCATCTAAATTTACTATAAAATATAATATTTTAGGAGATAAAGTACAGTCTCATAATTTCTTAGCATCTATCAAAAAAATCCTTGATGATAAGTCTTATCTGCAAAACAATAATACAACTGTTAAATAGCTATATTTTTTATTATTAAATAATCTAAAAAATTCTTATTAGCTTTAAAACAAAATTGTTAATTAGCTATAGATTGACTAAAATTAGAGAAATAATCTTAGAGTAATAAAATGTAAATATGATCACAGAATTAGATGCATCTTGGCAAGCTTGGGTAAAAGAAAATATTGAGCGAGGCTGTAATAAAGAAGAGTTGTTTAAAATAATGTTAGATCACCAATTTACTCCTAGTACAATTCAAGCAGCATTAGGTCTAAAAGAACTAAGCCAATATCTAAAAAGTCTAATTAATAATGAAGACTTAGATCATAAACCACAATTATATAACCTTCCTGAAGAAACATTCAAAACTGCTCAGAAAGTACCAAGCAATAAAGCAAGGGCTTATATTCAACCGGATTTTTTATCAAAAGAGGAATGTGAGCAAGTTATAGCACGAATTAAGAAAAATCTCCGCCCTTCATTAATTACTAATCCGAATGAGCCTGATAAGTATTTTCGTACTAGTAAAACTTGTGATTTAGGTATTCATACGGATGATTTTATTAAATACATTGATCATAAAATTGCAGGCTATTTAGGTATAGATCCTAGTTGTTCAGAAGTGATACAAGGTCAGTATTATCAAGTTGGTAATGAATTTAAATTGCATACTGATTATTTTCAACCAAACACTTCTGAATATAAACAGTTTGCGGCAAGACAAGGTCAGAGAACTTGGACATTTATGATTTACCTAAATAATGTTGAAGAAGGTGGACATACTGATTTTCCAAATCTTGATCTCTCTGTTAAGCCTAAATTAGGAACAGCTGTTATTTGGAATAGTCTTGATGAAAAAGGTGTAGTAAATCGAAACACCCTTCATTGGGCAAAGCCTATTATTAAAGGTGAAAAATACGTTATTACAAAATGGTTTAGAGAAAGAGCTATTTAGTCCTTTAGAAAATTATTGTCATTATTCCTAAGACTATTAAAAGAATTGCAAATGTAGTTTGTAGATATTTATCATTCATTAAGCTTCTTATTTTATTTGCAGAAAACATACCTATAGAACTACCTAATATAAATAACCCTGCAATATAGAAGTTTATTTCAGTCTGCTGGAAATGTGATATAAATCCAGATGTTGATATTAAAAATACAATAAATAGAGATGTAACAATCGCTTTCTTCATAGGCATTTTAGCGGCAAATATTAAGGCTGCGATTATTAAAAAACCTCCACCAACACCAAATAAACCTGTCAATGTACCTGTAATAACTCCAGCTATTGCTAATACTAATTTACATTTCCAAGCTAAGTGCAGTTTACCATCATCAGTATATTTACAGGCTGTTTCACGATTATTAGCTGTTTTGAATATAATCGGCTTGATCATAGTCCAGATACCAACAAATATCATCAGTCCAGAAAAGCTTAGTAATAGTATATTTCTAGGGAGGTGTTCCGATATTATGGCACCTATAGGCGTAATAATCATTCCAACTGTTGCTAATATAAGTACAGCAGAAAACTCTATATCTCTTAACTTTGGTAAAAAGCCAAGCATTGCAGTTAATCCTACTACAAGCAAAGATATTGTGACTGCCTCTTCATATGGTAACTTTAACCCATATATAAGCATTGGTACAGCTAGTATAGAGCCACCACCACCAGTTAACCCTAAGGCTATACCACATAAAAGTCCAAATAATATAACTAACATAATATAAAACTACTCAGGATCCTTTAATCCGCAGTTTAAGTTTGCTGGAACAGCAATATTCATATAATTTGGAGGAGCTAATTTAAGACTATCCATTAACTCTTTATACTCTACAGCAGACTTAACTTTTAGTCTTGGATTATGCTTTTTCTCTTCAGCTATAGTGCTACTAGTTAGACCATTATAATCATGGCCTGGATAAATAATAGTTTCATCAGGTAATGCTAGTAGTTTTTTAGTAATACTATTATAAGCTGCAAAAGAATCACCATTTTGGAAGTCTGTTCTGCCAGAACCTCTAATTAATAAAGTATCTCCAGTAAAGACTCTATCATTCATTAAGAAAGAATATGAGTCATCTGTATGGCCTGGTGTATAAATAGCTTTAATTTCATATTTACCAAATTTAATGATGTCATTATCAAAAACTTTTTTAGTTGCGCAGTTTGCTTTACTCTCACCACCAATGACAATGTCGCACCCTGTTTCCTTTCTAAGGATACCAGCAGCTGTTACGTGATCTGCATGAACATGAGTATCCATAGCGTAAATTAATTTTAAATCTAACTCTTTTAAAAGTTTTAAGTATTGTTGTACATTGAATCTTACAGGATCAATTATTATTGTTTCTCTAGTTTCTTCACATCCTAATATATAAGTATATGTATAAGTTTCTCTATCAAATAATTGTCTAAAAATCATAATTCGACTCCATATAATGCTTAAAATTATATTAGAAAATTCTAATATACAAATTTATTATATCTATATAACTAATTTTAATCAATAATTTGAAATACCTAAAATAAGAATATCGTATTCATTAAAAATTAAACTCTGCACCAGGACCTGAAAATCCAAAATGTAATTTAATATCTTCTACAGGCTCAATATAAACACTACCTGGAGCATATTTTAAAGTTGGCTCATTAGAAATGTTCATATTATAGTTTTTATTTTTAGGCTTAGACCTTTTAACGTAACTAGCATGTTGTTCATCAATATATTGCTGATTTAATGATTTGTGGGTATTGATGTCACCCTTAGAAAGTCCTTTATATTTATTATCAGAATCTAAATCAAAAGAATCTTTAGCAGAGATATAAAGAGGAATAATTAAAAAAATAAAGATTAAATATAAAAATCTATACACTTTTAATTTATTAGAATCTTAATAACTTTATTTGAGTTTATATTATTTAGATAAAGATGAGAAATTTTAAACTTTTTTATTGCCTCTAAATTTACTATTTTCATTAATTTTTTTCTTTATAACATCAGAAAAACTTTTAACATGAGGGGATTTTTTTGCTTTATTAGCTCTTTTAGCTGCAATAATTTTAACTTCGTCAATTTTTTTAGCTTTAGTCTTTCTAAGCATATTTGTTTCAGGAACATTATGCTGAGTCGCAAAGCCCTCTAGCTCATCTCTCGGTAATAAGTGTCCTATTAAATGCTCTATATTTGATAATAGTTCAACTTCATCTGCACTTACTAAAGATATTGCAACACCTTCTTGCCCTGCTCTACCAGTTCTACCTATACGATGCACATAATCTTCAGCAACACTTGGTAAATCAAGATTTATAACGTATGGTAGTTGTTGGATATCTATACCCCTTGCAGCAATATCTGTTGCTACTAATACGCTTATTGTATTGGCTTTAAAATCTGCTAATGCCTTAGTTCTTGCTGTTTGGCTTTTATTACCATGTATTGCACTGGCATTAATACCTGCTTGATTAAGTTTTTCAGCAATTCTATTAGCACCATGTTTTGTACGAGAAAAAACTAAAACCTGATGCCAGTTATCTTTCTTAATAAGAGAGATAAGAGCATTAATTTTCTTTGCTTTATCTACAGTTATAATACTTTGTGATATTTTTTTAACAGTTGTATTTTCAACGTTTGCAGCAACTGATTTTGGATGATGCAAAAAGCTTTGAGCTAATTCTTTTATTTCTGGAGAAAATGTAGCTGAAAACATTAATGTTTGTATTTTCTTTGGTAAAAGTTTATGTATCCTTTTTAAAGAATGTATGAAACCCATATCAAGCATTCTATCAGCTTCATCAAGCACTAAAGTATTTAATTCAGTGAACTTAACAGCTCTTTGTTCATATAGATCTATTAATCTACCTGGTGTAGCTATTAAGATCTCAACTCCTTTTCTAAGAGTCATCATCTGAGGGTTTATGCTCACTCCACCAAAAACTACAGCTGATCTAATATGAGTATTAGAAGCATATATATCTATTTGTTCTTTTATCTGAGCTGCCAACTCTCTTGTTGGAGTTAAAATAAGTACTTTAGTTGTGTTAGAACCTGCTTTTGGTTGATTCATTAATTTTTCAATAATTGGCAATGTAAATGCAGCAGTTTTTCCTGTACCCGTCTGAGCAGATGCCATTAAATCATTATTTTGTAGTATAAGAGGAATAGATTTTTCTTGTATAGGTGTAGGCTCTGTGTAACCTTTTGTTTCTAAGGCTTTACATATTTTTAATGAAAGTCCTAAATCTAAGAATTTATTAGACATTATTATCCTTTTAATGTTTAGTCATACTATATTAGCATTTATTAAAATATTAGTTAGATTTATTTATACGTTATTAAGTAATATAATCTTTCTCTAGAAATATTTAATTAATTAAAATTAATGAGTATAACTTATAATAAAAAGTTGGGTTTAGAGATTCAAAATCACTTAATAGCAAAAGGTTTAGAGTCATTTAGAAAAGTGCCACATAACAAATCTGAGCAGTTAGATATCATATCGAATGCTTATAGTGATATTTTAAAAACCTTAGGCTTAACAACTTCAGAATTTGATAAAACGCCATATAGAGTAGCTAGAATGTTTACTCAAGAAATATTCTATGGTTTAGACTATGAAAATTTTCCTGATTGTTCTTTATTTGAAAATGATTTTCACTATGAAGGAGTATTAACTCAAAAAAATATAAATATAATGTCATTTTGTGAGCATCACTTTGTACCTTTTGAAGGAGTCGCTGAGATCTCTTTTATTCCTAAAGATAACAAAATAATCGGCTTGTCTAAATTAAATCAGATTTGTGACTTTTTCTCTCGTAGACCGCAGATACAAGAAAGATTAACTGCTCAGATATTTGAAACTTTAAAATTTTTACTTAAGACAGAGGATATTTCAATAAATATAAAAGCTAAGCATACTTGTGTTTCATTTAGAGGTTTAAATGATAAAGATTCTATTACAGAAACAAAAATGACTGGTGGTGCTTTAAGTCAATGAGTCAAATTTTAGATTTAGGATTTATATTTTTTTGTATTTTAATTTTAAGCTGTTTTTTTACAAAGAAATGGTTAAAAAAAACTCTAATCATAATTACTATCATATATTATTTAATTGGTTCTGGAATAGCAGGAAATCTTCTTGCTAAAGGTATAGTAACAAATCAAATAAATATAAGTAGCTGTAGTAATACAAAAGCTATTATATTATTAGGAGCAGGAAGCACTAAAACAATTGCTGGCGATTTACCAAGTATCTCAGCATATGATAGGATTATTAAAACAGCTCAAGTATATGCTAAATATCCTCAACTAATAATTATTAGTGGAGGAACAATAGATAGTAAGGGCTCTGAAGCAGATATCTATGCCAAAGAGCTATATAGTCTAAATATTCCTAAAGACAAAATAATTATTGAAAATAAATCTACTAATACATATGAGAATGCAAAATTTACAAAAGATCTTCTTCAAGAAAGTGAAAATAATAAATATTGTTTAGTAACAGATGGATTACATTTAAAGCGAGCAATTTTATATTATGAAAAATTTAATATTGATGTAATACCTTTAGCTTCTTCTTTACCAACAACAAATATAAAATTCTTACCAAATTCTTATAATATTTATATTACTCAGAGAATAGTCCATGAATGGTTTGGTCTTCTAAAGGCATATATAGATATAAAACTTAGATAAGTTATTTAAAGTATTTATATTGAAACCATAGAGCTACATTCACTAGTCCAATTAATACAGGGACTTCTACTAATGGACCAATAACACCGACAAAGGCCTGAGCTGAATTTATTCCGAATACCGATATTGCTACTGCTATCGCTAGTTCAAAGTTATTTGAAGCTGCTGTAAAGCTTAATGAAACTGATTGTTCATAATTGGCTTTAAGTTTATAAGACATCCAGAAAGAAATGAAAAACATAGCTAAAAAGTATATTAAAAGAGGTATAGCTACTTTTACTACCTGAAAAGGTAAACTAATAATTTGATCACCTTTAGTAGAGAACATTAGAACAATAGTAAATAAAAGTGCAACTAGTGTTAAAGGTGAGATGATAGGAGTGAAAACATTAACATACCACTCCTCACCCTTAGCAGGTATTAGTATTGTACGAGTTAATATTCCAGCTAGAAAAGGTATACCTAAATAGATACCAACATTCTTAGCAATTTCTAACATTGAAATATGTACTTCAGCACTTTCCATGCCTAAAAATCTAGGAATGATAGTTATAAATATATAAGCATAAGCAGCGTAGAAGATTATCTGGAATATAGAATTAAAAGCAACTAGACCAGCACAATATTCACGAGAGCCTTTTGCTAAATCATTCCATACAATAACCATAGCGATACATCTAGCTAGTCCTATAAGAATGAGTCCAATCATAAAGTCTGGTTGATTATGAAAGAAAACTATAGCTAATATAAACATTAATATAGGCCCTATTATCCAGTTTTGGATTAGAGATAAAATTAATATTCTGCTATTTTTAAATACTTCTGGCATAGTTTTATATTTAACTTTTGCAAGTGGTGGATACATCATCACAATTAATCCTATACCTATTAGCCAATTTCCAGAGTCTACATCAAAAGCATTAATGATATTTTTTGTATTAGGCAATAGATAGCTAATAGCTATACCGATAAACATTGCTAAAAATATCCATAGAGTTAAGCACCTATCTAAAAAATTTAATTTTTTTAATTCTGTTCGCATATTTATTCCTGACAAATATTTATTAATTTACTTTTATTTTTTATTTGCTCTAATAGAGAGTTTTTGTCATCAATTTTTATTATAAGTTCAGCTAACTCATTACCAATGTCACTTAATTGATAATGCTTCCATTTAGTTTTCTTATATGAAGTGACAAGTCCAGACTGTTCAAGCTCTTTTAAATGACGAGAAAGATTAGAATTTGATAGTTCAAAACAATTTTCAAGATGACAAAGACAAATATCTGGATTTAGCGAAATAAGCAATAAGATATCAAGTCTAGTCCTATCGCCTAAAGCTTTAAATATTTTTTCCATAAATTAATAAATTAAATTATTTTGTGAAATTATATTACACTTGCATATATTTGCAAATCTAATATTAAAGATATGCTAACAAAGGAAAATGAGAGATAAAAAGAGAATTATTTTTTACACATACCCCCTTCTTGCCAAGACTCACTACCAACACAATGATGACAATAGAATAATCCATTTGGATCATATTTCTGTTTTATTTGAAATAGTTTACTATAGTTATCTCCCCAAAAAGCTTGTTGCCAATTAGGCTCAAAATAGTCTGCTTCATTAACATAAGTCCCAGCATTTGGAGCAAGAGACTTAATCATGCTCATAGCTTTATTAATATCTTGAACCTGTTTTTGGGCTTTTGGAGTATTTCTATCACCAAAAATATTATTTGTACCAGCACTCATAAGAACTAGAGTAGCTGCATCATATACTGTAGGATTAGTTGAGGTTTCTTTTCCTCTTGTTATAGCATCCTTAGAAGCTCCAGCTAGCCCTTTATTTATATGAAATGCTACGGTAGTTATTCTAGAAGCGTCATAGATTGTTTTAGCAGTGCTATCTAAATCATCTTTTTCAAATACCTTCTCAGGTAACCACCAGGATTGATATGTGTACCAATAGTTATATACCTCTCCAGTATTTCCTGACCACCAGTACTCTCCAGGACGAGCATTTGCTCCTTCATTCTTTGTCACAAATTCTGGATGGTTTTTCTCCCAATAATCATAATTCCAAATATCTTTAGGTGGCACATTTATATACTTATAGTCAAACTTGTAATCTTCATTCGCATCAATCCATTTAACTAAAGGCTCCCATGTTTCTTTAGCTTGCTTCTCATCTATACCTTGAGAAGTCATAAATATCTCAATAGTGTTATTCGGCATAAATTTAAACTGTTCACCCCAGTTCTGATTATTTAGATTTTTCTCAAAAAAAGCTAAGAAATGCTTTATTAAAGCTTGGTATGATTTATCATCTTTTGCAGTAATCTTTCCTTGAAGGACTCCAAAATATTTTGGTAAAGGGTGAGCTAATAAAGTTAAGTTACTTACAACACCATAAGTACCTGCACCACCACCACGAATAGCATAGAATAAATCAGGATTTTGACATTTATTTACAACAACTACCTTGCCATCAGCTGTAACAACTGTAGCTTGTAGAATGCCTGCCGCACCTGTACCAAATTCTTTTGACCAGCTACCAAAGCCCCCACCTTGAGGGAAACCTCCTGCTGCTCCAACTGTAGTACATCCACCACCTTGAACATACATGTTATGCTTTGTAGTTGCTTCAGTATATGCTTCTAACCAACGAGTACCAGCACTAACAGTTACAGCAGGATTACCTTGACTAGAATCACAACCTTCAGGAATAAAATTTTCATCATAGCTAGTATCTCTCATGTTATGAGTCCATATTAGCAGTGAATCTGGAGCATTTGATCTACCTAGGTAATCATGTCCAGCCCCTTTTATAACTACTCTTAGATTATGATTACGAGCAAAGTTAATACTTTTAACTATGTCTTGAGTATTAGCTATTTCAACAGCATAGGTGCTTTGTTTAGCATCCCATGCACCTAACCAACCTTGGCTTTCTGTGTTACCAGGTTTACTCTGCATATAAAATGGATTTTTAACTTTATTTAAATCAGCCTTACAAATTTCACTATCAATATCTTTTTTACAAGCTTCTATAGGAGACTCTGGCACTACTAATTTTCCTGTTAGGCTTTTACTAAATTCTTGCCATTCTTTTAAGTTTGGCCAACAAGCTTGGTCTGGTGTACAACGACATATAGAATTATTAGCTTGAGCTACATTAGCTTCAGCAAAAACTATACTTAATAAAGCTAAAGAAAATATTTTAAAAAATTTCATTGATAGAAAAAATTATGATAATAGTAGTAATCTATAGGATACTATAATTAAATATATTCTATAAATATGAGGAGTATAAAGTGTCAAAAATAACAAAAATTTTATTTATCGCAGTTGCTATATTTTTTGCTAATTCAGTTTTTGCTGAAAAAGTAAAAGTAGCAGCTATACAGTTAACTGCAAAGCAACAATCTTTAGATGAGTTAGAGAGCACAATAACGAAATATGCTACAGATGCTAAAGCTCAAGGTGCAAATATTATAGTTTTTCCTGAGGATGATATGCTAAACCTTGTATATGATAAACATTGGAAAAAAGATAGCCTTCTTGAATTAGCAAAACAGTATGATGATCTAAAAACTTTTATTTCTAGTTTATCTAGAAAGCTTGATGTTTATATTATTGGTGGTACAACAGCACAAGTTAAAGCTGACGGTAAACTATACAATACAGCATTAATAGGTATACCAAGTGGTTATGTTATTGAGCATGATAAGATTTATCTAACACCAGGTGAGGTGAAAGTTGGCTATGATGGTAGTGGTAATGACATCCTTGTTATAAATACAAAATATGGTCGAATAGCTATATTAATTTGTTACACTAGTGAGTTTGCTAATATTTCATACGCTTTAGGGCAGGTTGAACCTGATCTTATTATAGTTCCTTCATATACAGATAATATTTATGGCTTAAACCGTGTTCATGCAGCTATTAGAATGTTAACTATACAAAATTATGCTTATGGTTTAGTTGTTGGTATGGTTTCTAATAGAGATAAAAATAATCTAGAAGGTGCCGATGGTGTTGCACAAATGCTATTTTTAACTCCTCAACAAAAAGATTTTCCTGTTGGAGAGATGGCAAAAGGTAAATTTAATCAAGAACAAATGTTAATAGAAACTTTTGACATAGATAAATTGCATTCAACACGTGAAGAGTTTGAAGCTTATCCAAACAAAGATGCTCTTGATACTCAAAAAACTATTTCTGTCAAAACTATAGGTTTTAAATAGCTAATTTTTAGCTCTTCTAATTTATACAATAACTAGTTTATATATATCTCTTTGATATAATGACTTTTATATTTATATATAAGCTTAGATAATTATGAAATATGTCAAACTAGGTAAAACTAATATTAAAGTAAGTAGAATTTGTTTAGGAACTATGACTTGGGGTAGACAAAATACTCAAGCAGAAGGATTTGAGCAAATGGATTATGCTTTAAGTAAAGGTGTTAATTTTTGGGATACAGCTGAGATGTATGCGATTCCCCCTACTCCAGAAACTTATGGAAAAACTGAAGAAATAATAGGTAATTGGTTTGCCTCTACTAAGAAGAGACAAGAAGTTATATTAGCTACTAAATTTTCAGCGATGCCTTGGGCAAGAAATGAAGAAAATCCAACTACTAATAGAAAAAATATTATTGAAGCAGTAGATAATAGTCTAAAGCGTTTAAAAACTGATTATATTGATCTTTATCAATTTCATTGGCCAACGAATAGACCTCATTATCATTTCGGTAATTGGTGGGATTTTGTGCCAGCAGTTGGAGATATTCAGAAAGAAAAAATTACTGAAAATATGATAGAAATGCTTGAAACTTGTGATGAGCTAGTAAAAGCTGGAAAAATAAAACATATTGGGTTATCTGATGATTCTGCTTGGGGAATAAAACACTTGTGTGATCTAGCTGAGAAACATAATCTTCCTCGTATTCAAAGTATTCAAAATGAATATAACTTAAATAGAAGAAGAGATGAAACAGATGTTATGGAAACTTGTGGATTAGAGGAAGTAACATATTTAACATGGTCTCCACTTGAGCAAGGTATATTAACTGGCAAATACTTAAATGGAGCTAGACCAAGAGGCACTAGAATGTCTCCTGAAATATTAGCTGGTCAAGAGGATCGCTATATGTTTAGATTAGTTACAAAAGATGCAGCTGTAAAAGCATATATGGATGTAGCTAAAAAACATAATTTAGATATGTGTCAAATGGCTATAGCATTCACTATCAGAAGAGCTTATATGCCAGTTACTATTATTGGTGCTACATCTATGGAGCAATTAAAAAATAATATAGATGCTATTAATCTAACTTTGTCTGAAGAAGTATTAAACGATATTGAAAAAGTTAGAAGAGAGTACCCTGTTCCTTTTTAAGCTAAAAAATTCTTTAAAATCTCTAAACCATATTCTGTTAAATAAGCTTCTGGATGATATTGAACTCCATACATTTTTTTGGTTTCATGCTCAAAAGACATTATCTCATTATCATTAGTTTTAGAAGTTATTTGTAAAGGGAAAATGAGTTCATCAACTATTAATGAATGGTAACGGGTAACTTCAAAACTATTTGGTAAACCTCTATACAAGTAACTATCATTAGTTTGATTTATTATAGAGTTTCTACCATGAAAAATATGTTTTGCTTTTATTATATTAGCACCATAGTATTGAGCTATTAATTGATGCCCTAAGCATATGCCTAATAAAGATACATTATGTTCTTCACAATATTTAATAACTTGATATTGGTTAGTTACTTCATCAGGATGGCCAGGACCAGGCCCTATTATGATATGGCTATATTTTTCTAAGCTTGGAATTTTATCATCAGTTTTTTTTACATCTACAGAAAAGCCTAAATAATTAATATAATCTACAATAGTATTTGTAAAAGAGTCATAATGGTCAATATAGAGAATCATTTTAGTCCTTTAAATAAGCTAAAGACATACCTCTAACACTATTTATGATATATATTTTATCAGCTTTTTTAAGTTCCTCTAATGATATACTTTTTGCAGAAACTTCTCCACTTTCAATAAGTTTTTTTCTATATATCCCATCTAATACTCCATCAGCTAATTTAGGAGTATATTTTTTATCGTTAATTTCTATAACTATATTATGAAATCTTGTTTCTGTTACATTTCCTTTTTCATTTATAAAAAGAAGTTCTATAGTTTGAAGATCATTAATATATTTGTTATGCATTTTTGTATAAAAACCACGAGTTGAATGATGAGTAGTTTTATACTTAAAGAGTTTATTATTAGAATCAATAATTTCAGGACAAACTATAAGAGCATTTAGCTTTTGTATAGAGTTATCTATTTCAATATGTTCAAGTAGTAAATTTCCTAAATAATCATACTCTAATCTAACTTTATATGCTTTTTCAGATTCTAGGTTTTCAGTAGCATAATCTAATAGTTGCTGAACAATATAATTTATATTGATATTGATATCAAAGAATAATCTCTCAGCTGTTTCTTTTAAGCGATTTAGGTGCATATCTAAATATGTAAAACTATTATAAAAATACATACTTTCTATAAGTTTAAAATCAGGCTTATAGATTTGCTTAATAAAGTTGATTTTAGTAAGCATTTCTTGCCATTCTAACTGGCATTCAGAGTAAACAGTTATTCCTCCTCCAACACCTATTTTTATATTTTTTCCATGTTTTTGGAGAGTTCTAATTGCTACATTAAAGCACATATCATTATTGGGTAAAATATAGCCAATAGAGCCTGTATAAACTCCCCTATTCTCTTTTTCTACTCTTTTGATAATTTCCATAGTGCGTTTTTTAGGTGCGCCTGTAATTGAGCCGCAAGGAAAAAGTTTATCTAGAATCTGTTTTAATGTCGTATTTTTACAAATATCTCCAGATATCTCAGAAGTCATTTGTAGAAGATTATTATATTTTTCTATAGTAAATGCTTTATCAACTTTAACTGTATGATTATCACAGATAGCAGACATATCATTTCTAAGAAGATCTACAATAATAAGGTTTTCAGATTTATCTTTAGCAGAATTTTCTAATTCATTATAAATTTGGATATTTTTTTCGGGATCATTCGTTAATCTAGCAGTGCCTTTCATGGGGTTTACTATTAATTTCTTATCCTTTTTTTTAAAGAAGAGTTCTGGAGATATTGAAATAATTTCATTTTCAGCAAATGGTAAATAAGCTCCATATTTAACAGGTTGCTGCTTTTTAAGTTTTGTATACAATTCAAGTCCAGTTAAATTAGTATGCCCATCTAGCATTTTTGTATAATTTACTTGATAACTCTCACCATCTTCTAAAGCTTTCATTACTGTAGAAAAACCTTTTTCATAATCTTTAAAAGATATGCTATCTAATAATACATCTATACTATTAAAACTTTCTTGAGAGGGAATATTTTGAGATAAGCTTTTAAAAGCTACAAAATGTAATAATACTCCATCATTATTTCTTCTTAACTTTTTAAAATTATTATTTAAATAGTAACTTGCTTCATAGCTAATATAACCAGCTAAATAAAAGCCATGTTTTTGTAAATTTGCTATTTTATCAAAAGCATTGTTTAGTGAAGTTTCATCTGTAGCAATAACTTCCTCTACAGGGTCTGTAAAATAATAACTATTTTTATTTGTCAGAGAATTTTCAAAGATTGCGAATTCTGGAAATTTATTATTCATCATCATCTATATTTTTCTCAAATGCTTATTAAGTTTCTCATATAAAACAATTTTTTCAATTATTCTATAAAACTAGCCTATGTATCTTCAGAATTAAAATATTCTAAATCTTCTGGGTAAGGATTAAGATAACTTTGTTTTTCTAAATATGGTAGATCTAAATCAACTAAATACATTTTTATGATACTAACAGGGACATCCCAATTTACTTGAGAATTTTTATATTTATTAAGTATTTCTTGTAGATATTGTCTTTGAGATTTAGAGACTCTTTTATTTATTTCTCTAAGAACATTTTGTAAAGCCATATAATGATTACCCCGATTTACTGGCTTACTAATTGTTTGCATGAATATTTTTATATATTCTTCTTTTACTTTAGTTAAATCATTATTACTAGCTGTACTAGAAAGCATATTACCTAGCTGCTTTTTGATCATATTATTATGCATTCTAAGTAGAATCTTATGTTTAGAATGATAATCTGTCATTTCTTTTACATCTTTTGTTGCCATAAAATTTGTTTTCAAGTCATAGTAACAAAATACTCTTTTTAGAAAATGCTCTCTAATACCTTTATCATTTAGTCTTCCATCATCTTCTATTGGTAAAAGTAGATCATATTTTCTTAATGCTCTAACAAACAAGCCATCTGCTTTAAATCCCGTATATTTATGGTCTTCATCAAATACTCTAGCTGTATCTACTCCACAACTAGGCGATTTTGCTTTTAGAATAAAACCATATACTTGCCCTAAGCCCCAAATTAATTTATTACAGCTTTCTTGTAATGTATCTGTAACATCTTTATGCTCTTTATTTGTTTTTACAGCTAAGATATTTTTTTCTAAATTTTCTACTAAAAACATTGTCTTTCTAGGAACACCTAAACCAGCAGAAACCTCAGGACAAACCACTTTATAATCAAAATATTTAGCATAATTATTTGTAATATAAGCTTTATGACAGTTACCAGCATTGTAACGTACATTATTTCCTAAGAGACAGCTACTAACTCCTATTAATATTTTTTGCATAAAATTCTATATTCCTTGCTTTATAAGGGGTTTAAGTATTTATCTAAAAATATTATAGTGATTATGACTTCATAAAAATATAAAAATAAAGACAAACATATGCTAATTTAAATCTTAAAATCTTATGAGGAGAAGAAATGAAAATTTTAATAGCTGGTGGCTCTGGCTTTATAGGTTCTGCTTTAGCAAAACAACTATCTAAAAAAGAATACAAACTTTTTCTATTAACAAGAGATAAGAACTTAAAAAAACCTAAGTATTATGATCAAGTTATAATTTGGAATGAATTATATGAATGTCATAATGATTTTGATGTGGTAATTAACCTATGTGGCTATAACATATCTGATAACAAATGGTCAAAAAAAATTAGAAAGAAAATTCTAGATAGTAGGATAATACCAACTGAAGAATTAGTTAAATTTATAAAAAGTTCAAAGACTAAACTAATAAATGCTAGTGCTATAGGATTTTATCCTTTTTCAAAAGAGCAGCAAACAGAGGATAATATAGTTCCAAAAAATTCTTCAAATACTGGATTTAGCCAAGAAATAACTTATAAATGGGAAGCTTGTATAAAAACTTCAAATCTAAAGAACTGGTGTATTACTAGGTTCGGTGTAGTAATGGGAAATGGAGGTTTTTTAGGTAAGATAAAACCTATCATAGTGAAAGGTTTAGGCGCAACTTTTGGAAAAGGTGATAATTTAATAACTTGGGTACATATAACAGATCTATGTAATGCTATAGATTTTATTATTAAAAACGATGTTAAAGGATGTTGCAATATTACAGCAAGTGCAAATACCCAAAAACAAATAATGGAAAAAATAGCTATAAGTTTAGATAGAAAGATAAGGTTTAAATTTCCAGCATGGTTTGTAAAAGTATTATTTGGGCAAATGGGTAAGGAAATGCTTTTGAGCTCTAATAATATATATCCTCAAAGGTTGACAGAATTGGGTTTTGAATTTAAATATACTGATTTTGATCAGATATCTATTTAAAACTGGCATAATAATTTTAATATAATTAAGAAATTAAAATTTATTTGTAGCATAATCTTCTTTAGATAGTAGAAAGAAAATAAAATTTTTTAATGAGTAAAAAATTAAAAATTTTAATTGCAGACGATGATAAACAAATAGCTGACTTTATATATAAAAGTTTAAGTAGGCATAATATAGATAGTGATATTGCCAATGATGGTAAAGAAGCTTTATTTTTGATAACCACAAATAACTATGATGTAATAATTCTTGATTGTATGATGCCATATTTAGATGGTATTTCTTTACTTAAGATTATTAGAAAGCAAGATATTCAAACACCTGTGATAATTCTAAGTGCTCTTGATGATACAAGTAATAAAATAGAAGGTTTTGAAGCTGGTAGTGATGATTATATAACTAAGCCATTTTCTATAGATGAACTCATTGTAAGAATAAAATCAATTTGTAGAAGACTGTCTATGGCGACTCAACAAATTACAAAAATAGTCTGTCAAGACCTTGTCCTTGATGAAATAGCCCATAAAGTAACTAGAGATGGTATCGATATACCTCTTCAAGCTAGAGAGTATAAAATATTACATTTATTGCTAAAGCATAAGAATGAAGTTGTTAGTAGAAACATGCTTTTAAAAGAGGTTTGGGATTATAGTTTTGATCCACAAACTAATGTTGTAGAAGTTCATATATCTAGACTTAGAAATAAGCTAAATATAAATGATAAGCCTGATTTGATTATAACAGTTAGAGGTTTTGGGTATGTCATCAAAGATAGAGACTAATAATATTCAAAGAAGATATGTTATAAGCTCTAGTTTTAAAATGGCTATGCTATTTACAATCCTTTTAAGTTTTAGTTTAGCATCTTGGGGCTATATTCTTTATGTTTCTTCCTCTGAAATATATTTACACATAATACCTTTATCTATAGCTATATTAAGTACTTTTGCTGTAGTCATAATAAGTTTTTTAATTAGTGTATTCGTAGTAAAAAAAATAAACCAAATTGCTAATACAGCTGTTTCAATAGTAAATACTCAAGATCTAAGTCGTAGGATAGAGGTAAATGTAAAGTGGGATGATTTGAGTAACTTAGCTCATGTTTTAAATATTTTATTAGCAAATATCGAGACATTACTTATAGATATAAAAAATGTTTCAGATAGTGTTGCACATGATCTAAGAACTCCCTTAACAAGGTTAAAAAATCAACTTGAAGATTTAGATAAAACAGATCCTTCAGAAAATACTTATAATGCATTAGCCAACTGTAATCATATATTAGATATATTTAATAGCATTCTAAAAATAAATCATTTAGAGCATGGTAGGCAAAAATTAGATAAACAAAAGCTTGATATAGCAAAGGTTATAGATGATGCTATAGAGTTATATCAGCCCATGATGGAAGATAAGCAAATAGCTTTAATAAAAGATATAAAAAGTATAGAAATTAGCATAGATAAAAGCCTTATATTTCAGAGTATTATAAATATCCTAGATAACTCATTAAAATATTCAGATAAACGAACAACAATTTTAATTAATTCATATAAAAAAAATAACTTTTATATATTAGAAATAATAGATGAAGGTATTGGGGTTAAAGAAGAAAATTTAGAAAATATATTTAATCGATTTTTTAGAGAAGAAAATAGTAGATCTACTAAAGGCAATGGATTAGGTTTAGTTCTTGTAAAAAAAGTCATAGAGCTACATGGTGGAAAAATTACTGCTAAAAATAATAATCCGGTAGGTTTAATAATAAAAATTCAGCTTCCTATAAGATAATTACATTAACTTTTTTTAACTATTCTTTTTTTAATATTTTTTTTAATCTTTATAGTAATAAAATTTATTTTAGTTTTTTTATGAAAAAAGTTGCTGTAATCGGAAGTGGTATATCAGGCTTAGCAGTGAGCTATTTATTAAAAAATGAATATGATGTCACTTTGTATGAAAAAGAAAATTACTATGGTGGACATTCTCGTACAATAACAACTGATGATAATACTGATGTAGATACAGGTTTTATTGTTTTTAATTATGAAACTTATCATCATCTAACTAGATTGTTCTCTGAGCTAAATGTATCCATAGAAAAAAGTGATATGTCTTTTGGAGTATCTATAAAAAATGGAAAATTTGAATATGGGTCTAAGAGTTTTAAAAGTATATTTTCACAAAAGTTAAATATTTTAAAACCTAGCTTTATTAAAATGCTTATAGATATTTTAAAATTTAATAAAATATCTATAAATCATTTAGAAAATAATTCCTTAAAAGAAGATGTTACATTAGGCGAGTATCTTGATACTATAAATGTAGGAAGTTGGTTTAGACACTATTATCTTCTTGCTATGGGCGCAGCTATTTGGAGTACTCCTGTAAAAAAAATGTATGACTTTCCTGCCCTAACATTTATTAGATTCTTTAATAATCATGGATTACTAAGAACTTCTAAGCCAATTCAGTGGTATACAGTGAATGGTGGTAGCAAGATGTATGTTAAAAAGCTAATAGATTCTCTAAAGCTTTCTAATGTGAAATTTAGGTCTAAGGCAATATCTGTTATAAGAGAAAATGAAATATCAATTATCGATGAGAGTGGAAATTTAGATAAGTATGATAAAGTTATTTTTGCTTGTCATTCCAATCAAGTATTAGAGATTTTACAAAATCCTACTGAATTAGAAGAGAAATTAATATCTAGTATCAAGTATCAGCAAAACAAAGCTATTTTACATAAAGATATATCATTTATGCCAAAGAAAAAATCAGCATGGTCAAGCTGGGTATATATCAATGAGGAAACCAAAGATAGCCTAGAAGCTATATCTTTAAGTTATTGGATGAATAATTTACAACCTTTAAAAACCACAAATAACTATTTTGTTACAATAAATCCTGATAGAAGACCTGATGAAAAATTGATCATAAATGAACATACTTTTGAGCATCCAGTATTTGATAAAGAAGCAATTTCAGCACAGAAACAATTTGATAATATACAAGGAATTCAAAATACATATTATTGTGGAGCATATCTAAGATATGGCTTTCATGAGGATGGAATATTAAGCGCTGTTAATGTTGCTAAAAAACTAAAGGTTGAAATACCATGGGATTAGGAAAAAGCTATATTTTAGATGCTATAGTTTCACATAAAAGAACTATTCCAAAAACTAACTATTTTAAATATAGAACTTACTATACAGCTCTGAATATGTCTAATTTAGAAAAGTGCAAAAAGGTATTTTTTAGTATTGATAGATTTAATATTTTGAGTTTCTATAACAAAGATCATGGCTATAGGAATACTCAAGAATCTACCATATGGGCAAAAGAGATTTTTGATAAAAATAAAATACAATATACAGACATTACTTTAATAACCATGCCTAGAGTTCTAGGCTATTTATTTAACCCTGTTAGTTTTTGGTTAGCCTTAGATAACAATCATATAACTGGCATAATTGCGGAAGTAAATAATACTTTTAAAGAAACACATAGCTATGTTTGTTATGATATTGACTCATATATAACTAAAGAAAATTGGTTTAAAGCTGATAAAGAGTTTCATGTTTCCCCTTTCTTTGAAAGACAAGGTTACTATAAGTTTAACTTTGACATTAATCTGCAGGCGAATTCAAAAGTTAGAATAATTATTAATTACTTTAATAATAAGGATCAACTAGAGTTAGCAACTTCTATAGATGGTAAATTAAAAGAATTTACAAATATGAGTGTTATAAAGCAGTTTTTTAAAGTTCCTTTATTAACACTGAAAGTTATAACATTAATACATTATCAAGCGTTAAAGTTATTTATAAAAGGTCTTAAGTACATTCCAAAGCCTCAACAAAAAGAATCTACTATCTCTATAGCGAAGAACATTAACAAAATTTAATGTTTTAGAAATATTCATGTAATCTTCATATCGTATTATATAGTTAACAAACAAGTTAAATTTGAGTAAGAGCCATGTTTGAGAAATTAGTAAAAAAACAAGCTTTTAAAATTTTAGATAATATTGAATATGGTGAGATATTTTTAACTACTCCAGAAGGAGAAGTGGTACATAAAAAAGGTAAATATTCTGGCGTGTCAGCAGATATATTACTTAAAGACTGGCGTACTATAGTAAATTTAAAATTTAAAGCAGATATAGGTTTTGCTGCTGATTATAGAGATGGATATTGGGAAACTTCAAATATTAAAAACTTAGTTCTTTTCTCTTTAGATAATTATGAAGCTTTTGATAGCTATATGGAGCCATCACTGTTAAATAAATGGTTACAAAAATTAAGCTATTTAACTAAGAGAAATTCAATAAAACAAAGCAAAAAGAATATTAGTGAGCATTATGACTTAGGTAATGAGTTTTATAAGCTTTGGTTAGATAAGACAATGACATATTCTTCAGCGTTATTCAAAGATCAAGATGAATCATTAGAACAGGCTCAATCAAACAAATATAAGAATATTTTAGAAAGATTTGATAAAAAATCAGGAAGTATCATAGAAGTTGGATGTGGCTGGGGATGCTTTGCTGAAGAGGCTCTAAATTATGGTGATTATTCATTAAAAGGAATAACTCTATCAAAAGAGCAGCATAAATATGCAAAACAAAGGCTAGATGGTAAAAATGCTGAGATAGTTATAGAAGATTATCGAATCCAAAAAGGTAAGTATGACTATATTGTCTCCATAGAAATGATAGAGGCTGTAGGTAGAGAATATTGGTCAATGTATTTTTCAAAGCTAAAAGAATTACTTAAACAAGATGGTAAGATTATTATTCAAAGTATATTGATTGATGACAAACTTTATAAATCATATGCTTCAGGTACTGATATGATAAGAACCTATATCTTTCCCGGTGGTTTTCTACCATCTATGGAGCAAATAGAAAAAGAGTTAAAAAAAGTTGGCTTAAAATGTACTAATAAACATTTCTTTGCTAAAGATTATGCAAAAACTTTAGATATCTGGCAGGCAACTTTTTCAAATAAAGAGCAAGAGCTTTTAAAATTAGGTTTTGATAAAAGATTCCAAAGAATGTGGGATTTTTATTTACTATCTTGTAGTGCTTCATTTGAAAAAGGTCGTACTAATGTTGTACAGCTGGAGATAACACATGAATAGCTTAGCAACTAGATTATTAATTTTAATATCTCTCTTTCCTATATGTTCATGGGCATCAGATCTTTCTAGCATAGAGAGACAAAACGATAAGCTCGTAGGCAAAATTCATTACCAAAAATGGTTTTTTGACGTTTATGATGCTGAGCTTTTTACAACAGATGGTAAATTTGATTGGGATAAACCGTTTTTACTAAGAATATCATATCTTAGAAACTTATCTGGTCAGAGCATTGTCAGTCAAACTATTAAAGAAATAAGCTTACAACACCCTTCTCTTACAAAGACTGAGAAACAAGATTATAAAAAGATATTTTCAGGTATGATTCCAGATGTGAAAAAAGGAGATATATTGTATGGTTACATGTCTGATGAAGGCTATGCATATATTTATTCAGGCAATAATGAATTACTAGGAGAAATAAAAGATAAAAAGTTATCTACCTACTTTTTTGAAATATGGCTAAGTGATGACACATCTAGCCCAGAACATTCTAGGAGGCTAAGAGGATTATGAAAAAACTTATGACAAAATTGGGAGTAATTATTATGGCTATCAGTTTATTTGGATGCTCAACGAATATTCAATCGTATAAAGACATGGGTCCTAAACTAGACCTAAAAGAGTATTTACAAGGACATATTGCTGGAACTGGCATTATCCAAGACTGGAAAGGTAAAGTTGTTAAGCAATTTGAGTTTTCTGGAGATGCTAGTTGGCAGGATAATGAAGGAACCTTTGATGAGCATATGACATATTATGATGGAAGCAAAGATCATAGGATTTGGAAAATCACAAAAATAGATGATAATCACTATGAAGCAACTACTCATGATGTTATAGGCAAAGCGAATATAACACTTGAAGGTAATGCTATGAATTGGCAATATCAGATGAAGGTTCCGGTAAATGGTAAAGAGATTACTATAAATTTTGATGACTGGATGTATCTGATGAATAATGGTGTTCTTATAAATAAAAATACATTTAGGAAATTTGGAATAAAAGTTGGTTCATTAACGCTCTTTATGAAAAAGGAGAATAATCCTAATGCAAAAGCTTAAGAAACATTACCAAAATCAAAGGGTTTGGGTAATTGGAGCTACTGATGGTATTGGTAAAGCACTTACTTTAAAGCTAGATCAGTTAGGTGCTAAGCTTATTCTATCATCTAGATCAAAAGATAAGTTAGATGCCTTAGCTCATAGCTTAAGTACACAAGCTGAAACTGTAGCTTTTGATGTATCAAAATATGATGAATTTTTAACAGCTGCTAATGAGGTATTAGGAAAATCTGTAGATAGAATAATATATCTACCAGCATATTATGAACCTGCTATTGTTGAGAAGATTAGTTTAGAAAATTTCCAAAATACTATAAATACAAATCTTAATGCTGTTTTTTATCTTATAGATGCTGTTTTACCATATCTAAAAAATGATAAAAATTGTCAATTAGCA
Source organism: Pseudofrancisella aestuarii (assembly GCF_003574475.2). Classification (NCBI taxonomy): domain Bacteria; kingdom Pseudomonadati; phylum Pseudomonadota; class Gammaproteobacteria; order Thiotrichales; family Francisellaceae; genus Pseudofrancisella; species Pseudofrancisella aestuarii. The sequence goes on along the minus strand of NZ_QLIS02000001.1, from coordinate 291,984 downwards.
ATCACAGCTAGTGTGGCTGGGTATATTGGTTTACCTAAATCTCAGCCTTATGCAGCATCTAAGGCAGCCGTTATAAATTTAGTAGAGTCATTTAAAGCAGAAAATCAAAACTTAAATATAAAGCTAATAAATCCTAGCTTTGTAAAAACAAGACTAACAGATAAGAATGACTTTAAAATGCCAGCTTTAATGACACCAGAATTTGCTGCAGATAAGATTTTAAATGGTTTAGTAAGTTCCAGCTTTGAAATTCATTTTACAAAGAAATTTACATTAGTGCTTAAGCTAATAAAAATCCTACCCTATAAAATTTATTTTAGGCTAGTTAAAAATATAAAATAACACTTATTTTACTATATCAGCCCGTAATGCTACTCCAGACATTATTAAACCATCAGCACAAACGTATGTCTCAGTACTTGAGGTTACGTTATGTTTCCAATTAGACTGGATATTTGCTACTGCTATACCATCAAGTGCCCTAGCCTCTTTAGAAAACTTTATAAGTTTTGAATAAAATCCTCTATTACAAGATTTTGTAACATCTTTAAAAGCAATTATAATATTTTTATTCTGATTAAATTTCTAGAAAAACCTTTAAAGGTGTTATATTTTATTTGAATATATTGCTATTTTTTTATTTGAACTGAGCTTAATTTAGGTATATTAGTATATAACTAATAGTTACTAGTTAATTAGAAAACTCGCTATAAAAAGCATAATGGAGAATTACATGAAAAAAATTATATTATCACTTGGAGTATTGTCATTACTTGTGACTTCTTACACTTTTGCAGATGAGAAACCAAAAGAAGAGTCTGTATCACTTATAACAGTAGCAAATAATTTAGATTCAGCAGGTTATAAAAATATCTATGAAATAGAACGTAAAGGTAAAAAATATGATGTTATAGTTGTTAATCCTAATAGTGGTGATAAGACTAAGCTAGTAATAGATGCTAAAACAGGACGAGTTCCTAAGCCTATAAAAATAAATAATATAGGTGTTTTAAAAGCTCTTGCTATTGCTCAAGAAAATGGTTGTAAAAATATTACTAAAGCTGAAAATGGGCGTAAAGCTGTAGAGATAAAATGTACTGATAAAGATAGAAATAAACATACTCTAATAATTGATGTCCAAACAGGTAAAGTTATAAAAAATAGAGGTAAAAAAGAAAAATCTGAGAAATAATTATTTAAAGTTTGGTTTGTATGAAAAATCTTGCATACTTTGAGCATCATTAAACTCAACTATTTTATCCTTCCTAAAAAACACTTTATTTATTAAGTTTGTTGGGAATTGCATAATTTTATTATTAAAATTCTCAACTGCTTGGTTAAAAAAGTTTATAGAAGCTGTTATATTTTCTTGGGCATCTGTCCACTCTTTCATGAATTTTATATATAGATTATCTGTTTTTAGCTCAGGGTAATTTTCTAGGCTAACCTTTAAGGCAGTACTAACATCTTTTGATAGCTCTTCTGTCTCTTTTAATGAGCTAGTATCTATCTCTTTTGTACTTAATGAATCAATGGATGTTCTAAGCTTTGTTATAGAATGTAGCGTTTCAGACTCATAGTTACGGTAGCTACTAATACTTTCTTCTAATTTTGGTATTATTTTCAGTAAATTTCTTTTATATGCTACCAAATCTGACCAAGCTCTTTTAGCACTATTATCAGCAGAGATAATAGAGTTATATAGGTAAGTAAGATATGCAGCAATTATAAGTAAAATAATAAAAGTAGTCATCTTTAGGGCTCCTTAACAGCTTCAAATGTATCTTTAAAAAGAGATAATATATTTTCATAATTTTTATCTACACGGTTTTTAATATCATTATTTATATTTTTAACATCTATATTTATTGTAGTGTCATCACCAAGATCTACAAATGAATAATATGATGTGAAAGCACAATATTCATTAGAAAATATGAAATCAAAATCATATGGTAAATGATCTTTATTTTTTATAATTTTAGAAATCATTCCAGGATCTAAAAAAGCTCTAGTTTTAAACCTGTCTTTCATATATGTTACTGAGAATTTTTTATTAAAAGTAGGAGATGCTGAAAAACTTCCCCTCTTAGAGCTTAATGTAAATTCAGGAATATTATTCTCATTTTTAAAAATCATTCCATATGAAAAGTGATTTGTGGTTTTACTTTCATTGTTACTTTTCTTTTCAACAGTTTGATAAAAGTACTTAAATATAAAGTGTTTAAATGAATATTCTGTTTCATATTGGTATATGATTTTTCTCTTTGAACCTTTAGGTAGCTTTAGATTATAAATTAAGGTTTCGATATCTAAATAATTAGTTGGCTTTAGTGAGTATTTTAATATAGCGACTTTTTTTGCAATAGCCCCTAATACTTTTCGTCTAGTATTATTAATTAGTAAAAATATTGCTATAGTAGGAAACATTCCAAAAAATGCTGTTAAGATAGTAATTCTTAAATATTTCGAATTAGAATCATTTAGATCTATACCTGTAAACATTACAGTCGGAATACCTACTAGAACAATTAACAGAGTGATAATAAAAAGCCAGCCAAAAAAGCGTTCTAAAATACTTCTAAGACTAGTTTTTCTAAAGGCATACTCTATCATAGGAGCTATTACTAATAAATCTTGTTCTGTTTCAGCTTTAGCAAGCTGTTTTTTTATAACTGAAATTCTCAATATTTTAATTAGTTAAAATATATTTTCTAAGTATAAGTATAGTTAAAATAATCTAGTATAGAAAGAAACCATTTATTTTATTGTCTTATTTGTCTTTTCTTTAGAAAGAGGCATAGGCTAAAAAATAAAGTAACTACTAAATTTGGTATACCCAAGAATATTAATAATACTAATATTCCTTGGCTAATACTTGAACTAGGGCTATCTGTTGCAAAGGCCGCCATAAGTAATGAGAAAGGGACAAGTATAATATTCATAAATATAACAACTATAACTGAAAATGTTTTAGCTAGCGAATCTTTAAACATTAAGGATAATGCTAAGTTGACACTAATGAGTATAAATATTATTAAGTTTATCATTTTAGTATTTATAAGAAGAAGTTACTTAATATAGTTAATGGAGTGGACATAAAAGAGTGTAAAATTTCAATCTATATGCATAGATAATAATATATTAAAAAGCCTACAACAATAAATTTAGGAGTTTTAGATAATAAAAACTTGTGCTTGGTTAGCTAATTTTTTTAATTTTTCTCTATCTGTTTTACCAGTTTTTGTAATTGGAATTTCTTTTATTTTAATGACTTCATCTAGTTTTTTATATTGGGCTATATAGTGCTCTAAATGTGTATTTAACTCTTCTAAAGTAACTTCATTTTTACTAACTATAAAAGCACAGACTAGTTCTCTCCAAATATCATCTTTTTTACCTACTACTATAACATCTGTAATCTTAGGATATTTTTTGATAGCTTCTTCTATTTCTATAGGAGCAATATTTGATCCACCTTTTATAATAATATCTTTCTCACGGCCATAAAAATGTAAAGTTCTTATATTAGAGTTAAAACTACCTATATCACCAGTATCTAGCCATTCAGAATTATTATTTATTGGTATCATAGAGTTTTTGATAAAGATTTTTCCATAGTCACTATTTTTAAACTTAGCTATTTTTACTTGTGTATCATCAAAGATTTTTATTTGGTTTGTGCTTTGAGCTTGGCTAATATTTTGACCATAACCAAAAACTTCTGTCATTCCTATACCGTTTAGAAAAGGAAGCTTTAAAATGTTTTTTGCTTGTAGAAATAAATCTTCACTTGGCTGATCGCCTGCTACACCCAAGTACTTAAGTATATGTCCATCTAGATTTTCCTTAAAAAGGAAATAATACATTGTCGGAAGTAGTGCTATAGCTGTAACTTTATTTTTAACCATCCTCTCGGCTACTTCTTTAGGATTAAATTCTCTAATTATTACTATATCTAAACCCATTACTAGGGCTGGTAAAAGTTGGTATGAGAAAGCAAAGGCATGATTCAGTGATAAAGCTATTAAAATTTTATCCCCGTTTTCTAAACCTAAGTCATTAGCTCGTTTATAGGCATAATCTATGATTTGTTTAATCCTATGAGGATGCTGACAATATTTCCCTGTTGTACCAGAGCTTATATGACTAAATATAGCTTTACCTTTTACTTCAGCATAATCAGTATTTGATTTGCTATCTAATAGATTGTTTAAAAAGTCAGCATTAATAATTTCTATATTATTTTTCTTACAGAAAAGTTTTAAGTCATTATCAATTTTATCTGTTATAAAGAGAGAACTCTTTTCCAAGATACTTTCTAATTCATGAGTAACAAGTCTAGGATTTATAGGGACTAAGTATTCAATATCAGCTATCATTCCAGCTAGATATAAAGAAATAGTATTATGAGAATTTTTAAAATTAAAGAATACTTTTTTATAAGCTTTACCATTTATCCAACTAGCTAATATATAACCTCTATCTAAGATCTCTTTATAACTATATTCTTGATTCTCAAAAGTTATTTTTCTATCCTCGGGATGAGAAGCTATTTTCTTAAAGAAAGTATCTATATCAGAAAGCATTTAACTAAAATATTATCTATTTTGCTAATATGATATATTAAGTGGCATAAACTTACATTTGCTTTTATATAACAATGAAAAAATCTTTATTATTAAATGGTTTAGAAATATATGTATCACTAGGTTGTTCAGAAGAAGAAAAAGCATTCAAACAAAAAATTGAATTAGATCTTGAGCTAGTTTTTCCAAAAGCTTTTAAAGCTTCTAGTAATGATAATCTACATGACACTATTTGTTACTATACTCTTCGCAATAAAATCCAAGAATTTTGTGATAGTTTTAGATGTGATCTTATAGAATATTTAGCTCAACAAATTTATGATTTTGTAGCTCAAAGCTACCCTAATGTAGAAGTAGAATATCTAAAGTTAATAAAGCGCCCTCCTGTTTCACAAATAGCTGCAGCATCTTTTGTTATTAGGAAGTAAGCTACTATGCAATATATTATTGGTATAGGTGCAAACATAGGTGACACACTTATAAATATTCGTACAGCCATAGAAACCATAGAACAATCTCAAAATATAAAGATACTTAAAAAATCTAGCCTGTATAGTAGTGATGCACTATTAAAAGATGATGCTCCAGAAGATTGGGATATTAAGTATTTAAATGCTGCAATAAAGATAGAAACTGATTTAGAACCCTTAGAGTTATTAGATTATTTAAAGCAAGTTGAGCAAATTATAGGTAGAAACCTAAATGCTCCAGTATGGTCACCAAGAGTTATAGATTTAGATATATTAGCAGCTGAGGATTTGGTTTTAAAAACTGATAAGCTCACTATTCCTCATAAGGAAATTTTAAATAGAAGCTTTGCTTTATTACCATTATTAGAAATTAAAAATGATTGGCAACATCCAGAGTATCTAAATTTAGATTTGGATAAGCATATTTTAACTTTATCTAAGCTGGAAAAGTTAAAACAAAGAATATCTGGAACTATGAGAATGGGTATATGTAACCTCTCATCTCAATCATTCTCAGATGGTCACCTTACAGATAGCCAAAGATTAGAAAATTTTTATCAATTAATTGATGATGGTGCAGAGATTATTGACTTAGGTGCAGAGTCTACTAAGTTAAAAGCTACCGAAGTAAAAACTGATGATGAATTTAATAAATTAGATGAGTTTTTAAGACTTATAAAAAATAACATCAAAAATCTAAAATATCGTCCACTAATTAGTATAGATACTAGAAAAACAGAGGTTATTAGAAAAATCCTAGAAAAGCATAATGATATTATTTCGATGATTAATGATGTTGAATGTAATGATATTGATGAAAAAGCAAAATTAATTGCTAAATATAATAAAAATTATGTAATGACTCATAATTTAGGAATTATAAATAGAGATAAATATTTAGATAAAGATAATGCAATTAAAGAAGTTGTTGATTTTTTTCTAGTTAGAAAGCAAAGCTTAATTAGAGCTGGAGTAAGAGAAGAAAATATTTATTTTGATCTTGGTTTTGGTTTTAGTAAAAAAGCTGAAGTTGCACAATTACTTTTAAAAAATATAAATGATATACAAAAGATCATTAAGTTTAAAAGTTTGATTGGCCACTCTAGAAAACCTTCTATTTTAAATTTACCTAAAGACTCTAGTATAGAGGACTTAGATCAAGCAACTAAAAAGCTTACAGCCATACTAGAGCAACAATCAATAAATATAGTCAGAGTACATAAAATTTAGGTTATAATTATTTCATAAAAAATATTTTCAATTATTGGTGGTAGTAATGTCGTATCATCCAGCTCTTGCTGAATTATTTGATAACCCAGAAATGCGTCATTTAAAAAAGTTAGATTTACGAATTCAAAGAGAAGAATTTAAGAAACTTTCATTAGCAGCTATGGAAAATCTTAAAAAGCCAAATATTAAAGAAGAAGATATAAGATTAGAAAATGACACTATATTAAGACATTATCAGTCAAAAAAGCCTAGTAATAAAGCCGTACTTTTTATTCATGGAGGCGGTTGGGCTCTTAACTCTATAGATACATATGATCATATATGTAGATATCTATGTGATAATGGTGATTTTGATATATTCTCTTTAGAATACGGTTTAGCTCCAGAGCATAAATACCCAACAGCCGTAAATCAATCACTTTATGCATATGATTGGCTATATGAAAATGCTAAAAAATTTAGCTTTGCGAAAGAAAATATTTTTGTCATGGGAGATAGTGCTGGTGGTAATCTTGCAACAATCATTTGTCATGAAAGACAAGATAATATGCCAAAAGCCCAAATATTAGTTTACCCTGCAGCTGATATGTATACTCAATATGAAAGTATTAAAAAATTTGGTGAACACAAATATCATTTAACATCAGAATGGTGTGAACTTTTTTTAAATGCATATTTAGAAAATAAAAGACAGTTAAAAGAGCCAACATGTTCTCCAATTTTCTATAAAAATACAAAACAACCAGATACTTTAATCATTGCAGCAACACATGATATGTTAATAGATGGTATATATGCTTATGAGAAAAAACTTAAAGATGAAGGCGTATATGTAGAAACCCATTATGATAATGAGATGTATCACGGCTTTATAAGTATGATAGGGATGGCTCCTTTTGAAAATCCTAAAATAGCTTTAGATAAAGCTATTAAATTTATTAATGAAAGATAAAAATTCTAATAGGAGGAATAATGAAACCTATTTTTCCAACTGAAAAAAATTCTAATAAAGAAGCAATAATTTTAAAAAATACATTTAATAAATTTCCTGCTTTTATGGCTACTGGTGGTGAAATTATATTTATTTCTGATGATTTTTTGGAAGTACATTTAGAATTTCATCTTACAGAAACTACTAAGAATTATCATGGTACTGGTTTTGGTGGAGCTATATATTCATCATTAGACCCTATATACCCTCTTCAGCTATGTCATATATTAGGGGATGATTATAGTGTTTGGGATTTAGCTGCTAATATTCAGTATCTAAAACCAATTGATAAAAATGTATATGCTAAATTTTTACTAACTTTAGAACATATTGATGAAATAAAAGAAAAGATAAAAGTAAAAAATAAAGCTGTTGTAGAGCTTCCTGTTGAATATAGAGATCTAGATAACAATATCTACGCAAAAGCAACTAAAACAATTTATATAGCAGATAAAGTTTATTTTATGAATAGAAATAAGTCATAAAGCTTTTAAGATAGATAGTTTTGTAATATCTTTTAGCTGATTTATTTCTTCAAATGTTGAATTTAAAGGTGGTAACCAATAGATAGTATTTCCTAAAGGTCTTAATAAAGCTCCTAGCTTTATAGATTCTCTATAAACATCTAATCCAGCTCTTTGCTTACTTATATCTAAGTCAGCAGCTATCATTGCTCCAATATTTCTTATATTTGTTAATATTGGTATTTCTTTCTGTAATTGAGTAAAAGCTTCTAAGAATTGTTTTTCTAAATGATTTACATTTTCCAATATATCTTCTTTTTCAAATATATCTAATACTGCATTTGCTACAACTGCACCTAACACGTTACCACTATGAGTATGTGAATGTAGAAAAGCTTTACTTAACTCATCAGCATAAAACATTTTATAATATTCATCTTTTGTTAAAACAACACTAAAAGGAATAATTCCAGATGTTAAACCTTTTGATAAACATAAAAAGTCTGGCTTTATATCTAGATACTCATAAGCAAATAATTTATCTAAGCGCCCCACTCCAGTCATGATTTCATCAAAGATAATATAGATATTATTCTCTTTACACCATTTACAAAGTCTATTTAAGTAATCTTTACTATAAAGTAGCATTCCTCCAGCACCTTGGCATATTGGCTCAACTATTAAAGCATTTATAGAATCCTTATGTTGTTCCAAGTATTTTTTTGAGTCTAGCCAATAGTTTTCAGCATTTGACCATAAAGGGTCATTTTTACCTGTTACATAAGGAATATTTTTAAGTATAAAACTCTCAAATAATAAAGATTTATATGGATTAGAATATAAACCACAATCACTAACACTCATAGTTGCTAAAGTCTCACCATGATATGAGTTTTCTAAACAGACAAATTTGTTTTTTTTAGTTTTATGTTGAAAACTTCTAAGATGGATAGTCATTTTAAGGGCTATTTCAACAGCAGAAGAACCATCGCCAGCATATAAAGTTTTATTCATACCTGTTAAGTCACAAATTCTTTGACTAAACCTATCTATTTCGTCATTAGTTGTATTAGCAAATATTGTGTGTCCATACTTATCAAGTTGCTCTTTTAATCTATTAATTATATATGGATGTCTATGCCCTAAAGACTTACACCACCAGCTAGAAGTAACATCAAAAAGCTTTCTATTATCTTTAGTATAAATATATCGCCCTTCTGTTTTGATAACATTTAAGGGAGGTATTTTTTCATAATCTTTCATTTGTGTACATGGATGCCAAATATTTGTATTGTACATTATGTAAACCTTTTCTATAAAATATGGTTGACATAAATTATAAACACGAGATAAGATTATTTACAATAAAATTAACTGTAATCAATTATGACTTTAGAAGAAGTAAAAGAAATATATAACAAACCATTAACTGAATTAGTTTTCCTTGCACTATCTACACATAAAAAACATTTTGATAATGATATTGAGTTATGTTCTTTAAAAAGTATAAAGACAGGAGCATGTCCAGAAGATTGTAAATATTGTCCACAGAGTGGACATTACAATACTAATATAGAAAAGCATAGACTACTTGATAAAGAAAATATATTAGCAGAAGCTCAAAGAGCAAAAGATAATGGCTCTAAAAGGTTTTGTATGGGAGCTGCTTGGAGAAGTATTCCTAAAAAAGACTTAGATAAAGTTGCTGAGATTATCTCTGACGTTAAAAGTTTAGGTTTAGAAACATGCGTAACACTAGGTACTATAAATAGTGATGAAGCACAGACATTAAAAGAAGCCGGATTGGATTATTATAATCATAATTTAGATACATCTAGAGAATTTTATCCAGAGATTATCTCCACACGTAAATTTGATGAAAGATTAGAAACTATTAGAAATGTTGCTAATGCTAATATTAATGTCTGTTGTGGAGGTATTCTTGGTATGGGTGAGTCCTTAAACGACAGACTAAATTTATTATTGGAGCTTTTAAATTTACCAGCAGAACCTAAAAGTATTCCTATTAATACATTAATCCCGGTAAAAGGTACACCTTTAGGTGATAAATATTCTAAAGCACAAGTTGATAATCTTGATCTAGTTAGATTTATTGCAACTACAAGAATTTTATTTCCTAAAGCAAGACTTAGACTTTCAGCAGGTAGGGAATATATGTCATTAGAGACACAAACTCTTTGTTTTATTGCTGGGATAAATTCAATCTTTTATGGTGATAAGCTTCTTACCGAGAATAATGCTTCTATAAATTCAGATCAATATTTGCTATCAAAACTTGGATTATCTTCCAATGCTGTAGCTTAATTATGAAACATTTAGAACAGAAATATCTTGAATATAAAGAGCATTACTTATTAAGGAAACTTAATACATTTGATTCTAAAAAGACTATAGATTTTACAACTAGTGATTATTTAAATATCTCTTCATTAGAAAATCTAGAGAAGTCAATTTTAGAGGGGTTTAGAAAATTTGGATTTGGAAGTAAAGGTTCATCTGTAGTATGTGGCTATAATAGTAGTGTTAAAGAGTTTGAAGAGAGATTTGCTAAATTTGTAAATTATCCTAAAGCTATATTCTTTAATTCAGGTTTTATGGCTAATTTAGCTATATATTCTACCCTTTTCACAAAAGAAGATACTTTATTTGCTGATAAAAATATTCATGCCTCTACAATTGATGGGATTAAACTTTCAGGAGCAAAACTTAAACGATATAAACATCAAGAATTGGATCATCTAAAGAATATCTATGATAAAAATAGTTTTATTGTTACAGAAGGTATATTTAGCACTACAGGTACTATTACAAATTTAACTGAATTAGCTCCTTTACAAAATAATAGGCTAATTGTAGATGAAGCCCATAGTTTTGGTATTCTTGGGGAGAATGGAGCAGGCTCTATAAATTATTATAATTTAAACTATGAGAACTGTACTATAGCTATATTTCCTCTTGGTAAAGCTTTTGGTGGTATAGGCGCTGTAGTTTGTACAACTAATGAAATAGCTGAATACTTACTACAGTTTGCTAGAAATTATATTTATACCACAGCATTACCACCATTGATTTTAGAAGCTTCTATAACTCAATTAGAAAATCTAAAAGAAGCTGACCTACAAAGGCATAAGTTAAAAGAAAATATAAAGTATTTTAATAAGCTTTGTGAAAAAAATAATTTAAATTTAGTTTCAAAAGATATTTCTCCAATTAAAAGTATTCTAATTAATGATAATAATTTAGCTATAAAATTAAAGAATATTTTAGATAAAAATAATATAGCTGTTTCCTGCTTTAGATATCCAACAGTTCCCAAAAATCAACCAATATTAAGATTTTCTATACATGCAAATAATTCTTTCAATGAGATAGATATGGTTATAAGTATTTTAAATAAAGGTAAACATAATGAATAATGTATACGAGAAGGTTAAACACAAATTTTCCTCAACTAAAGATTATAATACAAATTCAATAGTTCAAAATAATGTCAAAGAGCAGCTTTTAGATATAAGTTATAAGTTAGTTGAAAATATAAAAATAAGTAATATCCTAAATCTAGGTATTAGAAATATGTCTGAACCATTAGAGTTATATAATAAATTTAATCCTAAAAAATTAGATATAGCAGACTTAACTTTAGCAAATATAACAACAGAAAATTTTTCAAAGCAAAATATTAATTTTTTTGAGTTAAATTTTGATGAAGAGCTACATTTACTAAACTCAAAATATGATTTAATTTTTTCCAATATGTCTTTTCAATGGAGTAAAGATTTAAATGAGTTAATAAAAAATCTTGAAGCTAAATTAAATGAAAAATCAGTACTCTCTTTTACTACTTTGTTATCAGATAACTTTTATGAGATTTCAAAAATATTAAGAGTTAATGAGATGCCCACCAGAGATAGTGTGCTTAGAATCGTTGATAACCATAATTTAATGTCTCTATATACAGATGTCTTTTACTATACTTTAGAATTTCATAATTTTAGTTCTCTTATAGATCATTTAAGAAAAACAGGTGTGCATACATATACTGGGGAATCTTCTGAGATTAATTTCAGGCAGATTAGAAATCTGTTAAATAAAGATTATAGCTATAAATTAACGTATCATGTTGGTTTGTTTATTTGTTATAAGGAGTGACTATGAAGAAAGTTTTTATAATAGGTACAGACACTGAAGTTGGTAAAACATACATATCAACTAATTTAATAAAAGCTTATGAACATCAAAATATAAAATCTTTATGTCTTAAACCTGTTGCTTCTGGAAAAAATCAAGGTTATGACTTAGCTGAAGATGTTGAAAGCATTTATAATGCGTATAGCCAAAAATATTCTCCAGAACAAATTAATTGTATTTCTTTTGATAAGGCTGTAGCACCTCATATTGCAGCTAAAAAGATGAGGATAAATATCAAATTAGAATCTTTAGAGGAGTTTATAAAAATTAACTATAGTAAAGATTATGATATTTTATTAATAGAAGGAGCTGGTGGACTTTTGACTCCATATTCTAATACTGTTACACAGTTAGACTTAATAAAACTATTAAATATCCCAATACTCTTAGTTTCAAGTATTAAAGTTGGTTGTATAAATCATACTTTACTAACTTTAAATGAATTAGAAAATAATAATATTAAATGTTTAGGCTGGGTAGCAAATTGTGATAAAAATGTAGCTTACATAGATGAACAAATAGAGACTATAGAAGCTTTTTCAAAAATGAAATGTTTAGCTAAAATTAAAAGATATAGTGATTATTTAGACTTTATAGAACTATCTAAAATACTAATTTCACCAGATGAGAAGGAGTAAGTTTTTTCTTCACTCTCTATAACTATTTCACCTATATTTGATAAGCCTATATATTTGCAATTATTAAATTCTTTATTTCCTAGCTTTAATGTAAATAATTTATCTTTTAAATAATTAATCTTTTCATATTCTTCTTTGAAATAAGAGAAACCTTCATTAGTAAAAATCTTTATATCATCTTGTATATTTTTTATTATCTCTGATAATAATTTTGTTCTATCTATATGAGTTTGTAATTCTAGTTTCAAAGATGTCCATTCTGTTTTTATTTTATTATCTTTTTGCATATTAACATTTAAGCCAAAACCAATAAATAATTTAGCTTTATCATTAACCTCAGCAGAAACATTTATTATTACACCAGCTATTTTTTTATTTTTAATAAAAATATCATTAGGCCATTTTAATTTAGGATTTAAACCTATTTTTTCTAAAGTTTTAGAAATACTTATAGAAATAACTAAAGATAAACCCGGTAATTTAGATATATCCAAATCTACAAACTCAAGAAGAGTACAATATATATTTTTACCAAAAGGAGAAACCCACTCCCTATTAAATCTTCCAAAACCCTGTGTCTGATACTCTGATATAAAAATTGTATTATTAAGAAAACTATTTTGCTCCCTTATCGCATAATTAGAAGTAGAATCAATAGTATAAAAGTATTCAATATTTTTAAATTTTTTATTTAATTTATCTTTATCTATAAGATCTAATTTTTCTTCTAAAAGATAGCCAACTCTAGGATTAGATAATATATTTATTTGATATATATCTTTTAATTTTTTAATATTTTTAGAAATAGCAGCTCTACTAATACCTAGCTTTTCACCTATTTCTGTACCACTTATATATTTTTGATCATCTAAGAAGTCAAATATTCGCTGTTGAGTTTTATTCATAAATAAATCGTTTTCTATAAGAGGTAGTACTTTATATTTAAGTTTAATTATATAATAAAAATGAACTATTCAAAATATTGGAGAAATTTTATGAAAATAGAAGATGTTAGAAAAAATGTTTTTTCAATGCCTCTAGTATCCCCTACAGCAAATAGAATAGCTTATAAGTTTACAAATAGAGAATACTTTATTATTGACTATAAAGCTGATTTAGAAATTTTAAAAAAATATGTTCCAGAGCCTCTTAAACCAACAGGTATTGTAAAATTTGAATTTATGAAAATGCATGATGCTAATGGTTTTGGTAGCTTTAATGAGGCTGGACAACTTATAGAGGTTGAATTTGAGGGTAAAAAAGGTCTATATTCTCATATTATGCTATTAGATAATTTACCATCTATTGCAGCAGGTCGTGAAATTTGGGGATTCCCAAAAAAATATGCTCACCCTACTCTAATTGTAGATTCTGATACTCTATTAGGTACAGTTAAATATAATAGTATAGATGTAGCTTTTGGTACTATGGGTTATAAATATGAAGAGCTCAATAAAGATATTATTAAAAAATCTTTAGAAGAAACTCCAAACTTTTTACTTAAAACAATTCCGCATGTAAACGGTAAAGATGTAAGTATATGTGAACTAGTTAAATATCATGTAAAAGATGTAACTGTAAAAGGAGCTTGGACTGGCCCTGTTGATTTACAAGTTTTTAATCATGTACAAGCAGCTCTTAATCATTTACCAGTAAAAGAAATCGTTAAAGGTTCACATTTTATTGCTGATGTAACACTAGGTTTCGGAGAAGTTGTTTTTGATTATCTAAAATAATTATTTATTATTTCTTTCTTTTAAGTATCCTTTAAATTTTTCTCCAAGTTCAGGATGAACGTGTGCTAGCTCATAATTAGCTATAAGAAAATCTAATTTACTTCCACAATCATATCGAGTGCCTTGAAAATCATAGGCTAAAACTTTTTCATCTAGATCAATAAGTCTAGCAATAGCATCTGTAAGCTGAATCTCTCCACCAGCACCTTCTGAAGTAGACTCAAGACATCTAAATATTTTATTTGGTAATAAGTATCTACCAACTACAGCAGTATTTGAAGGAGCTTTTGAGGGAGATGGTTTTTCTACAATAGCTTTTATAAAATTTTCTTCATCTTTTGCAACTATGCCATAAGACTCTGTTTTATCTTTAGGAATCGTTTGCGTTGCTAAACATCCTCTTATATCTGTGCCATCAACTCTTTCCACCATTTGAGCTAAAGCACCTTTACCTTCTATATTATAAATTAAATCATCAGGCAAGAGCACAGCAAAATCTTCAATACCTACAAGAGGTCTAGCACACAACACGGCATGTCCCAAACCTAAAGCTTCGGGCTGTCTTACAAAGAAAAAACTTACATCTTTAGGAATAATATTTCTAACTGTCTGTAAAAGGTCAAATTTACCTTTTTTTTCTAATGAATATTCTAATTCAAAGTTTCTATCAAAATGATCTTCTAAAGATTTTTTATTAGAGCTTGTTACAAAGATTAATTCTTTACATCCAGCTTCTATAGCTTCTTCAACAGCATATTGTATAAGAGGTTTATCTACTACTGTTAACATTTCTTTTGGGCAAGACTTAGTAGCCGGTAGAAATCTAGTTCCCCAACCTGCTACAGGAAAAACAGCTTTTTTTATCTTCATAGGATATCAAAATAAATTTAGATACTAAGATTATACTATTTTTAGAAATTAATTAGAAATAGATTAAATATATGCGAATACTGTAATTTCTATATTATGATTTTTTATTTTAAATTTTGACAATTTATGCTGATATTCTTCTAATAATTTTTCATCTTTTAAAAATAAATATATATCTATATGATTTTCTAAATAGTATAAAAACATTTTCTTTTCTAAAAGGAGATCAATATTTAAGTAAGTTGAAGAACAGTAATGTTTTAGTTGTTCAATTATTTCTTTTCTAGATGGTTCAATCTTATCTAATTTTACAAATACATCATAATGATCGGTAACATCAACATGGACAGTTATATCTTTTATATTTTCAATATTATAATAAATATTGCTTCTAACTTTTTCAGCAATATAGTGACCCTCAGAAGCAGTTATATATTTATCAACTAAAATATGAACATCAATAATAATTTTGCCAGCCATTTTTCTTGATCTTAAACAATGGAAATCAAGAACACCTTCAGTATCTCTAATTATTTTTTTTATAGAAGCTCTAGTTTCTTCATCAACACCTTCATCGATAAGCTCAGAGACTGCTGAATATCCCCATTTTATACCCATTTTAACAATCATATAACAAACTACTAGAGCAGCTATTGCATCCATCCAGACAAAGCCGATAAATGCTCCAATAAGACCAATTAATACTACAACAGATGACCACATATCTGATCTACTATGCCATGCGTTAGCTCTAAGTAAATCAGAATCAATTTCATTAGCAGCTTTCATCGTATATTGATAAATAAACTCATTTCCTAAAATTGAAAATATAGCTGCAAAAACTGTAAACTTATCTGGTGTACTATAGTTTCCTATAATAAGATTAGACAGTGAATGATATACAATAGTAAAACCTACAGTTATTAAAATTGCAGATAATGCTAAAGTTGCTAAAGTTTCAATTCTTTCATGGCCATATGGATGATTCTTATCTTCACCAATATTTGCATATTTAGCAGCAAAAAGAACCATAATGTCACTAATTAAATCTGAAAATGAATGTACACCATCTGCAAATAATGCTGGAGACTTTCCAATAGCACCAATTAACATTTTAACCATAGCTAAAAGGCAATTTATTATCATACCAACTATAGTTACTTTTTTAGTTATTTGATAACGATTAGACATCTTAAAGTTTCCTATATTTATATTAACTATTTACTCATGACTAGTTTAAATAATAAAACATGAGCTAAAATTGAAAAAATTATAGTTCCTATCCACCATGCTAGTACATTATCAAGTCCATGCATAGAAACATATATTGCTGCAAAAATAGATATCACAAACTGTATACTTGCCATAACTAATCCAGGATTCCAAGCTTTTAATTTAATTCCCTCGTGAATATGAGTTAGGCAGTTCATAATACTAAAAATAATAATTAGTAATCCAAAACCGAGATTAATAAAGCTTAATGTTCCAAAAATAGCAAATGCTAACCAAACCATTATTATATTAATCCAAAAAATCTTCACATCTGTTAAGGTTTCTTTCCCATCAATAGATTTTAAAACTTTTTCATTCATAAAGGATTTAAAACCACCAGGAATATAATGCTCTTCAGTTTGATGAAAAAAGTATAATGGTATATTTATTAATGCCCAGAGATGAGGATCTGAAACAGAAAAGTTTAAAAATAATAAAAAAAGTGAGACTATTCCCAACCATGGAGCAGCTTTTGCCCAATTTTGGTTTTTAGCTAAAAAATATATCATTATAGTTTTTTCTTTTAAATTATTACTTTTTGATTCTAGCATAATTTATACCAAGAGAACTTTGTAATTTTCTTTTTTATAAAATAAATATTGAAAAATTTGAATACCAATTAAAAAAAGTAGAAACAAACTTCCAATTATTGTTGGTATAGGCCAATTTAAAGTTAAGCCACTTACTATATCGCAACTGCAAGTTATTATTGATAAATATAAATAAATTATACTAAAGCCTTCTGCTTGTTTTGTTCTAAAGTTTTTCCATATCTGAGGAAACCAATATACATTATAAATAATATTACTTAATGAACCAAAAATTAATAAATTACTATCTGTAAAAATATTATTAAGAGCAAAATAAATAGCAATTAATAAAAATGAAAATATAAAAAAGCTATGTAAAAAGATTTTATTTGATAATTTATCATTTAGAATTTGAAGTTGCTGAATTGTTAAAAATGTTAATAAAACTACACTTACTGTTATATATTGCCATGGCATATTAAATCCAACAGCATAAATTAAATCTAAAGAGTTAGCTATTATCATTAAGCTATGAGTCCATAAACTTATTTCTGTTGTAGTATGTTTAAATTGATTATGAATAGTCTGTGGTAAAAAAAGAACTAAATAAAGTATAAATGATATATTTAAAGTTATATTTCCTATTGTTTCCATAAGAGGTCCTACTATTTATTAAGTTTATAAATAATAGAAAGTTTTGAATGATAGATTTAAAATCAAACAAACTCCCTACGCTAATATTAATTAGATCAGGTACAAAGGGTCTAGTCATAAAACTATCTCAGCTAAAGCTCCCCCGCTGTCTTCTATATAGAATATTATAGGTTAATATATTAATCTTCAATTCTTAATTGATATATTAAGGCATCACTAGTTTTACCATTAGGATACTTGTAGTAGTTTTTTCTTATAGAAATATTTTTAAAATTAAGTTTTTCATATAATTTAATAGCAAATAAATTCGTTATATCTACTTCTAAAAATATAGATTTGATACTTTTTTGTCTCAAAATTTTTATATTATCTTCTAATAGATAGTAAGCTAATCCCTTATTTCTAAAATCTTTACTCAAGGTTATATATAAGAGCTCTGCTTCATCTAAAGTAAATAAGTAAAGAGATACTCCTATTAAATTTTTATCATTAAATAATCCAAAAATAATATTATTTTTATTTTTAAAAGTTTCATATATTAGTTTATCTGACCAAGAAAAATCATGATTAGATTTTCTAATTAAATTAAGAGTATTCTCATAATAAATTTCATTTAGAAGTGAAGTCTGAAGATTCATAAAGTTTGCTAAAAATATATTTTTTATTTATAGAAGAATTAATATTTGAAAAATCTTTTAATATATCTTTATCATATATATTTATAGA
The DNA here is from genome assembly GCF_003574475.2 of Pseudofrancisella aestuarii. Taxonomy (NCBI): domain Bacteria; kingdom Pseudomonadati; phylum Pseudomonadota; class Gammaproteobacteria; order Thiotrichales; family Francisellaceae; genus Pseudofrancisella; species Pseudofrancisella aestuarii. The sequence continues at coordinate 273,605 of NZ_QLIS02000001.1, read as the reverse complement.
ATTTTCTAATGTATTTTGAGTTAAGTCACTATTATAATGATAGATATTTACTTTTGAATTAAAGAACAAACTAAATGAAATAGATTTAAAAAAACTTAAATGATCTTGATTAGAAATAAATAAATTAATATTTTTATTAGATTCTAAACTATTAGAAAATATTAGCTTTATTTCATCAGGTTTTATATCTACTTTTTTTATAGGTAATTTTTCTTCAGCTGTTTTAAAGCTAGGTTTCAATTCCCATAGAGTTAGTCCTAGAATTTCGCTAAATTCTTTATCAAAAGACATCTAGTATTACCTTTTAAACTTATCTAATAAATTTTTAGGATATTTAAATGCTGAAAGTTTTACAGATTTTCTTAATCTATTAACTTCATCAGGCTCTAATTCTAAAGTTTTTCCTCTAGATAAAAACCTAGGTAATACAATGTCACCAAACCTAACTCGTGTAAGTCTACTTACAGTAACACCTAAAGCATCAAACATTCTTCTTACTTCTCTATTTCTACCTTCTGATAAGGTCACATAATACCAAATATTAGCACCTTCTCCCCCAGAAAATCTTATACTATTAAATTTAGCTAAACCATCATCTAGCATGATACCAGCTCTTAATTTATTCAAGTTTTCTTGAGAAAGTTGCTCTCCAAAAACTCTTACTGCATATTCTCTCTCAATTTCATAAGATGGATGCATCAATCTATTTGCTAAGTCACCATCAGTAGTAAAAAGTAAAAGACCTGTGGTACTAATATCTAATCTTCCTATCATAATCCAGTTAGATTTAGAAAGTTTAGGCAATGAATCAAAAACTGTTTTCCTATCTTTTTCATCATTTCGCGTGCAAACTTCGCCTTCTCTTTTATGGTATAAAACAACCCTAGGTCGTGTCATAGGTGTTCCATAAAGATGTAAAGCCTTACCATCAAAACTTATCTTATCATTATCAGAAGCTTTATCTCCTAGAGCAGCAACTTTACCATTAACTCGAACTCGCCCTTCTGCTATATATTCTTCAACCTTTCTTCTAGAGCCAAGTCCATATTTAGCTAATATTTTTTGTAGGCGCTCTTCATTATTTTTATTCATATCTTTTACCACTTATAACTCCATATCTGCAGATGATGGTAAATAGAAATCTATCATATTGTCATCATCATTATCATCCTTAGATGAAATAATTAATCTAACAATAGCAGCCTCATTTTTATTATCCATTATTTCTGCTAATTTAAGTCTTAATTGTAAGACTCTACGATTAATAAAAAACTCTTTATTATTTTTCATTGCATATAATGTTTTGTATGCGTTTTTATAGTCTTTTTCATCAAAATACAATTCTGCTAATCTTAATTTAGCAATACCATAATCTTGATTAAATTTAGTTGCTCTAATCATTTTTTCAATTGCATCTTGTTTTTTACCTTCTTTATTTAAACATTCAGCATATAGATATAATGTCTGAGCCATATTATTATTTGTTCGAAGTGTCAGAGATTCTTCAAATAATTTTATTGCTTTAGAATATTCATCTTTTGAAGCACATAAAAATTGAGCATAAAAATTTATTGCCTCATAATCATTCTTATGGTCACTTATAGCTTCTTTATATTTATCTTCAGCTCTAGAATTTGAACCTATAGCTTGATAATAAAATCCTGCAGCATAATCTACTATAGCTAAATCATATCCATGTTCTTTAGCTAAATCTTGAGCTTTAATCAACTTAGCTTTCGCCCTATCTAAAAGATTATTGCTTGTATAAAGAATAGCTAATTCAGCATTTATTTTAGTAGCTTCTTTATAATTAAGATTATCTCTTAGACTACCTTTATTTAAAGTAAATGAGGTTTGGTTTTGACTTTGATTTGGACTTTTAGATTGTCCATTAGAGTTTGCATTTGCATTTGTATCAGCCGCATAAGAACAAGTAAAAAATGTAGATAAAAAGATTATTAGTAAAACTAATTTATATCTCATTATTTTCTCCTAATTTTTTCAAATATCTTTCTTTTCTTTTGGTTTTATCCATTACATTACCAGCAAGTTGGCCACATGCTGCATCAATATCATCACCTCTTGTTTTACGAATAGTAGTAACAAATCCTTCTTTTTGTAAAAACTCTTTAAATCTATGAATTCTATTATTACTAGGCTTTTTATAAATAGTTCCTGGATAAGGATTAAAAGGAATAAGATTTATTTTACTAGGAACATTTTTATCTTTTAATAAGCTTGCTAGCTTATTAGCCATGTCAAGATCATCATTTATACCTTCCATCAAAGTATATTCAAAGGTTATATGCTTATGTGGACCCTTTTCTGCATAAAGTTTACAAGCTTCAAGCAGGGATTCTATATTATACTTCTTATTTATTGGCACTATTTCATTTCTAAGCTCATCAATTGGTGCATGTAAAGAAACCGCTAAAGAAACTCCTGATTGTTCTAATAAGTCATATATTCTAGGAACAACTCCAGATGTACTTAAAGTTACTTTTCTTCTAGATAATCCATAAGCTAAATCATCCATCATAATATCCATTGCTGGAACTACATTGTCAAAATTCATTAATGGTTCACCCATTCCCATCATTACAATATTTGTAACTGTAAAATCATGTTCTCCATTATTTTTTGATAAAGTTCTAGCAGCTATCCAAAGTTGAGAAATCACTTCTGCAGATGTCAAATTTCTATAAAACCCTTGTTTTGCAGTAGAACAAAAGCTACAGTTTAAAGTACATCCAACTTGTGAAGACACGCATAAAGTTCCTCGACCTTCTTCGGGTATAAAAACTGTTTCAACAGCACTTCCTCCAATATCAATAAGCCACTTATGAGTACCATCTTTAGAGGCTTTACTAAATAAAACTTTAGGAATTGTAATTTCTGAAACTTCTTTTAATTTTGTTCTTAAATTTTTTCCAAGATCTGTCATGGAATCTAAATCTATGATTCCTTTTTTATGTATCCATTTAAAAACTTGTCTAGCATGAAATTTTTTTTCACCAATAGATAAAAAAAATTCTTCAATTTGTTTTTGATTTAAACCAAGTAAATTTACTTTATCTTGTGACATATATTCACCTTATTCATTGTACCCAATATCTCCAGGTACAATATAATCATTTTCATTAGTTAAATTTGCAAATCTTGCATATTGACCATCAAATCTAACATGAACTGTTCCTATAGGTCCATTTCTCTGCTTACCTATAATAATTTCACCAAGATTTTTAACTTCTTCTTTTTCTTTATTATAAACTTCATCACGATATATAAACATAATTACATCAGCATCTTGTTCAATAGCTCCTGATTCTCTTAAATCTGACATCATAGGTCTTTTATCTTTTCTATCATCTACTGCTCTATTAAGTTGTGATAAGGCAATTACAGGAACATTTAATTCTTTAGCTAATGCTTTTAACGATCTTGAGATTTCTGAAACTTCTAAAGTTCTATTGCTTTCATAACCAGGAATTTTCATTAGTTGAAGATAATCAATAAGAATAAGTGATAATCCTCCATGCTCATTATAAAGCCTTCTAGCTCTTGAACGCATCTCAGCAGGCGTCAAAGTAGATGTATCATCTATATATAGGTTCATCTCACTAAGCATTTTCATAGAAGATGTAATTTTTATCCAGTGTGAATCATTTAAGCGATTACATTCCCTAAGAAGATTCATTTCAACTCGAGACATAGATGCTAAAATTCTTGTTACAATATCTTCAGAGGGCATTTCTAAGCTAAAAACTAATACAGGTTTATCTGAACTCTTTGCAACATTTTCAGCAATATTAATTCCCAAGACTGTTTTTCCCATTGATGGTCTACCAGCAATAACACATAAATTAGCTTTTTGTAACCCTGAGGTTTTCTCATCCAAATCAATAAAACCAGTAGAAACACCAGTAAGACCAGTACCTGAGTCAACTATCGCACTCATTCTATCTACAAGTCTAGGTATAACTTCTTTAACTGAAGTAGGTCCTTTAGAAGTAATATCTCTTTCTTTTGATACATCTAAAATTCGGCTTTCTGCATAATCAATAACTTCATCAGGGTTTTTCGAATCTGCAGAATAAATTTTCTGAATAATATCATTAACACTATTCTGTAAGCTTCTTAATTTAGCTTTATCTTTAATAATATCAGCATAGGCTCTTATATTAGATATTGAAGGAGTATTAGCAATTAAATCAATAATATAAGACTCACCGCCAGCATTATTCAATTCACCTTCTGTAGCTAAATATTCACTTAAAATAACGATATCAAAAGGAGTATTTTGCTCATTTAATTCGCATATTTTTTTATAAATAAGTTTATGTCTATTATCAAAAAAATCATCAATTAATAATGTATCTACTATATGCTCGATATTTTGATTATATAAAAGAATATTTCCAAGAACTGCTCTTTCAGCATCTAAAGAATAAGTTGTTTCAGCTACTTTAAACTGAGTATTAACAGACATTTTATGAAAACCTTTATTTATAATACAAAAAAACCATGCTAACACATGGTTTTAATTGTTTAGATTCTATGTGTTAGTTCTATATTATAAACTACTCAGCAGCAGCTACAACATTAACCTTAACAACAACATCTAAGTCTGTATATAAATGAATAGATAACTCATACTCACCTATACTTCTAATAACACCCTCTGGCATACGAACATGGCTCTTTTCTATTTCATGTCCACTTGCAGCAGCTATAGCATCAGCAACTTCTTTTGTACCTACTGATCCAAAAAGCTTACCGCCTTCACCAGCTTGAGCTGCTATGTCATATTGCTTTTCTTTAATTGCTTCTGCAATAGTTTGAGCTACTTCAAATCTCGCTTGTTCAGCTTTTTCTAACTCAACTTTTTGTTTTTCAAAAGCAACAACATTTGAGTCAGTTGCTTGAACAGCCTTTCCAAAAGGAATAAGGAAGTTTCTAGCATAGCCTGGTTTAACATTAACTATGTCACCTAAAACACCAAGGTTCTCTACTCTTTCTTTTAAAATAATTCTCATAGTATTAACCTCCAGTATTAATTAAAGTGACGGTCACAATATGGTAATAAAGCTAAAAATCTTGCTCTTTTAATAGCTGTAGATAATTGTCTTTGATATTTAGCAGATGTTCCTGTTACACGACTTGGAACAATTTTACCTGTTTCAGTTACATACCCTTTTAGAGTATTGATATCTTTGTAATCAATTTCTTTTACGCCTTCTACTTTAAAACGGCAAACTTTACGACGACTCATGTTCTTCTCCTATCTAATTAGATTACTTCTTTCTTATTAGCATCCATCATAATAGATGGCTCAGTTATAGCTTCAGGTGTAGCAATAACTAAGCGACGAAGAATTGCATCGTTATATCTTAAAGATTCTTGCAATTTATTTAAAGAATCAGCAGAACATTCTATATTCATTAAAATATAGTGTGCTTTGTGAAGCTTTTCTATAGGATACGCTAATTGACGACGCCCCCAATCTTCTAATCTATGGATTTTTCCACCCTTTTCTTCTATTATCTGACGATATTTAGTAAGCATAGCTTCTAATTGATCAGATTGATCTGGATGAATCATAATTACAACTTCATAATGTTTCATTTATAAACTCCTTACGGTTTATCATTAATTATCACACTGATAAGCTATGAATTAAATAGTTATACTCATAGCAAAGAGCAAACGATATTCTACGCATAAAATATGTTTAAAGCAAGGATTAATATTAATTGATCTTTTGGAAAATACAGTCTCCAGGCATAGCAGATTCAGAAAAGCTTTCATTTGATTTAATCTTACAATCCCAGACTATATAATAATCTTGTATTTGATGCTTTCTTGTTTTTAAATAAGGAGTTAGTATTATTTCTCCGACTCCTAGACTAGAGTCAGAAAAAGATTTACTTAAAACACCATTATAGTTTATTTGAATATCTGTTCCAGAAATCTTTCTAGTTTCTTCTTGGCTATTAGTAAACCCTTTTAAAGAGTATAAATTATTATCTCCACGTTTTTTCATCACGCTAGCATCACCATAACTTAATTCAGTACTTACTTCAGCTTGAGCAATATGAAAAACAATTAATTTAGCAGAGAATCTACTTCTATGGCTATAATTTAGATATACGGGCAACAATATCCCGACAAAGACAATTAAAGCGGAAACAATAAGTAATATTTCAGTTAGCGAAAAACCAGCTGACTTTAGCTTTTTCAACTTTAATAATACCTTTTTGTAAAACTGAAAGTTATTATAACAAAAAAATCGTTATAATTAATAATATAAAATAGCAATAATGAATTTTAATAACTTTAAATGAAAAATAAACTAAATTTAGTTGAATCCTTTTTAAAGGAATTACAACAAAATATTGTAAATGCTTTAGATGCACAAGAAACTTCTTCTGCTAGATTTATCCATGATGAGTGGGAAAAACCAAATATTCCTGAGCAAAAATTAAAAGGCTATGGGAATTCTATGATTATAGAAAATGGAGATATTATAGAAAAAGGAGTTGTTGCATTCTCTAAGGTATATGGAGATGCTCTACCTCCATCTGCTACAGAGAAAAGGAAAGACTTGGCTGGTAAATCTTTTATAGCTACAGGAGTTTCTCTTGTTATTCATCCTAGAAATCCATTTGTTCCTACTTCTCATGCGAATTTTAGACTATTTGTAGCTGGCGCTGATACAGATAAGCCGATATGGTGGTTTGGCGGTGGTTTTGATTTAACTCCATACTATCCTTATGAGGAAGATATAATCCACTGGCATCAAACAGCTAAGAATGTTTGTGATAGACATAATAAAGATCTTTATCCAGAGTTTAAAAAGTGGTGTGATGAATATTTTTATTTAAAACATCGTGATGAATGTCGAGGAGTAGGAGGACTTTTCTTTGATGATTTCAATAGGTTTTCTTTTGATGAATCTTTTGAGTTTGTAAAGGATTGTGCTAACTCTTATATAAAAGCTTATATACCTATCATAGAAAAAAGAAAAAATATCCAATATTTAGATAAACATAAAGAATTTCAACTATATAGAAGAGGCAGATACGTTGAATTTAATCTTGTGTTTGATAGAGGAACTATATTTGGACTACAAAGTGGTGGGCGTACAGAATCAATTCTTTCATCCATGCCTCCATTAGCTAGTTGGAAATATAATTGGTATCCAGAGGAAAATTCTGAGGAACAGAAAATATATGAATATTTAAAACCTAAAGATTGGCTATAATCTTATATTTTTACTAGCAACTAAAGTAGCATAATCTGTTTTATCAAGAATAAAGAATTTATCTGGATTTATATCTTTTTCATAGTTACTAAAAACGTAATCTTTTTTAAGTTTTAAGTTAGGTTTATTTCTTACTATTAATATATTAAGCTCATCTGAACTATTCCAATTTTTTATAAATTTTGAATATTTCATCAAATATTGATCTGTCCCTGAATTTGGGATATATGCTACATCAGATAATTCATTTTCATCATTTATTATTACTACTTCTTTTTTTGTATAGAAAGGAACCTTATAGAATCTATGACTAGTATAAACTTTAGCATTTGGATACTCTTTATAAATAAGATTAATATCACCAACAAATTCTTTATTATTTTTTTTATCTAAATATTCGCCTGCAGCATATCCAAAATTTCCTAATGTAAACATCATTAGAGAAAAATAGATTATAATTTTTTTAAGATCCTTTCTCCTAAAAGCTCTGATAGCTCCATATGATATGAATATAGATATTATGAATATAGGAAGTAGTAAAAAAAATAAAGGTATAAAAACTTCTTTAGACAAATATAATAATATTACAGTTGCTATTGGTAACAATAGAAAAATAAAAATTGGCAATCCAATACTTATTTTATCCATGAATGAAAAATCTTTTTTAAAAAGTTTTTCCAGATATACTGCTATAAGTATACAAAAAGGAACTATAGCTGGAGCTAAATAACCTATTAAAAATGATTTGGAAATTCCAAAAAAAATAAAAATAAAAGATCCCCAGATAAATAAAAACCATAAAAAAGAGTTTTGTTTTCTGTTCTTAAATCCCTCTTTAGTAAAAAAGTTTTTTAGGGCTTGTGGTAAAAAAGCAGACCATGGAAAAAAGATACCAATAAAAATAAGGATATATACTAATTTTGATATTTGTCTATTTTGCTCATTTGTTGAGTACCTTAATATTTGTTGAACAACTATATAATAATAAGCGAAATCAGGATATTTATTATTTACAGCTAATATCCAAGGAGTACCGATAATAGCAACAATTATAAGACCCAAATAAAGGCGAATATCTAAAAGCCTTTTCCACTCAAACATTATTAAACTATATAATCCAACTATACATATAGGAAAAACTATAGCAACAAGTCCTTTTGTCATAAAAGCTATGCCAGAAAAAACAAATGCTAAAAATAGCCAAAGAGAACTTTTAAAATAGTTATCATCATACTTTAAACTGACCCAATAACACAACATAGTCATGTTAAGAAATACTGCTATCCCAGTATCTATATTTAAATATCTGCCTACAAATAATAATAGAATTGTAGTAATACTGACTATCACAGATAGCCAAGCTAAAGCTCTAGATTCTAAAACCTTTTTTACTGTATAGTAAACAAATAATAAACAAATCATTACTAGTATTGGATTAACTAAGCGAGCTCCCCAAGTATTCTCCCCAAAAATTTTCATAAAAAAAGCTGTTAACCAATAAATAAGTGCTGGTTTATGAAAAAAAACTACTCCATTAATATATGGAACCACATAGTTATGAGTAGCTAGCATTTCTCTAGCTACTTCTGCATATCTTGTTTCATCAGGAGCATATAAAGCCGGTAAACCATATAGGCAGAAAGCTATTACTACTAAAAATATAAGAGAAAAATAATCTTTATAATTTTTTTGCATTTTTTATATGAAATATTTTATATAAGAGAAAAGTTTTTTAATTTTATATTAAAAGAATATAGTTTTGTATTATAAAATAATATTTTATTAACATTTAGGAAGTGTTACTCCAACTTGACCTTGGTATTTTCCTCCTTTATCTGCATATGAAATTTCACATTCTTCATCTGATTGGAAAAATAGCATTTGTGCTACTCCCTCATTTGCATATATCCTTGCTGGAAGAGGTGTAGTATTTGAGAATTCTAGAGTTACATAACCTTCCCATTCAGGCTCAAGAGGAGTTACATTTACAATGATTCCACATCTTGCATAAGTAGATTTTCCAAGACAAACAACTAAAGTATCTCTTGGGATTTTAAATTTTTCGACAGTACGAGCTAAGGCAAATGAATTTGGAGGAATAATACAAACATCTCCTTTGAAATCAACAAAATTTTTATCATCAAAATGCTTCGGGTCAACTATAGAAGAGTTAATATTAGTAAATATTTTAAATTCATCAGCACATCTAACATCATATCCATAACTAGATGTTCCATAGGAAACTATCTTTTCACCGTTTGCTACTTTAACTTGCCCTGCTTCAAAAGGCTCAATCATCTTATGTTCTTGAGACATTTTCTTTATCCACTTATCAGATTTAATAGCCATTTATCTTCCTTATTTAATTTTCTAATTTAATACCAATTGAATCTAAACTACTCGCTTTAGGTAGTTTATCTATTTCATTTAATAAATTCTCTGCAACTGAAATATAACTATCATTTATAGTATCATCTTTGCCTAATGTCATATATGGTTTACCATTGTCAGAGTTTAACCTTATATCTTTATGAAGTGGTAAGCTACCTAAAAACTCCACATTGTATTTTCCGCATAAAGAGAAAGCCCCGTCCTCACCAAAAATATGCTCACTATTTCCACATTTTGGACAAATATAGTAACTCATATTTTCAACTATACCTAAAGTTTTGATATTAACTTTATCAAACATAGCTATAGCTCTTTTTGCATCGATTAAAGATAAATCTTGAGGAGTAGTAACAATAACAACTCCAGTAACAGGAATATTCTTTGATATAGTTAATTGAATATCTCCAGTTCCAGGAGGTAGATCTAAAAACAAATAATCTAACTCACCCCAGTCTGTATCATTTAACAATTGCATCAATGCTCTTGATACAATTGGTCCTCTCCAGATTATAGCTGAATCAGAATCTATAAGATTGCCTATAGAAATCATTTTTATTCCATAATTTTCTAAAGGTATAATCTTTTTCTTATCTGTAGTTTTTGGATTATCTTTTAATCCTAATAATGTTGGCTGACTTGGTCCATAAATATCTGCGTCTAATATTCCTACTTTAGCACCCATCTTAGAGAAAGCGGATGCTAAATTAGTAGTTACTGTTGATTTCCCAACACCACCTTTTCCAGAAGCTACTAGAATTATATTCTTAATATTTGGTAGAAGTTTTTGCCCTTCTTGGACTTTCCTCTTGAAGACCTTATCTATTGTTTTCATACCAAACTCTATTTATAAATTAATGGTGTCATTTTAACAGATTTTTTTGAATACCTAAGAGTTATATAGATTTCAAAAATAAATAATTTTATTGTTTGTGTAATATAACATGTATTAAGTAAAACAATCTAAGTAAACTACCTAGTAAATTTTTGATATGTTAGAATTTACAAAGTTTTCGTCAAGAATATAAAAGTTAAATGGAAGATTTCTTATTAAAGTTACTCTATATTTTAGAAGCAAATATTATATTATTTGTTTGCCAAGTTTTTACAATATTTGTAGTTTTAAAACTTATAGTTGATAAAAAATCTGCATCTAATATTCTTGCATGGCTTTTAGCAATATTGTTTGTCCCATATATAGCTATCCCTTTCTTTTTTATTTTTGGAAGAAAAGATAATGAAAAGAGCTCTTGGCAAAAAGACTCTATGAGTATAAATCAAAAATGCCCTATTGATATAAATAAGTATGAAAAAAATAATCTACCGACAGATGTTATAAATGTATTTTCTAGCTTAAAGGTTCCAACATTAACTTCTAGTAATACTTTTGAAATATATACTGATGGAGTTGAATCGTATAAGCATTTCCATGAAGCTATAAAAAATGCTAAGTCTAGTATTTATGTTCAAACCTATGTTTTTAAACATGATACAACTTCTAAACTAATATTAAGACTTCTAGAAAAAAAAGCATCAGAAGGTTTAGAAGTTAAAATATTAATAGATTCTTTAGGATCTTTTTATACTTATAGACACCAAAAAAGAATATTTAAAAACCTTAGAGCTCTCGGTGCTGAAGTTGTATTTTTTATGCCAGTATTATCAAATCCTTTTCGTAACTATATAAACTATAGAAATCATAGAAAAATTTATCTTATTGATAATAGAATCGTATTTAGTGGTGGAATGAATATAGGTGATGAATATATGAGTCCTATGGAACATGAAGGAATGTGGGAAGATCTACTATTTAAAATAGAGGGAGAATCTGTAAATTATTTTTTAACAATATTTCAGTCAGACTGGCGCTTTTCTACAAAGAAAGAACTAAATCCTAATTTCTCATGTTATAGTGCAAATACAAATAATAGCAAAGAAAACTTTATACAAGTAGTGCCTTCTGGTCCTGATATGGATGCAAATCAATTATATTCAGGGCTTATAACAGCTATAAATTCAGCTAAAGAAAAATTATGGATAATAACACCATATCTTATTCCATCACAAGACTTATTACAGGCTATAGTTTTAGCTAAGCATAGAGGTATTGATGTAAAGATTATCACACCTAAAAAATCTAATCATACCTTTATTGACAGAGCCAGGACTACATATTTTAGAGAGTTATTAGCTAATAACATAGAGGTTCATTTTACAGAGAAAATGATGCATGCAAAAGCTATTCTTATAGACAAGAATTTAGCAATGCTTGGCTCTGTAAATTTAGATAATAGAAGCTTATTTTTGAACTATGAAATAGCTACTTTTGTATATAGTGAATCTTCTGTTGCTAAAGTAGATAAATGGGCTAAAAATATGTTATTGCAATCATCTCAAGATAATGACCATATTTCTAATAAAAAGTCTCGTTTGATTATAGAAAGTATAATTAAAATACTTACACCATTAATGTAATACTTTAAACTTTCTCACAGATAAAAGTTGTTGATTCAAATCCAATAATTTTTAATTTGCTACCTTTGCTTACATCATTAGCTTTAGCTCGCCAAACAGTATCTCCTAATTGGACTTTAACTATTCCATTTTCAGAATCTGATAATGCTTCTACAACTCTTCCTACATAAATAGACATTCTATCGTTAACATCTAAATGCCCTGTTTTTCTAACTTTTAGTTTCTTTCCAAATTTATAGAAAACGATAACGACTAATAAAGATAGTATTAAAAATATTACTGCTTGAAGCATAATATCCATATCAGGAATAAAATAAAGAAGTATAGACATAATTAAAGTTGCTATGCCTATAAAAAGAAAAAATGTAGTAAATGAAAAAACTTCAATAATAAAACATATAATAGCTATTAATAGCCAATATAAGTGTTCTTCCATTATTTATCTACCTTTATTTTTTAAGATTTCAGAAACCCCACTTAATGAACCTAGCATACTTGTAGCTTCAACTGGGAGCATTATGGTTTTTGAATTACCTGATGCAGTAAGCTTACCAAGAGATTCAATATATTCTTTAGCAACAGAGTAATGTACTGATTCTAGCTTCCCTTCTACAATTGCTTTTGAAATAGCATCTAATTTAAATGCTTCAGCTTGTGCTAATCTTTCTCTAGCTTCAGCTTCTCTAAATTGAGCTTCTTTATAGCCTTCCGCTTCTACAATTTGCCTTTGTCTTTGAGCTTCAGCCTCTAAAATAGCTGCTTGTTTTTCACCCTCAGCATCTAAAATAGCCGCTTCTTTTTTACCACTAGCCTCTAAAATAGCTGCTTCCCTTTTACCTTGTGCATCTAAGATTCTAGCTCTCTTTTCTCTTTCAGCTTTCATCTGTTTAGCCATAGAGTCTAAAAGATCTCTAGGAGGAGTGATATCCTTAATCTCTACACGAATAACTTTGACACCCCAAGGATCTGTTGCTTCATCTAAAACTTGTAATAGTTTTCTATTCATATCTTCTCTCTCAGAAAGCATTTCATCAAGATCCTTAGAACCTAAAACAGTCCTTATATTAGTCATAATAATATTTTCTAATGCCCACTCTAAATTATTAACTACATAAGAAACTTTTTTAGAGTCCATTATTTGGAAAAAAGCAACGCCATCAACTTCAACACTAGCATTATCTTTACTAATTATTTCTTGTTTTCTAATGTTAAGAACAGTTTCTTTCATAGAAACTTTACTTGCTACTCTATCTACAAAAGGAATTATGAAAGCTAAACCAGGGTGTAAAGTTTGTTGATATTTTCCAAACCTTTCTACTATATATTCATTAGCTTGTGGAACTACTTTTACACTAAAAGCTACAGCTAAAACACAAAGTAACAATATAGCTCCAGCGACAATTATAAACATAAGGTTTCCTTAAGTTGGACAGTTATTTTATCTATATGCATTCTTAACGTCATCATTAACTGTTACTTGACTATTACTATCTAAACAATTAATTATTTTATTCATAAATTTATTAATAGCTTCATCTTCAAGTGTTTTATTTAAATCACTAAATAAGAATCTTACAGAAATACTAAGTGCTTCAGAAACTGCAAACATACTAGAGATATTAATCTCTTTTAAAGAGAATATATTTAGATTCTTTATAGGCTCTAAAATATCAGAAATATTAGTTCCATTAGCAACTAAGAATGAGATATCTCTAGAAACAGATGGGAATTTTGAAAACTTTTCAAATTTAACTATTTCTTTTTTAGTTAGCTCTACTAAGTCTAATTCAAAAACTATAGGAGGTTTTGACTTTATTTGTAATGCTTTTAGAGCCGTTGGATGTAAAACTCCTACTATACCTATTTTCTTATTATCGGAATAAATGTAAGCAGATTGTCCTGGATGTAGCCAATGTATATCATCACAAACTTTAAATGATAAATTCTTAATATGAGAACATAATGCTTCTATATTACTTTTAACATCAAAAAAGTCAACAGCTCTATTACTACTCCATGTTGTTGGATTAACATCTCCAAATATAAGACCAGCAAATTTTGGACTCTCAATTCTTTGCTCAGCATTTTTAAAGAAACAAACACCTTCTTCAAAAATCCTTACACGATTTTGCTGTCTATTAATATTAGCTTTAAAAGTATTTAAAAGTCCGGGAATAAGTGATTGCCTCATCACTGATAAATCTTGAGAAATAGGATTTTGTAAAGAAATACCTCTTTCATCAAAAAAATACTCATCATGCTTAGGATCTATAAAGCTATAGTTAATAGTTTCATAATAACCTCTATCAACTAGCTTTGATTTTAATGACTGAAGAGATTCTTTTTCTTCCGATATATTAACTTTTTGTGCTTTATATTGAGGCATAGTCTCTGGAAGCTTACTATAACCATAAATTCTAGCTATTTCTTCTATTAAATCTTCCTGAATTTCCATATCAAAACGATATGATGGCGCTATAACTTCTAAAGTTGTATTATCTATTTTATTAACTGTCATATGTAATGACTTTAATACATTAGCAATATAATCAGAATCAAACTGAGTTCCTAGAACTTTATTTAACTTAATTACAGAAAGTTTTATGGTTCGTTTAGAATTTAAAAAATCTGCATCCTCACTACCATGTATAGGAGCTACTTTTCCACCTGCTATTTCAACTATTAGTTGTATAGCTAATTTCATAGCTTGTTGAGCTAGCTGTGGATCAACACCTCTTTCAAATCTATGAGAAGAATCTGTATGTAAATTATATTTACGAGCTTTTCCAGCTATTTTCTCTGGGACAAAGAATGCGCTTTCTAAAAATATATTTTTAGTTGAATCTGAAATTGCTGAGTCAAGACCTCCCATAACACCAGCCATAGCTAAAGCTTTTTTCTCATCTGCAATAACTAGAGTATCACTCTCTAATTCAACTTCTGTTTCATCTAGTAGAGTTAATTTCTCTTTATCTTTAGCATATCGAACATTAATTCCACCTTCTAATTTGTCTAAATCAAAAGCATGCATAGGTTGACCAGTGAAAAGAAGCACATAATTAGTTACATCAACTAAGAATGAAATAGACCCTATACCACTTCTTCTAAGCTTCTCTACCATCCATAATGGAGTTTCTACAGAATTATCTACATCTCTAATTATACAGCCATAATAAGCTTTACATGCATCTATAGCTGTTATAGATACTTCTTTAGTCTCTGCTATTTCAACAACTGGATTTTTTATATGTAAAGGCTTTAATTTGATATTTCTCAAAGCAGCAACTTCACGAGCAATACCATAAACACTTAGACAATCTGCTCTATTAGGAGTTAAATCAACTTCTAGTGTATTATCATTTAAACCAAGATATTCATTTATATCTGTGCCTATAGGAGCATCTGAAGGTAAATCCATTAAACCATCTGCTTTTTCTAAAAGACCAAGCTCCTCTTCTGAGCACATCATTCCAAATGATTCTTGCCCTCTTAACTTAGATTTTTTAATTTTAAAATCACCTGGTAATACTGCACCTATCTTAGCAACAGGAGCTTTCATACCTTCATATATATTACTCGCACCACAAACAATTGTTAAAAGCTCTGGTTCTGCAACATCAACTGTACAAACATTAAGCTTATCTGCATCAGGATGCTTAGCAATAGCTTTAATATGACCAACAACAACATTAGTTACTTTATCTTTAACTACTGGCTCTATTGCATCAACTTCTAATCCAGCTAATGTAAGTGTATCTGCTAAATCTTGTGAACTTTGTATATCTGCTAAATATTCATTTAACCATTTATGACTAAACTTCATCTATAACCTCAAAATATTAAAACTGTTTTAAAAATCTTAAATCGTTTTCAAAAAACATTCTTAGATCATCTATTCCATGTCTCAACATAGATAACCTTTCTACTCCCATACCAAAAGCGAAACCTTGATACTCTTCAGAATCTATATTTCCTGCTTTTAGAACTTTAGGATGTACCATTCCACAACCAAGTACTTCTAGCCAACCTGTTTGTTTACAAACTCTACAGCCTTTACCATTACACATCACACATTCAATATCTGCTTCAGCGGAAGGTTCTGTAAATGGAAAATATGATGGTCTAAATCTTACTTTTAAATCTTTCTCAAAGAATGAACTTAAAAATGCGTGTAACAAGCCTTTTAAATCTGCAAATGAAACTTCTTTATCTACTAATAACCCTTCCACTTGATGAAACATAGGTGTGTGAGTAATATCAGAATCACAACGATAAACTCTTCCTGGAGCAATGATTCTAATAGGTGGATTTCTTTTCTCCATTGTACGAATCTGTACACCTGAAGTATGCGTTCTTAGAACATGTGTACCATCAACATAAAAAGTATCATGCATTGCTCTAGCAGGATGATGAGATGGAATATTTAATGTTTCAAAATTGTAATAATCACTTTCAATCTCAGGCCCAAACTCAATATCAAACCCATTTTGTTTAAAAAAAGATTCGATTCTATTTAATGTATTTGTAATAGGATGAAGATTTCCTTGAGATTGACCCACTCCAGGTAAAGTAATATCTATTTTTTCTTTAGTGAGTTTTTCATTTATTTCTTTCTGCTCAAGAATAGATAATTTCTCATTTAAAGCATCTTGTAGAGCTTGTTTAGCTATATTAACAGCTTGTCCAAGCATTGGCTTTTCTTCATTTGGCAATGTAGCTATTAACTTCATCATGCCTGTTAATTCGCCTTTTTTACCTAAATATTTTACTCTTATATCTTCTAAAATTTTTCTATCATTTGCCTCTACAACTTCATGTAGAGCTTTGTCTTTCATTTCATTGACTATTTGCATACAAAATCCTATTACAATTTATAATTTGCAGATATCTATTTTATAGTTTTATTATAATTATAAAGTCATAATTATAGACCTTTTAAGAGTTTTTTAAAACTAGTTATTTTTTTACTCCATACCTTGTAATAACAACGGCTCCGAACACTGCAACAATTCCACCGATAATACTTAAAGCTTTTGGTACTTCATCTAAAAATACCCACCCTAAAAATATTGTAAATAAAGGCATTACATATAATGAGCTAGCAGCAATAGAGACTTTTAGATGTTTAAAAGCATATCCCCATAAAAGATACGATAAAGCTCCAGGAAATATTCCCATATATATGACCATACTAACATCTAATAAAGAGGTATGAGAAAAGTCTTTAATTGCTTGGTTAGAAAAAATCAATAAGAATAATGTTCCAAACCATATAAAATAAGCTACAGCTTCAATAGGATGAAATTTTACTAAAATTTTCTTCTGAAAGGCTGTATATATAGCTCCTGCAAATGCGGCTATATATACGTATAGTACTCCTAAAAAACGTATTTCACTATTACTAGCAACTAAAATAGCTCCTGCCCCTAACATACAAATAGTTAAGCCTAACACCCCAAATTTATTAATTCTCTCATTTAAAAATAAGATAGCTAAAACTATTTCTACTATAGGAACTTGGAAAATAATAAAATTAGCAACTCCCGCACTAACAAATTTTTCTCCTTCATTTAAAAAAACACTATATATAAAGAATCCTAAAAAACCTAATACTGCAAAATAAACTAAATCTTTTACTGTAGGTTTAACCTTTTGCTTTAAAGGAATAAATATAAATAGCATTGCCAAAGAAGCAATAAGGTATCTTACTAGTGATAAAGATCCTGAGTTATAGTTATGAGTCATAAAATGTCTGATACAAACAAAAGCAGAAGACCAGAAAAATATACATATTAATAGTGCAAAAAAGGCCTTTATATTTAGATTATTTTGCATAAAAGTTATTTATTAAGTTTATAAGATAATGTATCTATTTTTACTGTATAGTTATAATGATAATTATGAATTAATACTGAACCTAACCAAGGTTTTTCTGATTTATATTCTATACACATTATTTTCTCATCATCTTTAACTAAACAACGTTCTTTTGATTCTTGTTGTAAAACAATTCCAGTCCCAGTAAACATTTTTTCAACAACTGGAGAAGGTGCATAACTAATAATAAATTCTAATAAACTTTCTTTAACGCCCATATTTTGATTTGGCATAGGTAAACTGCTACTTTCAATTTTATTACCATTGTAATCTAGCTTAAATAAAGAGCCTCCCCAACCAGAAAGTGCTATCATCATTATATGCTTAGAATCTACTATGATTTCAACTTGAGTACTGAAGTTAGAAGTTTTTTCATTAACATGATAAGTAGCAGATACAATTTGAGAAATATTCATATCTAAATCTAATGAATTAGGCTTTGGTAATGTAACCATTGTATTTGGTAAAAATTCTACTTTAGTATCTGTATTTTCTTTATTTTCAAAAATTGCACAACCGCTTAATGAAATAAATAAAACTAAAAATAAACTCTTAATTTTCATATTCTGTTAGCCTTAACGCTAAAGGAGCTAATAAAAATGCTAAAACTATTCCGACTAATACAGTTAATCCAAAATAATGAATAGCTGGTGTTGAGCTTAATGATAATAAGCCAAATGATAATACGGTTGTGATAGCTGATAATAGTAAAGCTAACATAGTACTTTGATACTGTTTTTTACTTTCAGCTAAGAAAATAACGTAATCCATAGATATTCCTAAAACTAAGATTAATGCTAATAAACTAAATAATGTTAGAGGAATGTCAAACCAACCTAATATTCCTAATGCTCCTGAACATGCTAATACTGGAGTTATTAAATAAATAAAAGCTTTCTTAAAAGAATAACGAAAAGATAATAATATCCATAGTAAAGCTGCAACTAAAAATAGTAAGTTATTTATCATTACACGATAATGCGCAAAAATATCACTAATTTCATCAGCTTTATTAACTAAGTATACTCCTTCTTGATCTTTTACTATTGATTCTAGCTGATCTAAGTTTATACGTTCAGAAAGAGTTATAGCCATTGCTTTTTGCCCCTCTTGATCTCCAAGCCATAAAAATTTTAATTGTTGAGATATGCGAGCATCAAGCCAAGAATCTAGAGTCAATTCTTTAAAACTTATATTATCAAGATTCTTTTTTACTTTTTGTGCTTGACTATTATCATAGCCAATTTTTTCTAGATAATTAATAAGCTGTGCAGAAATTAATTTTTTGACTAAGTCATAATTATTTTTCTGCTTATCAACAGTTGGTATATAGTCACTAATACTTATTAAAGGATTATTTATATTAGAAAATTCTGTATAAATTTTTTCACTAATATTATTAGCTCGCTGTAAAAGAATCTCATTATTATCAGCTAAAACTATTAAATAACTCATTCCCATATTACTACCAGTAATTTTCTTTACGGTATTTTCTGTATTTTTGAGTTCTTGAGAGGTTGACTCTAGAATATGGATATCATCATTTGCTTTAACTTGAAAGTTTCCTGCAATTATAACAAGAGCTATTATTGTTAAAATTATTACAATTGATATTTTAGATATATTTTTCCAAATTTCTAGATACTTATCTGAGCAAATTAATAAAATCGGCTTTTTATTAGGAGTTGGTGTTTTTTGTATTACATATGGAAATAAACATATAACAGTTAAATAAGAAATAGATAAGCCTGTTATCGCAAACACTGCTAACTGATGCAGCCCAGGAAATGGTGCTATTGATATTACTATGAAAGAAATAATTACATTTAGTAAACCTAACGTAATACCCCAAAATATTCGTTTAAATCCTAATGCTGGTGTCCATTTTTCATCTCCCAATAACCTTTCAGAGTAATAGAAAAATGCATAATCTACAGAGATACCTATTAAACTAGCTCCAAATACTAGAGTAAATAGAAAAACACTTCCAAACCATAGATAAGTAACGACAAAAGCCACTATAAAACCACTAGCAACTGATACTAGAGTAAATACGAGAGGACGTAATGATCTAAATGTAAATAAAACAAGTAAAATAATTCCTACTAGAGAGCCAACACCTATAGTACTTACTTCATGCTGGGCTGTATCTGAGCCATTTTGAGCATAAAATAGCATTCCAGTTCTTAAAACTTTTACCCCATTTTGGGATATTTCTGCTGTTGCATTGTCTATAGCTTTAATAATAGTCTCTTGAGTTGTCAGTGAGAAACTATTACCTGATATTTGGGTTTGTAACATTACATACCAACGTTCACCATATTTAGTGGTCAAATAGCCTTTATGTAAATCTAAAGCTGATGATGGTCGTGGTAAACTTAATAAATAATTTTGATATAAAAAGAATGGATCATTATCTAATAATTTACGATTAGCTATTCCCATTGGACTATATAAAGATACTAAAGCATTTTCAACAATTTTATTTTCATTATTATTGACTAATAATTTTTCATCACTTGGTTTTAAAAGCTGTAATCTATAAGGAAAGTAAAAAGTTCCCCAAGATTGTTGTTCTGCCTCATTCACTCCTTTAAATATACGCTTAAATAGCTGACTTTGCTTTAATTTATCACTAAATTCTTCAGTCGCTTTAATTGCTTGATCTTCATCTGGTGCGCTAATCAAAAATATAACTTTATTCCCCATACGTGATGAAAATGTTTCTGATGCCGCAGAAAAAGCAGGGGTTGTTTGCTTTTCAGGTAAAAGAGAAAGCACATTTGTATTAAGAGGGAATCCTTTAAAAATTAATGTGCCAAATACAATAGATGAGCTAATTATAATAGCTAGCCACGCAAGAAAACGTAGCCTAAATTTATAATCCATTATTTAATAACCACATTACTAAATTTGATATTTACAATATTACCTTCAGTATCAATAACTTTAACAAAATCTATAGTATTAGATCCTTTCAAATAAATACTTTCTATAGCTTTACTTATGATATTAGCTTTTGGAGTTAGAGTAATCTCCCAATCTTTAGTATTTCCTTTAAATGAAGCATTAAAATATTGTTCTATAGAATCTGTATTTCCCTGTAATATTGACATAAAAACTTGAGTGAATGTGAAAACAACAGGTTGCTGATCTCTAGTGAGAATTGTAGGAGGATTATCCATAACAGTTTGTTCAAGACTATCTTTAGTTACTTTAAGTATTGATTTAAAAGGTTTATCTTGATTCCAGTATAACCCAGATTCTGGTGATAGTTTAAATGTCCCTGATGAAGTTAAAGGAGTTTGCAATCCATCTATATGTCTTGTTTGCTCAAAATTTCCTGAAATATTAGAATTTTTAGTTAATTGTTTTTCAACCGCTAAGAAGTTTGGTTGATCTGCTATTGGTGTAGCCATACTAATAGTTACTATAAAAAAACTTACTATTGTAATTAATATTCTAAACATTACAAATTTCCTTTATCTTTTTTTGCCAATTTTGTGGAGTAATAAAACAAGCTCTTTGTGTATTTAAATCTACAGCTAACTGTATAGTATATCCCTTAGTAAGAATCTCATTACTTTTTTCATCTTTAACACAATAAACTATCTTTAATCTATTTTCATATTCAACCAAGTCACAAAATACTCTTATTTTTTGACCAAAATATGCTGGCTTAATATATTTTAATTGTAAATCAACTATTGGCCATGCATAACCATCATTTTTCATATGAATATAATTATATTCTAATTTATTCAACATCGCACAACGAGCTATCTCAAAATATTTAATATAATGTCCATGCCACACAATTTGCAGGCTATCTACATCAAAAAAAGGAACTTCTATCAATGTACTATGAGAGAAATAAACTGTATCTTTAGACACTCTTTCTCTCCTTATTCCAAAAGTCAAAAAAATTAAACCATTCTAACGGATAGATATTACAAAAATGACTTAATCTATCAGCGTATTCCTGAGCATATTTAATTAATTGATTTTTTCTATCTTTGCGTTCAAAACTAATTCCTTCCAATGCAAAATTTTCAAAAATAAAATCAAATTTATTTTTATTAGTCCTAGGACAAATCATAAAATAGCATGGGCATTTTAATAACCCTGCTAAAACAAAAGCTCCCTCTGGGAAAGGTGCACTATCTCCAAGAAAATTTACTTCTAAATTTCTTTCATGTTTTGTTACTGAAGTTCTATCTCCAGCAATTA
The DNA here is from genome assembly GCF_003574475.2 of Pseudofrancisella aestuarii. Classification (NCBI taxonomy): domain Bacteria; kingdom Pseudomonadati; phylum Pseudomonadota; class Gammaproteobacteria; order Thiotrichales; family Francisellaceae; genus Pseudofrancisella; species Pseudofrancisella aestuarii. The sequence goes on along the minus strand of NZ_QLIS02000001.1, from coordinate 251,371 downwards.
CTATAAATTCACCTGCTTCTATTTTATCATGTAGTTGAATAGCCAAATCTGGCATTGGCTGCTGTAAAGATATCATTCCTATTTTAAATTCAGGATTTACTTTAGTTAATAACTCATTTAACTTCTGAGCATTTTTGCTAAAAACTAAAGCATTAATTTTGATATTGGAGTTATACTTAGATAAAGCTCTTGCAACCTCTAGATTTCCTAAATGGGCAGTAAAAATAATGCCACCCTTTTTTCTATTTATTGCTTGCTCTAAGTTTTCTTTAGAGCTATTTGTAAAAACCAAATCTTCTGATGTAATTTTTTTATTCCAAACTGCGAATTTGTCAATCAACATTCTCCCAAAGCTAAGAAAATGACGAAAACTATATAGCCATAAATTAAGCTTAGAGATATTAGGTTTAAGATGTCTTATATAATCAAAAGAAGCATTTCTTGCATTAGAAAAGATTAAGAAATAATAGATCATCACAAAATACATTATAAAATAAGTAACTTGCCTACCTAAAATTATATAACTCCATAAAGTAAACTTTAGTCCTATTAATCCACCAGCTTCTTTTATCTGAGACCAATGCTTATTCATTTCCTAAGTTTCCTAAGTAATAACATAGGAATACGTAATAACATTCCAAAAAATAAACGAGTATGTGTTAATGATATTCTTGCATTATCTTTAAACATTGCAAAATTTGAATATCCATCTTTAGGATAAATAACTTTAGTCGGGATAAAGCGAATATCTACTCCAAACCAATATAAACGAACAAGTACATCTATATCAAAACTCATACGACTAGCAAATACTTTGAATTCTGATAATTTCAAAAATGATTTTAGAGGATAAATCCTAAAACCACACATCGCTTCAGGAATATTTAAAGACCACGTCTCTATTGCTACCCAAAAATTAGTAATTTTACGTCCATGTAAACGACTTTTAGGTATACTTTCATCATATTGAGGCAGTCCTGAAATCATAGCCTCAGGATATTTGTTCATTTCATCAATAAATCTAGGAATATCTTTACTATTATGCTGTCCATCAGCATCTATTTGTAGCATATGAGTATAATCTAATTCTAGAGCTTTCTTTGCCCCTACTGTTACAGCTATACCTTTTCCTTGATTTGTCTCTAAAGACTCTACAGCTATAACTTGAGAAAACTTTTGATGTAGGTTGTCAATTATATTTTTTGTTTCAGAATCATTTCCATCATCAACTAATATAATATCTAAATTATATACTGAAAGATTTTCTAAAGTTTTACCTAACTGCTTACCATGTCTATATACTGGTATAACTATACATAATTTATTTTTATACATATTTAATTTTCCCCTGAGAAATCATATGTTCCCATATATGAAATCTAAAACTTATAGCATTATTTTCTCTTACTAAATGCAAACTTAGGCTATCATTTGGAAGAATGATTTTCATAAATTTAATTTGTGGAATATCACAAAACTGATATGGATCTAATTGAAATTGTTCACATGAACTTTTAATTACTAAATCTATTTGTCCAACTCCAGGAAAAATTGGTTGATTAAGAAAATGTCCATTAAAACCTTCATATTCAGGGGATACTATAAAATTTAATGTAATCTCGTCAACACTATGTTTTTCAACATTTTTTATCTCTGGATAATGTTTTATCATAGTTGTTACTCAAATTCTTTTAAAATTTCGACCAATACTCTCTTTCCTTGTGTATTCACAGGGATTTTAGATACAATTCGCCATTTTTTAGGTAATGTCTCTAAACTATAATAGTCTAACAAGTAGCTTTTTAATTGTCGAGTAAATAGAGGCTTTTCTAAACTATTTAAAGCTATCTTTCCTTCTTCAGATAAAACTAATAAGACTCCTATATATTCACGATAAGAGCTACATAAAATACAACAATTATCTTTTATCCATAAATGAGAGTTTAAATAATTTTCCATTGCTGATAAAGATAATCTTTTTCCTGCTAACTTTACTATACGATCGACTCTTCCTAGTAAAGTAAAATTATTATTTTCATTTATCTTAACTTTATCAGCCATGCATTGTTGACTATTCGAAAAAAAATCAGATTTTACTATTAATTGTGAATTTGAATCTATGCTAATTTCTACTCCAGAAAAACATTTCCAATCTGACTGCGCTATTTGTCTTCTGTAAGCAATCACACCAGTTTCAGTACTACCATATATTTCTAATACTTCTTTTTTATATTTTTCAAAAAAAGATAAAGCATTTTCCCTACTTAAAGCACTTGCTGAAGAAAGCACTAAAGTATCTTCTCCTATCATACTAGATTTATCCAAATGTGAAATCATTATAGGAGTAGTGACTATTAGAGCGTTGTTTTTAACCAATCTATTAAGTATACCTTCCGGAGAAATTAAACGTTGTGTTTGTATTAAATGTCCACTTAAAAAAGCCCATAAAAAATAAAAGCTAAAACCATATAAATGTTGATGAGATACTGTAGCATAAATTACAGCTTCTGTTGAAATATAATTATTTAAGCATTTATTTATAGCTGTACTTTCATTTTCAAGCTCTTTGATAGTACGAGAATAAGCTTTGTAATCTCCACTAGATCCAGAAGTAAAAAATATTGTTTCTGTACATAAGCTTATATCTAATGGTTTATATATAGATTCAGTATTGAAATCTACATCTTCATCATAAATGACTGTATCATAATAATTTGATAATGATTCTAATGTCCCAACTTGATTGTTAGGTAATATAACTATCTTCTTTCCAAGTATCTGACAAGCAAACCAAGCACAAATAAATGAGTAAAAATTATTAATCACTAAAGCTATGCTATCTTTCTTATGAAATTTCTCTGTCCACATTAAAGATAGTGTTGTAATATTTCTTATAAAAGTTTTAGAGTCTATTCTTCTCTCTTCATCTAGAAAAATAATCTGGTCTGGATTTAAATGTAAATATTCAAGTTGACTAATAAAAGTTAAGTTTTTACTTCTGTTCATGATTTCTTCTTACATACCCTCGAACAATCCATTCACCAGAAATTAGCGCCCCTATTAGTATATAGCTCAAAAGCCCATTATATAGAGTCCATAATTTTATAGATTTACTGAGAATAGTTAAGCTAGCGATAATCGCATTAAAAGCAAAAAAAATACACCAGACAATAGTAACTTTCCTTGTATACTCTACAACATAATTAGGTAAAGGACCTTTATTAATTTTTATGGCTATATTTGTAATAAAACTATAAGGCTGAAATAAAGAAAAAGAAAATACACAGAATAAAGTTAAACTTACAAATATAGGGTATAACTGAATAAATATAATACTATCACTAAGCATACCTACAATAGCTAAAGATATTCCTAATAAGGTTAGTATTATCCATATCAGATTATTTTTCTTAACTTGATTAATTACTAAAAGACGTAAGCAGAATATAAAAAGAATTAATAAACTAAGATAACGTATTGAAAACCACTTTAAACTAAAAAAAACTATGAATGGGTAAATGATAATTAAAGTTATAACTAATGATTTTATTAGTGATCTCATACTAATAATTATTTAATTTTTCTGATTTTTAAGTGTTTGATAGATTACTTCTACAACATCTGATACTGTTCTAACAGCTTTGAATTCTTCCGGTTTAAATTTATGTTTAGTTATTGATTGTAAGTGAACTATTAAGTCAACAGCATCTATACTATCAAGGTCTAAATCTTCATATAAACGTGACTCTAAAGTAATATCATCTATATCTAACTCAAAAAGTTTATGTAACATTTGTTGAAGTTCTTGAAAAATACCTTCATGAGAAATTTGCATATATTCTCCTATTTATTTTGAGATTCAATAAATTTAGCAAGAGCTGATACTGAACTAAAATGATTACGTATTTCATTGTTACTAGAATCTAAAGTAATATTATATCGCTTTTTGATAGCAACTCCTAGCTCTAATGCATCAATAGAATCTAATCCTAAACCATCTCCAAAAAGAGGCTCATCAGACTTTATTTCCTCAGGAGAAATATCTTCAAGATTTAATACCTCTATTATCATCTCTTTAATTTCTTGTTCCATCATAATACTATCCTGTATAAATTGTTGCTGTAAATAACGAGTAAGCTGCCTTGCTGCAAGTGATGGTAAATCATCAGCTTTGTTCAGAAAATCTGCAGGGTCTATTTTTTCTCCTACAGTTATCTTAAACTTTGGCTGTTTGTCGGGAAGGCTATACCATTTTTTTTGTTTTGTCAAAGTCACCGGTTGACAATCTAGATGAATTAAACGTATTTTAGCTTTAACTCTTAAAGCTATTTGCGCAGCTCCTCTTTTAAATGTGATTGGTTGATCTGGAACTGTGCGAGTTCCTTCTGGAAACATTAGTAAATTGTTACCTTTAGCAAAAGTCTCTTTTATTTGATTAAATGTTTGTTCCGCATCAATATTTGGAATATATCCTGCAACATCTATTAAATTTTTATAAAAAAAATTCTCCCAAAGCTCTTTTTTTACCATATTATCACAACGAGGAAGCTTAGAAACTATTGCTACATAATCAATTAAAGTTGGATGATTAGCTATAAATAAACAACCCTTATCTTCTTTTAATAAATTCATATTTTCAAATTTAAAACGTATAACACCTAAATTATGAACTATAAAAATAAATATTCTAAAAGTAACATAAACAGCATATTGAGCTACTGTCTTTTGTTTTTCTTTGTTTCTAATTATCAAAGAAATTAAAGGTAAATATATATAACTTAAGATAAATGCTCCTATAGTAAAAAGCACTATACAAAATCCTGTTCCAAATATTCGCCATAATTTACTTATCTTAGTAATCAAGAACTTAACTCCTTTATTTTAAGCATCGGTAATACTAATGTTTCTTTTCTATCTCCAAGTAACCAAGCTATAAAAATTAAAGCTGGTGGCATCACAGTTTTACTAATATGATTTGTATCAAACTCAATATCTAAAACAATACTAGTTTCTTTATATTCACTACTAACATATAGCGCTAAACCATAATCTAAATCATAGTCAATGTTAAGTTTACTATATACTTCTGGATTTTTTTCATCAAAAATGATAAATAAAACATTTTTTTTATCCTTCAACTGAGCGATTGCATCTATTAATCCCATTTGGAAAGTTTCGCACCCTGCTGAAATAGAATTAAAAGGAAGATTTAAGTTTTTTTGAATAGACAATAAACCTGAGGGAGTATTATGTACACATTGTGAAAATTTATTTGGGGAAAGTACTTCTTTATTTTTAATTTGCTCAAACAAATCTACGGTATTATGTAACTCTCCATGTTGAGAACAAAAAATACCAGCTTCAATATTATTACTCTCAATAAACTCTAAAGCTAATGATAAAGCTATTTTACTAGCTGTACTACAACGACGTCGAAGCATTGGAGGAATTTCATTAATATTTAAAATCAAATCTCCTTTAGGTTTTTTTGATAATATCGCCCATTCTTTCCAATCATCAATAGTACTGAGACTATTTGAAACCGCTTTCCATCCATTCAAACAAACCTTCATACTTTTAAAAATTTTTTCATATCTAAATTAATTATGACGAATATAATAATCATATCAACTAGTAAATAAGCTTTTATACAACCTTAAAACATAATGATTTTTATTAATAAATATGTAATAATTGAATAGATATTTTTATTTTAAGAAACATATACTTATAAGGAAATTTAATATGAAATTAAAATCAATATTTACAGCTTTAAGTACGATCATTTTAGCTATTTTTTTAGTAAGTTGTGCTCAATCGGTTCATAATTTAAATGATCAACCAATACCTGCCCAACTTAATAAAGAACAAATAAAAGAATCAATCATTGCTGCTGGAAAGCAACGCGGTTGGATTATTGGAAATGGCGATAAATCAGATGAGCTTACTGGTAAACTATTGTATAAAGGACACTTTGTTGTTGTTAATATTCCATATTCAGAACAAGGCTACTCTATTCAATATAAAGATTCTGTAGGTTTAAGCTATGATAAAGTAGAAAATAAAATCGATAGAAGTTACAACAAATGGGTTGAAATATTAAATAAAGATATTCAAACTCAACTTCAATTAAAAGAAAAAAATTCTTAATATATTTATCCTATAGTAGGTCATAAAAATTATTTCAAACTCTTTATAAGCTCAACTAAATTAGTGATTTTAAGATTTAATTGTGTGATAATCGATTTAGTTTAATTAAATAACTTTTGAAGAGGTATAACTAAAATGAAAATCAAATCTATATTCACTATCATAAGTACAGCATTACTTTCAGTTTTATTGATAAGTTGTGCTCAAACAATAAATAACTTAAATGATCAACCAATACCTACTGAACTCTCTAAAGATCAGATAAAACAAGCTATTATAACTGCTGGGAAACAACGTGGATGGGTAATAGGTAATAGTAACAAACCAGATGAGCTTACAGGAAAATTATTATATAATGGTGATTTTGTTGTAGTTGATATTCCATATTCAGAGCAAGGATACTCTATTCAATATAAAGACTCTGTAGGTTTAGACTATGATAAAGTAGAGAATAAAATTGATCGTAGTTACAATAGTTGGGTAGGATATTTAAATCAAGATATACAAAACCAACTTCAATTAGAAGCTGCTCAGATTAGACATTCTTAATAAATCTAAGGAGATACGATAAAATGAAATTAAAATCTATATTTAGTGTTGTCTCTACTATATTACTTTCAGTTTTATTAATAAGTTGTGCTCAAACTGTAAGTAACTTGAATGATCAACCCATACCTGCTGACTTTACTCAAGAACAAGTGAAAAGTGCTATTATTGATGGAGGTAAGAATCGTGGTTGGATTATTATTCAAAGTGATAAGCCAAATCAACTTATTGGAAGACTTTTATACAAAGGTAAATATTCTGTGACTGTAGATATTCCATATTCAGAAAAAGGCTACTCAATTGAATATGCAGACTCTGTAGGCTTGGATTATGATAAAGTCGAAAATAAAATTGATAGGCATTATAATAATTGGGTTATCCTTCTTAACCAAGATATTCAAAGGAAACTACTCATTGAAGAGGCTAAAGTTAAAAATTCTTAATTAACTCTCTTAATATCTAGTTTTATTTCTTTATTTAAATTTATTAACTTAACCTCTTTTTCTAAACTAGTTGAAATAGTTATAAAATATTCATTTTGAAATTTATATTGTAATAAGCTTAATTTTTTTTCTGTTTGATTTTCTTTATTTAAATATTTAAGAATACTAATGCCAAAATATTTAGCAGAGGCCTCTTTTATAGTCCATAACTTATAAAAATTTTCTATATATGAGTTACTGCTATTTTCTAACAAGCTATTTTCTTCTAGTGAATAAAAGTTTTTTGCTATACTTTTTACATCTCGATTTAAATTTATTTTTTCAATATCTACACCTATTCGTGAAGAAGATATAGCTCCAATCAACCAATCGCCACTATGGCTAATATTAAAGTCTAAATTACCCTTTTTTAATATTGGTCTTTGAGATACTTCAAAATCAAGCTCAAGATTTTTTGGAAAAATATTTAATTTTAATGATAATTTATCATAACGGAACCATAATGAGCATAATTTAGTTCTTGAAAACTTTTCTATTTCATTAGAATTAAAAAGTTTATTTAGAATCAAATACTTTTTTACTTCTTCAACATTTATGCTTGGTAAGTGATAAAAATAAAGCTCTATTATTTCCATTTTTTAAATATTAATGAAGTATTTACTCCACCAAAAGCAAAGTTATTTGACATAATATAATCTACATTTAAATTTACAGATGATTGTAGATAATTAAGAGGTGAACATTTTGGATCAATATTTTGAAGATTTGCATTTGATAAAAGCATACCTTTTCTCATCATTTCTATACTTAACCAAGACTCTAAAGCTCCGCAAGCTCCAAGGGTATGCCCAAAATATCCCTTCAAAGAACTAATAGGAGTATTTGGTCCAAAAATATTAGCTGTTGCCTGACTTTCAGCGATATCTCCTCGTTCAGTAGCTGTACCATGAGCATTAATATAACCAATATCATCAGCATTTAGATTTGCATTTTTTAAAGCTAACTCTAAAGCTTTTTGCATTTTCTCTGCTGTTGGTTGTGTAACATGTACAGCATCACAATTAGTTCCAAAGCCAACAAGCTCTGCATAAATATTAGCTCCTCGTTGTTTTGCATGCTCTAAAGACTCTAATATTAAAGTAACACCACCCTCTCCTAAAACTAGTCCATCACGATCTCTATCAAAAGGCCTAGGTGTGAGTTCTGGATGTTCATTCATTTGACTAGTAGCATATAATGTATCAAAAACAGCCACCTGGCTTGGACATAACTCTTCAGCACCACCAGCTATCATAATATCTTGTAAACCATATTTAATAGCTTCATAAGCATAACCTATAGCCTGACTACTTGATGTACAAGCACTTGATGTTGGAATTAAGCGGCCAGTCAATCCAAAAAATAAAGCAATATTAACCGCACAAGTATGACTCATACCTTTAATATATGTAGTTGCATTAACATTATTTACACTATTATCAATAAGGATAGATGTTAACTCTGCTAATGGTTTGGTACTACCAGAGCATGAACCATAAGCAACCCCAACGTTACCACTATTTAGTAAATCTTCTTGATCTAGTAAGTTAGCATCCTTTAAAGCATTCTCTGTTGCCACAGTAGCAAATTTAGCTACTCTACCCATTCCTCGAGTTTGCTTTCTTGTATAATGTTCTGGAATATTAAAATTCTCAATAGGAGCTCCAAGCTGAGTATTTAACCCTTTAATATTATGCCATTGAGCAATATTTCTGGTAGCCGTTTTACCTTGTTGTATAGCTGTAAAAATATCATCCGCTGTATTTCCTAATGCTGTTACTCCAGCCATACCTGTAACAACTACTCTACGCACTATATGAGTCCTCCATTTATCGAAATAACTTGACGTGTTATATACGCTGCTGAATCAGACATTAAGTATTCTACTAAGCTTGCAACTTCATCAACTTTTCCTGCTCTTTTCATAGGTATATGTTTTATTATTTCATCATAATGTTCTAAATCTTCGATCATATCTGTTTCTATTAAGCCTGGAGCAATACAGTTGACTGTAACTTTACGTTTAGCTAATTCTAAAGCTAAAGCTTTAGTTGCTCCAATAACTCCAGCTTTAGCTGCACTATAATTAACTTGACCTCGATTTCCAATAATTCCTGAAACAGAAGCAATAGTTATGATTCTGCCTCCTTTACGTAACTGAACCATCGGCATTACACAAGGCTTTAAAACGTTATAAAATCCATCTAGATTTGTATGTACAATATTTTTCCAATCATTTTCCTCCATTGCTGGAAAAGCAACATCTTTACATATACCTGCATTATTTACTACACCATAAAAAGCCCCATGCTGAGAAATATATGATTCTAATACGTTTTCACACTGTTCGGTATTTGAAATATCAAACTGAAGTATATCTGACTGTCCACCTAAAGACTTTATCTGTTCTTGAGTATCTAAAGCTCCATGATAATCAGTGTTATAATGTAAAGTTATATGGGTATTAGTATTCGCAAGCTTTAAAGCTATTGCTTTTCCTATACCTTTGCTAGCTCCTGTAACTAAAACCTTTTTCATATTTAATCCCTTGTTAATATTTTAGCCACTTCAATATTATTTTGTGGCTGATATGCACTAATAGTTATGCTTGCTGTAGCTTTACCATTAACTTCTATCTTAGATTTAAAAACCCCAACTCCATCTTCAATTAATACAGATTCTGAATAAATATCTAATAATTCATTTTCAAAATATTCTAGAACCTCAGTTTTATATTGTCTAATACTCATTAAAAACGCAACTTGAGGTTCTTTAGCTATAGAGGTCTTTCCTAAGGCATCTAACTTTGCAAAAGTTGCTGAAGTTTGAGCCATAATTTCAACAGCTATCCAATGAGGAATACTTTTTCTTTTATCACAAAAAAATAAATGATTAGATGTGATTTTAGCCTGACAATGAATTATATTGTTATTAAAATCTAAACATTTATCAATCATTCTCATTGGAGGTTTTTGAGGGATTAATATATCTAAATCATACATACTGCTTACTCCCAATTATAACGCTAACATTACTACCTCCAAAAGCAAAAGAGTTACTCATAAAATATGGAGAAGTCCAGCTAATACTATTCATTATAATTTCCATATCAGGAATTAAATTTTCTTTTGTATCATATTGTTTTGGCAATATCCTATTAGGATTATATTTAGTAGATAACAAAAGCCAACACAATCCCAATTCTGTAGCCCCAGCAGCACCTAAAGTATGCCCTGTTAAGTTTTTTGTTGAAGAACAAGGTAATAAATAGTTATTAAAAGTATTTAAAACAGCTTCTCTTTCCATTTCATCATTTTTAATAGTTGCGGTTCCATGTAAATTTAAATAACCGATATCTTTAGATGACAGCTTCGCCATTTCTAGGGCTTGTAGCATAGCTAATCGAGCTCCATTACCTGTCGGATCTGGTGCTGTAATATGATAACCATCAGAGGATTCTCCAACTCCCGTCAAACTAATTTCACTAGGTTCTTTTGATAGTATAAATAATGCTGCACCTTCACCAATATTTATCCCATTTCTATCTATACTAAATGGCTTACATACATTTTCAGATATAGATTCTAAGCAATCAAAACCATTTAGGGTCAGCTGACATAAAGTATCACATCCCCCAACAATTACTGCATCACATATATTTTGCTCTATTAATCTTTTTGCACTCGCAAATGCTTTCCCACTTGATGAACAAGCTGTTGAAATTGTATAAGAAACACCTTTTAAGCCTAAATATGCTTTTAAAAAATTACTTATACCACCAGTCTCTTGTTGTTTGTAACTATATTCTTCTGGAAAGTGTCCATTCTCTTCATTATAAATAAAAGCTTTCTCTCCATTATCTATTCCTGAAGTACTTGTTCCTAAAACAATTCCTACTCTATTCTGACCGTATTTAGTAATTATTTGCTCTATAGTTGGTTGAATTTGTAAACAAGCATGCAATAACATTCTATTATTTCGACAATCATATTCAGATAAGTTAGAAGGTATTAGAGGTAGATTTGATTTCACGCTTCCGACAAGAGTTTTACGTCCTGAAATGAGATTTTTAGATTCAGTAACTCCCGTTTGATTTTTAAATAATGCTCCAATAACTGAGTTTTTATCATCTCCTAAAGCATTAATAATACCCAAATCATTAAGATATACCATCAATCTATTTAAATTCTACACTAAATTTATATAGCAAAAATTGTATCATATGTAAGGAGTGAGTTCTATTTATCAGATTACTTAGAAAGAGTTTTTTGATTAATCTTGAATCATTCTATTTAACTTTTTGCCTATTAAAAAAGCGACTATTGCAAAAACTATAGCTACTAAAGAAACATAACCAAATAGTTCCTGATATTTATGAAAACTATCTATAGTCATCTGAATATCAAAACCTTTTGATTCATCATATTGAATACCACTTGTAACAACCTGTGCTACTGTAGTTCCTATCTTGATACCTATAGCTGAGGTAATAAACCATGTCCCCATTGCAAAACCAGTAATTCTTTCAGGCAATAATTTTGCCATCAATGATAAGCCAAGAGCTGATATCAATAACTCTCCAGAAGAGAAAAATATAGTTATTGCTAGCACTTCCCAAAGTATACTAACTTTTGCAGTTGGATCATTTAATAGACAAGCTAAAAACATGCTTCCATATGCAAAGCCGCAGAATAGTATACCTAGTGCAAATTTGAATGGTAACTTTAAATCCTTTTCTCCTAACCTAGTATAAACAAATGCTAATATTGGAGATAATATGATAATACCAGCAGTATTTAAAACTCCTGGTATTGTCTGGGGGTTAATACTATATCCAAATAAGTTTAGATTAACGTGATGGACATTGAACAAAAAGAATGATGTTGCTTTTTGCTGATAAATAACAAAAAAGAGCACTGCATAAACCAATAAAATAATAGCTGCTACTATTTTCTTTCTTGATTTAGGGTCTTTTTCTACATAAATTTGAAATGTAAACACTCCAAAAATAAGTCCCGCACCAAACCACAAAATATAGTTAATAGTATTGTTAGTTTGTAAAATAAAGCTAAGACCAACAATTGCAAGAATAAAAATCAATATTATAGAGATTGTTTTTAGTTTACTTACTCCTCTTAAACCTACTTCATTATCAATATTTTTTATACTGGAGTAGCTTATTAAACTATTTAAGATACCAATTGCAAATCCAACTGAACATACTCCATAAGCTGCTGTATATCCGTATTTTGTAGCTAAAATAGGAATCAAAAGGGATGCAGATAATGACCCCATATTTATAGACATATAGAAATATGTATAAACAGAATCTAACTTTCCTTTATCTGTATATATTCTAGATATTAAATTTGTAGGTGCTGGTTTAAACAAAGAAGAACCAACTATAATACAAGCTAAACTTACATATACATAATTATCTATACTTATAAAATAAGGACTTAATGCTAGACTAAAATATCCGACTAATAAAAAAATGGCTCCCAAAAACATTGTTTTTTTAATACCAAAAACTTTATCAGCGACATATCCACCTATAGCATTAAAAACATATGTTAATGAAGCAAAGCCTCCAAATAGTAATACAGCATCTTTTTCTGTAAAGTTAAAACCATATTTACTCATAAAAAATAATATAGCTGTATAACTAAATCCGTAATAACCAAATCTTTCGAAAAACTCAAAAAAACAAAGTAAAAAGAAAGAATTTTGCTTTCTCAAAGCAATCATCTATATCCCTAAAATATAATGTATCTTTTTCAAGAATATAATATTTCTATTTTATTTAGAATTATTTAATCCTACCATTTATAATTTTTATTTATTTTAATTCCAAATAAGTTAGAAATAATTTATAGTAATTCTAGAGGTTATGAATTATTTATTCTATGGAAAAAAAGCAAGTAAAGTTATCTAATATGATCGCCTATGGTTCTGGTGATTTCTTTGGCGGTGGTGCATTCACAATTCTTGGCTTATGGTTAATGTATTTTTATACTCAAGTAGCAGGCTTATCAGCAGCTGAAGCTGGCATGATTGTTGCAATAGGTCGAGGCTTAGACTTATTTGCTGATCCAATTATGGGATATGTTTCTGATAATTGGAGAGGTCCTCTTGGTAGGAGAAGATTTTTCTTTGTTATTGGTGCCCCTCTTGTTCTAGTTTTTGCATTACTTTGGCTACCTAATTTTCCTTTTTGGTATTACTTAGTAACTTATGTAGCATTTAACTTTATATTTACTATGATTCAAGTTCCATATGAAACATTAGCTGCAGAAATGACTGATGATTATGGAATACGTTCAAAAATGACTGGTGTGAGAATGATATTCTCCCAAAGCTCTAATATTGTTGCTGGAGTTTTACCTGCTGCAATTTTATATTTCTTTGCTGATGAAAAAGTATCTTTTGTAGTAATGGGAAGTATTTGCGCAGTATTATTTATGTTACCTTGGTTCTTTGTCTATAACTGGACTTGGGAAAGAGATGTTGAAGTAGAAGAAAGAGTTAAAGTTGGTTTTGTTAAAGAGATGCTACGCATATTTATAAACATGCTCTCTACCCTTAAAGTTCGTGCTTTTAGATTAAATTTATTAATGTATATAGGAGCATTTGTTGCCTTAGATGTTTTTGGTGCTAGCTTTGCTTACTATTTTAAATTTATGTTAGATTATGATGTTAGCTCTGCTTCTTGGGTTTATACATCTTTCTCTATCATTCAAGTATTATCTGTACCAATATTTGCATACCTTTGTATAAGAATTGGAAGTGTCATGAGCTATCGCGTAGCTATTATAATATTAATTATAAGTATGATTATTTTTGGTATTTTACCTTTAATTAATGGAGTATTATCTTTAGTTCTATTTATATTTATGATCTTCATTCTTGGTTTTGCTCGAGCAGGTTGCTACTTCACTCCTTGGAATTTATATAATTTTATGGCCGATGTAGATGAAGCCTTAACTAAAAACCGCAGAGAAGGAACTTTTGCTAGTACAATGACTGTTTCTCGTAAATTAGTACAAGCATTAGCATTCGCTATAGTAGGATTTACTTTATCTCTATTTGAATTTGTTCCTAGTGCAGTGGCTCAGTCTGAAACAGCTCTAGTAGGAATAAATATATGCTTTATAGGTGGAACTATATTCTTTTGTATTATCGGAGCTATTGCCTCTACAAGATTTAGACTAAATACAAAAAAACATTCAATACTAATAGAAGAATTAGAAAGACTTCGTGCAGGAGGAAATCTAAACGATGCTCCTCCTCATGCTGTTAAAATAGTTGAAGAACTTACAGGATGGGAACATCAAAAAACATGGGGTAATAACTCAGTTGTTCCAAAATAATTTAGAAATTAATTAACGGACACATACATATGTTAGACATTCGAAAATTCAAGCTAGAAGAAATCTCTAATACAACAGTCACTTTTAAACTAGAAGAAAAAAATATTTATGCTAGAGTTTTAATTTTAGAAGAAAATATTTTTCGTATTTTAATAACGAAAGGTTTAAATACTATAACTCCTAAAACTTGGAGTTTTGCTAAAAACTCTGAAATTCCATTTGAAGGAGTAGATAAGCTAGACATCTCCCAATGGACATGTCCTAACTTTACAGTTAATGATGATGAGGAAGGTATTATTTCTATATACACAGAAAATTTATTAGCTGAAATTAAACTTGATGGTTTTCATATAACTTGGTTTGAGAAAAAAAATAATAAATGGTTAAAAATAGCTCAAGATTTACATACTCAAGCTTATAATTTTGACTATTGGTCAGATAGAGGTGCATACCATGCTCTTGCAAAAAAACCTAATGCAATGTTTTTTGGATTAGGTGAAAAATCCGGAGTTTTAAATAGAGATAAACGTAGATTTAGAATGAGATCTACTGATCCAATGGGTTATGATGCTGAGACTTCTGATCCTCTATATAAGCATATTCCTTTTTTTATTAGCCATAATCCTATTAGTAAAACTAATTTTGGTATTTTTTATGATAATTTAAGTGATAGTGTTTTCAACTTCGGTAAAGAAATAGATAACTATCATGGCCCATATATTCATTATGATGCGAAAGCTGGTGATTTAGATTATTACTTTATATCTGGAGAAAAAATCTCTGATATTACTGAGACATTTAGCCAAATAACTGGTAAAACTGCCTTACCTCCATATTGGAGCCTATACTATTCTGGTTCAACAATGACATATACTGATTTGCCAGATGCTCAAGAACAAATGAATAATTTTATTGATGACTGTAAGAAATATGATATTCAATGCGGCTCATTTCAACTAAGCTCTGGATATACGTCTATTGGTAATAAAAGATATGTTTTTAACTGGAATTATACTAAGTTTCCTGATGTTGGAAAATTCACAAAAAAATACCAAGACAATGGCATAAAGCTATGTGCAAATATAAAACCATGTTTATTACAAGATCACCCAAAACGTAGTGAAATAGAAGCTTTTAATGGTTATATAAATAACAAAGAATATAATAAACCAGAGCTTGTACAATATTGGGATGAACTTGGATATTATCTAGATTTTACAAATCCTCAGACTATAGACTGGTGGCAAAGTAACGTTACTGAACAACTTCTAAAGAAAGGTATCAGCTCTACATGGAATGATAATAATGAATATGAAATTTATAATGGTTTAGCAGTTTGTAATGGCTTTGGTGAAGAAATTAAAATTAAACATGTAAAACCTGTACAAGGTTTATTAATGACTAAAGCTAGTTACGAGGCTCAAATTAACTTTGCTCCTAATGAAAGGCCTTATTTAATAACTAGGTCAGGTTGTGCTGGCTTACAAAGATATGCTCAAACTTGGACTGGTGATAATAATACTGACTGGAAAACTTTACCTTTTAATTTAGAAATGGCTAAAGGATTGTCATTATCAGGAATATATAATTTTGGACATGATATAGGAGGCTTTTCAGGTCCAGCTCCAACTCCAGAAATGCTTCTAAGATGGATTCAGCATGGTATTTTTTATCCAAGATTCACAATACATTCATGGAATGAAGATAAAACTGTAAACACTCCTTGGATGTATCCAAGTGTATTTGACAATATTCAAAAAGCGTTTTCATTAAGAAATGAGGTTTTACCTTATATTTATCAACTTTGTTATGAAGCTCATAATCAGGCAAAACCTATTATAAAACCTACCTTCTATGATTTTGAAAATGATCAAAATACATTTAAAGATAATCAAGAATTTTTATTAGGTAGAATGCTTATAGCTAATATACTTGAGCAAGGACAGACAAAGCGTCAAATTTATTTACCAAAAGGTTCTAGCTGGTATGATTATTATACTGGTGAAATATACCAAGGTGGTCAAACGATATGTATTGATGTTGATGAAACCAGTATTCCTATATTTGTCAGAGAAAATACAGTAATTCCTGTAAATACAGCTAGTGCAGGCTTTAATAAATTTGACATAGATATTAGTTATAAAGTATTTCCTCCTCTAAAATCTATTACAACTACTCATTCTATTTATATAGATGATGGAAAAACGAATGATTACTTAAAAGGTAAATTTGGCTTTGTTAATATTACTCTAGATAATTCCAAATCAGACTTGAATATAAAGTGGGATTACCAAGGAGATGATGAGTTTAAAGTTACTAATATAAATACTATTAATATGCAGGAGATTTAAAATAATGTTAAATCTACAGACATTAAAAAACTGTCAACTTCCTAACTATGATAGAAATAAGTTAAAAACAGGAATTTTACATATTGGTATAGGAGCTTTCCATAGAGCGCATCAAATTTATTATATAGATAAACTATTAAACTCTAATAATACTGATGCTTTTAACTGGGGCTATATAAGTGGAACTATTAGAAGCAACTCTAAACTAATTGATGATCTAAAGAGTAATGATTGTTTATATACCCTTTCAACTAATGATGAATCTGGATATAACTATAGAATTATTGGAGCATTGAAAGATGTTTATTTTGCAGGTAATGGGCAAACTCAAGGGCTAATAAATACTATCTCTAACCATAGTATTCTTATAGTTACTTATACAGTTACAGAAAAAGGATACTATGTAGATCTATCTACTCAGAAATTAAACATATCTCACCCTGATATTATTGCAGATTTAAATAACATCAGTGCTCCAAAAACAGCTATTGGCATAACTGTAGCCTCTCTTAAAAAAAGATATGAAACCCATAAAGAAGCATTAACTTTACTTAGTTGTGACAATATGCCAAACAATGGAAAAATACTTAAAGCAGCTGTTATTGAATTTGCAAATAAAATAGATAAAAACTTAGCTAAATGGATAAATGAGAATTGTACTTTCCCTTCTGCTATGGTTGATAGAATAGTTCCAGCTGTGACAGATGAAACTATTAAAAATATAGAAAATGCTATTGGACAAAATGATAGCTCTCCAGTAGCAACTGAAGAATTTGCTCAATGGGTAATAGAGGATAATTTTGCAAATGGTCGCCCTGCTCTTGAAAAGGTTGGTGTTGAGTTTGTAAGTGATATAGAACCTTTTGAAAAATTAAAGCTTACTATGCTTAATGGTAGTCATAGTTTAATAGCTTATTTAGGAGCTTATGCTGGACTTAAAACTGTAGATAACGTTATCTCTACAAAAGAGTTTTATAACTTTATTAAAAAATATATGTTAGAAATAGCAGCCCCTTTAGTTAAAGGTTTGCCAGCTAGTGTTTCAACTAATATCTATGCTGATAAATTACTAACTCGTTTTGCTAATCCATATTTGAAGCACCGCACAGAACAGATAGCTATGGATGGTTCTAAGAAAATTCCTCAACGATGGCTTGGCTCTTTAAAATCTCTTATTAAAGAAAAGAAAAATTATAATATCCTAGCTATAGGATTAGCTGGCTGGATATTATTCTGTTCTGGTAAGGATCAGAATAATCATTCCCTTGAAATTAGTGATCCATTACAAGCCAATTACAAAGCTATCTGGAATGAAACAAATGATGCTAAAATATTAGTAGATAGATTTTTGGCTCTTGAGGAAATTTTCTCAAAAGAGTTTGCTGATAATTTTGAATTAAAACAAATAATTAGTAAATATATAGAAGCCATTCGTTCAAAAGGTGTGCTTGAAGTAATAAAAAATATATAGAGGTAAAAGAAATGATTGAATCTTGGAGATGGTTTGGACCAAATGATCCTGTATGTATAGAAGATATTATGCAAACAGGCGTTACGGATATAGTAACTGCTTTACATCATATACCTAATGGTGAAGTTTGGCCTGTAGCAGAAATTAAGAAAAGACAGTCTGAAGTAGAAAACTCTCCAAAACAAGGTAAAACACACCTTACATGGTCTGTCGTAGAAAGTATTCCCGTTCATGAGGATATCAAAAGAGGTAAAGCAACTCGTGATGAGTATATAGCTAACTACTGTGAAAGTATCAGAAACCTTGCTAAATGTGGAATTAATCTTATTATTTATAATTTTATGCCTGTGCTTGACTGGACTCGTACTGATCTAGCTATGAAAACTCTTACAGGCGCAAAAACTTTATCTTTTGATGAAATAGCTTTTGCTGCTTTTGATATTCATATTTTAAAAAGACCAGGTTCTGAAAAATCATACAGAGAAGATATAATTAAAAAAGCTACTACGTACTTTAAAATTATGTCTAATGATAAAAAAGAAATACTTATTAATAATATAATTGCAGGTCTTCCAGGTGCTGAAGAAAGCTTTACTTTAAAGCAATTCCAGGCAGCTCTAGATGAATATAAAGGGATTGATAAAGCAAAATTACGTGAAAATCTTATATATTTCCTAGAGAAAGTTATTCCTGTAGCTGAAGAAGTTGGAGCTAAATTAGCAATACATCCGGATGATCCTCCTTTTGAACTATTTGGTTTACCAAGAATTATTAGTACTATTGAAGATTATGATTGGTTATTTGAAAATGTACCATCAATGGCTAATGGTATTACTTTCTGCGCAGGTTCATTAGGTTCAAGATGGGATAACGACCTACCTCTTATGGCTAAAAAGATTGGAAGAAGAATATATTTCACTCACTTAAGAAATGTGGCTTTGGATAAGGATAGCCGTAGTTTCTATGAAGCAGAACATTTATGTGGAAATACAAATATGTATGCTTTAGTTAAAGAAATCCTAAAAATAGAAAAATCTTCTCATCCTATCTATATGAGACCAGATCATGGACAACAAATGCTTAGTGATTTGGATAAGAAAACTAATCCAGGGTACTCATGTATAGGTAGGATGAAAGGATTAGCTGAAATCCGTGGTGTTGCTTATGCAGTAAAACAAGAGTTAGAGAATGAAAATAGATAATAAACTATTAGCTATTGGCGAATGTATGCTTGAACTTAGTGGTCAAATGCAACTAGGTCAGCAAGTAAAGTTAAGTTTTGGCGGTGATGTTTTAAACACTGCTTTATATTATGCTCGTTTAGGTGGAAACACATCTTTCTTAACTGCTTTAGGTAATGATACTTTCTCCTCTCAAATGATAAATTCTTGGAAAAATGAAAATATAGATACTTCCACCATCATAAGATTAGCTGATAAAGTTCCAGGTCTATATGCTATTAATACAGATAATTTAGGAGAAAGAAGCTTTTATTATTGGCGTGAACAAGCACCAATTAAAGAGCTTTTTAATAATATATCTAGTCAAGAATTAAGCCAATATACAAAAACTTATCAATATATATATTTCTCTGGAATATCTTTATCTAGATGGGATGAAGCACAGTTGAATATCTTTTGTGACTGGATTAATGTCTTTAAAGCAAGTTCTCCAGATAAACAAATTATTTTTGACTTAAATTATCGTCCTAAATGTTGGAAAAACATTAGTCAAACTAAAAAATATTTAGAAAAAATATTACCTTTAGTAACTATGGTTATTACAACTTTTGACGATGAGCAAATGCTATTTGATGATATTAATAGTCAACAAACCTTAGATAGATATAATAATTTTAATATACCTACTATTATTATAAAACATGGCGCAAACCCTACTGTAATATATAATCAAGGTAAAGTTGAAGAGATCATGCCTCAAAGAGTTGATATACCGGTTGATACCACTGCTGCAGGCGATAGTTTTAATGCTGCATTCTTAGCAGCTTTTAATAAAGATTATAACCTTACAGATTGTGTTAGTTTTGCTCAAAAATTTGCTGCTGAAATAATACAACACTATGGAGCAATCATAGCTAGAGAGCATACAGATAAATATCTTAAAATTCTTAAGGAATTATAAATGTCATTAAAAAAGATTTTAGAAGATAATCCTCTAATACCTGTAGTCGCTGTTAACACACTAGAAGAGGCAACATCTACTTTAGAAAAACTACGTAATAAAAATATTAAAATAGTTGAATTTACGCTTAGAACTCCTAATGCCTTAGAGGTAATAAAAGAAATTATTAAAAATAACGATGATTTTATTATAGGCATAGGAACAATTCGTACTCTAGAGCAATTAAAAGAGTGTTCCAAACTAAAAGTAGACTTTTTAGTTTCTCCTGGCGCTACTATTAAAATGTTAAAATTTGCAAAAAAGAAAAAGCTTCCTTACCTTCCAGGTGGAGTAACTCCTTTTGAAATTATGACTATATTAAGTTTTGGCTTTAAAATTTTAAAATTTTTCCCAGCAGAAGCTATGGGGGGAATTAAACTTCTAAAAAATTACCAAGCTGTATTTCCAGAAGTAATATTCTGTGCAACTGGTGGAATAAACTCATCAAATCAAGATGAATACCTTGCTCAAAAAAATATAATAGCCATTGGAAGCTCTTCATTAATATGATTTCTTTTCTTAAAAAGAAATATTATAATCAAATTAACAAAGACTTTTTTAAGACTTCTCAATATATATGTTTAAAAAGGTCATCGTAATATTATTAATTACAGTATCTTTTATATCAGTATCTTTCTCGTCTTCATTTAAAGAATATGACATTCACCTTATACCATCTAAAGAAGTAACTTTATATATTAAAGATTTTAATGAGTTTTTAGATAGTAAAGGGTTATTAAAAAAATATAATATAACTCCTTTTATTATAAACCACCCTGCTCACATTACTTTATACTTAACAGGATTCTCACCAGAAAAAATACCATTTATAGAAGAGAATATTAAAAATATTACTCAAAATATTTCAGAATTTAATATTGAGCTAACAAATATAAATGTAAATAATAGTGGTTTTATAATGCTAGATGTAGAGAATAGTAATGAATTAAAGTTATTTTCAGATACAGTAGTTTCTTCATTATCCCAATATAGAAATAATGAATATCCCATACCAGAATGGGTAAAATACTATCCTCAAAAAAATAAATCATTTACAAAATATGGTAGTCCTAATACCTTCTCTGAATTTACACCACACTTTAGTATAATGGCTATAAGTCTTGATGATGAGCAACAAAAACAAAACTTTATTAAAGATATGTCAAATGCTATAGCTGAATTTAGAGCAAGGCCTATTAAAGCAAAGATAGTGGCAATATCTTTAGGAGAAGTAGATAAAAATGGCCAAATTATTGAAGAATTATTAACAATTCCATTAAAACAAAATAGTAATAAAAATATAGTCAATCACAAAAGAGGAGAAAACTATGCTTAGTGATAATGTACTAATGCCTATTGATAAATCAACTAGGGATATTGCTCTAGAGATTTACAATCATATTAAAGATTTACCTATTGTAAGCCCTCATGGACATACAGATCCTGCTTGGTTTGATGAGAACAAACCTTTTGAAAACCCTGTAGAACTTTTAATTAAACCTGATCATTATATTTTTAGAATGTTTTACTCTCAAGGACTGAGATTAGAAGATTTTGGTATATCTAGAAAAGATGGAAAAGAAGTCGAAACTGATCCAAAGAAGATTTGGCATAAAGTAGCAGAAAACTGGTATATATTTAGAGGAACACAAGTTGGACTATGGTTCGATGCACAATTAAAAAATGTATTTGGATATAATAAAGCTTTTACTCCAGAAACAGCAGATGAGTTATATGATCATATTGATAACTGTTTAAAGAAAAAAGAATTTCTACCTAGAGAAATCTGTAAAAGATTTAATATTGAAGTTATAGCTACTACAGATAATGTAGGAGATACTTTAGAACATCATAGAAATATTGCTAATTCTGATTTCAAATGTAAGGTTGTTCCTACTTTTAGGCCAGACACTGTTACTAATCCTGAGCTTCATCCAGTTCATAAACATATTAAGTCTTTAGCAAAACAACTAGATACAGAAATAAATTCTTATGAAAAGTTTCTAAAAGTGCTTAAAGAGCGTAGAGAATTTTTTATAGCTAATGGCGCTACAGCTTCTGATCATGGAGTTACTGTACCAAGAACTTACGATCTAGAAAAGTCAGAGTGTAAAGATTTATTTAAGAAAGTACTAACAAATACAGCTTCCTCAAAAGAGAAAAGAATTTTCTGTGGTCAAATGATAACTGAAATGGCCAAGATGGCAACAGATGATGGCCTTGTAATGCAATTACATGCTGGTGTATTTAGAAATCATAATAGCCGTATTCAAAGAAAATTTGGTAATGACAAAGGCTGCGATATTCCTGTTAAGTGTGATTATGTTAATGGCCTTCATCCTTTATTAGATAAAGTAGGAAATAATAGAAACTTTAGAATAGTTTTATTTACAATGGATGAAACTACTTATACCAGGGAACTTGCTCCATTAGCAGGACATTATCCTAGTGTTTTCTTAGGTCCACCATGGTGGTTTAACGATTCAGCTGAAGGTATGAAAAGATTTAGACATGCCGTTACAGAAACAGCTGGTTTTTATAACTGCTCAGGTTTTATTGATGATACTCGTGCTTTACTTTCTATACCTGTTAGACATGATATAGCAAGACGTGTAGATGCTGCATACCTTGCTGAAATGGTGCAAATTGGAAGATTATCAAAAGCAGATGCATTAGAGGTTGCTTATGATCTAACATATACACAATCTAAAAAAATATTTAATTTATAAGCTATAAAAGCAGGAGAACTTAACTAATGGATGATACAAATAGATCAACAACATTATATGTTGCTATGATTGTAGCTATAGCTGCTATAGGTGGATTACTTTTTGGTTTTGATACCTCAATAATAGCTGGAGCTACCCCATTTATTCAAAATGAGTTTACTGCTTCCAATTGGCAGATTGAAATTGTAGTTAGCTTTTGTGTACTTGGCGCCTTTTTTGGAGCTCTTCTAAGTGGCTACTTCACAGATAGGTTTGGTCGTAAACGAGTAATGATTGCAACTAGCTTGTTATTCATAGTTGGAACACTTGTTGCTACGTTTGCACCTAATATTACTTGTTTAGTGGTTGGTAGATTTATGTTAGGTTCTGCTATTGGAATAGCATCTTATGCTGTACCTTTATTTATTGCTGAAGTAGCCCCTGCTTCTAAAAGAGGTAGCTTAGTATTATGGAATGGAGCTTTCTTAACAGGTGGACAAGTTATTGCATTTGTCGTTAATTATTTACTTACATCAAGTGGTGATTGGAGATTAATGATAGCAACTGGTCTCGTTCCTGCAATTTTATTATTTATTGGAATGTGCTTTATGCCCTATTCTCCTAAATGGTTAGTATCTAAAGGCAGAAAGGAAGAGGCTAAAGAAACTTTAACTAAATTAAGAGATTGTAATAATGTAGTAAAACTAGAACTAAAAGCAATCCAGGAAAACTTAGCAAAGCCTAGTAAAGTTGGTTTTTTACAAATTTTTGATAAAAAAGTAAGACCTGTTTTATATATTGGTTTAGCTCTAGGTATTTTTCAGCAATTCTTTGGAATCAATACTGTTATGTATTATGGACCTCATATTATGGAAAGTATTGGATTTAGTGGAAATGAAACGCGTATGTTAATGACTCTAGTTTTAGGGATTGTTAATTTTATTGCGACTATTATTACAATAATGTTTATTGATAAACTAGGAAGAAGAAGATTCTTATTAATCGGTTCAGCGATGGCAGCTATTAGTTTATTTAGTATGATCTATCTACTTAAAAACTCTTCTTCTACATTAGTTGCATACTCTGCTTTAACTTGTTTACTTATATATGTTGTTGGTTATTGTATTAGTGTTGGATCATTATTCTGGTTAATAATTTCAGAGATATTTCCACTAAATGTTAGAGGTACTGCTATGAGTTTTGTAGCCTCTATACAGTGGCTAGCAAATTTTATTGTAGCTGCTACATTTTTAACTATATTAACTAGCCTAGGTGTAACCTTCACATTTGGTTTATATGCCTGTGTCGCGACTTTAGCCTTTATTGTTACTTATTTCTTTATTCCTGAAACAAAAGGAGTTTCTTTAGAGGTCATAGAAGCAAACTTAGATCGCCAAATTCCTACTAGGTATTTAGGCATTAAAGAGTATAATAAATAGTAGAATTTAACTTTCATCGAGGAGAAGAAAATGTCTAACTTGGAAAATAATAGCTTTGGTGAATTTCGTAACTATACTGATAGTAAATTTCAAGATCGTGTAGAGAGAACTTATAGAGAAATGCACACTAATCAGTCTCTTGATTATGTAAAAAGAATGAAAGATAAATACTTTAAATTGTCTCTAGGAAAAATGGATGTTTATGAAGTATTTAAATTACTAGAAAATGTTCATGATGAAAGTGATCCTGATAATGACTTACCTCAAATTGAACATGCATATCAAACAGCAGAAGCTGTTCAAAATAAATTTTTAGAAAATGCTACTGAAATACGTGACAATGCATTAATTAAATCATTATTTCGTGATCATGAGTGGCAAAGTTTACCTAAAAAATGGAAAGATTTTTATACAGAAAAAGAAACTTTAAAAGAATTATATTCACATATAAAAGACTGGTCTTGGTTTCCTTTAGTCGGCTTTATTCATGATTTAGGAAAAATTATGACTTTACCAGAATATGGAGCATTACCACAATGGTCAACTGTTGGTGATACGTATCCTGTAGCTTGCCCATTCGCCAGTGCAAATGTGTTTTTTGATAAAGGCTTTTATAAAACAGCTAGTGACTATGAAACATATAAAAACACTAATGAAACACATTATGGAAGTTATCCAAACAATTGTGGTTTTGATGCTGTTGAAATGAGCTTTGGACATGATGAATATATATATAAAGTTTTTGAACAAGGCAGTGATATTCCTTATGAAGGTCTATATCTTTTAAGATATCATTCATTCTATCCATGGCATACACCTCAAACAGGCGGTCTAGCTTACCAAGAGCTTGCAAATGAAAAAGATTGGTTATTACTACCTCTTCTTAAGGCTTTTCAAAAAGCTGACTTATATTCAAAATTACCTGAACTACCTCCAAAAGAAGTATTAGAGAAAAAATACAAAGCTCTATTAGATAAGTGGGTACCTAAAAAGAAAATTAATTGGTAAAAATATAAAACTAAATGGGAATATTTAAAGAGTTAAAAGAGCTTGAAGAGTCTCTATGGATAGAGGCAACGAGATTTGATCATACATACATGAATAATATTCTTGATCCTGATTTTTTTGAATTTGGGAGATCTGGTAAGATTTATTCAAGAAGCGAAGTATTATCTCATGAGTATCAAGAAATTTTAGCTAAAATCCCATTAGAAAACTTCAAAGTACATAATATTAGTGATAGCGTGAAACAAGTAACTTATATAAGTGAAGTAGGAAAAGAAAAATTACGTGCTAATAGAAATTCAATATGGATTCTGAAAAGAAATAAATGGCTACTTAAGTTTCATCAAGGAACACCTTGTTTCTAAAATTATTTCTAAACCAATAAATCTTGCTGATCTGAACTTAAGCTTTTAGGAATTTTTAATTTAAAATGATTATAAGCAGCTAGAGTAGCTACTCTACCTCTAGCTGTTCTCATGATATAACCTTGCTGTATTAAATAAGGTTCTATTACATCTTCTATAGTACCTTTTTCTTCACTTAATGCTGCCGCTATAGTATCTAAACCTACAGGACCGCCAGAAAACTTCTCTATTAAGGTCAATAAATATTTATGGTCCATATGATCAAAACCAATAGGATCTACTTTTAACATACTCAATGCTTTATCAGCTATTTCAAAGGTTATTTCACCATTACCTTTAACTTGAGCATAATCTCTAACCCTTCTTAAAAGCCTATTAGCAATCCTAGGAGTACCTCTAGACCTTTTTGCTATTTCTTTAGCACCATCCATAGTTATAACCAACTCTAAAAGCTTAGCTGAACGATAGACTATCTTAGTCAAATCTTCTATAGAATAGAATTCTAATCGCTGAACAATACCAAACCTATCTCGAAGAGGCGATGTTAAAAGTCCAGCTCTTGTTGTAGCTCCGACTAAAGTAAATGGAGGTAGATCAATCTTAATAGATCTAGCTGATGGCCCTTCCCCTATCATTATATCTAATTGGTAATCTTCCATTGCTGGATATAATATTTCTTCTATAACAGGGCTTAAACGGTGGATCTCATCTATAAATAAAACATCATTTTCTTCAAGATTAGTTAATAATGCTGCTAAATCTCCTGCTTTTTCTAAAACAGGCCCACTAGTTTGTTTTAATTCAACTCCCATTTCATTAGCTATTATATTTGATAATGTAGTTTTACCTAATCCTGGTGGTCCAAAAATTAAAGTATGATCTAGAGCATCTTTTCTATTTTTTGCAGCTTGAATAAAGATTTCCATCTGCTCCCGAACAACTGGTTGACCCTCATATTCTTGTAATGTTTTAGGTCGAATTGCTCTATCAACAATACTTTCTTCTTTATGATTTGGAGCATTAGCAGAAATTATTCTATCTGTTTCTATCATTTTTATTTATTTTATAATCTAATTTCAAAGTTTATAATACCATACTACTTAGCAGTATAGCCACCATCTATTGGTAATAGGCTTCCTGTCATAAAAGAGCTTTTTTTACTAAGCAAAAACTCAACTAAATTAGCTATTTCCTCAGGTTTTGCTATTCTTTTCATAGGAAATTCCTCAGCCTCTAACTTCTCCATTTCTTCCATGCTAATATTATTTTTTTTAGCATAATTATTAATAGCTTGACGATATAGCTCTGTATCAACTGTACCAGGACAAATAGCATTCACCCTAATATCATATTTAGCTAGATCTAAAGCTAATGATTTAGTCATTTGTGCTACAGCTCCTTTGGTTAGTCCATAAGCAAAGCTACTTATTTTAGCTACAAAACATTGATCAGATCCATTAAAAACTATTGAACAACCATGCTCTAAATTAGGGCGAAGATATTTTAGTAAATATATATTAGCCATTACATTCACATTAATAACCTTCTGAACATCATCTAGATTTGAAGTAAATAAACTACCATTTATATGAATTCCAGCATTTAGAAATAGACCAATAAAATGTACATCTTTTAACTCTTCAACCGCATGGATTATAGAGTCTTTATTCTCTAAGTTAGTTTTGATAAATTTTAAATTACTATTCTCTATATCAGGAGCAACTATATCAAGGTTGATAATGAAATTTTCTTTTGATTTTAATAAAAGCTCTATAACTGCTTTACCTATTCCTTTTGAGCCACCTGTAATTAAATAATTTTTCATAAAACTCCTAAAGTAAAATTATTTAAATATATATTTCCTATAGTATCTAATAAGCTTTGAAAAAGGTAACTTTTTTGTCTAAAATCTATCCTAGACAAAATAATTTTATTTCTTAGCATAATTGGGAGAAACTCAATGGATCTAAAAGATTTCAAAACAATTGAAACAATCAAATTTTCAGATACTAAAAAATTTAAATACTTAAATGAAGATGCTTCTAAACTTTTATACCTTGATAGTCCTGCTATAGAAGTATTTAGAGACTATAAAACTACAGCTGCTTTAGTAACTAGTTCAGATACAGTAGCATCTGATATAAAGAAAAAAATGAAATTAGCTAACAAAGATGTAATTCTAGTTATCAATTCAGAAGATCGTGTTACAGGCATCATAGATCTTCATTACCTAGAAGGTGTAGCTTTACAAAAACTAGCTCAAGACTCAGGAACAAATATAAAAGACTTAACTGCTGAGGAAATAAAGCTTGATATAGCTAAAGTTAGAATGATTCACTATGATATGCTAGAAGATGCAAAAATAGGTCATATTATTAAAACTCTTTTAAAAGATAATCGTCATCAAATACTAATATATGAAGATGATGAGAATGGAAACCCATTCATTCGTGGATATTTTGCTCTTAGTTATATTAAAAGAAAATTAGGGTTAGAAGTTTATCTTTCTCATCAAAAAGATGGCGTTGCTAGTATTTCTAAAGTTGTGATGAATTAATTTTACCCTATAAATTACGAGCTAATTTTCAATCCTACAACTCCTGCTATTATTAAAAATAAGCAAACTATTTTTAAAGTTGAAACAGTATCTCCTGCAAACATCATTCCAAATATTGCTGTACCTAATGCACCTACTGCTGTCCAGATAGGATAAGCTAATGATATTGGTATAGTTTTCATAGATAATGCTAAAAGATAAATACTCACTATCATACCTATAACTACGATTATAGATGCTATTATATTTGTAAATCCATTAGAATATTTTAGTGCCACAGCCCATACAACTTCAAATATTCCAGCAATAATAAGAAAAACCCAAGCCATAATTGTTATTTAAGATATTTTATAATTATTCAAAGAGTAACATTAAAACTGATTTTTTTCTAAGAACTATATTGAATATAACTATTATTTCTTAGATAAAATTTTCTCTATTTCATTTATAAGAATTTCAGAAGAAATATTACTATCTTCTAATAATATTTTTTTAGTTCCATGTGTTAAAAATCTGTCTTCTAATCCAAAGTTTTTAATATAAATATTTCTATGAAGGTTATTATTGATTAGAAACTCATTAACTGCAGAGCCTGCGCCACCTTTTATAGCATTTTCTTCTAAAGTAAATATAACATTATGTGTTTTAACTATATCTAACAGTATATTTTCATCTAAAGGTTTTACAAAACGCATATCAATTATAGTAATATCATATTTTTTAGATACTTCTTCAGCTAATGGTAATAAAGTTCCAAAGTTTAAAATAGCAATCTTATTACTACCTTTTCTAAGCAGCTTAGCTTTACCTAGTTCTAAATTTAAAGAATCAGTAATAGTAACACCTGGCCCTGTTCCTCTTGGGTAACGAACCATAGCTGGGCCATTATAATCATAGCCAAATTCTAACATATGATAACACTCATTCTCATTACTCGGTGTCATAATAATATTGTTTGGAATACATCTCATAAAACTAAGATCAAAGCTGCCATCATGTGTTGATCCATCTGCACCAACTAATCCAGCTCTATCTACTGCATACAAAACATCTAGATTCTGAATACTTATATCATGTATAACTTGATCATACGCTCTTTGAAGAAAAGTAGAATATATAGCAACTACTGGCTTCATACCCTGACAGGCAAGTCCACCAGCAAAAGTCACTGCATGCTGCTCAGCAATTGCAACATCAAAATATCTATAAGGGTACTCTTGAGCAAATCTTATAAGGTCTGATCCTTCTTTCATTGCTGGAGTTATACCAACTAATCTCTTATCTTTAGCTGCTTTATCACATATCCATTGACCAAATATATTAGAATAAGTTAGTTTAGGAATATTTACACTTTTAGTCTTCTCAACGCCTGTATGAAAACTTGGAGCTACATGATGAAATTTAATTGGATCATTCTCTGCCTTTATATAACCTTTACCTTTTCTTGTTATAACATGCAAAAGTTTAGGACCTTTGTGATCTTTTAAGATTTTTAATGTTTTAACTAGTTCATTTACATCATGACCATCAACAGGACCAACATAATAAAAACCAAGATCTTCAAAAAAATTAGCTGGAACAAACATTCCTTTTGTTTGAGTTTCAACTTTTTTTACAAAATCAAAAACTGGAGGAATATTTTTTAATACTTCCTTACCCTTTTCTCTTAATGAATTATAAAATCCACCTGAAATTATTTTACTAAAATGTGTAGTTAAACCGCCAACATTATCAGAAATAGACATTTCATTATCATTTAAAACTACTAATAAATCTTCTTTGATTCCACCAGCATGATTTAAAGCTTCAAAAGCCATACCACCAGTTATAGCACCATCACCAATTACAGCTACTGACTTAGCCCCATTTTTTGTAATTCTATTAGCTACAGCCATACCAAGAGCTGCACTTATTGAAGTACTTGAGTGCCCTACTCCAAAAGCATCATATTCACTTTCAGCTCTTTTAGGGAAACCTGATATTCCACCATCTTTTTTAATAGTAACTAGCTTATCTTTTCTTCCGGTTAAAATTTTATGAATATATGTTTGATGGCCAACATCCCAAACTATACTATCTTTAGGTGTATCATAAACATAATGTAAAGCTACTGTAAGCTCTAAAGCCCCTAAACTACTAGCAAAGTGACCACCACTTACATCTAGCTTCTCAACTAAAAATTCCCTTAGCTCTCTAGACAAAGGCACAAGCTCAGTTTCTGGAACAAGCTTAAGGTCTTCTGGCGTGTTTAGTTTGTCTAAAGTTTTATAATTATTTTGCATTATTTATACCAGACTAAAGTGTGTATTCAGATAAATTTATTCCCATTCTATAGTTCCTGGTGGTTTACCTGTTACATCATATACAACCCGTGAAACTTTTTTAACCTCATTAACTATTCTATTTGAAACTAACGATAAAAAGTCATAAGGTAGGTTTGCCCAAGTAGCTGTCATAAAATCAATACTAACTACAGCTCTTAAAGCAATAACGTATTCATATCGTCTTTGATCTCCAACAACCCCAACAGATTTAATAGGAAGAAATACTCCAAAAGCTTGGGATATATCATGATACAAACCTTGATTATAAAGCTCTTCTATAAATATCGAGTCTGCTTTTTGTAAAATCTCAACATACTCTCTTTTAACTTCACCAAGAATTCTAACGCCAAGCCCTGGTCCAGGAAATGGATGTCTATATAACATATCATGAGGCAATCCTAGACCTAAACCAAGCTTTCTTACCTCATCTTTAAATAGCTCTCTTAAAGGTTCTAGAAGCTGAAGCTTCATATCCTCTGGTAAACCGCCAACATTGTGATGTGACTTTATAACATGAGCTTTACTTTTATTATTACCCGCAGATTCAATTACATCACTATAAATTGTGCCTTGTGCTAACCATTTAGCATTTTCTATCTTTGCAGCCTCTTCATCAAAAATCTCAATAAAAAGTCTACCGATAATCTTCCTTTTTTGTTCAGGGTCAGAAACACCTTCAAGTTGATCTAAAAATCTATCTTTAGCATTAACTCTAATAACATTCATATCTCTCTTATCTGAGAAGATTTTCATTACTTGATCACCCTCATTTAAACGAAGTAACCCAGTATCAACAAATATACAGGTAAGTTGCTTTCCAATAGCTTTATTTAAAATAGCTGCAACAACAGATGAATCAACTCCTCCAGATAGCCCTAAAATAACTCTATCTTCACCAACTTTCTTTTTTATTTCTTCAATATCACTTTCAATAATATTTTCTATATTCCAAAGAGCATCACATTGACATATATTTAATACAAAGTTTTCAAGCATCTCTCTACCATGCTCTGAGTGTGTAGTTTCAGGATGAAACTGAACACCAAAAAATGGTTTTTCTTTATGCTGTATTGCTGCTATAGGGGCATTAACTGAAGAGGCTATCAAGTCAAATTCATCACCTAAGTTAGTAACCTTATCACTATGACTCATCCATACCAATTGATCTTTATCTAAGCCTGTAAAAATATTATCTTTAGACTTTAAAATATTAATTACAGCTTTACCAAATTCACTTTGCTCAGACCCCTCAACAATCCCACCATGTTGAGCAATCATAGTTTGCATTCCATAACAAATTCCTAGCACCGGTATATTTAGATGAAATACGATCTTCGGAGCTTTAGCTGCTGAAGCATATACAGACTCAGGGCCTCCTGACAAGATGATCCCTTTAGCATCATAATTTTTGATAAATTCATCATCAATATCATGAGGAAAAATCTCACAAAAAACTCCTATCTCTCTTATTCTACGAGCTATTAGTTGAGTGTATTGAGAACCAAAATCTAAGATAAGTATTTTATGATTATGTATATCTGTCATTAGAAAATTATACAAAGATATTATTATCTCCCTATTTTATATTATTAATACTTTGTTTGTAAGAAAGAATTGTTACTATTTTAAGTAAAAATCTTTAAACTAAATATTGGAAACTTAAATAAAATTTATTTGTAATAAGGAAACTATTATGATTAAAAAAATTGTTGGATTATCATTTTTTTGCATTTTATTAACTTCATGCCTTATCAACACAAATAGTAATAACCAAACAGATATTGTTAGAGGAACTTGTAATTTAACTTCTGTTGCACAAAAAGAACTCGCTTGTAAAGATGGAACATATCAGCTATCTAATATCGATGTGTTAGATAAAACAGAAACTAATGTAACTGCTAATTACTGTATTGTTAATACACCTATAGATTATAATAAAGAATTCGCTGATGCTATTAATAAAGTTGGTGAGTCATGTTCTGCTGATGTAACCACTAAAAATATTTATGGTGGCGTCACAGGAAGTTTTACTGCTAAATAAACTCTAAAAAGCTTATATGCTTAGATCCCTTTTTTGTTTTTACTTATCCCCTTTGTTATAATCACAAGACTTATAAAACATATAACATAAAATTTTTAACTATTTATCTAGCTTATGAAATTCATATTATTTGACAAGACCTTTCAATCTGGTGAAACAGCAACTTTAGCTATGCCACTTCCTGTTTTATATTCATGTGCTCCTATGTATTTACCAATTAAAATAGTAAATGGTAGTAAGCCTGGACCATGTTTATTACTCTTTGGAATGGTGCATGGTGATGAATACAATGGCATTGAAATTATAAATAACCTTATTGAAAAAATTGATCCAAAAAAACTTAGTGGTACTATTGTTGCAATACCAGTTTTAAACATATACGGGCTAATTAATTATCCAAATAAAATGCAAAGTGGTAAGTCCTTGGAACAATCTTTTCCTGGTGATGAGAATGGCTCTTTTATGGAAAGATATGCATATAATCTTACAGAGCAAATAATTAAGAAAGTTGATTACTCTATTCAAATAAGAACAGGTAATGTAAATCATGAAATTCTACCGCAAGTCTATTGTAATCCTGAAGATGAAGATTCAATGAGAATTGCTAGAGCATTTCAAGCACCTGTTATAACAGGTGTAAATGTGAATAGCTCTAGTATTAGAAAAATTCATCAAGCTTTAGATATACCCTTTATTTGTTATGAAGCTGGTGAAGCTATAAGATTTGATAATGAATCTATAAATATAGGTATGGAAGGCATCAGAAATGTAATGAAAAAGCTAAATCTTCTAGATGAGGAGCTTGAACAAACTGTAAAACCAATTCTTTCAGAAGATGCTGAATGGACAATATCAGACACCTCAGGAATATTAAGAACAGAAATAGAATTAGGAACAAGAGTTAAAAAAAACCAAAGAATAGGCCATCTAACAGATCCTTTTGGTAACGCTGATAATGTTAGTTTAACTTCTCCAATAGATGGAATAATTTTAGGTATTAATAATAATCCACTAATAAAGGAAGGAGATAAAGTTTTTAAGGTTGCATCGTTTCATGATGATAAAAAAGCAGAAGCAAAACTAGAAGATTGGGAAGAAATCGCAAAAGAAAATTTTAATACAGATGAATAATAAAATATCCTTAACAGCCCTTATTATTTGGATAACTTGTGCTATATTCTTTATGTATGAGTTCTTACTTAGAACTATTCTTGGCACATTTGAGCATCAAATAATAAGTGATTTAGATTTAACATTAGTTACATTTAGTATTTTAAGTTCTACTGCATATCAATTTATATATGGCATTATGCAGGTTCCTGTTGGTTTTATAACAGATAAGTTAGGGTTGAAGAAAACTCTTACTATGGCAGTTGGCATTTGTGCTCTAGGAGTGGGAATGTTTGCTCTATCTAATAGTTTTAGTGCTGCTTTAATCTATAGAGTACTTATGGGATTTGGTTCCGCATTTGGTTTTTTATGCTTACTTGTAGCAGTATATGACTGGTTACCTCATAAATATATTGGTTTATTTATAGGTTTATCACAGTTTATAGGGGTACTAGGACCAATGGTTGCTGCTGGTCCTTTAGACTCTTTATCAAACACAAGTGGAATTGACTGGAGAGAAGTATTTATAATTCTTGCTGGAGTTGGAGTTATATTAGCTATAATAACTGTTCTCATAGTTAAAAATAATAAACAATCAGATGATAAATTTGTAATTATTGATAAACCAATATCTATTTTAGATAATATAAAAAGTTTAATATCGACTAGACAAGTTTGGTTCATAGCTTTCTTTTCAGCATCGGTATACTTTAGTATAGAATTTTTATCTGAAAATGCCGCTAAACCTTTTCTAATGTTGCATAGTTTTGACCCTAAAGTAGCCTCTTACATGATAACCTTAGCTTGGCTTGGTTATGGTATTGGCTGTCCTTCTTTAGGTTTTATTTCTGATACTATAAAAAGAAGAAAACCAATAATGATATTTAGTGCCATACTCGCCTTCTTTGCATTAGCAGTTATAATCTTTATACCTATTAATATTTATATTCTATCTATAGCATTTATCTGCCTTGGCATTGGCGCTAGTGGTCAAAGTATAGGATTTGCAATTATTGCTGAACAATGCCAAAAATATTATTTAGCTGCGGGCCTAGGTGTTAATAATTTCTTAATAATGCTTTCTGTATCTATAGGCTCCCCTTTCATCAGCTATATCTTATCAAGTCTATCTGGTGGAGGAAAAATAACTATATCAGAATATGAAATAGCATTATGTATACCTTTATTATTTATAGTAGTAGGAATAATCCTAAGTGTATTTTTTATTAGAGAAACCTTTTGCAGATCTATGAAAGAAGTTATAACTGTAGAAGTCTAGATTTTCTTCTATTTTCTCTATACTTTAAAAGAGCCATATGAGAAATAATTACTGTACTAATAAGCAATGGAACAAGTAAAAATACAAAAGCTCTATTAAAAACATTATTGTTTATATTTATATGAATAGGACCTCCATTTAATAACACACTTATATAGCTTATTAAGAATTGAAATAATGCTCCACATAAGCCTATTATCATATTAACAATAGCTAACGCTGTTCCTTTTATTTCTTTAGGAAAGATTTCTTCAACCACAGAAAAGGCTAATAACATACTAGAAACAAAAAATCCGAGTAAGAAAAATAAAACAAATAATAAATTAGGATTTATAATGCTCGCAAATAAAACTATAGAAGAAAAAATAGTTATCGTAAATATATTAC
Source organism: Pseudofrancisella aestuarii (assembly GCF_003574475.2). Classification (NCBI taxonomy): domain Bacteria; kingdom Pseudomonadati; phylum Pseudomonadota; class Gammaproteobacteria; order Thiotrichales; family Francisellaceae; genus Pseudofrancisella; species Pseudofrancisella aestuarii. Next base: position 215,605 of record NZ_QLIS02000001.1, on the reverse strand, counting down.
AAATAAACATCCATATTCTTTTTTCACCAAATAAGCTCGCTATAATACCGTGAGATGGACCTCCAAATGCTATACCAACAAACATCATAACACTTATTTTCGCAGCTACTGATTCCGTAACATGATAGGCTTGCTCTAAAAATATCACATCATATAATTCAGAAAATGAGTTAACTACTATACCTACCATAAGCCCGGAATAAATAGCTAAAAGCCAAAGTTTTTTGTTCTTAAGTAAGATTAAACTATGGAAAAACTTAGAGGTTTTTGATTCAGATAAATTAGAAGAGTCTATACTTTCTTTTTTATATGTTAGAAGTAAGATTATTATAACTCCCCAAATTATCCCAAAATAACCAATATAAGCTAAAGCATCTTTCCAACCACTTAATGAAACAAGATAGTTTAAAAATAATTGTCCAAAGATACCACCAAGTACTCCTAAAGTATTTGTAAGTCCAACGGCTATAGGGAAAAATTTTTCTGGTAAAACATCTGCTGCAACTTTTAAACAGCCAATAAATGCAACTGCTGAACCAATAGCTATAAGTATCCTTCCAAAAACCATAGTATTTAAGTTTGGCTCATATACAAAAAGTAAAATACCTAGACTCATTACTAAACAGGATATAGAGAGCATGATTCTAGCTCCAAACCTATCTAATAGCATACCTGCTGGTACTTGGCTTATTGCATATATTGGAAAATAAATACTCATTACATACGCGATTTGGTCTACTCCAACCCCCATATCTAAAGATATTGGTTTTATAAGTACACTAGGAGCTGTATGCTGAAAATAGTCTAAAGCATAGAATATTGCCGCAATAAGCCAAAATAGCCAGCCTATGACTAAATTTCTTCTAGTAAATATATTCATTATTTCTAATTTTATAGTTTTGACTTTTTTATATTAACTTACTTGATTTTGATATAAAAGATTAACTTCTTCTTTTGTTGGCATTGATTCTATAGCCCCAACTTTTGAAATATTTAAAGCAGCTGCCGCATTAGATTTTAAAATTACTTCTCTAAGCTTATATAAAGAGATATTATCAAAACTTTCAGAAACTATCTGTCCTAACAAACAACCTAAAAACGCATCGCCTGCTCCAGTTGTATCAACTACTTTAGTTTCAAAAGCTGGTACATAGCCACAAAAGTCTTGAGTTGCAAAAAAAGCCCCTTCCTCACCCAGGCTTATAAGCACTAGCTTTATATTAGTATATTTTTTAAAAATTTTCTTAGCTACTTGCTCATAGTTATTTGATTTAAATAATAAATAAACCTCTTCTTCAGACATTTTAAGTATAGTGGCATAGTTAAAACCAAGTTCTAATTCTTTTATATTACTCTCTTCAGAACCTTTCCATAAAGTTGGTCTATAGTTAACATCATAAGCAATTAATTTATTATGTTTTTTTGCAGTCTCTAGAATATCTAATGTTGTAGATTTAGTGGGATCAGTTGTAAATGATAAAGATCCAAAACATAAAACCTTTGTTTGATTGATAATTGAATAATCAATATCAGCTTTTTCTAACATAACATCAGCTGTCTGTGTTCTATAAAAGATAAAAGACCTATCATTTTTTTCATCTAACGTCACAAATGCTAAAGTTGTATTATAATCATCAGACAGTATTACACCTTTTGTATCGATTCCTTTAGAGCCTATTGTTTTAATTAAGAATTTACCAAAACTATCATTACCAACTTTACCTATAAAAGCTGTCTTACAGCCCATGTTTGTAGCCATTACTAATGCATTACAAGGAGCTCCACCAGCTTTATAAATAAAGCTTCCATCAAGTTGCTGATAAATATCTATCAGCAACTCTCCTACCGCTATCAAATCATACATATTTGTTTAACCAAAAAGCTTAGAATACTCATTACATAAAGGATGTAAAATTTCTTCATCCTCAACAACCGTTGAGAATCTAGCTACATCTTCAGCATTATAGTTGTCTATATTATCATCATTAATACTAGATACCTCTCCACAAACTACATCACCAGTACCCTCTTTTGCATAAAAGATATGAAAACAAAAAGGTCTTAGAGTAATACTTTCACCATTTTTTAAAAGTATTTCTTTACCAGCTTTTAGAGTGTGTAAAACACCATCCATTTCTATATCTACATCGCTATGATAATCAACCTCACCTTTGCTATCTGAATTATATAGTTTTATTCCTAATAAGCCGCCTGCTCTATTTATAATATCTTCTGTTTTATCAGCATGATAATGTAGAGGTAAACGCTGCCCATCTTTTAAAACGATCAGTTTTTCAGCATATGGAGTCCCTAGTTTTACATCACTATGAGAGCCATTTCTTAATGTGAAAAGAACTGCTCCTAAGTTATCAAAACTATCCTTGCCATAATCAGTAATATCCCAGCCAAGCATAACTTTTTTTATAGTATTTAACTTTCCTAAATTATTATTGCTATGCCATTCTTGCATATCCCAATAACCAAATGGAGGTAAATATATATTATATTTTTTTAAAAGTTCTTTTGAGTATTGAATCGCCCTATTTATTTCTGATCTTTTCATTCTTACACTCCCTTATTAACTTATATTTTGATAGTAAATTATTTAAGAAAACATATTTTTAAGAGCAGAAATAGTTTCCTTTGAATTTTGCTTTCTAGCTTCTGGACATTCTTTTTCTCCACCGACCCAGTGCAAGTCTGTATCAGGAAGCTCTTCTAGAAATCTACTTGGCTGTGTTATGATTTTTTCACCAAATTTTTTTCTATATTTAGTAAGAGTTATTGTTAATTTTTCTTTTGCTCTAGTAATAGCTACATATGCTAATCGTCTTTCATCCTCTATAGAACCATCCTCTATACTTTGCTGATGAGGAAGTATCCCTTCTTCCATACCCATTATATAAACTTTTTTAAATTCTAGTCCTTTAGATGCATGCATTGTTATAATCTGAACTTGATTATCACTTTTATCTTCAGTATCTCTATCCAAAATATCTATAAGAAGCATTTTATTAAGTACGCTATTTAGAGAATCTAAACCATTATATGATTCATCTTCAAGCTGTGTAGTCACCCATCTGATAAGCTCAATTACATTTGTGTATCTAAATTCAGACTGCTTTTCTGATGAGCTAGAGTCTATTAACCATTGTCTATATGCTATTTCATCTATAAAGTTATTTAATATTTTCTTTAATTCAGAAATTGAAATACTAGAGATAATTTTCTGTTGAGTAGAAGTAATAAGCTCTTTAAATCTTATAAGACTAGACTTAGTATAGTCACGAATATCTATATTACCTAAATTATATAATGTATGGAAAAAGCTACAATGATGTTCACTCGCATATTCACCTAATTTATGAATCGTTGCGCTACCGATCTCTCTTTTAGGAGTATTAATAACCCTTAGAAAAGCTCGATCATCATCTGGATTTACTATAAGCCTTAAGTAAGAAATAATATCTTTAATTTCACTCTTAGAGAAAAAGGAGGATCCTCCACTTATCGTATATGGGATTTTATGCATTTGCATATACCTTTCTAATAAGAATGCTTGATAATTACTCCTGATAAGAACTGCATAATCAGAATTCTTTGAAGTACTTTTTACTCTATCAAAAAAGATATCACTAGCTATGTATTGAGCCTCATCTTCATCATTAATAAGACTTATAATTTTTACATGATCTCCATAGCCTTTATTTGACCATAATTGCTTCTCAAAAATATGGCTATTATTGGATATAAGCTTATTTGCAACATTTAGAATTCTACCTGTAGAACGATAATTTTGTTCTAACTTAATAACATTCAAGTTAGAGAAATCCTCTTGTAAATGCTTTAAGTTTTCTGGTTTTGATCCTCGCCAAGCATATATAGACTGATCATCATCTCCAACAACTGTAAACTTGTTTTTTCCTTTTGTTAGATATTTTAATAACTGATATTGTGATTCATTTGTATCTTGGTATTCATCAATTAGAATATATCTAAATTTATCTGTCCAAAATTTTTGGATATTTTCATTATTTTTGAAAAGTTGTATCGGTTGAAAAATCAAATCATCAAAATCAAAAGAATTATAAGACTTTAAATACTTTTGATATTCTTTATAAATAAATAATGCTTGTTCCTCTAAATCATCTCTAGCATCAACCTCTTCAGGTGCTAAAAGAGCAGATTTCCAAAATGAAATCTTAGATTGAATAATGCCTGAATTTTGTTTAGGTAGTTGAAATTCTTCATAAGCAATATCATGTATTAGATTAAGAGAATCTGTACTATCAAAAAGAGTAAAGCTCTTTTTATATCCTAATTCAGCATAGTGCTTTTTTAAGATTGATAATCCTAATGAATGAAATGTTGAAATCACTAAGCCTTTACACAAGTCTTTATCAAGCCTACCCTTTATTCTTTCCTGCATTTCTTTTGCTGCTTTATTTGTAAATGTAACAGCTAAAATACTTTTCGCGGGATATAGCAATTGCTCTATAAGATAAGATATCTTCTCAATAATAACACTAGTCTTTCCACTTCCAGCTCCTGCTAATACAAGTAATGGAGATCCTATATACTTTACAGCCTCTTGCTGTTGTGGATTTAAGTCATCTAGCATTTGATAATAGTTTCACCAGTTTCTAGTTTATATTCTGACTCTAATGCCTCTTTATGAAAGACCACTAGCATATAGCTTTGATTTTCTACGAATATTTTATTTACTACATTTGCTAATGGCTTACCTTGCTCATCTTTTAAATCTAAAGTATCTATATCAGAATTAGACTTCACTACAGCTAACTCTTTTTTTAGTTTAGCTTTATAATGCATTCTAGCAATCACTTCTTGCCCCATATAGCAACCTTTTGAATAAGAAACTACATTTTCAACATTGTCTAGTTCTAATTCTGCTGGTAAGAAATTCTCTATATTTTGACTATTGATTATTGCTAATTTATTTAAAATATTTTGTTTTTGAACATCTTCAAAACTAATATCTGACTCAAAGCTATCTCTTGCTAAGATATTATGATTTAAGAATCCTTCCGTTGTAAAAAATAAAGCATATTCATCATTTATAGAAAAACTAACTTTAGAAAACATTCCATATTTTTTAAGCCAATTTTGTAAAGTTTCTAATACTCCTTCTTCAACTGAAAGTAATAATTTATCATCAGCAATATACTTAACAAAACATAATGAAATTATACGCCCCTTTAAGTTAGCAAAAGCCGTTAATAAAATAGCATTATTTTCAGATAATATATTTAAATCAGCTGTTGTAAGCCCTTGTAGAAATTTTTTAGTATCTACACCACTTATCTCTAATATCTTAAAGTTTTTATACTGGTAATTACTCATAAAGAAACCTTTTTTGAATTTTATAACATAGATGTTTTTCTACGCTAGTTGATTTTATAATATTTACTGCGCTTATGTAAAGTTTACTTTTGATACTAACTACCAAGCCTGTAAATCTCTAGACAACAACTGTTCTTTAATATAATTATTTAAGCTCATCCCTTCTACAAAGCCATTTAAAAATACGACTCTGTAACCTTTATCAAAAGCTAGATTCAATGGGCCTTTCTTTTTACTTTTTCCCTCTTTTACATCATTACTTATAACTATATTCATTACACTTCTTACAGCTAGTGCAATATCACCTTCTTGTTTATATAAATTGTGCTTTATGTGTTTAGAGCTTTCATCTAAAAAACTTACTACTAATTCATTTAGGAAAATCCCCTCCTCAACACACATATATTCACCTTCATCATAGCCACCAATTCTTTGTTTATCTTCGAAATGTCTATCATCATAATAACCAAAGTAAGTATGTATTTGGACTATTTCTTTATCTATTAGTTGCCTAACAAAATCATTTTTTTCTTGTAATTTAATATGTTCACTCTCAAATTTTATTTCTCTTGGTATACATATAATAAATTTATCTATTGGGAATTCTTTTGATATATCTATATTTTTTTCAAAGAGAAAATCAAAAACGTTATTATCTAAAAATATTTTTATCATCATATTTTAATTATAGTTATACAGATAACTCCTAACTATACCTAGTGTTTCATGAGTAACTACTATAGGATCTTTTGAAGGTGTATCAGAAATAGCAGGAATAATTTTTATTCCCATATTAGTAAATATTCTCTCCGCTCTCTTCATATGTAAAGATGATGTTACAAGTAAATATTTATCAAAAGCTAATTCTTTGACTATTTCTTTAGTAAACTTAGCATTACCAAAAGTATTTAAGCTATTTCTTTCTAAAAAAATATCTTGTTTATCAACCCCTAAATTTAACATGATATCAGAATATGCCTCAGCCTCAGATATTCCAAAATTATGAATATCTCCACCAGAAGCAATTATTTTATAATGTATACCACATTGCTTCGCAAGGAAATATATTCTACAAGCCTCTAGCACTCTAGAATATGCTCTATTATTTAAAAGCACTTTTCCATCAATCTTGACTAATCCAGAACCAAGTAAGATTATGGCTTGATTATTTTTTATAGTTTCATCATCTAATCTTTTGTATTTATTCGTTAAAAAATTTGAAGCTATATAAATAAAAATAAGAAAAACTAAAAATAGTAGGATTAAAATTATTATAAGCATATTTACTAGAATGGAAGATTAAAATAATAATCAAATTTTTCTGACAGCAATGTATCTATTTTTTCTGCTACAGCTCCATCTTTAGTTACCTGTATAGTACGAGGATAGAGTCTATCATTCACCCAAGCATTTTGATCCCATAAATATGTTGTATCAACACATTGTTTAGCAAAATCTTTTATCTGATAACGATTTTCTACCTGTAAACACCCTCTTAAGAAAATATCAACATATGATTGTGAAATAGGATGATCTTTTGTCGGTTTTTGTATATCTTCTGGTTGCTTAGCATATATCCAGTAAGCACCTTCAGGTAGTTTTCCAAGTCCCACAGCTTTTATATCAGTTTCTGGCACTCTATATCTACAATATCCTGGTTCCCAATCATCTGTGGTTTTAATATCTTGACCACTTATAGGATAATAAACAGCATTAAGTTTATAGCCTTTTGCTGGAACTGAAAGTAGATAAATAGTTTTATAATTTCCACCACTAATACCCCAAGTTCTTTTAAAATTATTAACTATTATTGGATACACATCTATAGCACTTGGTGTTGTTAATTTTCTAGTTTCATCATCCATAAGACTTCCATAGCCAATCATATAATTATGATGTGTCTCATCAACTTCTGGATGACACTCTTCTGCAAGAACTGAAGTAAATGAAACTGATGATAACATTAACATTAAAATCAAACTTTTTTTCATATTTAATAACCCTTAAATAATAAATAGAAACTATTTTGACTTACCAATCATAGCATATCTGCTTGGTAAGATTAGAGTAAATATATAGTTTATCTACGAGATTGAATATTATTATCTACGGCTCTATCATTAGTTGCCATTGCTTGATTTCTACTTTGAATTTTTCTAACAGAGTTCTTAGACTGTGTTTCGCTATTCATAGGAACATCTTTATGAACTTGAGGCTGAGGTCTACTTATACTAGCTCTTGCTCCTTGATCTGTAGTTTCTGACCGTCCATTTAGTCTTTCTTCTGGAGTAACTACCGAAGCATTAGGATTAAAACCTTGTCTCATTCCAGGATTTCTCATTTGCTGTCTTTGCATTCTAGGATCATTCCTTTGAGAATTTTGAGTTTGAGAATTATTTTCATTAGTTGCAGGAGCAGTATTATCTCTTTGATTTTGATTACTATTAAACCTTCCAAAGTTTTGAACTTGAGAATTGTCTCTATTTGGTGGTGGAATCAAATTTCCTCGTTGCTGTAATTGTCTTTGTATATTATTGCTAGAAGCTTGACTTTGTTGATCAATATCAGAAGCCGAAAAACCTAAAGCAGGAAGAACGCTTATAAGCATAATTGTTAGTAACTTTTTCATTAGTTTTCCTTTAATTCTCTAATTAACTAATTCTATGCCTATTCATAGCATCATGATTTGTTAATGAATTATTATTAATTTGGTCTACATTATGTGCATCACTAGCATACATATAGTTATCTTTATGACGTGCATAAACAGCATCACCCGCACTACCAGTATCATAATAATTTTGATCACTCACCTGTTCAGCAGCCTCTTCAGTATCCATTGAACCTGCAAAACTAATAACAGGAAATAAAATAAAATTAATCAAAATAATTAATAATGCTTTTTTCATATATTAATACCTTTTATAGTTAACCGCAGTATGTCTATTTGCATTTATCGTATCAACACTATGTGATTCTGTAGCACTAACGTAAGCACTTTTTTCATTCTTGCTTGTAAGTTGCTCATTTGCTTGTTCAATATTACTTGTTTTTGCAAAACTCGCAATTGGTATCACTAAACTTAAACATACTAAAGTGATTGATAATATTTTTTTCATAGTTATACTCCCTATAAAATATTTAATCCTTTTTTTATTAAATTTTCTAATTCAACTGTATCTTTTGCAAATTGCCTGATTCCTTCACTTAATTTTTGTGTTGCTAAAGCACTTTCATTTAGTAACCATCTAAATTCTTGTTCAGTCATATACTTAGGCTTTTGTTCTACTTTACCACTATCATGTAGGCTTACTTCTAAAACACTATTATGCTGACTTAATTCTTCTAAAAGAGCTGGTGAAATTGTTAATGCATCACATCCAGCTAATGCTTTTACTTGTTCTGCATTTCTAAAGCTAGCTCCCATAACTATTGTTTCGTACCCATAATTTTTATAATAGTTATAGATTTCTTTTACAGAATTTACGCCATCATCATCTTCAGGCTTTGGAAAACTATCTAGCTTATTATTTGACATCTGCCAATCAGTAATTCTACCAACAAATGGGGAAATTAAATAAACTTTTGCTTCAGCACATGCTATGGCTTGAGCCTTATCAAATATTAATGTCAAATTACAATTAATTTCTTCTTTCTCTAAAAGTTTTGCTGCTTTAATTCCTTCCCATGTTGCTGCTATTTTGATTAATACTCTATCTTTAGATATTCCTTTTTCAGAATATTTCTCTATTATTTTCCTAGCATATGCCATAGTTGATGCTGAATTAAAAGACTCTCTAGCATCAACCTCACTAGAAACTTTACCATCAATTACTTTTAATATCTCAACACCAAAAGCAACTACAATATCCATTAAAATATCTTCAACAAGAGTTTCTTGAGAACTAAAATCTGATGATTTTAACTTTCCATTCTCTATACATTCTTTAACTATATGAGCATATTTATCTTCTTTAGCAGCTTTTAATATCAAACTAGGGTTTGTTGTTGCATCTATAGGCTTATATTTTTTTATTAATTCAAAATCGCCAGTATCGGCAACTACTTTAGTTACTTTTCTTAACTGTTCTAAAACAGATTCTTTCATATACATCCCTATTTACTAATAGTCTAAATTTATAATCTCTACTTATTAGGTCTTAAATACTAATAAATAAAATCTTACTCGTTTTACTAACGATAATATAATTATAAGAATTTAAAAGCAAAAGTTTGAATTATTTTGATAGCATGATAGCTCAAATTAGTTTAATTTAAACTGCTCTTTTAACATTGAATAAGCAGCTCTAATTCCCATAGCTTCACCACCTACTGGTTTTCCTGGAGTTGCTGAGCTATTCCAAGCCATGATGTCAAAATGAATCCAGTTACTATAATCTTTAGCTAGAAAATGCTCTAAAAATAATGCTGCTGTTATTGCTCCTGCAAATGATGAAGGACCACAGTTTGAAATATTAGCAAAATCATTTTTTAAATTTTTCATATATCTCTTTGCTAGAGGTAATCTCCATACATCATCTTTTTGCTTTTCTGCATGTTTATATAAATTGTCTGAAAAATCATTATTATTACTAAAAAAACCTGCGATTTCTGTTCCTACTGCAATTCTAGCTGCTCCGGTTAGGGTTGCAAAATCAATCAATATAGCAGGATTGCTAGAAGATTCTTCGTATAGAGGCTCTGCCAATATAAGTCTACCTTCAGCGTCAGTATTTGTTACTTGCACTGTAGTACCATTTTTCATTTTTATAATATCACTTGGTCTATAGGAGTTTGCATCTACGGCATTTTCTACAGTTGGTATTGAAAGACTTAAGCCTACTGGTAAATTATTCTTCATAATTAGATATGCTAAAGCTATAGCATTTGCTGCACCACCCATATCTTTATGCATTAAAAGCATTCCTGATGCTGGTTTTATATCTACACCACCTGTATCAAAAACAACTCCTTTACCAACTAAAGAAATTTTAGGATATGAATTTTTATTCCAATTTAACTTAACTAATCTTGGTGCACGGTAACTTCCTCTACCTACAGTATAAATTCCCATATAACCTTGTTTAGCCAAATCTTCTCCTACAATCTCCTCAAAATCAGCATTAAACTCTATAGCCAACTGTTTTATAATATTAGATATTTCAGCTGGTCCCATATCTTCGGCAGGAGTGGAAATCATATCTCTAGCAAGGAATATAGCCTCGGCTTCTGAAATTATTTCTCTATAATCTTTTGGTAAAAATAAATATACCTCTTTTTCAGATTTTGTTTTTTTATACTTATCAAAACTATAACTGCCTAAAGCAAAACCAAGGTAGTATAATCTTAAATCTGGAATATCACTATATTCAATATGATACTCTCCATCTGGCAACTGCGAATATAGATCTGCTATAGTAAACATATCGTCTTCCACTAAGCATATAACTTGCAACAAGGTTCCATCTTGCTTTGGTAAAAGGATATTTTTAAGTTGCTCATTAAAATTTAGTGTCATTAAAAAATTTTTCGTAAACTTGTTTTGTCTCTCTAACCATTCTTTATAATTATTTTTTTTCACTAAGAATATTGGACAAGTATGTATACTTTTTTCAAAACGAAAGCATTCAATTTTTTTCATTACTCCCATATTACAACTCCACAGGTTGATTAAATAAAATCCAATTATTAAAGTCTTCTACTACTTGCGTAGTTAATATTCCTGCTGCTTTATATAGACTTAAAAATCCTAATACATAGTCTGATTCAGCATTATTTAAATCGATTAAATATTGATAATATTGATTCATCAATATGAAATATTGAGTAATAGTTGTAGTTCCACTCTCATATTTATCTTTATATTTTTCATATGCTATTTTTGCTGCTGCGGCTGATTTCCTTAAAGCATTTATTTCATCTTTTTTATATTCTAACCATCTATATGCATACATAGAATCATTTCTAGCGACCCTTCCAGTTTGTATCATATCAAATTCAGAAGATTGATAATCATAAGCAGCTTTTTTGAGTTCCGCATAATCTGTTCCTCCAGAAAGAATATTCCATTCTAAAGATATGCCAAAATAAAAACCACTAACATCTCCACTAGGACGTAAATAATTATCTAATACAGGATTACCTAATGGACTTCTTGCATTAAAGCCAGGAGAGTATTTTATTTCAAAATTAACTTTTGGCATAAAAGGGCTTGTTGCAGACTGATAATCATAATATTTACTATCTTTTTTATGCATAGATCCAATATAGGCAGGATTACTTCTCATTGCTAGTTCCTCCCAGTACTCCTCTGACTTTGGGTTTGGATCTTTCACTTCAAAATCATTATTGTATAAAATAATATTATCATCTCTATCTGTAAATTTATGTAATTCAGCTCTTGCTACTTTTTCATCTCTTTGAGCAGACACATAATCAGCTACTGCTATATGATAGTTAGATTTAGATGTTTCATAATCAACGGTATCAGCGACTCCTACTTCATATTGATTTTTTAGCTCTTTTAAGTTTGCTTCTGCTGCTTTTTTATTAAATGATGTGTACTCAACATTTTTAACAGCTCTTGCTAGATTGAAATACGCATAACTTACATCATATAAAAATTGTTGGTAATTAGTTCTATAATCTTGTTGGGCAAATTCTGCGCCCTCTTGAGCAGATTGTAAATCTTTATATGCTCCATAATCATATAGTGGCTGTGTTAAACTTACTATTCCTTGTATAGAATTAAATTTACCAGTATTAACTATATAATCACTTTTAGCACCAGAAGTCATAAGATTGACTTCAGATATATTTCCACCAACATCAATACGAGGTAATAAATAACCTAGTTTAATAGCTGGATCCATCTGCCTAGAGCTTAACTGGTATCCAATATATTTATATTGGGGAGATTGTTCAATAGACCTTTGAATTACTTGAGTATAATCAACAGATGTATTAAAGGCATATACAAGTTTACTAGAGCAAACTAGGACTATAATAAATGTAAATAATACCTTCAAAAATTTCAAAATCTTTTCTCTTGATTTATATTATATTTAGGACATAATTTTTTGCTTCAGATATTGCCTCTTGTATTTTTGATGGATTATTTCCACCACCTTGAGCCATATCTGGTCGCCCACCACCTTTACCATCAATTATGGACGAAACAATTTTAGCTATATCTCCAGCTTTTACAAGATTTGTTACAGCCTTACTAACTCCAATTACAAACTGAACCTTATCATCAATAATAGTAGCTAAAATAACTATAGCTCTTTCTTTCTTTGATTTATATTCATCAACTTTATCTCTTAGAGTTTTTATATCGCTATCATCAATTACAGCAGCCACAAGAGTTGTACCATTTTGCTCTAATTCTTCTATATTAGAAGAAGATCCAGATAATAAATCTTTTTTTAATTTAGTTATTTGCTTTTCTTGTAATTTAACTAACTCTTGTATTGAGTTTAATTTATCTAATACATTTGATTCTGTGGCTTTTAAATGAAGTTTAATAGAATCAACTAAGTCCTCTAGATTTTGTATATATTTATTAGCTTCAGTACCAGTTATAGCTTCAATTCTACGAATACCTGAAGCTATCCCAGAATCCGAAATGATTTTAAATAATCCTATATCTCCAGTTTGTCTTACATGTGTACCACCACAAAGTTCTATAGAAAAGTCATCCATACAAATAACTCTCACAAGATCACCATATTTCTCACCAAATAAAGCTTGTGCTCCCATAGCTTTTGCTTTTTCAGGGGTGGTTTCTAAAGTCTCAACTAAATAATTAGCTCTAATTTCTGTATTAACTAATTTTTCTGTTTGACGCATCTCTTCTTTAGACAATGGTTTATCATGTGAATAGTCAAACCTTAATCTTTTATTATTGACTAGAGATCCTTTTTGCTCAGCATGTTTACCAACTATTTGCTTTAATGCTGCATGTAATAAATGTGTTGCACTATGGTTTGCAGCCGTATCTAAACGAGTTAAACCATCAACTTTAGCAGTAACTTCATCTGAAGTACTTAATCTTCCTTTTTCAAGTTTACCTATATGTAAAATAGTCTCACCAGATTTTTGAACATTTGTTACTTTAAATATAGTACCTGTAGATTCCAAAATTCCACTATCTGCAACTTGACCACCAGATTCTGCATAAAAAGGACTTTTATCTAAAACAATTACAATATTACTATCTAAATTAGATACAGAATTTACAGATTTACCATCTTCAAAAATCTCTAATATTTTCGAGTCATCTATTAATGTTGAATAGCCATTAAATAATGTTTTATGATTTGATTTTATAGTTTCATTATAATCTACTGAAAATTTGCTAGCTTTTTTAGATCTTGCCTTTTGTTCTTGCATAGCTATCTCAAAAGCCTTCTGATCAACTTTTAAACCTTTTTCTCTAGCCATATCAGCTGTTAAATCTACTGGAAATCCATATGTATCATATAATTTAAATGCTACATCTCCAGAGATAATATCGCTATTTATATTTTGAATCTCATTCTCAAATATCTTAATTCCATTTTCAATTGTATTTATAAAAAGCTCTTCTTCTTTTTTTAAAGCTTCTTTAATTATTACTTTCTTATCAGCAAGCTCAGGATAAGCTTCTGCCATTTGAGATATGAGTTCATCAACTAACTTATAGAAAAAAACTTCTTTAGCTCCTAGTTTATTTCCATGTCTCACAGCCCTACGAATAATACGACGAAGAACATACCCTCTACCTTCATTTGATGGTAATACTCCATCTGCTATTAAAAATGAACATGAGCGAATATGATCTGCTATTACTTTTAATGATGGTGAATCTAGATTTTCGCTTCCTATTATTTGAGCAGCTTTTCTTATAAGAGCTTGGAATAAATCAATTTCATAGTTACTATCAACATGTTGTAATACTGCAGCTATTCTTTCTAAACCCATACCAGTATCTACTGAAGGCCTAGGAAGATCTAATACAGATCCGTCTATTTGACGATTATATTGCATAAATACAATATTCCAGATTTCTATATATCTATCGCCATCTTCATCAGGCGTTCCTGGTAATCCACCTAGTATGTGTTCACCATGATCGTAAAATATCTCAGTACATGGTCCACAAGGCCCTGTATCTCCCATTTCCCAAAAATTATCGCTAGAGTCTATTCTTATTATTCTTTCTTTATCAAGTCCTATATGGTTATGCCATACATCAAAAGCTTCTTCATCTGTAGCATATATAGTAACCCATAGTCTTTCTTTTGGGAGTTTAATTTCTTCCGTAAGAAATTCCCATGCAAAACTTATAGCTTCTTTTTTAAAATAATCTCCAAAGCTAAAATTTCCTAACATTTCAAAAAAAGTATGATGTCTTGCTGTATAACCAACGTTATCTAAATCATTATGTTTACCACCAGCTCTTAAACATTTTTGGACAGTTACAGCTCTTGTATAATCTCTTTTTTCTATACCTAGAAAAACATCTTTAAACTGAACCATACCGGCATTAGTAAAAAGTAAAGTGTCATCTCCAAATGGTATCAGAGATGAGCTAGGCTGGTGTGAGTGGCCTTTAGATTTAAAATAGCTTATAAACTTGCTTCTTAACTCTTTTGTACTAATCATAAAAAATAACCCTTGAAATTACTGGAAATGTAATATTAAGTCCATCAAATTTTAGAAACCAATTATAAACTATTTTTTAGTAGAAATTAAATATTACTTAATACTGTGTTTACAAGAAAATCCTATAGAGTTATTATTACCTCATTTATATAATTGTGACCTATAAAAATTAGGAAGATATATGAAGAAGAAAATATTAATTGGAACTGCGATTGTCGCATTAGTAATGGGTGCAGGATTTTATTATTATCATAGTAAGTATGCTGTACAAACACCTGAAGAGAAACCTCAAGTACAAGAAGAAACTACTGTTGTTCAGCAGCCTAAAGGATATTGTCTAATTAGATATAATGAATCTAAAGATAATGGAAAATCATGGGAAGAGATTATCGTTGAAAATGGCCAGACTCCTATTAGTACAGATGATTGCTGGGCTAAATATGGTACATTACTAGATAAATTTGGCAGCTCACCAGATGCTAATGGACACTTACACGGCGAAAAAGGGAATGATTTAATTAAATCTCCTTCAATGGATTTTTCAGATGAGCCAATCAATATTGAAGATGCTCATAAAAAAGATGCTGAATTAGCAAAAGAAGAAGCTAATAAAGTAACAGATGAAGATAATGAAACAGCAGATAGTGGAAGTTCTCTATTTGATCCTGATGAGTCAGATGCTGATGAGCTTTAATTATTTACTAAAGCTAACTTTTGAGAATATTTTTTAAACATACTTTTATTATTTTCAAAACTTGACTGTTTAATAAAGTCCTCACATTCTAATAAGTTACCTTCATATAAAAATCTTAAAGAATTACTGCATTTTAAATTTTTGGGAAATTTATTAGATTTAACCTCATACCAAGCATTTAATCTCTTTATATCATTAGCAGCTACAATAAATAAATGTTTCTTTACTCTAGTTGCTGCAACATAAAAAAGCCTTCTTTCTTCCTCTAGAATAGATTCAGATATGTTATTTATCTTATCTCCTAAAAAACCACCTTCTGTAACATCATATAAAACCACATAATTCCACTCTAAACCCTTTGCTCTATGAATAGACATAATTTGAATACTATTATCATCAAAACTTCTTTTTTGAATAGATTTCTCATATAGATCTTTCAAGATCACTAAAAATTCTTGTATGTTCACTTTTTTACTATTAGCAAAAGCTACTATTCCATCAATAATCTTTAACTTTGATTGGCTTTTGTATGTTTCTGAATGATTCTTTTGAATAATTTTTTTTAAATCTAGTATCTCTAAAATACTAGTAATTGCTTTTTCAACATTCTTTGTTTTTATTTTTTTTAATATTTGCTTCCAATTATCTGCAACATTAATAATATTTCTCTTTTTATAAGACTCTTCAACATTTACCAATAATCCTTCTAGGATTTGTGGCGCTGTTATCAGATTATGAGCTATCTCTTCCGCTATTTTTTGTTTTTGATCTTTTTTTAAATATAATGAAGGATAATCAAGCATTGCTTTTATAAATTCAACTCTTTCATTTTCTTGATATTCTAAAAAACCTTTTCCACTATTGATTAACATTAGATATCCATAAATAGCTCTAAATAAATTCTCATCGAAAACATTTTTATCTGCCACAACAGAATAAGGTAGATCACTATATAAACAACTAAGCTCAAAGATAGTTGTAGAATTATATTTTCTTACTAAAACTACAATTTCTGAGGCTTGAACACCAGCTTCTATTAACTTCTTTAACTTAGCTACAACTTTATCTGAATCATCTAAAATGCTAACATCCGTCACTTTTTTTAATTTGGGATAAGTAATACATAAGTTTTTATGTCTACTTTTATTATTAGATATAATGTTATTTGCCATTAACGAAACTAAATCACCATATCTAAAAGTATAAGAAAGCTCAAAATATTTAACATTTTTGAAATCTTTCTGAAATCCTTCAAGCATATAGTAAGGTGTTGAACCTCTCCATTGATATATCGTCTGATCAACATCTCCCACCGCCATTACTGTAGTTTCATTTCCTACTAGGCATTTTAATAAGTATTGCTGTGCTTCATTTATATCTTGATATTCATCTATTATTATATGAGAGTAAATTTGCTGAGCTTTCTTTACAAAAGAAACTTCCTTTTCAAAAGTTTTACAAGTCATATATATCATATCATCATAAGTAATTACGCCTTTACTTTCACATTCCTCATTAAATAAATCAAACACCATATCTAAAACTTTTTTATCTTTAGCAGACAATAAACTTAAACTTTTATGCTTTGATGATATGCTGGATTTTAAAATAGATATATAACCTTTAAACTCTTCTATTCTTTCATTATTTATTTCTTTAGTAATTTTATGCTCTTTATGAACTTTTTTTAAAATTTGCATAAGAATATTATCTATCTCATACTCTTTTAAAATAGATGTATAATTTAACTTACCTGCTCTACTAAATGCTTGCAAAAATCCGTTTCCTAAAGAGTGCATCGTCCTTACATTTACTCTTGAAGCTATAGTTTGCTCTAGAACTTTAAACAGTCTATTTGCAAACTCTTCCTGTGCTGATTTGTTATACATCAGAACAAGGATTTTGCTTGGATTAATACCTTTAGAAATTAAAAATTGAATTCTTGCAATTAATGTTTGTGTTTTTCCACTTCCAGCAACTGCTGAGACTAATGCATGTTGATTTATATTATGATTAATTACCAGCTGCTGTTCTGCTGTATAATTCATAGATCAGATTCTGATTTTTTTGATCCTAGTTCATTTTTATTTTTAAATAGAAATGGTGTGACTACATACATAAGCGTTGTTACTATTTCTTTTAGAACATTTAATATAAATTTCGAAATTACAATTAAAGTTAAACCCATATACTTCATGTAATTAGCAAAATTAATACTTTTACGCTTATCTTTTATATATTTAAACGGAGATAAAACAAATATAGTAAATATAATTAATATTATATAGGTAAATACATTTCCTAATGCTTGTTCATACCAAACAGAAATTTTATAAATAAGAACTTGTACTGCTATCAGAGCAACAATCAAACTTACAATGAAAAATATAACTTTTTTATTAAACATTATTCTTTCTCCTATAAATCATTTATAAGGTTTATAATACCATTATATCATTTATAATTATGTTATAATCTAGCCCAAATACAATACTTAAACTATAAAATTAATTATTACATGACAACAGAACAAAGACTTAATATTGTTACAGAAGCATTAGATGACTTAAAAGCACAAAATATTCAAACTATAAATGTTGAACATTTAACAGATATGATGGAAAACATAGTTATCTGTACAGCAACCTCAACTACACACGCTAAATCCTTGGCTAAACATTTAGAAGCTGAACTTAAAAAGAATAATATATCTATTTTAGGTATAGAAGGTGAAGTAAAATCAGACTGGGTTCTTGTAGATACTGGTGATATCGTTGCTCATATTATGCTTGAAGAAACTAGAAACCTTTATGCTTTAGAAAAACTTTGGGATATTAAAAGAAAAGATTAAATGCAAGTCAAACTAACTTTAGAACAATGGTCTAAAGTAAAAAAATACGCCATAAATAATCTAAGGTTATCCTCAATATCTAAAGCAGATTGTAATCTATCTGAATATATTCCTTACTATAATGCATGGATAGAAAAAGGTTATCATGCAGATCTTGACTACATGGTTAAACATGGATCAAAAAGATATACTCCAAATGAATTAGTCCCTGGAACAAATAGCGTTATTGTCACTACTTTAAACTATATTAATAAACCAATATCTATTAAAAATGAAGTCAAAAAAATACGTCAAATTGATGATATAGCTAAAGTTTCTGTATATGCTCATGGACGAGACTATCATAAAGTGATGAAAAAAAAATTACAGAATTTAGCTGAATATATATCTTCAATTTGTCCTGAACATAGTTTTAGAGTATTTACAGATAGCGCACCAGTATTAGAAAAACCCTTAGCTGAAAAAGCTGGCTTAGGATGGATGGGAAAAAACTCAATGCTGATGAATAAAGAACAGGGTTCTTTCTTTTTTATAGGAGTAATATATAGCAATTTAAATTTATCTAACCTTACAGATGAAGCAAAACATATAGATTTATGTGGCAAATGCCAAGCTTGTATAAAACTATGTCCGACTAACGCTATTATGCCAAATAAAATGATAGATTCTCGAAGATGTATTTCTTACCTAACAATTGAAAATAAAAATGCCATACCTCTAGAATTTAGAAAAGCTATTGGAACTAGAATATATGGTTGTGATGATTGTCAATTAGTTTGTCCATACAATAATGATGCACCTATAACTAAAGAACCTGATTTTAAAGAAAGAGAGTTCCTTGTAGATAGGCCATTACTAGAACTTTATAACTGGACAGAAAAAGATTTCTTAAAATATACAGAAGGGTCTGCTATTAGAAGAATTGGTCATAGAGCATGGATTAGAAATATAACTATAGCGATAGGTAACTCTCCAAGAACTCAAGAAAATATAGTAGCTTTAGAAAAAAAGAAACTTGATTTTGCTAAAGATGAATTAGTACTTGAGCATATAAATTGGGCAATAGCTCAACAACTACTAGATTAATATATTATTATATTTACATATTTGTTAGAATGAATTTCGATGATTTAAATAAAATCTCAATAAAAGGAGAATACATAATGAAATTTAAAAAAACTTTAATTTTAGCACCTTTAGCAGTAATAGCTCTTTCAACTAGCGCTTTTGCTGATGATTCAAGTGATATGAGTTATTCTGTTGGATACTCTATGGGTAAGAATTTACAAGGTCAATTACAAGATAGTAATATTTCTATTGATAATAAAGAGCTTGTATCTGGTCTTACAGATGGTATTAAAGGTAAAGATGCTAAACTTTCTCAAGATGATATGAGAAAAGCTATGATAGATCTACAAAATCAAGCTATGGCTGCTGCAAATAAAACACAAGCTAAATAAAAGAATAGGAGAAAACTTATATGAATAAGAAAAAACTTTTAATAGCTCTAACAGCTGCTAGTTTAGCTATTGGTCTTACTGCTTGTAAAGGTGAAGACAAGGCCTCTGATGAGCCTACAGCTCCTGCATCAGAAGTAACTACAAATAACACTACAACAAATAATAATAGCAATGCTAGCTATGTTATAGGTTATGGCATTGGTAGTAATATGGCTAACGACCCTAATCTTGATGGTATTGATATTAACAATGATAAAGTTATACAAGGTTTCAATGATGCATTAAATAATACAAAACCTGCTGTATCAGAAGAGGCTATAGCTAGCAACTTAAAACAATTAAGAGAAACAGTAACTGAAAAAATGAATGCTCAAAGCGTATCAAGTTTCTTAGAGAATAGAGATAGCATAGTTAGTTCTGATCTAACTCCAAAAACTGATAATAAAGGCGCTAAAATAGCTGTTTATGAATTCTTTGATTATCAATGTATGTATTGTGCTAAGGTTTATCCTGAACTTGAAAAACTTATGGATAAAAATCCAAATGTAGAGTTTGTATTTGTAGAATTCCCAATCTTTGGAGAAAGATCTCCAGCATCTGAGTACGCTGCTGAAGTTGGTTCTGCTATCTATAAACTTTATGGTGGTGCTACTTATGTTAAGTATCATGATGGAATATTTGCTACTGGTGAAGATGAAGGAAAATTAAAAGATTCTACAATTGATAAAGTAGCTAAAGATTCTGGTGCTGATATTGCAAAAGTAAAAGCTACTATCAAATCAGCGAAGATTGCTGAACATCTAAAAGATGTATTAACTATTGGCAGTCAAAATTTAGGAATTCAGGGTACTCCTTACCTTGTAGTAGCTCCTATCAATAATGCTAATGAGTCTAATACAACAGTTATAGCTGGATATACAAATGCTGATAATATTCAACGTGCTATTGATGATGCTTCATCTGGAGCTCAAGCTCAAACAGCAGCAACTTATGATAATAGCTCAGCTACAGATAAATCAGCAGCTCCTATAACTCAAGCTGACAATTCTGCAACCACAACAACTCCTGTTGCTAATGCTAATGAGTCTTCTGAAGCAGCTTCAACTAATGCAGCATTAACAGATGCAGTATCAGCAGAACAAACTTCTAATAGTGGCTCATCTGTACAAGCTTAATTTCTCTACTTTTTCTTTTAGTCTAATCATATAAAATTCTGTTTGTTATTATATAACTCTGTTAATATTAATAGCCTATTTATATCTAAAATTTCTATTATTAATGACCATACGAAAAGGTAGTAAACTTTTAATATTTGTTGCTGTTTTTTTTGCGGCGCTACCTCCTTTTGCAATAGATACTTATATCCCAGCATTTGGAAAAATAGGTGAATATTTTAATATTCAGCCAAGTATGGTAGCCACATCTGTATCAACATATTTTTTTGGATTCGCTCTAGGCATGCTTTTTTGGGGAGCCTTATCAGATCGTATAGGACGAAAAAAAACTCTTATATTAGGCATGTTTATATATATGTTGAGCTCTATTCTTTGCTCATTAAGTAGTACTTATGAAATGCTTCTTTATATGAGGTTTATTCAAGGACTTGGTGATTCATCTGGTGCTATTATAGCAATGGCAATAATTCGTGACTGCTATCGTGGGAAGAAACTAATTACTACTATGGCTACTCTAACTATGGTATTTATGATTGCCCCAATAATTTCACCTATGATAGGAAGCCTTATTATATATACTACTGGAGAATGGCAAGATATATTTCACTTTCTCACAATATATGGAATATTCTTATTTGGTTTATCATTCTTCTTACCAGAAACATTAAAAGAACATAAAAAAACATCTAGCTTACTCCATAATCTTAGAATTTATTTTAAACATATTAAAAACATTCCTTTCGTATTATGCTCTGTAGTTGCTGGTCTAAGTTTTAGTGCCCTTTTTAGTTTTATAAGTTCATCCTCTGTTTTAATTATTGATTATTTTAAACTTGGATATTTTATATACTGTATTTTATTTGCTCTTAATATAGTTGGTATTATTTTTGTAAATTATTATATTAAAAGAAAAATAACTTTATATAATCAATATAAATTTATCTTTGTTGGTTATAGTTTAGCTATCTTAGCTTTACTTATAAATTTTATAATAGCTCAACATTATCAAAATATTTATTTATTTGTATTCGTAAATACAATAGCTACTGCCGGTTTTTCTTTAATAAATGTAATTACTACTTCAAAAGCCTTAAATCAGTTAAAAGAAGGATATGGTTCAGGTAATGCTATAAACAACTTAATTAAATTTTCTTTAGGTGGTATGGCTAGCTTTATGATAAGCCACTATATAAGCTCAAAGCTAATGACAGAAATTCCTTTACAACAAATTATATTTATATTTTCAGCTTTAATAATATTTTTGCTAATAAGAAAAAAATTAAGATAAGATTTTATTCAAAAACTTTTCTTGGCATATGACAATAAGGCAAAGTTCCCTTTTTATTGTAATAATCCAAATGATAATCTTCTGCAACATAATAAGGTTTTGCTTCTCTAATATCAGTAGCAACTTTATAACCCATATTAGTTAAACCTTGTTTAACTTTTTCAGCAACTCTCTTTTGCTCATCATTATAATAAAATATTGCTGATTTATATTGTTCTCCAATATCAGGTCCCTGCCCATTAGTTTGTTCAAAATCATGTATTTCAAAGAAGTATTTCAAAATGCCTTCCAGAGATAATTTACTTTTTTGAAATATAACTCTCACTACTTCTAAGTATCCTGTATCACCATTACAAACTTTTTTATAATCTGGGTATTGTTCATCTCCTCCACAATAACCAGACTCTGCTAAAAGAACTCCATCTAATTTCTTTAGATAATATTCAACTCCCCAGAAACATCCTGCTGCTACTAATATTTCTTCAGTTTCACAAAGGCTTTCAAAAGGTACAAAATCAACAGATGCTGAATTTACACAATAACGTGTATTTAATTTAGTATATCCTTCACCATGAAAAATATGTCCTAAATGTCCATCACAACCATTACATAAAATTTCAGTCCTACGACCATCAGCATCTGGTAGTTCTTTAACATTATTAGCTATATGCTCATCATAACTTGGCCAGCCGCATGTGGATGTAAATTTACTACTTGCTTTAAATAAAGGTAAACCACAATTTCTGCAAAGATATGTTCCTTCAATATCAATATCAGTATCATTATATCTACCTGTAAAAGGCTTTTCTGTTGCTTTATTAATTATTACCTCATATTCAAATGGAGTTAAACTTTTTGTCTTTAACATCTCTTATCTCTCAAAAGTTATATACTTTAGAATAGTCTACTATTAGTAAAATAAATTTACCAAATCATTTTATATAGATTTAAAGATTAATTTATTAGCTAATAATATCTTTATCTGCGACTGCTAAATGTAAATAATGAAGATGTTTGTCATATTGGTTAATAACATCTGCTATAACCTGCTCTTTTGAATAACCCATAATGTCGTAATATTGTCCACCATGACTAAGAAATACTTCAACTCTATTATATTCACTTTCATCTTTTGACTGATATATTCTAAGCATTACTGTATATATAAAATCATCAGTTTTTTCATTAAATATTGTTAAGCTAATAGTCTCTTCATCTACAAAAACTTCTGTATTTAAACCAGTTTGTTTCATTTTGTTAGAAACTTCGTATATAGCATTATGAACTACATCATGTAAAAATAATTCTGCTTCTTCTTTAGAAGGCTTGTCAATTATAGCTTTTAATCTATCTTGCCAAGAAGTATTTGCTTTAACATATTGCACTACTGTTGAATGTGTTTCTATGCTTTTAATTCTTAAATAATCTAGTCTTAAACTCTTTATCAAACAAATACACATTAAGAAAAGTATAAATAATAAAGGAAAAGCACTAATAATTGTAGCAGACTGTAATGCATCTAACCCACCCGTTAAAAGTAATGAAATTGCTAATAACCCAGTTAAAATTGACCACGAAATACGATGGAGCACTAATGATTCTTTGGCATTTCCTGTCGCTAAAATATCTATAACTAAAGAACCACTATCTGCAGAAGTAACAAAAAATGTAACCACTAAAAGAACAGCTAATATAGATGCAAAAGTAGAAAAAGGAAAAAACCTTAAAAACTCAAATAGTGCAACTGGCACATTATTTTGTGCAGCACTTACTAAACTCTCTCCTGAACTAGTCATAGCTATATCTATAGAAGAGTTTCCAAAAACAGTCATCCATAAAAAAGTAAATCCAACTGGAATAAACAATACTCCAACTACAAATTCTCTTATAGATCTACCTCTTGAAACTTTTGCAATAAACATTCCTACAAATGGTGACCAAGCTATCCACCATCCCCAATAAAATAGAGTCCAGCTTTTTAACCAGCCTTGACTATCCTTATTATAAGCATATAGATTAAAAGTCTTATCGACTATAGTGCTTATGTAATAACCTATATTTTGAAAATAATCTTTTACAAGATCTGTAGTATGTCCAAAAAATAAGATAAACCCTAATAATATAAGAGCTAATACTATATTTACATTACTTAGGATCTTAATACCCTTATCTAGTCCAAGACCAACAGAGATAGTAGCTAATGCAACTATAAATATAATATAAATAATCTGCATCTGAACTGTGTCTGGAGCTCCTATTAAAAAGCTTATTCCAGCACTAACTTGCATAGCACCGAAGCCTAATGACGTTGCAACTCCAAATAATGTTCCTAGTATAGCAAATACATCTACTGCATGACCTATTGGACCATAAATATGTTTTCCTAATATTGGATATAATATAGAACGAGGTAGTAATGGAAGATCATGGCGATAAGCAAAATATGCTAAAGATAATCCAACTACTGCATATACAGACCAAGCCTCAATTCCCCAGTGGAAAAAGGTGATATCCATAGCTTCCTTTGCTGCTTGAAACTTATCAGCTGTAGCATCCGGTGGAGCTAAAAAATGCTGTAATGGCTCTGCAACTCCATAAAACATTAAACCTATTCCCATACCTGCGGCAAATAACATAGCAAACCAAGATAAATTACTATGTTGAGGAAGCTCATGTTCCTGACCTAGTTTAATGTCTCCAAATCGACTAAACATTAAAAAAACACATAAGCAGACAAATATACTCATTGCTAATATGTATAACCAACCAAATTTCTCTAAGATTATATTTTGTATTAATTCCATATACTTTGAGAATAAGGTTGGGCAAAGTATACCCAACAAAGAAAATATTATTGCTAAAACAATCGCTGGATAAAATACTGGCGCATAAGCACCTTTATTACGTTCCATATGTAAATTATTATTTTTATATAAAATTTAGTTTAGAACTAAAGTAACATAATAAAAATTAACATGCAAAAATAAAAATTTAAGAGATATAAAGAGAGTTATTTATTAATTTACGTGGTTTTACATTAGGATTTTCTATAAATGTAAATTTACTCATTTTATCCAAAGTTACATTTTTTAAACAATTATTTATATTCTCTTTATAACTATTTTTATCACAATATTCATCTGTAAATGTATATAGTTTTTTTATTTTTAAATCATTTATTTGGGGCTCAATAAAACTATATGCTGAATAGTCTTTTATAGTCCACTTTCCACTATTTTCAGCTAATGTAAAACTCTTAAAACCCGGAGCATTTGTTATTACTGTTGTAAGAGAAGTTGTTGTATATTCGCCAATATTAGTATTTTCATCAATAGGTAAAATTCTAACCTCATCAACATGTGTATGACCATTGACTATACCTATTACAGTATCCTTATATTCCTTAATAATTTTTATAAACTCTTCTGTATATTCTTTAGTCCATAGATTTTTATTATCATAAGAATCATTACCTACTGGAATATGTGTTGCTATCAGCACACTATTACCTTTGGTTTTTGCTTTTTTTAATTGATTAGATAAAAACTCTAGCTCTTCTTTTGACTTTTCTTCACCACTTGTTCCATCATACTTTCTAGAAAATAAAATACTATTAAGATTTATAAGCTCTAACTTATCATCTAACATAGCTATATAATATCCATCTATTGTATTTTCAGCCAACAAGCAAGGTTTAGGAATATCTGAAAAACAATAATTAGTATGTGATATAAACCCATCAAAATTATTATTTTTAGAAATTGTATATGGAGATAATCCTCTTATATTAAAATTTCCATAGTGAATAATATTGTCGTTATTACCAAAAGTATAAAGAACTGGAATATTCGCAAATTTCTCATCAAATGATCTATAGATATATAACTCATTATCAACCACAGTTCCAATTGGATTATTTTCTCCTGGCTCAGGGTGTCTAACCATGTCACCAAGCATTAATATACTATTTGGTTTAGCAATTGACTTACCTATATCACTTTTTATTAAATTTATCATTTTATTAAATGTATTTTTATCTAATTCATTCTCACGATTAAACTTTGCAGGATCTATAACCATCGGAGTTTTTTTATTTATATCTAAATGGATATCTGTAATAACTAAAAAGTTATATTCTTTATCAGATGCATAGCCAAATGTAATAATATTCAACAATATCGCTATGATTAATATTCTTTTCATCAGTTTATAACTACAAAATAAATTTATCGTTTCATTATATAGAATTTTTGAATTATTTTTATACTTTATAGATATCTCTGTTGTCATTAACAAAGTTGTTATTTTCAACAATAATTGGTAAATTCAAAGTAATAATATTTAGTTTTGAGGTAATAAATATGAGCGATTGTAAAAAACATCATGGAAATCATGAGCATACACATAAAGATGGTTGTGGACATACTAAGGTAAAACACAATGATCATTATGATTATTTACACAATGGTTGTTTGCATCATGAACATAATGGACACTATGATGAACATAAAATAGATGTATCAGCAAAAAATCCAAATGAATGTAAGCCAGTTAAAGATGAATGTTGTGAAGAACATAAACATGGACCAGACTGTGGACATGAAACAGTTCCTCATGGTGATCATGTAGACTATATAGTAGATGGAAGATTACACCATCCTCATGGTGACCATTGCGATGACCATGGTCCTATAGAAATAATTAAAAATAAAAAATAAACTCTTCTATTTCCTTACATAAAAAACATCCATATACCCATTAATATCATCATTATATTTTCAGTTAATGATATAAATCCCAAAGGTACATTACTATTTCCACCTACGCATGCACATTTTAAATCACGCTTTTTAATATATACAGCATCATATACTGATATAGCGCCTATAGAACCAATAACTATAGCGATCACAGCTACTAGCGGAGTTAAAATTGTTGCTATTATACCCATACCTACAAAAGCCTCTGCAAAAGGATAAATATAAGCATAACGCAGCCATTTCCTAGCTAATAAATCATAAGTTATAAATTGATTTAAGAACTTCTCAATATCCTGAAGTTTTAGCATTGCTAAAATAGAAATACTAAATCCCATAAACATTTTTATAATAAATATAAATGTTTCAGATAATGCATAACTCGTTGCTAAAGTCATTAAAAATGCAATAGCAAAAACCACTATAACAGGAATATAAGTCTTTTCTTTCTTCGGCTTTGCCACACCAAAAAATTCCTGCAAATCATCATAGCCACCTATCCTTTTACCATCTATAAAAGTTTGTGGTGTAGTTTTTACCTTATATTTTTCTTTAAAAACATCTGTCTCTTCTCTAGTTTTTAGATGAATATCTTCAATTTCATAACCTTTACGCTTTAAAAGATCTTTTGCTTTTATACCATAAGGACAAATATGCTTATCTGTAACCATACGATAAAGAGTAGCTTTTTTTATTTTATTAACATTAGTCATATAGCTCTCCTTCTTTATTTAAAATTTTACAAATCTCTTTAGCAACCCTACTAGGTAAAACCCCAATATAGCCTCCAAGCTTTTTAGCTAATTCATCTCCAGCCAAACCATGTACATGCACAGCTAATCTACTCGCGGATAAAGTATCTAAGTCCTGAGCTAAAAATGAACCAACAATTCCAGATAATACATCTCCCTGCCCTGCTACTGCTATACCTTGATTACCCGTTTTATTTATATATATTTCATTATTTTTACAAATTAGACTACCCGCTCCTTTCAGTATTACCGTTGCATTATATTCTCTAGCTAACTTCCTTATAGCCTCAAATCTGTCATTTTGAATTTCTTGAGTACTACAATTAAGTAATCTTGCTGCTTCTGCAGGATGTGGGGTTATTATTTTATTTTCTAAATAGATAAATCTCTCTTTTACTTCAGCATTGCTAGCAATTATATTAAGTGCATCAGCATCAAAGATGGATGGCTGATTTAAGTTCTCAATTAATATTTTTAAAATCTTTTGAGATTCTTCACAAGTTCCAAATCCTACTCCCACAGCTAGAGCTGAAAAAGTATTTATATTTTGGGGAATATTTTCTAGTGATTTAGTCATAAGCTCTGGTATAGACATATCAGGGCGGAAATTTTTATCTAAAGAAATTAAGGAGACCTTTCCACAACCACTATATAAAGCACTTGTACCAGCCAGTTGTAGTGCTCCATTCATACCAATATTGCCACCAACTATTGCTAAGCTACCATAAGTGCCTTTATTAGTATTTTTCTTCTTCCTAAGGATATTATCTAAATTTATATCTTCTATAGTATTCCTGATAACTTTATATGGAGCTTTCGACAACTTTATATCTTTATTACTAATTAACTTAGCAACAGTAACTTTACCTGCATAATCTAAACCATCAGCAGTATGTAATCCTTGCTTATCAGCTAAGAAAGTAATCGTATCATTAGCTTGTATTGCCTCACCATAGACTTTAGCATTAAAAGCCCCTAAGCCACTTGGGACATCTATAGCTAAAATATATTTGGCAGTTTTATTTATAGTCTTTACCAACTCTAAAACTTCACCTTGTAAATCTCTATCTAGTCCAATACCAAATATCCCATCAATAACAGCATCATAATCATAAATATTAGGTAATTCTTTTAATGTATTTTTGAGCTTGGAAAACTTTTTATAATAGTTTTGATTATCTTTATTACCTTTTGAAAATATTCTATAGACATCAACATCATAGTTTTCATTATGAAGCTTTATAGCAGCTGCAATCCCATCACTACCATTATTACCATTCCCAACTATAAAAAGTAGTTTTGAGTTTTTAGGAAATTTTTTTACGATAAACTTTGTTATCTTTGATGATGCATAATCTATAAGGTTGATACCTTTAGAAATTGCATATTCTTCTATTTCTCGATTTTGTTTTTCTGTAAGAAAATCCATAAAACTATAAAACTTAGACTGCTATAGATCTATAATAAAATAAATTTCTAAGCTTTTATATAAAGTCTTGGCACACTAAAAAAATTAAGATACAAACTTACCTGTTTCTAGAAAAGAAACTATCTTATTTAAAGTATCCGTATCATGATGAATTTTCGCATGGCTTTTATTTAAGATAATTCTATCATCACTATTTATAGCAAAAGCCGACTCCACATCAACTAAACCATCATTATCTTCACTTAAACAAAGCCTAGCCAAAAAATTAAGTTTTGAATGCTTATTACCTGCTATTAATCCTACGGGAAACTTAGCAGCTACACTATTACAAATATCTAGATACTTATCAGTTACCTTAAGCTCTTTATTTGGTTTTAGTATTCTAGAATAAAAAGGAATTCTATCTCCAAAGTCTGCTATCCCTGAACCTTTAAATGGTGTAGCTATAAATATACATTTATCAATATTTTCAAGTTGTAATTTATGTATAGTCTTACAAACTATTATGCCACCCATACTATGAGCTATAAATGTAATAGATTTTGTCTTAGGAATATCTCCTATAATTTGGCAAAGCCTAGTAACTGCAGCCTCCATACTTACAAAAGTGGTAGGCAGATCAACAGATATAATATAGTCATAATGCTGCTTAAAAAAACTCTCAATAGTAAACATATCCTTACTATTTTTAATAAATCCGTGCACTAGAACAATAATTTTTTCTTCTTTCATTTATTTATATGCTATATATTAAATCCATAGCCTTTACTATCTTTAACAATAATATTAGGCTCATCAAAAGTCACAAAATTACTATAATAATCTTTATTAATCCAGTCTAAAACATCAAGATCAGCCATACTAATATCTTCAGCTAAAGCAAAACTAGCTGCAGCAACTATCCCTAAGGGTGATTCCATCATACAACCGATCATACATGGAATATTATGCTCATTAGCTATTTTTTTAATTTTTTTAGCTTCTAAAATCCCTCCTGTTTTAGCTAATTTAATATTTAGCATATTACAAGCTCTCTCCTCTATTAGTCTTATAGCATCAGCTTCACTAAATACAGACTCATCTGCAAGAATAGGAATATTACTAAACTCTGTAATATTTTTCATAGCCCTATAATTATGATATTTAACCGGCTGCTCTACTAACTCAACATTTATACTATATTTGTTTAGTTCTTCTATAAATTGTCTAGATTGTTTTTCTGTCCAACCTTGATTTGCATCAAATCTAAATCTTATTTGTTTAGAAAATTCACTATCTAGGAACTTTAATAACTCTATATCTCTATTAAAATCAGCACCAACCTTTACTTTTATAGTAGAAAATCCTTTTTCTATTCCATTTGTAATATTCTCTATAGTTTCTGAGACGGTACCACAGCTTATTGAGACATCCGTTTCTAAAATATTATTACTTCCACCTAAGAACTTTAGTACAGATATACCCTTCTGCTTAGCTAATAAATCGTGATATGCTAAATCAATAGCCATTTTTGCACCAGTATTAAACATAGCTCTTGAAAAGGCCCTTCCTAAAACAGCCTCATAATCTTCTAAGTTTGTATTTAGAATAACTGGAGAAAATAACTCTGAAATAATAAACTTCATACCGTGAAGAGTATCACCCGTAATAGCTACTGTAGCCGGTGCTGCGCCATATCCAACTGTTCCATCATCTAAAGTAAGTTTAACCAAGATAGTATCTATAACATTTGTACTTCTAACAGCTGTTACAAAAGTTCTATTTAATGGAATACTTATTACTGAGCAATTAATATCTATTATCTTTTTCATAATTAAAATCCTGATAGTATTTTAGCAACTACTAAACCACCTTCTGTTCCTATAGCAAAGCCTAATAATGACATTATTATTGCTATTGATATGAGATTTTTCGCATAAGCACTCGCCAATATAGTTGAACCACCTATACCACCTATATTAGCTAAAGAAGCTATTGAACATATTGATAAATTTAATCTAAATAGCTTAGCTAAGATTAACATAAGTATCCCATGTACTGCTAATACTATGAAACCACATACTATATAAGTTGGAGCATCACTAAAACCCTTAAAGCTTGAACCTGATGCGATTAGCGCAATTAAAGAGTATAAAAACATATTTGCTAATATATCATCTCCTCTAATCTTAGCTAATGGAGTCATTGCCATTATAAAGCCAAATACTGTAACTATTAATATTCCCCATGTTGATGTAGAGATTAATGTTGTCTCTGGTAAATAATCTGCTAATTCATAAGATATACAACTAGCTGTAAATGCTACACCAATTAATATAAACATTCCTGCAAAATTAATATGGCTTTCTTTTTCTTTAAAAGAAATAGAATTAACATGGTCTTCAATATCAGAAGCCTTTACCCATTTATCAAAAACTTTAGATCTAGAAATCAATGCAAATAAGAAAGCAAACCATACTGTATAGCTTATAGAGTCTGTTAAAAGTATATAACTCATTTGTGTATCTGGTGTCTTTAATGCTTGCTTAACTGCAACCATATTGCCCATACCACCCATCCAGCTTCCTGATAATGCAGCAAATCCTTTCCATGCATCTGGAGCTATATGTTTCCCAACTAATAGATACATTACTATAAAGCCAATAATTATAGTTAATGAGGCTCCAAAGAATGCTATAAGCAATTTCCTACCAAGTTTAACTACTATTCTAATATCACAATTAATTAACATCAAAAATAACATTACAGGTAATATAGTATGCTGTAAGCTTGCTTTTGTTTGCTGTATTTCTGTAGATGTTGTATCCCATAATCCACATATAGATAATATTACGATAATAAAATAAATTAATACTATTGCAGGAACATATTCAAAGAATCTTCGTCTTGATTTAGCTGCTATATAAACAATGATGCTCGCAATTAATAAAAGTGATGATATGTAACCTAAAGATGAACTTATCATATTGATTTTAATCTTCTGACAAAGAAATAATTATAATATAAAAGAGCAGATTATATAATTGTTAAAAGCAATTGATGATTTAAAGAACTGAACTTTTTAATAGCTTTTCTATAGTTGGTATTAACTCTCCTGGAGTTTTTTGTGGTGCAAATCTTTCTATCTGATTACCATCTCTACTTACTAAGAATTTAGTAAAATTCCACTTTATTTTTTCTGTTCCTAAAATACCTTTAGCATTTTCTTTTAGGAATTTATAAATTGGTTCTGCATCTTTTCCATTTACATTAGTTTTCTTCATAA
The DNA here is from genome assembly GCF_003574475.2 of Pseudofrancisella aestuarii. NCBI lineage: Bacteria > Pseudomonadati > Pseudomonadota > Gammaproteobacteria > Thiotrichales > Francisellaceae > Pseudofrancisella > Pseudofrancisella aestuarii. The sequence continues at coordinate 182,922 of NZ_QLIS02000001.1, read as the reverse complement.
TTGGAAAAGTAACATTATAAGTAGTCGAGCAGAAGTTTTTTATTTCCTCATCAGACCCTGGCTCTTGCCCACCAAAAGAGTTACAAGGAAAACCTATTATCTCTAAGTCTTCATACTTTTGATACAGATCTTGTAAGCCTTCATACTGTTTAGTAAATCCACATTTACTAGCTACATTTACTATCAGTAAAACCTTACCTTTTGGTAATTCAAATTCTGATCCATCATTAGCTGTTAATTTAAAATCATAAATACTCATAAACTCTCCTCTATTTAAGATTCTTTATTTTTGTAATTGTTTTGAATTATTTATTATTATATCAAAAATTTCATTAATCATATCTGGAGAAACTCCATTCTCTTCTGCTAACTTTGTATGAGCTTTTTTTAGTTTTGCTTCTCTTTCAGGCACATATATAGGTAAATTATGATGCTTCTTATATTCTCCAACTTTAATAGAAATATCATTTCTTTCAGCAATTAACTTTATTATCTGGCTATCAATATTATTTATTTGATCTCTATATGTATCTAAATTATCTGCATTAACTGCGGTCACAGAGAATATTAATAATGATAATAATGTAATCTTTTTAGTTTTCATATTCATATAATACGCACTCAATACCTTTTAAATTTTTATTCTCAACGAATTTCATTCCTACCTTCTGCATTACTTTAATTGATGCTAAATGATCAACTCCTGTAAAAGCATATATTTTCTTATTGCTTAAATTCACATGTGCCCAACTTAATAAAGCTTCCAAAATTTCAGTTGCATATCCCTTACCCCAGCTCTTATAATCAAGAACATAACCAACTTCTATTTCTTCAATTTCTTTACAGTAAGAAAATCCTGCTCTACCAATAAATTCTTTACTTTCATTAAAAATCATAAAAACTGGAGTTTTATAATTTTTATAACTATTTGTAAATCTTTCTATTAATTTCGGAATATCTTCTTTAGATAGTGCACCATCTGGAAAGAATTCTCTATTTTTAGGATTAGTATCTAAATCTTCTAGTAGTTGTTTATGTCTATCAATATTTTCTAATAACTCAAATGTACATCTAGAAGATTTTGGTAATATCATAATGTCTCTTTCTTGCTACTACTTAGCTTTAAGATTAAAATCATACTAATACATAGTAGAGTTACTTAAATGGAAAATAAAGATATTACGCAGCCTGAGGAAAATATTTCAATACTTAAGCCAAAGGTATGGAAACTGTTTAACTGGATGATATTTTGTTCTTTTATTATAGTCTTCCTAGCTTATATAAATGCTATTTCTTTTGTTATAGGTGTCATTTTTATAATATTCGTAGCTTTATTTATTAAATTAGTTTTAGTTAATAAGCTTCCTCCAATTGATTTCAAAATATATCTAATTGTATTTATTATTATGCTTATAATTTGTGAATATAATCATTTACAAGTTGTTTACTATAAAACCTTTAAAATAGGTCGACTTGATTATGACTCAATAATAGTAGATCCCGGTATTTTCGTGGCAGCACTTTCAAATATTGTGTTCACCACTAAAACACAAGTTGCTCCAGATCTTTTCTTTAGAGAGGATTTCATACAATGGGTTGCTACAAAACTTAATAAATCCCCAGAAAAAGCATTGTTAACTATTCATGCAACTTTTTTTATGATTATTGGTTATTTAGTACCACTAATTATAAATATTTTTTACTCGATGTTATGTGGGGTTATAGCTGTTCGGATAAAACAGTTTATTAGAAGAAATTAATCTAAATAATGACTACCAATACTACTCTCTCTTTTTAGAGCACTTTCAACTGTTAATCTTGCAATTGATACAAGTTTAAATAGAAAATTTAGCTTGCTATCAAAACTAGTTACGGAGATCTTTTTTTCTATTTCGTTATATATAGCATTTATTTCTTCTTGTGCTTCTAAAAGCTTTGCTTTTTTTCTAACCAAACCAACTTTATCCCACATGATTTGTTTTATTTCCTGCACATATTTAGAGGTGTCAAAATTCATGTTACAAAGCATTATCTCTTCATTTATATCAGAATTAGAATCATTTGAAGATAATGGTTTATCTATAATATCTTTAGAAGCTGCTAAAGCATAAACAACACATTCTAATAATGAATTACTAGCTAATCTATTAGCCCCATGCAATCCAGTGTATGAACACTCTCCTATAGCATATAATCCCTCTATAGCTGTTTGTGACTTGCCATTAACTTCTATCCCTCCACAACTATAATGTGCTGCTGGTGCAATAGGGATTCTATCTTTTACAGGATTTATATTATTTTCTAATAATCTTTGATAAATAAATGGAAACCTATCTTCCCATTCAGTTTTATTCATATGTGTAGCATTTAAATAAATAGTGTGACCTTTTTGCATATTTACATAAATCTGTCTAGCCACGATATCTCTCGGCGCCAAATCTTCTAGTTTATGTATAGATTGCATAATTCTATAGCCACTTTCTAATTCTAGTTTAGCACCATTACCTCTGATTGCTTCTGATATCAAAAGTGGCTCACCATTTTTATCAAAAAAACATGTAGGATGAAACTGAGTAAATTCTAAATTCTTTAACTTACAACCAGCATCATGAGCCATTATCATCCCAGAGCCTATAAAAGCATAAGCATTAGTTGAATACTTATAAATTCCTGATGCTCCACCAGTAGCTAAAACTATATTTTTTGAAAATATTTTTAGTATATCCTTTCCGTTATAAGCATATATCCCAGCACATTCATTATCTTTTTTAAAAATCCTAAATGCAGAAGATTGTTTATAAACTGTAAGTTTTTCATGCCCAATTATTTTTTCAAGGAGAGTGGTTTGTATAGCTTTTCCAGTATAGTCTTTTATATGTAAAACCCTACCTAGTGAATGTCCACCCTCTAAATGAAGGCTATATTTACCTTCCTCTCTATCAAAAACAACACCTTTTTTTTCTAACCACTTAATAGCTTTGAATGAATTTCCTACTACATACTTCACACTCTCAAGTTCTGCTGCATTTCCACTAGCAACCATAGTATCTTTAGTATGAAGATCTACAGAGTCTTTTTCTGAAACTACTGCAGCTATGCCACCTTGAGCATAAAAACTAGCAGATATCCCTATATCTTTATCACATAATAAAGCAACATCAAAACCTTGAGATAATAATTCTGTTGCTGTCGCTATTCCAGCCAACCCACTACCAACGATCACTACGTCGTGTTTTTTTGTGATCATGGCTAAAGTTCTATTTGCATAGAAAGATCTATTGCTTTTATATTTTTAGTAATAGCCCCTACTGAAATAAAATCAACTCCAGTTTTTGCTATATCAACAATAGTTTCCTCATCAACATTACCAGAAACTTCTAATAACACATTGTTTTTAGCTAATTCAACGGCTTCTTCAATATCTTTTAAAGAAAAGTTATCTAACATAACTATATCAGCTTTTGCAGCTATAGCTTGATCTAGCTCCTCAAAATTAGTTACTTCAATTTCAACCATTTTAGATTTATGTAGTTTATGAGCTTTAGCTATAGCCTTTTCTATTCCACCAGCAGATCTAATATGATTTTCTTTTATTAAATATGCATCAAAAAGACCAATTCTATGGTTATATCCTCCCCCACATCTAACTGCATATTTCTGAGCTATACGGAATCCAGGGATAGTTTTTCTAGTATCTAAAAGTTTTGTTTTATAATTACTAATTAAGCTTTGTAATATAAAAGTTTCCGTAGCTGTTGCTGAAAGCATTTGTAAAAAATTTAAAGCACTTCTTTCTGCAGTTAATATACTTCTAGCATTTCCAGATAGTTCAAAAATCTTACTGCCTGCAGCCACTTTACTACCATCTTTAAAGTGCCAATGTATTTTAATATTTAAATCAACTTGCTTTAAAACTTCATTTACAAAATCTTGTCCACAAAGAATCATATCACTTCTAGTTATACAAAAAGCTGAAGTATCTATATCCTCAACTAATTCAGCTGTAATATCTCCACTACCAATATCTTCTCTTAAAGCTATTTCTACACTTTCTTTTATGATGTTTGCTGGTACTTTTTCAACTTGGTTTTTATTAAGAATATTTTGAGACATTTCTATACCTCACTAAAGAATTAAAAATTGACCATTCTATCTAAAGGAATTAGAGCCTTTTGACGAATATCTTCATTTACAAAAATTTCATTTTTTTGATCTATTAGGCAAGCTTTTAAGTTTTTTAATTGATTTAGTTTCATCCATGGACATTTAGCACAAGACTGACAAGTTGCCCCTCTCCCTGCTGTTGGCGCAGGAATAAACTCTTTTTTGGGTGATAGTTGTTTCATCTTATAAAATACACCAGTATCTGTAGCCACGATAAATCTATCATTTTCTAACTCTTGACTAGCTTTTATTAACTGTGCCGTAGAACCAACTACATCAGCTCTTTTTACAACCTCAGCTGGAGATTCTGGATGCACTAATACGGCTGCTTCTGGATAGTCTAATATAAGATTGTCTAATGCTTGTGCTTTGAATTCTTCATGAACAATACAACTGCCATCATAGAGAATCATATCTGCTCCAGTCTGCTCTTGTATCCAACCGCCAAGATACTTATCAGGTCCCCAAAGAATTTTCTTTCCTTGTTTATGCAAATATCCACATATTTCTAAAGCATTAGAAGACGTAACAGTCCAATCTGCTAAAGCCTTTATATCAGCTGATGTATTTACATAAACCACAACAGTTCTATCAGGATATTTATCAATAAATTCTTTAAACTTCCCATTACTACAGCTTAGATCTAAAGAGCATTCAGCCTCTAGCATTGGCATAATCACTTTTTTATTAGGGCTTAAGATTTTAGCTGATTCACCCATAAACCTCACCCCAGCGACTATTAAAGTATCACTAGGGCTTTCTAGACCAAATTTAGCCATCGCTAATGAATCCCCAACAAATCCACCTGTTTCTTCAGCAAGTTTTTGAATTTCTGCATCTACATAATAATGAGCAACTAAAGTAGCATTATTTTTCTTTAATAAATTTTTAATTTCTTGGATATATAAACTTTTATCTTCTTCATTTATTAATTCATTTTTTAAGCTTTTTCTAGCTTCTTCTATTTTGCTTAAAATTAAATCTTGATTTAGCATTTAGCTCACCTTTATGATGTTTTATTAAGATTTTATACTTTGTATAAAATACTTAGTTAAACTATCTAAAGCTTCTTCGAAATTATCATTTATTATTTTCTGATCATATTCATCAGCATGTGAAATTTCATTTTCAGCTTGTTCCATACGATGCTTAATAACATCTTTAGAGTCTGTATTTCTTTTAACTAGTCTATTTTTTAATTCTTCTAAAGAAGGAGGAAGTATAAATAAGCTCTTACATTGATCTCTATAAATTTCTCTAGCTTGTCTAGCACCCTGCCAGTCTATTTCTAATATTATATTTTTTCCTTGAGATAAAAGTCTGTCTATCTCATATTTTGATGTACCATAATAATTTTTAAAAACTTTGGCATATTCTATAAAACCATTTTGCCTAAGCATTTGTTCAAACTCAGCAACTGTAACAAAATAATATTCCTTACCATTTGTCTCGCCTAAACGAGATTCTCTTGTAGTATGAGATGTAGCAACCACAAAATCATTTTTACCTATTTTTGTTTCTAAAAAGGCTTTTAGTAAGGAACTTTTGCCAGCGCCAGATGGTGCGGAAACTATAAAGATATAGTTACTCATTTATAGAAATTATAATTAAATAGCTAGTTCGATAAATTATACATACTTAAAGCTTTAAATAGAATAGATTAGCTAGTATTTCATCGAAAAGAAAAAGTAAATAATAAACAGAATCACGAATAGGATTGAACCAATAAAAAACATAGCCCAATATTTATAATCATTTAGTTCTTTTTTAGATTTACTGTAATATTGCTTTCTGAAATGCCCTATGCTTTTCTTATTTTTACTTAGATCATTATAATCGTCTAACCCTCCATAAAAAGCATCATATAATACATTAATAATGGGTAATAAAATTAGACCTACTATACATACAACAAGAAATAGCATACTAAAATTGTTAAGATTTAATTAACTTATTTGTGAAATATTTAATTTTTTACCCGCAACCCAAATTTTCTTTAAGTGATTTATAACTTTAGGAGGCAAATTTGCTGGTAAATCTACTAATGTATGGTCTTTTTGAATAGATATATTACAAATATATTTACTATCTATACCACCTTCATTAGCTATTGCACCAACTATATTTCTAGGTGCAATATCATTATCACGTCCAACATCTACTCTATAAGTACTCAAGTTAATATCAGATGGAACTCTAGATTTTCTAGGTTTTCTATCTTGTCTTGACTCAAATCTAGAAGTATTTTGTCCTCTATTATCTCTTTCTCTTGGTTTTCTTTCTCTTGGAGATCTTTCTTTCTCTTGTTTAGCTTGTATTTCCCTAGGGAAGAATGTCTTATTACCTTGAGCAATTAAAGTCAATGCTGCTAAAAGAGTCTCTGTTTCTAAACCAGTTTCTTCTTTAATTTCTAAAATAGCATCTCTATATTTTTCTAAGCTAGTATTTTTTTCGACAGCACCTAATATTCTAGCCTTAAATTTTTCTATTCTACCAGCAGAAAGTTCCTGAGCTGTAGGCATAAATATTTCTTCAAGCTTTGAACGGGTTACCCTTTCAACTACTCTTAAAAAGCCCATCTCTTTTAATGGAACTAGCGCAATAGACACTCCATCACGACCTGCTCTACCAGTTCTACCTATTCTATGAACATATGAATCTGTATCATTTGGCATATCATAGTTTATTACATGACTAATTCTTTCTAAGTCTATACCTCTAGCAACTACATCTGTAGCAACTAATATACTAGAATTACCATTCTTAAACTGATCGATAATATATTCTCTTTGATTTTGTTGCATATCACCATTTATAGCTGCAACTTTATATCCTAAAGCTTTTAAATTATCCGCAACTTCTATAGTACTTGTTTTTGTCTTAACAAATATAATCACTCCATCAGTTTCTTCTGTTTCAAGAATCCTATCAAGAGCATCTATCTTCTTAAAGCCTTTAATAACTATAAATTTTTGCGTAATTGTATTAGCCGTTTCTGTCTTAGACTTAACTTGAATTTTACAAGGATTTCTAAGGTGTTCTTTTATAATGTTTGCAATATCAGATGGGATTGTGGCTGAAAATAATAATCTTTGACAACTATCATCTATATGACTTAATACCCATTTAACATCATCAATGAAGCCCATTCTTAACATTTCATCAGCTTCATCTAAAACTAGAGTTTTTAAACCATCTAGCTTAAGTGTTCCTTTCTTTATATGATCCATAACTCTGCCAGCAGTACCAACTACTACTTGCACGCCTTCTTTTAAAGCTCTTATTTGGCCACCATACTCTTGACCACCATATATAGATACAACTTTTAAATTTGGAATTCTCTTTGAGAATGCTTCAAATTGCTCTGCTACTTGTATAGCTAATTCTCTAGTAGGCGCTAGTACTAATACTTGCGGCAATCTACTATTTGAACTTAAATCCATATTATTAATAAGAGGTAATGCAAAAGCTGCTGTCTTACCCGTACCCGTTTGTGCCTGACCCAATACATCTCTACCTGATAAAACATAAGGTATTGCATATTGTTGAATTGGCGTTGGGTTTTCATAACCCAATGACTTAACTGTAGATATAATATCTTCATTCAATCCTAATGATTGAAAATCTTTTTTAATTTCAGAATCCATTTATTATTTAACCTAAAAAATATAAGTGAGAAATAAAACCTTTGATAAGTTTTATTTGATTATCCGCGAGAAGTAACTTCTAATAGATGATATCCAAACTGTGTTTTAACTGGTCCATGAACAACATTAAGTTCATCATTGAATACAACTTTATCAAATTCAGGAACCATTTGACCTTGAGAAAAAGTACCTAAATCACCACCTCTTGCTCCAGATGGGCATAAAGAGTGTTTTTTTGCAGCTTCTTCAAATGAAACTTTACCATCAATAATATCTTGTTTGATTTTTTTACATTCTTCTTCAGACTGAACTAACAAGTGTCTTGCAGATGCTTTCATACTACTATTCCTCATTATTGTTTATTACACAATTACAAATTATCAAAGCAAGAATACATTATTTATAAAATATATACAAATAGAAACTAGTCTAACGTCCTATATGAGCTAGTCTTTTTCCACTTCTAAGATTATTCTCAATTTCCTCTAAAGAAACATCTTTAGTTTCTGGAACAAAGAATTTAACAAATACCACACAAATTAAACAAGATATAGCAAATCCAAAGAATGTATTTGCTGGATAGAAAGTTAACCAAGTTAATGCAAAGTTTCCTATAATCGCATTACAAATCCAGTTAGCCATAGTTGAAGCAGTAACACCAAAATCACGACCTTCTACAGGTTGGATTTCAGCACATAGAATCCAAACGACAGGCCCCATAGATATCGCAAATCCAAAAATGAACAATAAGCAGAATATTAAAGCTACCCACTGTAAACTTTCAGAAAGCATCATTGGTTCACCATACATAAAGTGTGTTTTGAAAATCACGCCCACCACTAAACATGATGTTATTAAAAGAGTTAATCCAAAATAAAGTATCGGCTTACGTCCAAATTTATCTACATATCTAATAGCTATAAAAGTAGTCAACATATTTAGTAATCCAATTACTATAGTTGACGTAGCTGGGTTAGTAAAACCTGCCATTCCAAAAATATCTGATGAGTAATACATAAATGCATTCATACCAGTAAATTGTTGAAATGCCTGTAAAGCAATTCCTAAAAGAACTATTTTTATAAAAAACTTATGCTTAAGTAGAGAAAAAACCTTTTCTCCCTTATGCGTTGTTTGTTTAATTTCCTCAAGCTCTCTTGCAGCTGCTACCTCACATAATCTAATTTTTTTAAGAACAAACTCTGCCTCTTCATCTTTACCCTTTAGTACAAGCCATCTTGGACTTCTTGGAAGAGATAAACATCCTAAAAACATTAATACAGATGGTACAGCTAATACAACTAACATCAATCTCCATGAATGAGTATGCTCAAGTGCTGAATTAGTTAAAAATACTAGAAATAATCCTATTGTAATCATTAATTGATACATAGCTATTAAAGCACCTCTGAATTTCTTAGGTGAAATTTCAGATAAATATAATGGTGCAATAAAAGAAGCTATACCAACTGCATTACCAAGTACAAACCTAGAAAAAATAAAAATTTCATAATTTGGTGCAAATATCCCAACTATTGTAAATACTGAAAATATAGCTGCTGCAATTAATAAAACCTTCCTTCTACCAAACCTTTTAGATAAAAATCCACTAACAAGAGCGCCAATGGCAGCTCCTACCAACAACACTCCAGAAACGTGACCTTGTTGATCAATATTAAGACTAAAAGTCTGAGCAATAAACTTTAAAGAGCCATTAACATAACCAATATCCATACCAAATAATAATCCGGCAAGTGCAGCTATAAAAGCTATCCTAATGGTTATAAAATTAATTTTTTCTGGTGTTTCGTTTGTCATAATATGATTCCTCGTGCAAGACAAATATTTATACAGCAAAGTAATTCAATGATATACTAACTATTTTAGATATAGAACATTTATTGTCTTTAAAAACATGTCAAAATTAATTAACTCAAAGAATCAAATTAACTATTCACATCGTAGAAAAAATCCTTTAACTGGAGAGTGGGTTCTTGTTTCTCCACATAGATTATCTAGGCCTTGGCAAGGTCAGGCAGAAAAAGAAAATACTAATATTTCCCCTGAATATGATTCTAGTTGTTATCTATGTCCTGAAAACAAAAGAGCAAATGATGAAATAAATCCAAAGTATAATGAGACTTTTATTTTTGAAAATGATTTTTCAGCTTTAACTAAAGAAAACTCTAATCAAATTTATAATTCAGATGAACTATTCCAATTAGAAGAAGCTAATGGGATTGCTAAAGTTATTTGTTTTTCTCCAAAACATAACTTAACTATGGCTTCTATGGAAATTGAAGACATTAAAAAAGTCATAGATCTTTGGGTTTCAGAAGTTGATAATTTGAGTAAACAGTATCAATGGGTACAGGTATTTGAAAATAAAGGCTCTATAATGGGTTGCTCAAACCCTCACCCTCATGGGCAAATTTGGGCTTGTGACTTTTTACCGACTGAGGCTGAAAAAGAATACATTCATCAAAAAGATTTTTACAAGAGTCATAATAAAAATTTACTTCTTGAATATGTAAACAGAGAAATTAAAGAAAAAGATCGTATAGTAGCTAAAAATGGTGATTGGGTAGTTGTGGTTCCTTTTTGGGCAACTTGGCCTTATGAAACATTACTTCTTCCAAGATTTCCATGCTGTCATCTAAATTATCTGAGTAAGAGACAGATTGAAAACCTTTCTAAAATATTAAAAATCCTTTTAGTTAAATACGATAAACTATTTAATACTTCATTCCCTTACTCAATGGGATGGCATGGCTCTCCCTTTGCTCAAAAAAATGATTTCTGGCAATTACATGCTCATTTCTATCCACCATTATTAAGGTCAGCCACTGTGAAAAAATTTATGGTCGGTTTTGAAATGCTTGGTGAATCTCAAAGAGATATAACTCCTGAGCTTGCTGCTGAAACATTAAGAAATATTGAGGTCGATATCTAGTGTCTGAAATGAATATATTTGATGAGTTTAAAAAGCTTTATTCAAAAAATCCTGAAATATACTTTTCGCCTGGACGTGTAAATATAATTGGAGAACATACTGATTATAATAACGGTTTCGTAATGCCTATAGCTATAAATATGGGAACTTTTATTGCTATAGCTAAGAACAGCGATTCCCATATAAATGTATATAGTAAAAACTTAAATGACAGATTTTCTTTTAATCCTAAGAATGTAGAAAAAAAACTAGAAAACTCATGGCAAAACTATATTAAAGGAACTATTAAAACAGTAATTGATAGATCATTATCTAAAGAATATTCAAATGTAGATATATACATATATAGCAATTTACCGTTTGGTGCTGGACTATCTTCATCTGCCTCACTAACTACAGCTCTTGCTTATGCCTATAATCAAATAAATAAATTAAATCTATCTCCTTTAGAAATAACTAAAATAGCTCAATTTGTTGAACATAAATACATTGGCACGAAATGTGGAATTATGGATCAAATGGCATGCGTTTTTTCCAGCAAAGATAATGCAACATTAATAGATTGTGAAAATTTTTCCTACAAAAATATTCCTTTTAATTTAAATGATACTTATTTATTAATTTGTGATACTAACATTAAGCATAACCTTGCTGAGTCTGCTTATAATCAACGTAGACAAGATTGTGAAAGTATTGCTAGTTTTAATGGTTTACAATCATTAAGAGAGTTAACAGATGACTCTTTAAGTATTACAAATGAAAACTTTTCTAAAGAAAAATATCTCTTAGCAAAACATGTGTTCACCGAAAATAATAGAGTCCTTAATGCTGCTAATGCAATGCAAGAAAAAGATTGGCAAAAGCTTGGGCAGCTTATGTATCAATCCCATGATTCTTTAAAAAATGATTATAAAGTCAGCTGTGATGAGCTTGATTATTTAGTAGAACTTTCTAAAACTTTTGATGGCGTTTATGGAGCAAGAATGACAGGTGGTGGTTTTGGTGGAAGCACCATTCATCTAGTTAAAGAAAATGTTTTAGAAAAATACAAAGACTACTTAGAAGAAAATTATTTTAATAGATTTAAAATAAAACCTTTGTTTTATATATCAAAAGCTTGCAATGGTACTCATAAAGTTGTAAACCATAATTAATGATCTAAAATATTTTGGAGCAAAACATGAAAAAACTTAATATTATATTATTAACACTCTCTTTTATTCCTGCAGTTTCTTTTGCAAAAGATCACGATTGTAGCAAGTTAGATACCCTTAACTATACAATCACTTCCGAAAAAACTATAAAAGCAAATGATGCTTCTGTAATTGTAGAGCTAAATGCTACAATAGTTCCTGATGATTTATCAAAAGTTCAGCAGCAAACAAAAGAAGCTCTAAATAAAATTACGAATACTAAAGATTGGGATACATATAGCTATAGTCAAAATAAAACTCCTAATGATTTGATAAATGTAGATATCTTATTTAAGAATCGCTTAACTTCTGATCAAATAAATAATCTTACAACAAAGCTTCCTTCATTAAGTTCAAATGGTAAAAAATATCAAATCTCATCTATCGATTACAAACCTACTTTAGAACAAATTGAAAATACTAAAAATGACCTAAGATTAGAAATGCTAGCTGAAGCTAAAGAACAAACTAAAAACTTAAATCAAAAATTTGATGAGAAATATACTATTCATGACATCACATTCTCTTCATACCAGTCTAAGCAGATTATGAGAAATGATACTGTTAATTTAATGAGTGTAGCTAGAGCCTCAAATTATAGTCAACAACCAATGGATGTTGCTACAGAAATAACTCTTAATGCTGATATAAAATTAGCAAAAGCTAATTCTTAATTTTTGCTATAAACAATTATAAATATTTAATCTAACTGATATTCTTTCAAAAGTATTTTAATTATCAAGATATTGAATGTTTTATAAACATTATAAGTTCTTTTTTATACTCTTGTTGCTTATACCAAGTATATGTTTTAGTTCTGAGACACTAGAGCAAGAAGATGTATTAGATCAAAGTGAATATTATAATGTCTATAATTTTGACAACATGAATACCAAAGATTTTGAGCCTGCTCCTTTTATAGGAATAAGTGGTGGATGGGGGCAAGCTACTTCATCACCAGCGGGTGGAGTAATATTTGCTACCGCAGGTTATAGATTTACAGAAAGTTTTGCGGCTGAATTTGGTTATTCAGGAATAATATCAAATGCTTACTCTACAACTCAAGTAAACAATAATTATATGGGAATACTGAAATATTATTATAAAATAAATGACTATCTAGAACTTGGTGCTGGAGTGGGAGCTGGACTTAGTCACAATAGCATAAAAAATATTGAAAATGCTAAAGGAGCTCCTTCTTCTTACCTTGAAAGTAATAACACCCAAACTGGCTTTGTAGTTTTTCCATTTAGTATAGGAACACCTATTAAATTTATTGATAATTTAAGTTTAGGAGTTAATTATATTTATGCGAGAACTTTTAATGGAGTTTCTGTAAATATTGTAACTACTGGATTAATATATTCTTTTCTATAACTCAATCTCTTCTAAAACTTTTAGCGTCTTTTTTATAATTATCTCTTTCTCTTGAGCAGTATATTCTTTAGTTTTTAAGTTACCCCATACTGGAGCTGGCCATGCTGGATCAGTTTTAAAACGCCCCACCACATGTATATGCATTTGTTTAACCACATTTCCAAGAGTAGCAATATTAAGCTTATGAACCTTATACTCTTTCTCTAAAAACACAGATAGCTTATTCATAATGCTATTTATATTGTATTGTACAGAATCATCCAACTGGTACCATTCTGTCTTCTCTGTGAAAGGAACAATTATAAACCAAGGAACAGAAGAGTTATTTATAACTAAAACTTTACAGTCTAAAATCTCAGCCACTTCAAAAGTATCATTTTCTAATCTTTGATCTAGCTTAAACATTAAAATACTCCCTAACTTTTTCTAAATCTGCTAAAGTATCAACTCCAGCCGGTGTGCTTTCTAGCGCATGTTCTATCGCTATCTTCTTACTATGCCAAAGAACTCTTAATTGCTCTAAAGATTCATACTGCTCAATAGGTGAGCGAGAAAGTTCTGAATATTGTTTAAGAAACTCAACTCTATAGCCATAAATTCCTATATGTCTAAAATATTCAGCCTTGTTTACTATATTATCCTCTGAAAATCCTCTTTCCCAAGGAATTGGAGCCCTACTAAAATATAGCGCATATTTATTATCATCAAAAACTACTTTTACATTATTAGGATTATAAACATCCTTACTCGAAGTGATTTGTTCACATAAAGTAGAAACTACAGCCTCTGTTTTTTGCTCTAATAAATTAGCAGCTTGCTCTATATTTTTAATAGGTATTAATGGCTCATCTCCTTGGACATTAACAACTATATCATTATTTAATAATCCAATTTTTTCTACTGCTTCAGCAATTCTATCTGTTCCTGATTCATGATTTTCTGCAGTCATAACAACTTTTGCACCAAACTCTTCGGCTTTGTTTTTAATCTCTACAGAGTCTGTAGCTATTATGACATCATCAAAGCCTTTAGCCTGTATAGCTTGTTCATAAACTCTCTGGATCATAGGCTTCCCTGCTATATCTAGTAACATTTTATTCGGAAGTCTTGTTGATTTTAACCTTGCAGGTATAACAATATATTTAGCCATATTTCTTTATCTCTTCAATATTTAACTTTTGAGCTTCTTCTACTAACATAACTGGAATATTATTTTTTATTGGATAAGCTAACTTATCAGCTTTGCAAACTAATATATTTTTTGCTTTATCATAATGTAAATTTGATTTACAAACTGGGCACACTAACATATTTAATATTGATTGATCCATTATTTAACCTCTATAATAAATTCAAATTTGCCATCATTTTCTTTACTTGCTTTAACTATACTATAACCATTTACTCTACACCAAGCAGGAATATCATGCATAGTTCCAGGATCTGTACAAATAACTTTTAAGATCTCACCAGACTTCATACTTCTTAGTTTATTTTGAGTTTTTATAACTGGCATAGGACACAATAGTCTTTCTAGTTTCAGTTCTTGCATATCAGACATACCACTCTTCTTTTATATCATCACTAGCCATTGGCTTTATTGTGACTTCTTTATTTGTGCCATCAAGATATCCAAAAACTATTATTACACTATCAGCTGTTTTTCCTTGAGTAAATCTTCCAATAATACTAGCTGTAAGTTCTTCATCGTTCTTATCAAA
The DNA here is from genome assembly GCF_003574475.2 of Pseudofrancisella aestuarii. Classification (NCBI taxonomy): domain Bacteria; kingdom Pseudomonadati; phylum Pseudomonadota; class Gammaproteobacteria; order Thiotrichales; family Francisellaceae; genus Pseudofrancisella; species Pseudofrancisella aestuarii. The sequence goes on along the minus strand of NZ_QLIS02000001.1, from coordinate 167,867 downwards.
CTTTCCATCTATTAAAACTAATGGGCCAGAATGTGATGAGCAATATGCGCTAACAAACTGATTTTTATAACCATTTAAATAATTATTCTCACCCTCTTCTCTTCCAACGATTAATTTAAAATCTGGTTTAAAGCGAATATGTCTACCAACTTTTAAAAGCATAATGTCATCAAACTCATAATCTCTAGAATTTCTTGACTTCCATAAATCAACTAGTTTGTCAGAATATTGTTTATCTGTTAAAAAACAACAACCACCTGCAGGAGAAGCATAATCATCAATACCCCAGTCTTTGGCAAGTTTCATCTGATCTTTTCGTCCTCTACCAGTTATGCCTAAAAGCTTAGACCTATCAACCCAACCTTCTCTTTCTGGCTTAGTTTCCGGCAAATTAAGAGCACTCAAAGGTCTTAATAACAAATCATCAATTCCTGATTGTTTCTGAACAACTGGCATTGTGTCCTTTCTTTGAGACATCGGTCTTTGACCTATAACCTCACCAGTTATAATAAAATCAAAGCCATTTTCTTTAGCCCATTCTTTTGCTTTACGAACCATAAAGATTTTACAATCAAGACATGGATTCATATTAGCACCATATCCATATTTAGGATTCAAAAGCACGTCTTTATACTCTTCAATCACATCTATTATATGTAGTTGGATACCAAGCTGCTCTGCCACCCAAAGAGCATTATTCCTTTTTTGCTTATTTTCTTTCTGCTTACGAATAGCATGGGTATGTCCTTCAACACAAAAACCTGTAAAAAAGTTAATTCCTTCAACGTGGATACCCTGATCTTGCATTAGTTTTGTCGCTAACATGGAATCTAAGCCGCCAGAAATTAGAGATACCGCTTTTATTTGTTTTTTATTCATGAAAATTAAATTTATATTTTATATTTTTTTATAAATTATCCTAATTCTAACATTATCATTTTTTTTTAACTACACGTTAATGTCGATATACTTTTCAAAATACTATATATAAAATGTTTTTATTAACTAGTTTAGGATTTTAGTTATGAATTCTTTTTCATTCAAAAAAGCTTCCAATGTACTTTTAGCTACGCAATTATTCTCAACTATAAGTTTCGCAGTATTATATTCAACCCTTGTTTTATTTATGACACAGGCTCTTGGTTTTTCAGTAGCAAAAGCTAGTGCCACAATGGGAGTTTTTGTTGCTTTCAATTATGGTCTTCATATCTTAGGAGGATATATTGGAGGTAGATTAGTAAGTTACAGAGTATTATTCCTAGTAGGTATGTTTTTACAAATCTTAGCATGCCTTTTCTTAATTAAACCTAATGTATGGAATTTATATATTGCTCTATCTCTATTTCTAACTGGTTGTGGATTAAATGTTCCCTGTATAAATATGATGTTAACCCAACAATTCTCATCAGATGATCACCAAAGAGAAGCTGCTTTTTTTTGGAATTATGCTGGAATGAATGTTGGTTTTTTTATTGGCTTCACTATTGCTGGAATCTTTCATTCAAGCCAAAGTTATAACATTCTATTTTTATTAACTACTGTAACTAATGTAATTGCCTTTATATTATTATCCATTGGCTGGAATACTGTCGCAGATAAAACGACCCCTTTAGTTAGAAAAGTAACTATAGTTGGAAATTCCATACTCGTAAAATATAACTCTTATGGACTAGGTATAATTTTATTAACTATTATAATTTTATTTATAGCTCTTCAATTTCCATTAAATACAAATATCTTAGCTCTTATTATTGGACTTTGCTTCTTATTCATGTTTATACCAATTGCTAAAAAACAAAAAACGAAAGCTCAAAGAGATAAAGTATATGCCTATGTTATTTTAGCCACATTTGGATTGGTTTTTTGGTCAGCTTATTCATTAGCACCAATGGCTCTAACTGTATTTACTCAATCAAATGTGGATAGACATTTTTTAGGAATAACAATACCTACTCAATGGTTCCAAAATGTAAATACTATAGTTATTGCAGTAGGTGGACCATTACTTCCTTTAGTGCTAGTGACTATACGTAAAAAATTCATTTTTTCTTTCCCTATGCAATTCTGCTTTGGGATTATATTTATGGGAATAGGTTTTTTAATGTTGGTTATGGGAGTCTTCACCTCTGGAGGAAATGGATACACTTCTGCTATTTGGCTAATACTTAGTTATTTTTTCCAATCTTTAGGAGAGCTACTTATAGGCCCTACAGGCTATGCTATGATTGGTAAACTTGCTACTCCTAAACTTCAGGGCTTAATGATGGGTTCTTGGATGGTAGTAACAGGCAGTACATCTGGAGTCATCGCCAGCCTACTTTCTATTTCTATAGCTCATAAAAATATTGATACAAACCCTCTAGTAACTAATTCAAGTTATGAAGGATTATTTATTTCACTTTCTATGCTTGCTTTCATTTCTGCAACTATATTATTTTTTATAATCCCTAAAGTAAGAAAATTAGCAAGTATTCATAAAGAACCAAATACTTTATAAATTTAAGTTTTTAACTATATTTCATAAGTACTATATTTTATAATTACTTCTTAGTAACTATATTAATTTCTATATATCAGGCTAAATGCTAGAAAAAATAAATTATAAGAAACTTAATATTCAGAAATATGTCCCTTTAATAGTATCTATTACTATTGCATTAAATGGTTTTATAACTATGATGGCAACAGCCATTCCTGTTATAAATAAAATATTTTCATTACATATAGATAATAGTATCACATCTGATTTATATGATTTAGGTATGAAATTTAATATAGGGCTAGGTATAGCAATGCCTTTAGTCCTTGGTTATTTAATGATTCTTATAGCAAAAGGAATTTACCAAAGAAAAAGATTTTATTGGTCTATTGCTGTTATTTTAATTACACTGTCAATGCTAGGCGACTACATACAAGATAATCATTTCTCATACAATATTACCTTCACAGTTCATGCTTTCGAGATAATTTTATTACTAGCTTTCACCAGAGTATTTAATAAAAAAATATCTAAAAATATATCATACCAACAGTTTATAATTACTTTCACATTTTTATTAGCTGTTGTTTATAGCGTACTCGGTGTTTATTATCTTAGAAACCAATTTGAAGGCATTGAAACTATTACAGATGCTATTTACTTTACTTTTGTAACTTTTAGCACTGTTGGCTATGGAGATATTCATCCAGTAACCCAAGAAGCTAAGATGTTTACAATGAGTATCATGTTACTAGGAATTGGTGTATTTGCTACTATTGTTACTTTACTAGCAAGCTCAGTAATAGGGAAAATCATATCAAGATTTAAATTTAAAGATGGAGTTGTTTTTATGAAAAATCATGTGATTTTATGTGGCTATACAGAGATAGCAAAATATATGATTGCAAAATATTCTGAAACTCTTACTGATATAGTAGTTATTCAAGAAAACTATAAAGGGGAGTTTATAGATTCTAATGATGAAGGAAAAAAGTTTATCGATGCAGAATCATCAGACTCTGATGCTCTTAAGCAAGCAAATATTCATAAAGCTAAAACTATATTTATTTTGAATGATAAAGATTCTGATAATATTTTGACTTTATTAGCCATAAAAGAAATTCTAAAAAATAGTAAAAAAGATGATTTACCTTTTATTGCAATTAAATTAGATAAAGAAGAAAATATAAATATAGCTAATAATATTGGTGTTGATCAAATTGTCTCACCAACAAGAAAGGTAGCTGAAATGTTAATAAATAAGCATTGCGAAGTTAAGTCTTTTGTAGATAAAAAATAAATGATATTATTTGCGATGAAATATTTTTATATAAACGTATTTTTATATTCTAGGAGAATAAAATAATGGATTTTAATTACGATATAATAATCATTGGTAGTGGTCCTGGTGGTGAAGGAGCTGCAATGAAAGCTACTAGAAATGGAAAAAAAGTAGCTATCGTAGAAGGAGATGCTCTTGGTGGTGGATGTACTCACTGGGGGACTATTCCTAGTAAAACATTAAGACAGATCGCTAGAGAAATTGGTATGTCTGGTGAAAAAGGAAGTTATGACTTCCCTAAAATGTTAGAAGGAGCTTATGACATTGCTGAGCTTCAAACTAAAATTAAGGAAAGTAGGTACATAAACCATGAGATTGATATATTCTATGGTTTTGCTAGTTTTGTAAATAAAAATACTATAAAAATAACTAGAAAAAATGGCTCAAGTGAAACAATTTCTGCTGAAAATTTTATATTATCAACAGGATCTAGACCTTACCACCCTTCAGATATAGACTTTTCTCATCCTAGAATATTAGATAGTGATAAAATCCTAACTCTTCAAGACAAAAATATAAAATCTATCTCAATTTATGGTGCTGGTGTTATTGGATGCGAATATGCTTCAATATTAAGAGCTTTAGATATTCATATTAATCTTATAAATACTAGAGATAAGTTAATGTCTTTCTTAGATGATGAAATTGTTGAAAATTTAACAAATCACTTTTGTATAAACCAACATATTCATCTAATAAATAATGAAACTTATAAGTCAATAAAAGCTAATGATAAGTGTGTTACTATCACTTTAAAATCAGGAAGAATTATTGAATCGGATTATATTTTATTTGCTCTTGGTAGATCAGGTAATATAGAGGGTCTAAATTTAGAAAAAATTGGAGTTAAAACTGATTCTAGTAGAGGTCTAATATTAATTGATGATAGTTATCAAACTTCTGTACCTAATATTTATGCTGTTGGTGATGTTATTGGTTCACCATCATTAGCTTCAGCAGCTTTTAACCAAGGACGTTTTGCAGCTACTCATATTATAGATGGTTCATGTAATGATCAGCTTGTTGATGATATACCAACAGGAATTTATACTAGACCTGAAATTAGTTCTATTGGAAAAACCGAACAAGCTTTAATAGCTGAGGGAATTCCATATGAAGTTGGTAGATCATACTTTAAAGAATTAGCTAGAGCTCAAATTTCTAGAAATAAAACTGGTATGCTTAAAATTTTATTTGACCCAGAAAATGGAACAATATTAGGTGTTCACTGCTTCGGACATAGAGCATCTGAGATTATTCATATTGGACAGGCTATAAAAGCTATGCCTGGTAAATATAATACAATAAGATATTTCTTAAACACTACATTCAACTATCCCACAATGGCAGAAGCTTATCGTATCGCAGCTATTGATGGAGTTAATAAAGTAAAAATGAGAAAACTTACTGAAGAAAAACAGCAAAAAATAATAAATAGTTAATTCTGTATTTTCAAAATAGTTATCTATATAATGCTCTTTTATTTAAATTATCATTTTAGTTAATGTCTGAATTTTACTTAATTTTGTTTTTTGGTTTTATTATTGGTGCTTCGATTGGAAGCTTTTTAAATGTTCTTATTTATAGACTTCCTAGAAAAATAGATTTAGAAGAAAAAAGCATAGCTAAAGAAATATTAAATATACCAAATGATAATCAAGAAAAAGAGAGTCTTTCAAGGCCATCAAAATGCCCTAAATGTCTAAATAAGTTAAAATATAGACATAATATACCTATATTAGGTTGGCTATTATTGAGAGGCAAATGTTATTTTTGTAAAAATACTATATCTATACAATATCCTTTAATAGAACTTTTAACTGCAGTTAGTTTTACTTTAATCATTTACTTCTATGGTTTAACTAATCAAGCTTATGCTCTTATCCTACTTATAACATTTTTCATTCCCTTGTTCTTTATTGATGCAAAACATCAAATATTACCTGATAGTCTAACTCTTCCTCTTGTCTGGATTGGATTAATTTTAAATAGTTATGGAATGTTTACTGATCTAAATAGCGCTGTATGGGGAGCTATAGTAGGTTATCTGTCTTTATGGTGTGTTTTCTGGCTATATAAAATACTTACTGGAAAAGAAGGCTTTGGATATGGCGACTTTAAACTATTAGCTGCTATTGGCGCATGGTTTGGTGTACAGATGCTTTTATACACAGTATTTATCAGCTGTATTATAGGAATTATATTAGCAATCGTTCTAAGTTTGTTTAAAAAAGAAAAAACAAGTGTTTTACCGTTTGGTCCAGCGATCATTTTAGCAGTAATCTTCTATTTACTAACTAAAGATAGCTTGTATATATGTTATAATCATCTGATGTTAATACAAAACTAAAGTGAATTTTATGAATAAAAAAGCTCTTATTGCTCTAATCACTTTTGTCGTTTTTTTAGTAATTATTTTATATATTTTTAGCCTTAAGAATGTATCTGGAAATGATACTGCTAGAGCTAAAGCTTTGGTTGAAAAAGCATTTCCTCAATACTCTATAGTAAAACAGTTTGACACAGGCATTCATTTACAAGGCTTCATATTAGAAGATAAAAAAGATCCTAATAAAAAAACTGTTACGTTCACTAGCGAAGATGGTTTTGTAATAGTCAACGGCGAGTTATTAGCTTGGGACATTAATCAGGATAAAGTTACTAATTTAAATAAGCTATATACTAAATACTTTATAACTGATGATAGAGCTAATCAGTTATATGTAGCGATAAAGCAAAAAGCTGCCTATATTCAGCAGGGAGATGATAATGCTCCTCATAAATTTTATGCAATAATTGATCCAGGCTGTGAATTTTGTCATGCTCTTTTTAATGCATCTCAAGAAGCAATAAAACAAAAACAATTAGCTGTTAGATGGATTATTGTTGGAGCTTTAGATAATAGTAAAAATGTAGCAAATAGTATCTATAACTCAGAAAATCCATTAAATGCTCTTTTGAGCTATGAGAACTCAAAAATATATGACAAACAACTATCTAAAGAAACAAATGAAAGAGTTGAAAATAATGATGGGTTAATAAAATACATAACTGGCTTTCCTACTATCGTATATAAAAATAATGAAGATTATTTAAGAATCTCAGGTGGTGGCAAACTCCCTCTAACTCCAGGAAAAGTTGCCGAAAAAGACAACATTAAAAAAGTAAATGAATTTTTACTATTAACATCTAATAAGTTCTAATGAAATATTTAACCAGTGTACTCCTTATATTAATCTCAAGCTTTTCATTTGCTAGTGATATTCAAGTTCAAAACAAAATATCAAGAGTTCAAGGTAAATTTGGTGGTAAAGTTGGTATCTACACTATAGATAGAAATGATTGGAAAAATTTTAAATATAATGAAAACTTTCAATTTCCAATTTGTAGTGTTTATAAATTTCTTGTTGTTGGGGCTATACTTAAAGAAAGCATGACAAATCCAGATTTATTAGATAAAAAAATAAAAATCCATGAAGGAGATATTATAGGATATACACCTGTAACTTCTAAAAATATAAATAAATCTTTAAGTGTAAAAGATTTAAGTAAGGCAGCAATTTTAAGTGATAACACAGCAGCTAATTTATTAATAAATGAGCTTGGTGGTTTAAAAAAACTAAATGAATTTATTATAAGCTTAAATGATAAAGATACTATTATTACAGCTAACGAGCCTAACATAAATAATATTAATCTCCATGATAATTTCAATAAAACCTCTCCTAAATCGATAGCTAGAGACATTAACAAAATTGCTTTTAGTGATGATGTGTTAGACAAAAGGCACCAAAAGCTTTTCAGAAAATGGTTAAAAGAAAATGATACTGGAAAAAATAGGATAGCTTATAGTCTTCCTGAGGGTTGGCAAATTGGTGATAAAACAGGAACATGTGAGTATGGCAGTACAAATGATGTTGCTATCTTATGGCCTAAAGGTAAAAAAGCTATTATTATGAGCATCCTTTATACTCAAGCTGACAAGAATGCCAAACCTAAAGATGAAATTATCCAAGCAACATCAAAAATAGTTTTAGATTACATAACTTCTCAAGAATATGAATAAAAGCATAAAAATGATTGTAGGCCTAGGCAATATAGGCAAAGAATATGAAGATACTCGTCATAATGTTGGTGAATGGTTTATTAGTAAAATAGCTCAACAAAACAATGAATCATTTAGTCTAAATAGCAAATTAAATGCTTATATTTCTAAAGTTAATATACATGGAAAAAATGTAATCTTTGCATTTCCAAATACTTATATGAATAATAGTGGCTTAGCTGTTATTAAGGTAGCTAATTTTTATAAAATTAGTCCTGATGAAATATTAATTGCTCATGATGAGTTAGATATAAATCCTGGAGATATTAGATTAAAAAAAGGTGGTGGACATGGTGGACATAATGGTCTACGGAGCATACACCAACATCTTGGAACTGATGATTATACAAGACTTAGAATTGGTATAGGTCATCCAGGTCATAAAAATAAAGTTGCTAACTATGTTCTATCAAATCCATCAATAGAACAAGAAAAACAGATTAATGAAGCTATCGATAATGCGATATGTTTTTTAGATGATATAATAAAATGCAATTTTGAGCCCGTAATGAACAGGCTACATTCAAAATAAATATTAATAAGGAATTATTATGGGATTTAAATGTGGTATCGTAGGTTTACCAAACGTTGGTAAATCAACTCTATTTAATGCTCTTACCGAAGCAGGCATACAAGCTGAAAACTACCCTTTTTGTACAATTGACCCTAACGTCGGTATCGTTTCTGTACCAGATAAAAGACTAGATGAGCTAGCAAAAATAGTAAACCCTGAGAGAATACTACCAACAACTATGGAGTTCGTTGATATTGCTGGATTAGTTGCTGGAGCTAGTAAAGGAGAAGGTTTAGGTAATAAATTCTTAGCTAATATTAGGGAAACTGATGCAATAGCTCATGTTGTTAGATGTTTTGATGATGATAATGTTATTCATGTAAATGGAAAAGTAGATCCTATAGATGATATTAATACTATAAATATGGAGCTTCTTCTAGCTGATATCGAATCTGTAGATAAATCAATCCAACGTTTTGCTAAAATGAAAAAAGGTGGAGATAAAGAAGCTTTAACCAAAGCTGATTTTTATACAAAACTAAAAGAACATCTTGAAGCTGAGAAACCTGCTAGAACTTTTGAGCTAAATGATGATCAAGCTAAATGGTTAAAGCAAACTCCCCTACTTACAAGTAAACCAGTACTATACATTGCTAATGTTAATGATGATGGTTTCGAGAATAATCCTTTACTAGATAAAGTTGTAGAATATGCAAAAAGTGAAAACTCTAATGTCGTACCTGTTTGTGCTGCTATGGAGCAAGAAATAACTCAACTAGAAAAAGATGAAAAACTAGAATTTTTAGCAGACATGGGTCTTACTGAAACAGGGTTAGATAGAGTTATAAAAGCTGGATATGATTTACTTAATTTACATACATATTTAACTGCTGGTGTAAAAGAAGTAAGAGCTTGGACAATACCTGTTGGAGCAACAGCACCACAAGCAGCTGGAGTTATCCATACAGACTTTGAAAGAGGCTTTATTCGTGCGGAAGTTATATCATACGATGACTACATAAAATTCAATGGAGAGAAAGGAGCTAAAGAAGCTGGAAAAGCTAGATTAGAAGGTAAAGAATATATTGTAAAAGATGGCGATGTAATTCACTTCAGATTTAATGTTTAATTATAGCCTGATTCAATATCGTTAATTTTATAGAATTAATTTTATTATCTTTAATATCTAGAATCTCTAAAACAATATTACCCTGCTTAATACAGCATTCTCCACAAGGTAAATTTTCTATCTCTTCAATAATAAAACCTGAAAGTGTTTTTGCATCTTCGCTTTCTAAATGAACTTCTATATGCCTATTTATTTCTCTTAGAGTTGCACTACCACCTACAATATATGAATTATTACTTATTTTGCGGATATTATTATGCACATCAAATCTATCAGAGAATTCTCCAACTATTTCTTCCATAATATCTTCTACAGTTATTGTTCCTGTAACATCTCCATATTCATCAACGACGATTGCAAAACGTAAGCTTTTCTTTTGAAAGTTGATTAACTGAGATTGTAGAGATACTGTTTCTGGGATAAAGTATGGTTGTATAGCCACCTTTCTTAATCTAGCTACTGATATACTAGATTTTGACATTAAAATTCGCATTATATCGCTCATTTTAACAACACCTATTACATCATTTATATTATCTTGGCATAAGATTAGATTTGAACTTTTGCTTTTGATTAGCCTAGCTTTTATTTTATCTATTGATTGATTTATATCTATATATTCAATCTTATTATGATGAACCATAACATCTTGTACAAAGATTTTATCTAACTCTAAGACGCCTAGTAACATATTCTTATTTTTAGCACCAAGCTTTGCATTAGACTCATGCACTACAGTATGGATTTCTTCTTTGTTCAAAGCTTCTGCATTACTATTTTCTAGCTTTATTCCAAAAGGTCTTAAGATAATCTTTGAAATTACATTGAGAGCTATTACTAATGGATAAGAAACTATTATTATTATTTTTAGAGGTAATGAAAATGGAAATGCTAATTTCTGAGGATAAACAGCAGCAAATGACTTTGGAATAATTTCCCCAAAAATCAATATAATTATCGTTAACACTATTGTTGATATCATTAAACCAAGTTCACCAAAATGGCTTTCAGAGTAACGTGCTAGCAATGCTGATGCTAAGATGTTTGCAAATGTATTTCCAATTAGAATACTTACTAAAAGGTTATCTGGTCTTGAGATGAGTTCTAAGCTTCTTTTTGCTTGCTTATTATTTTTCTTTGCTAAATGTTTTAATTTATACTTATTTAGAGCCATCATACTCGTTTCAGAACTAGAGAAAAAAGCTGAAAATAAAACTAATAAAGTTAAAATTAATATAATGGTATAAATATCCATCTATTTGCTTATAAAAAATTGGTAGCTATATTTTAGCTATGATTCACAAAATAATCTATAAACTAACAAATTAACCTAAGTAAAAGAAAATAAAAATAAAATTATTTGAAGATTGGATAAGGTTTAGAATTAAACTCTCATGAAATCAGCGTGAACTAATTTTACTTTGTATGGATGTCTTTGTAATGCTTTGATTATTACTTTTTCTTCTTTTCCATCAATTTTAAGAGTGATTTCGCTAGAGAAGAATGCTTTATCTTCTGTAGAGTGTAACACTCTATCGTGATCTAAAGTAACTGATAATGCCTCTTGACCCGCGCCGTATATAACAGCAGGGATTTTTCCATCTTTTCTTAGACGGCGGCTCGCACCAGTTCCTAAGTCTGTTCTTTTTTGAGCTTCTAAAACAAAACTTGCCATTTCATAATTCCTTTTATTAAATTTTGAACATATATAGTTAATCTATGCGACCCTAGATTAACCTGTGAATTATAATAGAATAATATAGAAACTTCAATAAAGTACTACAAGAAATTAATCGATAAGACCATCCATTCTAAAGATATCACTAACTGACTCTTCTTCATTTGTCTTTTTGATGATTTGAGCTAACAATGGAGCTAGAGAAATAACTTTTATTTTAGGACAATTTCTTGCAGCTTCATTAAGAGGGATAGTATCTGTAACGATAACTTCATCTATCGCAGAATTGTTAATATTCTCTATAGCATTTCCAGACAATAGAGGATGCACACAGAAAGCTGAAACTTTTGCGGCTCCACCCTTCTCTACTAATGCTGTAGCTGCTTGGCACATAGTACCACCTGTATCCATAATATCATCAACTAGAATACAGTGCTTACCGTCAACTTCACCAATTATGTTCATAACTTCTGCAACATTTGGCTTAGGGCGTCTCTTATCAACTACAGCGATTTCTACACCTAAGTTTTTAGCAACAGATCTAGCTCTAACAACACCACCCATATCTGGAGATACAATCTTTATGTTATCGTATTTTTCTGGATTATTTCTAACATACTCAAGGAAAATCTTTGTTGCGAAAGCATTATCAAAAGGAATATCAAAGAAACCTTGAATCTGCTCAGCATGTATATCTACAGAAAGTATTCTATCCAAACCAACTGCTTGAAGCATATTTGCAACAACTTTAGCAGAGATAGGAACCCTTGCTGATTTTGATCTTCTATCCTGTCTAGCATAGCCAAAATAAGGAAGTACTGCTGTAATCCTATCAGCTGAAGATCTTTTTAATGCATCTATAAGCAGAACTAATTCCATTAGGTTATCACTTGGTGGAAAAGTAGATTGGATTATAAAAATATCTTTACCACGAACATTCTCATTAACCACCACTTGGATTTCGCCATCTTTAAACTTATCTACGACAGCATTACCTAATGTTACACCTAAAGCATCAGCAACTTTGTTTGCTAAGTTTTTAGATGCATTACCACTAAATATCATTAAATCATCCGAATGGGAATGAGTATGAAAATTAGACATTTTAAAATTTTCCTAATAACGAGCTATATACACCACAAACTATATTCTAAACTTTTTTAACACCTTTAAAAAGCCAATTAATCAAAGATTTGATAAAGTTTTCTTTTTTAGATAAAAGTTATTGAAAAGCCTTAAAATATTTGTATAATTTACCCTATCACTTCGGAGAAATGGCTGAGTGGTCGAAAGCGGCGGTCTTGAAAACCGTTGACTGTAACAGGTCCGGGGGTTCGAATCCCTCTTTCTCCGCCATGAACATAGAGCCCGTCTACTTTGTAGCGGGCTTTTTTGTTTCTACCCACCTATAAACCCACCTATAAACCCACCTATAAACCCACCTATAAACCCACCTATAAACCCACCTAAAAATTTCGCTTTAAAATTAAAAAACAATATTTGAGAATTTATATTTCAATAATTTACTTAAATGATATCTTTTAAAAAAGTAAGTATCTCTTAGAGATTATATTACTCGATCTAGCATACATTAATCTAGAAAAATAAGTTCTTAATTATCAGCAATCATATAAATCAAAAATGAGTATTTTCAACTATTATCTGAAACGCTAATTGATTTAGATAGCTTTAAGGCTATATAAATCTTTTACAATAGCGTTTCTAAGTATTAATCATGCGAAGCATTACGCTGAAGAGCCTATTTTAGTCATCGCATTAGCTAAAGCTATACAGTGATTATCTAGGTATTTATGGATTAGCAAGGTTAGATGTTTTTTTAGAAGTTAGAAATACTTTTTTAGTAGTGGCTATACTGAAGCTGTTGGGCTGGCATGAGTTAATTTTATATATAAATACTTTCTAAAAGAGTGAAAATGACCTTAACATACTTATTTATCTATAATAGCTCAGAAGAATCCTTACTATGAATAATATAGATAGCTGATAACTTACAAAAAAGTTATAATCCATATAACATATTATATATTGAGTTTGGTTTATATGGGAATAAAATTACTAAGAGCTTGTAAAGGTGATAATTTACCATTCTGGGCTGTAATCAACGAAGAATCTTCTAGTCATGTACAAGAGCTAAAACTTAAAAATAAGTGTGTAACCACAGCAGAAATAATTACATATTTAAAACAATATAATATAAATGAAATAGCAAAAGATTCTATACCATTAGCTCAAATAAAAATTTTATCACCCATCACTCAAAATCAACGATTTCTATGTGTTGGAGCTAATTACAAACAACATATGATTGAGTCAGGAATAAATCCTAATAAAAAGAATTTTAATATGCTATTTCGTAAAGATGAAAGTTCAATGTGTGGTGCCAATTCAGATATTATTAAACCTTCACTTGTAAAGTTTTTAGACTATGAAATTGAGCTTGGTATAGTAATTGGAAAAAATATAGATAGCACTATAAATATTACACAAGAAAATTTACATGAATATCTAGCAGCAATTACTATCGTTAATGATATTAGTGCTAGAGATATTCAGATACCTCAAATACAGTTCTATAAAGGTAAAAGCTTTCGTACTTTTGGGCCTATTGGACCATACTTATACATATTAGATAGTAGTGAATTCCAATATTTAAATGACTTAACCCTAGAGCTAACAGTAAATGGTAATAATCGCCAAAAAGGTAATACAAAAGATTTAGTTTTTGGTATAGAAAAAACCATCACTGAACTATCTCAAATACACAATCTAGATAAAGGTGATTTAATTGCAACAGGAACACCTTGTGGTTGTGCTCTAAGAGCACCAAGTGGCATCAAAAAGTTTTTGGGGAATCTTCTACCTGATGAAATTAAATGGAAGTTATTTTTAAAGATGCAAGAATCTCAAGATAATTATTTAAAGGTCGGAGATATTATTGAATCTAAAATTTACTCAACTGATGGCAAAATAAACTTAGGAACACAGCATAATCTTGTAACTCAAGAAATATAAGATCTAAATTAATTCATCTAATACTCCCAATCTTGATACTCTTTATTTTTTGATTTCATTGTTTCATATAACCAAACCATACGATCTAAATACCAACTTTTTCCTATATAAGCTAGCACAGTTCCAAATATAGCTCCCCAAACAGAATAGTAAATAATCGCCCAAATTGCTAATATCATTCCAATAGAAGAAATTGTATTAAGTATAGTATATAGAGGTGTCTTATGAATATTAGGAATTTCAATACGATCTCTATTTAAGTAAACTCTTTCTCCTAATACAGACTTTGAAGCCCAATTTTTTGTTGATCTAGGCTTACTAAAAAATACTGGATTTAAAAACATCCATAACAAAGAAATAATCCCTGGAATAATACACCACCAACCTATCCAAATACGACTCCAAAAGGCTAAGACAATCAACGGAAGTACAGAATACCTAGTCCAAACACTCCATGGATTAGCGTGCTTCATCCAGTTATCATCTGTTAGATTAAATACTTTTGCTACTTTTCTCTCAAGAGTCATATCGTTTAATTTATATAAGCTTTTGAGAATTATTATATCAATTAAAATATATAAAAAAATTTTGATTAATTATGATAATTAAAACAAATATTAAGCAGTAAGGCTCTTACAACTTAGATCTTTTGTTAGATAATTTTAAATTCAAACACTTCCAAACTTCATCAGTCAGATTAAACAGTCGTTTCTGCCCATTAGTTGAAACAGTAACTGACTTTATTGACTTGATAGCTTTTTCAACCATTTGAGCTTTAGCTTGATCTGGCATTACATATCTAACTTTACTAATTTGACCAGTTTTTATTATCTTTAGATATTGAACTATTATCTGCTGATAGCGATATTTACTTTTTATAGTTCTCTCAGCTTCTATAGCTATCTTTTGATTATCTTGTGTAATGATAATAGCATCTGGTCTTTTGATATTCTTACCACCAAACCATTCATCTGTTAGCCATCTACCACTGATATATTTATGATTTTGTTTAACTGCTTGTAAATGTATCTGCTGACAAAGAAACTTATGTAATAGCTGACTATGTTTAAGCTTGCTTATCTCAAAACCTCTTCTATCAATATAATTAACTTCTGCCATACCTTGAGAATTTATACCTATTATCTTATAAGTTTTATTTGGTTCTTCCACACTTGGTAGATTTATCTCTCTAGCAAAACCTAGCTTTTCTAGTCTTTTAATAAATCCACCAATACCTTGTGATGAAGTAATTCCAGTCACTTCTTTTAAGATTTGTCTGTTTGTATAAAGTTCATCAGCTAAGAAATCTAAAGCGAGCATTACTCTGATTTGCCCTTGCTCAATCAGATCTTTTCTTCCTCTAGTCTCAATCATAGAGCCCCCATAATATCACTATCATCTTCTGGGTTTGGTTCAGAGTCATTGGCATTATAAGGTTCAGCTTGTATTAAAGTTGGGTACTCAGTATCACTTGGGTATTTTAGCACTTCCGTATGCACCATCTTTGGTAATCCATAGTTTAAAAATAGAGCCACATTACTTGGTAGATTCTTTATTAATGCTACAAAATCAGCAAAACAGAACTAAAAGTATCTTAAACACATTCATATTATATACCATAGCCAAAGCTTGGCTTTTTACCAAACAGTTGTATAATTAGCCAACCTCTTTTATGGTTTTAAAATATGATTAAACAACCTAAATTTTCTAGCATTAGTAAAATTAAAGAAATTGCTGAACTATATAATCTAAAATCTGATGAAAATATTATTCTACTTGATATTAATCACTATGAACAATCTACAGAAATAACCTGTGGTCCAGCTGCGACTATTAGCTTACTCAACTATTATGAGCTATTAGATGATTCAGAAGTAAACAAGCAAACAGAACTTGAATTTGCAAATGATGCTGATACTGGAAACATCTATGGTACAAGAGCTCAAAAGCTAGCTGAAATACTAAGCAAATATAGTCTCAAAATTCACTCTGGTATAAATGGAAATATAAAGCAGATAAGAGAAAATATAGAAAAAGGTATACCTACATTAGTAAATTGGTTTGACTGGGGTGGTCACTGGGCACTAGCTGTTGGGTACCAAAAATTAGGAGAAACGATGGCGGAAGATAAAGATCTTATATTTTTAATAGATCCTGCATCACATCATACAAATATTAAATCTCCTTATGGATTAACTATATTAAATCCAAGTAAGTTTGAAAAGATGTGGATAGATTCAGAAGGAGTCGCTGGTATTTATATCACTGCGATACCTGAAACATTAGCTTTATAAAACCACTTCACTGAAAAATTTATTTACATATATTAAGCAAATATTATGTAAATGAAAAATCTCAGATATTATTCTTCTATGTTTTTATAATATCTAGATAACTCTTCTCTACTCTTTAACCATAAATGGGTTTTATTTATTAGACTCTCATTATCAATAATATCTATGATAGCCAGACGTAAAATTACTTTTACATTTATAAATGCTTCAATAAGTTTATTAATATTTTTTATATCTCTACCATGGGATAAATTATTTCTACAATCAACTATTTCAGATACTATATTTTTTATTGTTTTATTTTCCATTTTATTTAGTAAACAAGGCTCTTTCATAAATAGATCATATAAAAACATAGAAGATGAATTTCTATCTAGAAAAATTGAAAATTCTGGTTTTTTTTGTTTCAAATATTCTTTATCATCAGCAGATAAAACATCTTTAAAATCATGTAGAGCAAAACTCTTTATTAAACTTTTTAAACGATTTCTATAATTATCTTTTTGATTTCTTTTAAATTCAATCAACTCATCTAAAACTTTATATACCTCTTTATCTAAATTATTTTCGTCACGAATGATTTTTAACTTATTCATTAATTGAGTATTTGAATTCTTTTTAGAGGTCTGATTAGTAATATCATCTAGTGCATGGGCACAACCATTAAAAAGAAATATTAGCTCAGTACTTCTAGCCTCTTTCGACCAGTTAGAAAAGTTACATATATCTAAAGCATAACAACTATACTCTAACCTATCATATTCTTTATAAAAATTATGAAATAATCTTAATATAGATTCTTTTATATACGACTGAAACACAAAAGATACATGCGTATCATTGGAATATTTACGCTCTAATAATAATGAATCTAAAGCATTATATGAAAAATAAACACTCTCTGGCTCAATAGGTAAATCTTGGAAAATTACTGTGAAAAAATAATTAATCTTTTTTAAAATTATGAAAATATCTTTTATTAGAAACTCAACATCATTTTTTTTATTAGTAATATGAAAATATCTTTTAACTGTTTCTCTTTGTGAATTTTTACCAGTATAACTTTTAAATTCTTTCTTTTCCTCATAAAAACTTATTTTAATAAGGCTATTTTCAAAAAAAACAAATTCTGAACCGTTAATTAATGATCTAAAAAAATGGTTATAATAAAAAAACGGATACTCTATATATATTTCTTTAAATTTAGTTTGATAGGTATCTTCTTGTAACCGTTGAACACTAAATGCATAAGTAAATGTAACAACTGCAACAAGCTTTGGTGGCACATCTTCATTACATGAAGCTATCCAGTATGTAAGTAACAAATCTGAAAAACCATGTCTAATAACTTTTAATTCTTTAGACATTTCTTTTTTACAGAATTCTTTTTTAAACCTATCTTTATCTTCTAAACTATTAAACCTTATATCTAAATGATTTGGAAAGTTTAATATAACAGCACATTTTTCAAACTTATTATTTCCAGAAATAAGCGTAGCCATTGAAAAATCCGATCTTTCATATTTTATACTCACATCCACACCTTAAATTTATCAATTTAGATATTAAAAAATAATTATATTTTAATGGACTTATTATTACCATCTAGAGAAAATATTTAGAAAACAATCTTTTAAAGAAAGAAATTTATTTTATATATATATGATTTATTTATTAATCTGTCTCCATCCAACTCTGCATAGTATTTATTAGGTCTGTAAAAACATCAGCCATTAAAAGTAGATCAGCTTCATGACTATGGTTATCTTCTTTATTTAAATCTTTGATTCCATCTAAGAATTTAATAGATTTAAACTGAAATTTTGTATTTGTAACCATTGCTAATTGCTCACGCCAAACTATAGCAAGCTCTGTAATATAACCACCATTATCAATAAAAGCTTTAATATTATCATTCAGCATACCGCTACCCTGACATGATATATTTGCGATACTATCACCTACTGCACTAGTTAGCTTACATTTATCTGCCAGCTCAACATCTACTGGATAGGCATTATCTACAAGCCATGTTGTTAATATATCTGTTTCTTCTTTTATAACTGGTTCAAACTTAAGTTCACATCTTTGTAACAGCTCTAAAACTTCTGTAACCTGTTTATCAGATACACTATTTATTACTAGATAATTATTAGTCAAATCCAAATAGCCAAAGGTCTTTTTAAACTTACTAAATGCTTGTGGCAAAAGTCTTTGCTCAACGTCTTCTTTGATTTGAGTTTTTTCCTTTTTACTAACGTATCTAGTTAATTCAAGCTCTTCGATATGTTCCTGTGCTTGCTCATTTATCACTTGAGCAGGTAGTAGCTTATCTTCATTTAGTAAACAAAAAGCTGCTAGGTGATTAAACCTAAATAAGCACTTCTCATCATCTTTAACAAAAGGATTTATGAAACCTCTAGAAGATTTCTGCAAATTACTACACGGTTTAAATGCTAATTTATTTAATGACTCTTCAAGATAGTCAATATTTACATCTGTGATTTTAAAAGCTGTAAGATTTTTAAAAAACATTAGTTTTACTCATATAAGATAAAGTATCTGACAATGATAAAACATCTGGCTTTAAAGTAGAACAGTAACTCTCAAAAAGCTATAGAAAATTAAAACTTCTGTAATTTAGAGATTACTCAAAAGCATTTTAATATTTTTAACATGATGTATAATATCAACTTTCAAAATATTAAATAATTTTCTTGGATAAACATATGTCACAAATAGTTGTATGTGCGATGTATAAGTTTGTTACATTAGAAGACTTTGAGGCAATGCGTCAGCCTCTTTTAGATGTGATGATAAAGAATAATGTTAAAGGTACTCTACTTTTAGCAAATGAAGGAATCAATGGTACTGTTGCAGGAACTCGTGATGGTATAAATAGTTTATTAGAGTATTTAAAGTCAGACTCTCGTTTAGCTGATATTGATCACAAAGAATCATTCCATGAGCAGATGCCTTTTTATCGCTCAAAAGTTAAACTAAAAAAAGAGATCGTAACTTTAGGTGTTAATGAGATTGATCCAAATAAAGTTTGTGGCAAATATGTAAAACCAAAAGACTGGAATGCTTTAATCTCCGACCCTGAAACTCTACTTATAGATACTCGTAATGAATATGAGATAGAGATTGGTACATTTAAAAATGCTGTAAATCCTCACACAGAAAACTTCCGTGATTTTCCTGAGTATGTCGACGAGAATTTAGACCCTAAAAAACATAAAAAAGTGGCTATGTTTTGTACAGGTGGTATTAGATGTGAAAAGTCTACCGCTCTACTAAAAGCTAAAGGCTTTGATGAAGTTTATCATCTACAGGGTGGAATCCTAAAATATTTAGAAGAAGTGCCAAAAGAAGAAACTATGTGGGAAGGTGAATGCTTTGTATTCGATTCAAGAGTTGCAGTTAACCACGATCTTGAAAAAGGTAACTATGATCAATGTTTTGCTTGCCGTATGCCAATTACAGAAGAGGATAAAAAGCGTCCTGAATATGTTAAAGGTATAAGCTGCCATCATTGTTATGATAAAGCTAGTGAAAAGCAAAAAGCTCGTTTTGCTGAACGTGAAAAGCAATCTCAACTAGCAGCAGAAAAAGGTTTTTTACACGTTGGTGATGAAGCCAAAGAGTTAGCAAAATTAAACAAAATTAAAAAGCAGCAAGCTAGAGAAGCTGCTCGTGAGAAAAATAAGAAATAAAATCATTAATCAATTATTCAAATAAATACCATCTTCTTTTATTGAAATTTTCTGTTGTTTCAAAAGTGTTCCTATAGCCCTTTTAAAAGCTAGTTTACTTATACCAAACTGTCTTTTTATTGCTTCTGGATCAGATTTATCATTAAATGGTGCAAATCCTCTGTGTGTTACTAGATAATCTTCAATCAAGCTAGCATTTTTATCTAAGTCTTTATGAACTAATTGCAAAGATAAATCTATACGACCATCATCACGAACGTTTTTGATATAACCCTTTATAGATTGCCCAAAGCTTAATCTTGTAAAAACTTCAGAGCTGTAAAGCACTCCCCAATAAGTATTATTTATAATTGCTTTATGACCAATAGTTGTTGAGTTAGCAATGATAAGATCTACCTCTTGATTAGCTTCTAGATCACCCTCTGCGTAATCCTTTATAAATTTATTTATCTTAGATGATGCTGTGATTCGTCCACTAATCTTATCTAAATACAAATATACTAAATAGGATTTTTCTTCCTCAAATGGTCTATGCTGTTCAGCTAATGGCACAAAAAGATCTTTATCTAATCCCCAATCTAAAAATGCACCTATTTTCCCAATACTTTTAACTTTTAAGTAAGCAACTTCTCCGACTGCTGGTATACCACTTTTCATAGTAGCTACAAGCCCAGAATTAGAATTATGATATAAAAAAACTTGTACATTATCCCCTGTTTCTAAGTTTTGTCCTTCAGACACTGGTAATATTGCTTCACCCAGCTCTAAAGCATCAAGAATTATATAGTTAGCTTTTTTATCTAAAACTTTTAAATTATGGTATTTACCTATCGAAATCAAAATAGTAGCCTCTAAAATTTAATAGAAAATCATCTATGCTCAATATTAACATACTTATGGATTTATATACTTAGCCAACGCCATATAAAGGTTAATTTCTTGATTGTTTATTACCATAATTGTAGTATTCGAAAGCAATAGATATTTTATAAAATCATAGATGCTAAAATTAGATACAGATTTTTTTAATACAGATGCTAAGTCACTGTCTATAGACTTAATAGGTAAAGTAATCTGTAGAAAATACAATAACTTGCTTTTACAAGCTCAAATTATTGAGACCGAAGCTTATGATATCGATGATAAAGCAAGCCATAGTTCCTTAGGATATACAGAAAAGCGTAAAGCTATGTTTATGCCTGCTGGCACAATTTATATGTACTACTCTAGAGGTCATGACTCTCTTAACATTTCTGCAAAAGGCGATGGTGCGGCTGTTCTTATAAAATCAGCAATTATTTTTCCAGAAGCTATAAATAATAAAGAAATGGTTAATATAATGTTAGAGCTAAATCCTCGTGTAAATAATAAAGTAAGAGATATAGAAAAACTCCTCTCCGGACAAACTCTACTTTGCAAAGCATTGAATATTAAAGTAAAAGATTGGGATCAAAAGACTTTTAATAGTGATCTATTTATTGCTGACTACGGATATAAACCAAATAAAATTATTTCAACTACTAGACTCGGTATTCCAGAGCATAGAGATCCTCATTTGTTAAATAGATTTGTTGATTACAAGTATGCAGATAGAGCAACAAAAAACCCTTTAACAAGTCGAGCTAAAAATTATGAGATTATTTCCTAGACTTTATTGAACCTTGAAGAGCTTTACGTATAGCCTCCTCAACACTTTTTGATTCATTTATTGAAGAGCGAATCATTTTTTCAGCTTCTTTTTGTTTATAACCTAATACTAATAGTGCATCAACTGCTTCTGAGAAAATACTATTTCCTTGCATATGAATTTCTGTAACACTTATAGAAGTAGTTGCCACAGTTAGCCCCTCTGCTGTTGGTGAAGAGCCATATATTTCACCAGAGAGTTTTATCATCTTATCATATATCTCAATAACTAGTCTTTCTGCTGTCTTTTTACCAATACCTGGGATAGTAGCTAAAAGTCCATAATCTTTATTTTCTATACAATGAAGTAAAGTATTACACTCCATGCCTGAAAGTATAGCTATTGCTGTTCTAGCACCTACTCCACTTACTTTTATAAGCTCTTGAAAAACTTTTTTATCAATCTTTGACTTAAAGCCATATAGCTGCTGAACGTCTTCTCTAACAACAAAATGTGTATAAAGAGTAACTTCTTCACCTACATTACCAAGTCTATATAAAGTTGTCATAGGTACTGCAACTTCATAACCCACACCATTCACATCTATTAATAACATTGTAGGATCTTTATCTAAAAGTTTTCCTCTAATTAAACCTATCATGTGATTACGCCTTAAGATTATGACTTTAATGTCATTTCATTTATAATAAATTCGCTAATACAGCCTTCTGTTGCTGATCTAAATTTTTCTATATGCTCACTCTCTAAATGCTCTACCCAAAACTCTCTAGTTTCCCATTCCTCATAAAAAAGAAAATGTGTAATATTATCATTATCTTGATGAAGCTTATATTGCAAACAACCAGGCTCACTTCTCGTGGGTTCAATAAGTTTAGTAAGCTCTGCTTTTATAAAATTAATTTTATCACTCTTAGCTTTAATATTAGCTATGATTATTATCGACATGTTCAATCCTACTTTATTCGTTTATTAGTAACTTTGCTAGCACCTGTTAATCTAGCTAAACTTTTACTACTATGATAATGACATATTGCAACTGCTAAAGCATCTGCTGCGTCCTCTTGTGGCTTTTTGCTTAAACCTAATAATGATTGAACCATATGCTGAACCTGTGACTTAGCTGCTCCACCAGTACCAACTACTGCTTGTTTAACCTGTTTTGCTGAGTACTCACTAACAGATAAAAAATTATTAGCCAAAGTGCACATAGCAACTCCTCTAGCTTGACCAAGCTTTAGAGCCCCCATAGGATTCTGAAACATAAATATTTGTTCTATAGCTGCCTCTGTCGGTGAGTATATTTTTATAACTTCATTTATACCATCAGCTACTTGTTTTAGTCTGTTAGCAGTTTCTTTTTCTGTAACACGAATACAACCACTAGCAACATAGTAAAGCTTATTTTCAAAAGCTTTTATTACTCCAAAACCAGTGATTCGAGAACCTGGGTCTATACCCAATATAATCATATTATTAGAACATCCTAAGAGAGCTGCTCTAATACTTCTTGAGAAAAATTAGCATTAGAATAAACGTTTTGTACATCATCAAGATCTTCCAGCCTATCAATAAGGGCAATGATTTTTTCTGCTGTTTCTAAATCAAGATCAGCTTTAATATCAGCATCAAAAGTTATTTCTGCTGATCCAGCATTAAAGCCTTTTTCAACTAAAGCTTCTTGTACATCAGAGAAATCTTGAGGAGTTGTGATCACATCTATAGAGCTATCATCATGTGCTATCACATCTTCAGCTCCAACCTCTAATGCTACTTCCATTAAAGTATCTTCATCAACACCTTCGATAAAAGAGATAATGCCTTTTTTATTAAACATATATGATACTGAACCATCAGTTCCTAAGTTACCACTATGTTTTGTAAAGGCATGACGAACTTCACCGACAGTACGATTACGGTTATCAGTCATACAGTCAACTAAGATAGCTACACCACCTGGACCATAACCTTCATATCTTACCTCTTCTAAATTTCCACCCTCTTCACCACCAGCACCTTTTTTAATAGCTCGCTCAATAGTATCTTTACTCATATTATTTGATAATGCTGTTGCTACTGCGGCTCTTAATCTAGGGTTAGAGTCTTTATCATCGCCACCAAGTCTAGATGCTACAGTGATCTCTCTAATAAGCTTAGTGAAAACCTTACCTCTTTTTGCATCTTCTTTTGCTTTTTTATGTTTAATGTTTGCCCATTTACTATGACCAGCCATATTCTCACCTAAAAATTATATAAAACTAACAACTTTTTGAACTAACTTCTCTATTCCTTGAGAAGCCTCTAAAATATTTTTTGCACACATATAAGCCGGAGTAGAAACTAATTTAACAGTTTCATCAACACAAATATCAGTTGCTAGGGTAGGTATATGCTTTGCCCCTTTCTTTTCTAATATCTCTGCTGTGCTTTCATCAGTACCTATTGTTGCCTTAGTTCCTTCTGGATATATTAAAGGAATCATCATAGGAGCTATACATATGTAACCAGCTGGTTTATCTGCTAAATAAAAAGATCTTGCAAATTTAAGGACATCTTCATTCATCTTATATGTCTCATTTCCAACAAAAGCAAAATCTAAAATATTCTTAGCAGCTCCAAATCCACCAGGAAATATTACAGCATCATAATCATCACTATCAGCTGTTGCAATATCTACTATATTACCTCTAGCTATTCTTGCTGATTCTTCTAAAACATTACGTGGAGAAGCTTTTGCATCTACAGCTTGAGTAATATGATTTACCACATGCTTTTGCTCTTCATTAAGAGCTACACACTGCCACTCCACTCCTTGCTTTTCTAGATATAATAATGTTAAAACAGCCTCATGAATTTCTGACCCGTCTAAATATCCACAGCCAGAAAGTACTACCGCTACTTTTGCCATATTTCACTCACCTTAATTTGTTAAATCTAAGTTATTTCTTTTGAATACTCTATCGGCCCTATAGCTTGACCTAACCATAGGTCCAGATGCAACTTCTAAAAAGCCCTTACTTAATCCTACTCTTCTATATTCTTCAAATAGTTGAGGTGTTACAAATCTTTGTACACTTAGGTGACTTTTTGTTGGCTGCATATATTGACCAAGAGTTATTATATCAACTTTAGACTTTATAGCATCATCCATCGTTTGATATATCTCTTCATCAGTCTCTCCTAACCCTACCATAATACTAGTTTTTGTAAGTACATTAGGATTTTTTTCTTTTACATATTTTAGAAAATCAAATGTTTGCCAGTAACCTGCTCTAGGATCTCTAACTTGTTTTGTTAATCTTTCAACTGTTTCAACATTCTGAGCTATTACGTCAACTTTAGTATTTAAGATCTTATCTATACTTTTTTCAACTCCAGCAAAATCAGGAGTCAAAGCTTCAACTTTTATACTTGGATCAAGTTTTTTTATTTCATTAATTGTATCTGCATAATGTTGTGCCCCACCATCTACTAAATCATCTCTATCAACTGATGTTAAAACAACATACTCCAGACCCATTAATTTCACACTTTCTGCTGCATTTTTAGGCTCTTCTTTATCAAGCCAACCCTTTGGGTTACCAGTATCTACAGAACAAAATTTACAAGCTCTTGTACATACACTTCCCATAAGCATTATAGTTGCTGTACCATGAGACCAGCATTCATTTATATTTGGACACTTAGCTTCTTCACATACTGTAGAAAGTTTATGTTTCTTTGTTATAGATTTTACTTTTAAATACTCTTTAGAATTTTGCTTTTCTACTTTTAACCACTCTGGTTTTCTAATATGTATAGAGTTTTCTTTTTTATTTTTTATTCCATCTTTAACTGCAGAAAAACCCTGCTCTGTAGTATATTTAGAACCGCTCTCAATTTTAATTTTGATATTAGAAATTTCTTTCATAAATTTAAGAAAACTCGTTTATTTATAAATTTTTAATACATTATAAGAAATAAACATGTTTTTATAAACATCATATACATAAAATTTTATTTTTGAATAATATGTCAAAAACCTTTAAAATTATTAGGTTGTAATAGAAAAATTTAGATTAAGAGGAAATAAAAATGTTATCAAAAAAATTAGAAGATGCTCTAAATGCCCAGTTTAACTATGAAATTGAATCAGCTCATATTTATTTAGCTATGGCTGGTGCAACTGCTGATTTAGGACTAAGTGGTTTTACAAATTGGTTTATGGCTCAATATGAAGAAGAACTTTTTCATGCAAAAAAAATGATGAAATTTATAAATGATAAAGGTGGTCGTATAGAAGTTAGCGGCTTTGATGCTCCTAGAAATAAATTCTCTTCACTTTTAGAGGTTTTTGAAGAAACTTTAAAGCATGAAGCAGATGTTACTAGAAAGTTTTATGAAATAATGGATATTGCTTTAGAAGAAAAAGAGCATGCTACAAAAAGTTTCTTACAATGGTTTATAGATGAGCAAGTTGAAGAAGAAGCTAACGTTTGTGATATGATAAACAAAATCAAACTAGTTAAAGATGCTGGTTTGTATTTATTAGATCAAGAAGCTGCAAAGAGAACATTCAAGCCTCAAAATCCTTTATAATCTAACTTTATACTTCTTTCTTATGAATGCTATAATTGGCAAATTAATAAACAATATTCTGCTTCTTTTAAACACATGAAAATGTATATTTATAATCACTGCCCTTACTGTATCAAAACTAGACTTGTTGCTGATCTAAGCAATCTAAAATATGAGACAGTAATATTAGCAAATGATGATGAAAAAGCTCATGTAGATAAAATAGGCTCTAAACAAGTACCTTTTATAGAGAAAGGTGATGGTGAATTTTTAAAGGAAAGTAATGATATTTGTGAATATATATCTAGATTACAAAACTTTAATATAGCCACTAGTCAAAATAATATAGAATTGAAAAACTTAATTTCTGAACTTCAGAATATCTCTAAAAAAATTACTTATTCAAGAGTTCCTAACCACCCTAATAATAAAAAAGACTTTCCGACTCAAAGTGCTAAAGACTATTTTATTAATAAAAAAAGCTCTTATATTGGTGATATGGATGAACTATACAAAAATCCACCCAAAGAAATTGTTTTAAAAACACAAACTTTACTTAATAAAATAGATACATATATAAATTATCCTTTTATTAATGGTGATAAATTTTCTTGGGATGATATTAATATTTTCCCTTTTTTAAGTTTAATTACTATAATGAAAGACTTAGTTAAAATACCTGTTAATGTAGAGAAGTACCTTAAAGGTATAGAAGAAAAAACAAACATTAAATTATATTAATAAGTGTAAAAATGATTATATCAATTGAAGCTATAGATAAAATCCTTCCACAAACACAGTGTACAAAATGTGGCTATGATGACTGTTATAATTATGCAAAAGCTATAACTAATGGCGACACTCATAACAAATGTATAACTGGTGGAAAAAAAACAATAAAAGAATTATCTAAACTCCTTAATAAAAAAGAGATACCTCTTGATGAATCGTTAGGTTTAGAGAAACCCAGAGCAATAGCAAAGATTGATGAAGATTTATGCATAGGATGTACTAAATGTATACTTGCCTGCCCTGTCGATGCTATTGTTGGAGCAAAAAAATTAATGCATACCATCGTAGAATCAGAGTGTACAGGTTGTGAGCTATGTATAGAGCCCTGCCCTATGGATTGTATATCTCTAGTTGAATTAGCTGAAAATAAACAACCAGAAAAACTAACAGATGAACAATATACAGAACAAAAAAATCACTTTAGAGACAGATATATTTTTCATAAACAAAAACAGTTACAAACAAAAGAAAAACAAAGAGATACATATAAAAATATCGCATCTGCAGAAGATATGGATAAAAAAGCATATATTGCCGCATCATTAGCTAAATTTAGAAATAAGAAAAAAAACACTAATGAATAAAGAAAAAAGAATCAAAATCTTCGAAACATTAAAAGAGCATAATCCAAGTCCAACTACAGAGTTAGAATATTCCTCTACTTTTGAGCTTCTAATAGCTGTCATATTATCTGCTCAAGCAACAGATGTTAGTGTTAATAAAGCTACCTCAGTATTATACAAAATAGCAAATACTCCGGAACAAATTTACAACTTAGGATATGAAAAACTTGCTGAATATATAAAATCAATCGGTTTATATAAAACTAAAGCAAAAAATGTTATACAAACATGTAAGATTTTAATTGATAAATTTAATAGTATCGTTCCTAATAATATGGATGATTTAGTATCTCTACCTGGAGTCGGTAGAAAAACCGCAAATGTTATTTTAAATACTGCCTTTGGAGAACCAACAATGGCTGTCGATACTCATATTTTTCGACTAGCTAATCGAATACCCATAGCTAAAGGTAAAAATGTAGTTGAGGTTGAAAAAAAGCTATTAAAAGTAATACCTAAAGAATATTTAAAAGATGCGCATCATTGGTTAATACTACATGGTAGATATATCTGCACAGCTCAAAAACCAAAATGTAGAAACTGTGTTATTTTTGAATACTGCGAATATAAAGATAAGGAAAAATACATATGATATTCTCTCAAGATAGAAATGAGTTACGTATGCTATACATATCTAGTTGGCAGAAATTTCAAAATAAGAAAGTTCTTACCCCTCTAGAAGAACAGATAGTTAGAATTATAGAAAAACACCCTGAATATCAATCAATGCTAACTGAAAAAAATATTGATACAGATTACTCTCCTGAAAGTGGTCAAGTAAACCCTTTCCTACATATGAGTCTTCATTTAGCTATCATAGAGCAATACCAAACTAATAGACCTTTGGAAATTAGAAGTATTTATAATAAACTTATAGAGAAATATAAAGATGAGCATAAAGTTCATCATATTATGATGGATCATCTTGCAGAGGAGATTTGGAAATCTCAAAAATATAACTCAATTCCAAATGAAAAAGATTATGTAGCTAATTTAGAAAAGGTATTAAAAGAATAATTCTATGGAAAGACAAGTAGTAAGTAATAAAGCTCATAGCAATATATATTTTAGCCAACCTCAAGGGCTACATATAATTGCCATTATTACTTTATGTGTCTCAACTGGCATAGATCCTTTTATGTCTTTGCTTAATATCTATAGTGAAGTTGGAATATTTTATACTCGAGGAGATTATTTCTTTGTAATATTTTTTGCTGCCACTTTTGGATGTATAAGTAATTATTTACTAGGCTCAAATAAATCAATCGTCCATGGCCTACAATTTATAATGGCTGCTTTACTTTTTTCAACTATACATAATATACAGATTTTTGGGCTTGCTGTATTTGCCGTTGGCCTAACAGTAGTTATATCTAACCTTTTATTTAGTTTAAGCTCTTTCTATCTAAAAGCTGATTCTAGAAGACTCTACGGTTTTTTAGGATTTTTTTCTAGTATTATACTAGGTGTTATTATCGGTGATATTATTCACTATCTTTTTGTAAAAACATTATTTGACTTTAGAATTTTCTATTTTATTGTTGTATTTTTTACTCTTATTTTTTTCCTAAAATATAATTATAAATTAAATACTTCATTAAATAATAAAACTGAAAGATTTAATATAAGTGTATATGGAGTATTTACTATATATATCGCTTTTTCATTAATCGTTCTTTATTACTTAAATAATTTAGCTATATTTAGTTTATTTAATATAGCTATTTTCCCAATTGCATTAATAACCCTAACTATCTTAACACTAATAAATAATAAAGAAGATGGGAAAAAACTCTTAAAATATATTTATTTCTGCTTATTTATAATAATAGTTAATAAAGTTATATATTTAACATTTTTAAAATATGAGCTTAATCTAAAAGATCTTCATGTTAATTCTAGTGCGAATGTATCTATTTTCCTAGGCATTGAATACATTTTTTGCTTATTAATATATTTTGCATGGAAAGCCCGTATATTAACGCTGAAAATAAGCTCTATAATCAATCTAAAACTTATTAAACTAATATTTTATATAGAAATTTTTAAAATTATATTACTTGCTGTTGCAGTACTATTTATTGGAGAAACAATAAGTCTAATAATGTTTATTCTAGCAACAATTATATCATTATTAATTAATGTGTTTATTGTTCCTGTATTTTTCTCCTTAGGTAAACTACTTGCTGGAAGTAAAAATGAAATTACAATAACTGCTTGTTTATTTTTAACTTTCTCTTCCTTAATCTTTATCTCATATCTATACGCTTAAAAGCTCTTATTTAATTTAGAAGCTATTTATGGTATATTATTAGCGATTTAAAAATATTAAAATTGAATTAATTCAGATGAGGAAAACATAATGAATAATTTTGAAAATAATACTAGAGTTATAGATTCTTTAAGCCAAGAATCAACAATTAGAGCTAATAAAGTTCTTAGAAATACTTATTGGTTACTATCTATGACTTTACTTTTTAGTGCATTTACTGCTTTTATAGCAATGCAATCTGGTGCTGGATTTATAAATCCTCTACTTATGATTGTAGTTTATATAGGACTACTATTTGGTATTAATGCAACTAAAAACTCTCCTATGGGAATAGTTTTAACTTTTGCTTTAACTGGTCTTTTAGGATATACATTAGGTCCTATCTTAAATATGTATATAGCTACATTCAAAAATGGATCAGAGCTTATAATGATGGCTCTTGGAACTACTGGAGCTATATTCTTAGGCTTATCTGCAATAGCTATGAATCCTAGAAGAAACTTTAATAGAGTTGGTGCTTTTTGTGCTATTGGTGCAATAGTTGCTTTAGTAGCTATAGTTCTTAATATATTTTTACAGTTACCTGCTTTAGCTTTAGTAATCTCTTTAGTAATTGCTTTTATTTCTGGTGGTTTTATATTATGGCAGACAAATGCTATTGTTAGAGGTGAAGAAACTAACTATATATTAGCTACTGTTAATATATATGTCTCTTTATTTAATATCTTCGTTACCCTACTTCAATTCTTTGGCGCTATTGCTGGTGACAGAGACTAATTACTCTTATTTTTCTTTTATACTTTAACTTTCTTTAAATATGATTCCTAATACTATAAATTCTAAAGACACTATAATTTCTAATGCTTATGGCCCTTCTTTTAGTATTTTCATAAAGGAATTTATAAAAAGTAATAATAATTTTCATTTTATAATTACAGAAGACTCTCAACAAGCATCAAAAATTTATGATGAACTAAAATATTTAACAAAAGACTCTAAACTTGAAGTGCTATATTTTCCTAGCTTAGAGATACTTGCTTATGATAGATTTTCAGCTTCCAATGATATCTTATCTACTAGACAGAAAATATTATACAAGTTAGAAAATAACCCTAAAAATACTATTTTAATCTCTAATATTTCTACAATTTTAAAGAAATTAGCTCCAAAGATATTCCTAGAGCAAAATAGCTTTATCTTAAAAGTTAACGACACCTTTGATATCACTAAACAAAAATCTAAACTTATTGATCTAGGATATAGCTTTGTTAATAATGTATTTGAGAAAGGTGAATTTAGCATTCGTGGAAACATTATAGACATATACCCCATTGGTTCAAATATACCTTATAGAATAGATTTATTTGATGATGAAGTTGATAGTATAAAAGAGCTAGATATAGAAACACAGAGATCATCTAATAGCATAGAAGAAATTAGCTTAATCCCGACTCATGAAATTATTTACAATAATGACTCAATCAACCTTGCTCTAAATAAATTAGAAGATTTTTTTGGAAGTAATGTAAAAAATAGTAGCATTGTAAAATATATAAAGAACAAAGAGTTTTTTAGTGGTATTGAATTCTATACTCCATTATTTTATAAAAAGTTAGAAAATATATTCGATTATTTACCTCAAAATTTAAATATCCATTTATTTGGTGATATTTATAGCTCTATTAATGCTTTTACTGAAGAAGTTAAAAATAGATATAAACAACTTAATATAGATATTGATAGGCCGATTTTAGAATATAGAGAACTTTTCTTAACTCTAGAAAATATACAAGAAAACATTAAAAATTATAAAGTAATAAAATGGTTAGAAAATGATATTAGCAAATCAAAAATTTTACCTATCGATAATTTACCAAATATAAATGCAAACTATAAACTAAATAAACCATTTAATAATTTACAAAATTTTTTAGATAACAAATCCTTTGAAAAGATAATATTTTCGACAGATACCTTAGGAAGAGGAGAGATTCTTCAAGAGCATCTCAAAAAAATAGGGTTAAAACTATCTAATTTTAAAAGTTTAGATGATGCACTAAATTCAGACAGTAAATACTCTCTTATATATTCGCCTTTTCAAGAAGGTATAGTTATTTCTAGTAAAATAGTAATAATTACAGAATCAGAGCTTTTTCCAGAACATACTAAGGCTATAGCTAAATCTAAAAATTTTGATGACTTACCTACAGTTGATTTAAAAGACTTAACAGATTTAAAAAAAGGTATGCACATAGTCCATATTAACTATGGGATTGGAAAATATGAAGGTTTAGAAATTCTAGAGATTAATAACAAGAAAGATGAGTTTATATTACTAAAATATGCTGATAATGCGAAAATCTATGTTCCTGTAACATCTTTAAATTTAATAAGTATATATAACTCATCTATTACAGATAATATTGTTTTAAATAAATTAGGCACTGATAAATGGAGCAAGCAAAAAGATAAGGCTATAAAAAGAATTATTGATGTTGCTGCTAATTTATTAGAAATTTACGCAAAAAGAGAATTAAAACAAGGTTTCTCAAATCATCTTGATGAACAAGAGTATCTTAGATTTTGTGCTGATTTTCCATATGAAGAAACTTTAGATCAACAAAAAGCTATCTCTGATGTTTTTAAAGATATGATAGCAAGTAAGCCAATGGACAGATTAATCTGTGGAGACGTTGGTTTTGGTAAAACAGAGGTGGCAATGAGAGCCGCTTTTTTAGCTACACATAATCAGAAACAAGTAGCTATACTTGTACCTACTACAATATTAGCCCAACAGCATTATAATAATTTTAGAGATCGCTTTGCTAATACTGCTGTAAATATAGAAGTTATTACTCGCTCAAAAACAGCAAAAAAACAAGAAGAGTTATTTGAAGATTTAGAAAAAGGTAATGTCGATATTATTATTGGAACACATAAACTTATCTCTTCTAAAATTAAATTTAAGAATTTAGGTCTACTAATAATAGATGAAGAACATCGTTTTGGAGTTGATCAAAAAGAGAAACTAAAAGCTTTAAAGGCTGAAATAGATATCTTAACAATGTCAGCCACACCTATACCAAGAAGCTTGAGTATGGCGTTTTCCTCGCTTAGAGATCTTTCTATAATAGCCTCTCCTCCTGCTAAAAGATTATCTGTAAAAACCTTTGTTAAAGAATATGATAGTAATATAGTTAGAGAAGCTATACTTAGAGAAACTATGCGTGGTGGACAAATATTCTATCTTCACAATCATGTCGAAACTATTCAAAAGAAAAAAGAAATTCTAGAGGAGATGTTTCCAAAGTGTAGAATTACCGTTGCTCATGGACAAATGAGTGAAAGAGAAATTCAGAAAGTTATGTTTGATTTTAAACATAACAAATTTCATATATTACTTTGTACAACTATTATTGAAACAGGTATAGATATTCCAAATGCTAATACTCTAATTATAGAGAATGCTAACAAGTTTGGGCTTGCACAATTACATCAGCTTAGAGGTCGTGTTGGAAGGTCTCATCACCAAGCATATGCTTATTTACTAATCTCTGATGAGACTAGTATTACTAAAGATGCTAGAAAAAGATTAGACGCTATTGATTCTACAGATTCTCTTGGTGGTGGCTTTATGCTTGCCAATCATGATTTAGAGATTCGAGGTGCTGGTGAAATATTAGGCAAAGAGCAAAGTGGAAACATTGATGGTATTGGTCTAAATTTATATATGGAACTTTTAGATAAGACTATTGCTAATATAAAAGCTGGCAAAGAATTAAATGTAGAAGAGCTTATAAATGCGAATACTTGTGAAGTCGAACTAAATATTCCAACTCTTATAACGGATGACTATGTAAACGATGTAAATACTAGACTAAATATTTATAAAAGAATATCTAAAGCAGATCATAAACAATTAATAGATATAAAAATTGAACTTATTGATCGTTTTGGACTACTTCCTTTAGAAGTACAATACCTATTAAAAGTTGCTCATATTAGATTAGATGCCATGAAGCTAGGAATACAACAAATTAAAATGTTTAGCACTAGTGGAAAAATAGTATTTTCAACACCATTAAAATTTGATCCTTCTTTATTAATAAAAGCTATTCAAAGTAGACCTATGGATTTTAAACTATCAAAAGATCAAGATTTACTTATAACTAAAATTACCAAAACAGCTGAAGAAAGATTAAGTTTTATAGAAAGCTTTATAAAACTTTTAACAAAAAATTAAGTCTAATTAACTTTCCAATCTTAATATTATTATAACAATTAATTAATTTAATTTTAATATTATGGTCAGTATTTGTTGTATAATTTATTTTTAAGTTTAAAATTATTATAAATAAATATATTTGCTGTATACATTAATTGAAATAACTTTTATACAACATATAATTAATAAAAATATTTATATTTTAACTAAACAACTAAAGGAAAGCTCTATGAGAAACAAAACGAAATTAGTCTCAGCAGTTTGCGCATTAATGGGTTTAAGCTCATTTTCTATGGTAAATGCTACTCCTGTAAACAACGTTGAAACGTATGATTTTCAGGCACCATTTAAAGACTATAACAATAAAATAGTTCTAAAAATTAGTAATGTATCTTCTGCAAAAGTAGTTGAGTTTACTAGTAACTTCAAACCTAAAACGGGTTGGGGTACATGTTTTGGAGCTAGAGCAGATCTTATTAAATATGATACTACTCAAAATGCTAATGGAAACTATGTAACTAAATTATCACTAAGTAATGGCGGATCACTAAACTTAACCCAATCTTGTGACATTATGGGAACTGATTCTGGTAATGCTATTGTATTACCTGGTGTTGTAGTTCCTATAATATACGATCTAAAAGTTGATGGTAAAGATTTACAAATTGAAAGGCCTTGTGCTGATAACGTATGTAAAGATCCAGCTCCAGGATATACTAATGCTGCATATTATGCTCAATGGGCAGTTTGGGGACGTAAATACGACCCATATACTTTCAAATATGACAAATTAAATACTATAATTTATGCTTTTATAGGATTTGATAAGTCAACTGGTAATATAAAAACTTTAGATGCTTCAGCTGATACATGGGGACTTTCTGCAGCAGCTAGAGCAGCTCAAAAATATCCTTATTTAAAATCATTTTTATCATTTGGTGGTTGGACTAATAATGGAGTTACTACAGCTCCAATGTTTGATGCATTAGCTTCAAACCAACAAAGTATGCAAAATTTTGCTAAGCAGTCAGTAGAGTTGATGCGTAAGCTTGGCTTCAATGGTATAGATATTGACTGGGAATGGTGGTCTGACTATGGTAATGAAGTTGCTCCATCTAAGAAAATGTTAGCTTTCCTTAAAGTTCTTCGTACAGAATTAGATAAAGCTAGTCAAGCAGATGGTAAGAAATACTATCTTGCTATAGCTGTTAATGGTGCTAGAAGCCGTATAGAAGCTATGGAAAATTCTAGTAACCCAAATAGTGTACCAGACTTCTGGAAACAAGTTGGGCAAACTGTAGATGAAATTAATATCATGAACTATGACTATCAAGGTGCATGGGGAACAGGATTCCCTGCATACTTCCAAGCGTCACTTGACTTCCCTAGTGATACTCCATATCAAAATAAAGTATATACAGCTGGAGAATCACCAGCTGATGCTCAAGATAACGTTACTGATGCTGGTGATGGATCTACTTTAGATCAAGCAATAGGTAAAGAAGGTGGCTGGTCAATTAAAGGTTCCGTTGATGCTTATATTAAAGCTGGTGTACCTGCCGATAAATTAATAGTAGGTCTACCTTTATATGCAAGATCTATGATGGTAGATAGTGATACAAATGGTGGATTATTTGAAACTATAACAGCTCCTGGTTTTGGTGACTATGAAAATGGAGTATTTGACTATAAATGTTTAATCAATCCAGTAGCTGATCCTGTAAATGGTTGTGGCACATCAAAACCTGTAAGTGGATTATCTAATTTAAAATTCTATGATACAAAATCAAATATAGATATATTTAACAAGTATGGTAAAGTAGCGCTTCAACCTTGGGCATATAGTCCTTCTACAAAAACTTTCATTACTTATGATGATGTTTGGTCTGTAGGTGAAAAAACTAAATATGCTAAGAGTATGAATCTTGGTGGAACTATGTTCTGGGAAGCAGATGGTGACTCTACAGATCCTAATAAATCTCTAATTGAGGCTGTAGCTAAAGTATATCAGTCTGATGCTCTTTATGCATCAGTTGATAATATAACTGAAACATCTGCTAATATTTCTTGGAATAAGCCAGAAATTGATGGCTCTATAACTTATACAGTTCTTCTTGATGGAAGTACTGTGGCTTCAAACATTACTAGTCAAAATTATATTCTTACTAATTTAGAAGAAGGAGCTAGTTATAGTATTGAAGTTATTGCTAACTCATCATCAGGTACATCTAAGAAAGATAGTATACAATTTACTACTGTTAATAATTCAGTTCCAGAGCCGACTCCGACTCCAACACCTGAGCCGACTCCGACTCCAACACCTGAGCCAACTCCAGCTCCAGGTAATTATCAAAATTATGTTGCAGGAAATGCATATAAGACTGGAGATATTGTTACAGCTTCTGATGGTAATAATTATAAGTGTATAGAAGGTGGATGGTGTTCAAATTCAGCTTATAATATACTTGGAATTTATGGTCAATACGCATGGGAAAAAGTAGGTTCAGCAGCTCCAACACCTGCGCCGACTCCAGCTCCAACACCTGCGCCGACTCCAGCTCCAACACCTGCGCCGACTCCAGCTCCAACACCTGCGCCGACTCCAGCTCCAACACCTGCGCCGACTCCAGCTCCTAGCAATGGAACATGGGATTCTAGCAAGGTTTACAATACTGGGGACAAGGTAACATATAATGGTACAACATATACAGCTAAATGGTGGACACAAGGTGATACTCCATCAAATGGTGGTGTTTGGGAAAAACCATTTGTAGTTGGTGGTGCTTGGGATAAAAACCAAGCTTATACTGGTGGTCAAACAGTAACTTATAACGGAAACACTTATAAAGCTAAATGGTGGACTAAAGGTGAAACTCCATCAAATAGCAGTGTTTGGGAAAAACAATAATACTTATTTCTTCTGATCAAAAAGTTCTTGAGACTTTTTGATTTCTTTATAATTCCTTCTTGTCCAATCAATTATTCCTTTAATATGTACTAATAATGTTTCTCCAAAAGGTGTAAGCGAATAATATACACTTGGAGGAATAGTTGATTCCACTCTACGAGAAACTAAACCATTACGCTCTAGATTTCGAAGACTTAATGATAGTATTCTTTGTGAAATTTTACTAATATCATATTGTAATTCACTAAATCGTTTAGTTTCATTTTCTAATAGTGATTTATCAATACAATACTTCACTTATCCCCTACTAAACTTAAAACCTCTCTATACGACCTACAACTTTCCTCAGAAAGTTTATTAGTAACACTTTTGTAAGTATCTGACATTTCTGTACCTTCTTGCTTTTTTCTTTCAATTATCAGAATATAGTCTATAGACTTTTAAGAAAAAAAAAGGATAAGAATAATGAAAAAAGTTTTACATATAAGAACAAGCAGTAATCTTCAAAAGTCTTTTTCAAGAAATGTTGGAAATACTTTGATAAATCATTTTAAAAATATAGCTCCTGAAACACAAATTATAGAAAGAGATCTTGTAAAAGATACTATTAATCATTTAAATCCAAATTTTCTTAATGCTTTATTTACTAATGATGAAGCAGGGCTAGCCCTTTCAAATAAGTTAATAGATGAACTTTTTTCTGCTGATGTAATAGTTATAGAATCTCCTATGTACAACTTTAGTATTCCTTCTATGCTAAAAGCTTGGATTGATCATATACTTATCGCTCGAAAAACATTTCGTTATACAGAAAATGGCCCTGAAGGTTTAGTTAAAGGCAAAAAAGCTATACTTATTCTTAGTAAAGGAGGAGTATATAGAGAAGAGCCTGCTAAATCTTTAGATTATCAAGAAGGCTACCTACAAACTATACTAAACTTTATTGGTATTACTGATATTGAGATTATCCGTATAGAAGGAGTAGCAAAAAAAGATATAGCTGAAGAAGTTCTTCTTAACCAAGCTAAAGAGAAAGCAAAATCTATCAAACTTTAAGGTTTCATGTTCCACAAAATGTCTGTTCTACCTTCTCATCTAAGCTAGGTGGAAGCATATATTCATTATAATCCTGATTAAAGTCATAAGGCTTTTGTAATACCTTTAATAATTTATTAAATAGTAATAAATCATTCTTATTTTCTGCTGCTCTTAAAGCTTGTTCAACTTTATGATTTCTTGGAATAAATATAGGGTTAGTCTTTTTCATCAATTTTAAAGATTCTTCTCTAGTCTCTTTTATTCTTTCTTGCCAACTATTAAGCCACTGCTCCAAATCTAGCTTATTAGATACATCTAAAGAATCATTGCCTAAATCATAAAAAGTATTTGTATAATCTAATCTATATTTAGCCATTAATTCTAGTAGCTTAGTTATAAATTCTTGATCTTGAGATTGAAAATTTACTAGCCCTAATTTTGCTGACATCATTTTAAGCCAACTATTTTTATATAGGTCAGCAAATTTTTCTATAATTTCTTGAGCAATGTCTATAGCTTCTTCAGTTCTATCTGCAAGTAAAGGTAAAAGACTTTCTGCAAATCGTGCTAAGTTCCACTGTGCTATTGGTGCTTGATTTGCAAAAGCATATCGCCCTCTTCTATCTATTGAGCTAAAGACGGTGTCTGGATGATATTCATCCATAAAAGCACACGGCCCAAAATCTATAGTTTCTCCCGAGATAGTCATATTATCAGTATTCATTACTCCATGAATCAAACCTACTCTTTCCCATTCAGTTATTAGTTTAGCTTGTTTCTCTACAGTATATTCAAGTAATGCTTTTGCTTTATTATCTTTTGGATCAATTTGGTATCTTCTCAAAGTAAAATCTAACAGAGACTCTAACTCTTTATCTCCCAAAGTTGCAGCATATTGGAAAGTTCCAACCCGGATATGGCTACTTGCTACACGAACAACTATTGCTCCCTTCTTTAGCCCATCTCTATAAATTGGTTCCCCTGTAGAGATTATTGCTAGAGACCTGCTTGTTGGTATATCAAAACCACTCATAGCTTCACTAATTATATACTCCCTCAACATAGGACCTAAAACAGCCTTGCCATCACCGCCTCTAGAGTATCTAGTCTTCCCTGAGCCTTTTAAATGTATATCGAATAATTTATTAGACTTTGTTCTATACTCTCCAATTAATGCTGCTCTTCCATCACCAAGCATTGTGAAGTTTCCAAACTGATGTCCCGCATAAGCTTGTGCTATTGGATTTTTACTAGATTTTCCAAGTAGAAAACCTAACAATTCTTTTTCATTTAAACTACTTACATCTAATCCTAATTCATTTGCTAATTTATGATTAAATATAATTACTTTTGCATCAAGAAAATTTTCTAAAGTCTGACTAGAATAAAACTCCTCTGGAAGTTCTATATAAGAATATTCTAAAACTGGATAGCTCATATAACTTAATACTTTACTAATATAGTAGCATTCTAACTTTTTTATAAAGTTTTTATAAGCTTATACCTTTAGACTTTTATAAAAATTTCTTACTCCTGCAATAGGTACAAATACTTCAACATAGAATGTTAGTATCCCAGCTAGTGACATCGCAATTAAAAACATATTTTGTGATAGACACATTAAAATAAGTGGTGGTAAATAAGTACAAACAAGAACTTTAATATAAGCATTCTGGCCAAAAGCATCTCTCAAAGCATCCATTACACCTATAGAAATACAGCAAAAAGAACCCACCATTGATATAAGTTGAAAAGCACTAAGTATATTACTAATAGCATTAGACTTAGTGAAAAAACTAATGCTATTGTTAAAAGCTACAAGCTGATTTTCACTATCATAGATACTTAACATCCCATAACTTCCATCTACAGGTATAGTAAAGAATATAGCTAAAACCCAAGCCATATATATAAAAGCTATTAATGAAGTACTAAAGATAAGTAGAAATGCTAAAGTTTTTAATGATAAATATCGATCATAAAACTTTACCAAACTAGGGATTATAAAGTGATAGCCAAATGCATTAAATAAAACAAACAAAAATGATAATGCTCCAACTGAACGAATAGGATAACTATTAATACTTATAGCAACTGTATTAGTAGTATAAAAAATTAAAAATATAGCCACAACAATAAGAGAAAGCTTAGCTGTTACAAATAGGACATTACTTTTAATTATTAGTCTAGAATTATATGCTGTAATTCCGCCTAATATGAAAATCAGAATTACTCCTGATAATAAATAGCTTAAATTACTACTTTCTAAAAGATATAAGCTTATGGCTGAACTAACTCCAGATATATAAGCAGCTAAAGTTAAATATAGAATTAACAAGTAGCTCCCAAAAACACTAAACTTAGCTCCCTTAAAACCTAAGTATTTAGTAGATAGTGTAAAATATGTATTATGCTCAACTGGCAAATTATATGAGATTTTTAATATACATAATCCAGTAATAGTCATTATTAACCACACTAAAAATATAGCAAATAAACTTCCTAAAAAACCTAAATTAACAGCAGCTATAGGCAACCCTACAATGCCACCACCTATAGTAGAACCAATAATCAGAAAAATACCTATAAATAGCTTCATTTTTCACTTTTGTGAATAATTATTCTATGAGTATATTTTAAATAACATAATATTAAAACCTTTTAATAGCATAATAACATCAGAGAATAATAATTATATATTAGCTGTAACTAAATATTTGTACTTGCATTTTTTTTTGATAGAATGAATAAAAATTCAATTTACATGGGGAGAGTTTTATATGTCAAAACAATATCAAAAAGTTGCTAGTCATGAGGCAAAGAAAGGAGATTTTAAACGCTGCCTTCTACTATATTCTGGAGGTCTAGATACTTCTGTAATGTTAAAATGGATACAAGAAGAATATGAAGTAGAAGTGGTTGCCTTAACTATAGATATTGGACAAGTAGCTGACAATTTAGAACAAATAAAACAAAAAGCTATAAATTTAGGAGCTATAGATGCTGTTGTATATGATGCAAAAACTCGCTTTGCAGATGAGGTTATAAGTAAAGCTATTAAAGCAAATGCTGATTATCAGGGAGGCTATGCCCTTTCAACTCCTCTTGGCAGAGTTATTATTTCAGAAATAGCTGTTGAAGTAGCTAAAAAATATGATTGCCAAGTTGTTGCCCATGGCTGTACTGGTAAAGGTAATGATCAAGTTCGTTTTGAAAGTTATCTTACTACTTTAGATGAAAATATAAAAACAATCGCTCCTGTTAGAGAATGGGGAATGGGTAGAGAGCAAGAATTAGAATACGCTGAAAAACATGGCATACCTGTTAAACAACAAAAAGACAAACCCTACTCATATGATGAGAATATGTGGGGAAACACTGCAGAAGGTGGAGAAATAGAACATTCAAATTTAATTGCTCCTAAAGAGGCTATTCTACAATGGTGTAAAACTCCTGAGAATGCTGTAAATAAGCTTCAAACTATTACATTAGATTTTGTTGAAGGTATACCAACTAAGTTAGATCGTCAGTCAATGCCTTTAGCTGAGCTAATCATGCAATGTAATAAGATTGGTGGTGAACATGGAGTTGGAGTGTTTAACCTTATTGAAGATAGATTAATTGGTTTAAAAGTTAGAGGAATTTATGAGAATCCAGGAGCAAGTATTATAATAGCTGCTCATAAAAAACTAGAGCAATTAGTTTCTACACGTCAGGAAAATGAACTAAAATCATTTATGGATAGCAAATGGGCTTATCTTGCTTATGCTGCTGAATGGTATAATCCTGTTATGAATAACATTCTTGCATTTATAGAAGAACAAAATAAAAAGGTTACAGGGAAAGTTACTATATCTTTATATAAAGGTAATATAGAAGTAGTCGCTGTAGAATCACCTTTTTCTATGCTTAAACCTGAGCTAGCAACTTTTGAAGCTGGTGGAGATTTATTCAACCATAATGCTTCTGCTGGATTTATAGAACTTCATAGCTTAGCTCAACGTACCGCTTATTCAATAATGAAAAATAAGAAATAAATATTATGAGTAAAAAACTTTGGCAAACTGAAACAGATAAACTCTTACCTATAGTTGAAAAATACACTGTAGGTCAAGACTATGTACTTGATCAGAAACTATTAAAATATGATCTACAAGCTAGCTTAGCTCATGCAAAAATGTTGCATAAAATAAATGTGCTTTCCAAGGATGAACTTTCTCTATTAGAAAAAGGCCTTCAAGAGATAGAAGAACTTTTAGCTGAAGATAAATTCTCAATAACTCAAGATCAAGAAGATAGTCATACAGCAATTGAGCAATATCTCTGCACACACTATGGGGATGTTGGTAAAAAAATACATACTGGAAGAAGTAGAAATGATCAGTCTCTAGTAATGCTTCGTCTTTTTATGGTAGATAAAATTAAACTATTGGAAAAAGCTATACAGGAAAATATTTATAC
This sequence comes from Pseudofrancisella aestuarii, assembly GCF_003574475.2. Classification (NCBI taxonomy): domain Bacteria; kingdom Pseudomonadati; phylum Pseudomonadota; class Gammaproteobacteria; order Thiotrichales; family Francisellaceae; genus Pseudofrancisella; species Pseudofrancisella aestuarii. The sequence goes on along the minus strand of NZ_QLIS02000001.1, from coordinate 125,056 downwards.
CCTACGGACAAAAGCTAATAAATATGTAAATACTCCAATGCCTGGTTATACACATATGCAAAAAGCTATGCCAACAACGGTTTCAGTATGGTTAGGTTCTTTTGCAGATGCTTTAGAAGATACTCTTCTATTAGTATCAACTACCAATAAAGTCATAAACCAAAACCCTCTAGGATCTGCATCAGGTTTTGGTATTGATAATTTTAAGCATGATAAAGATTATACAACTGAACAACTTGGTTTTAATAGAACACAAGAAAATCCTATTTATTGTGCTTTTTCTAGAGGATATTTTGAAAAACTAATTCTTCAAACATTATCAAATCCTATGAGTATTTACTCAAGATTTGCTAATGATATGATGCTTTTCACAATGTCTGAATTTAACTACTTTAGCCTTGATAACTCATACACAACTGGATCATCTATAATGCCTCAAAAGCGTAATTATGATCTATTTGAGATTATGAGGGGCAATGCAAAACTATATCAAGGTTACTTACAACAAATTACTTCTATAATTGATGGCGTTCCTAGTGGCTATAATCGTGATTATCAATTAACAAAAGCTCCTTTCTGTGAAGCAATAGAATTAATAGAGAATACAATCCTATTATTTAACTCCACTATAGAAAATCTGAAAATTCATACCGACAAACTAGAACAAGCTATGACTTCAGATTTATATGCTACTGAAGAGGTTTATAAATTAGTTGAACAAGGCCTATCTTTTCGTGATGCTTATATAGTTATCAAACAAAAACTTAATAAATAGACTTCTATATTAGTAATCTGCCTTTTATTGTAAAATATAAATATACTACATCTATTAAAGGTCTTAATTATGGAATATCTAAGATTAGCCATTATTGATTCTGAAAACTATAATAATTTTGAATTAGTTTCTTCAGAAAATTTTGATCGTGTAATAGTTTTTACAAATAATGAAGAGTTAGAAGCAAACTATGAAAAAACTCGGATTTATAATAATTTTGAGTTAGTCCCTATTATTTATGGCGAAGGTAATAAAGATAATATGGATGGTTACATTTGCGCTAAAGTTGGTGAATATGTTGAAAGATATCGTGAATTTCGTACTCACCTTAGCATTACAATTTTTAGTAATGATAGAATTTTTAGAGGAATCGCCTCTTACTATACTAGAAAAGGTTTTAATATAGCAACTTCTGCCCCTAAAGGGTGTGTAACAGGAACAAGTAATACAGATCCTAGAGTTAGAATAAAAAAATTTTTAGAATGCTCAGAAGAGGTACAACAACATCAATACAAAAAACATTTTAAAGAAACTTCTAAAGATGCTTTTTATCGATTGATTATCAAGAAATTAGATAAAGATATCCCTGAACAGATAATAGATGAATTTATAGATAAAGGAATAGTTGGCTTTTCTAAAGAAACTAGAAAAATATTTTTTGATAAATCTAAACTTTAATTAATAGCTTCCATACATATAGTTAGGAAGTTTATAAACATAATCAGAATATCCACCTACTAAATCACTATATTGATCGCCTATATTTAATACTATATGGTAGCCATTTTCTGTTATCTCTCTACGAACATCTGCTTTGAAATCACTAAATGGTAGCTTTTCATATTTCTCACTAATTAGATATAGTCCTTGATAATCAGTATAGCCTGCATTTTCTATAGCCTTTTTAGTAGTGTCTTTATACTTCTCTAATCTAGCTGTGATGAAGAACACAGACACATTTAACTCACGAGCTTCATTATATAATTCCAAAGCACCTTCATTAGCTGGAATATCTGTACTTTTCTGTATGACATCCCACACAGCATCAGTATCTGCAAAACTATACTTCTTCATAATTGAATAGTTATTTAATGCAGTATCATCAATATCGTAAACTATAGCTAATTTCCTAGGCTCTTTTATTTTCTTGTTATACCAAGCACTTCTATATAAAACATCTTTAGCTTTTTGAAGAGTTTCACTAACTTCTATGGCGTGTTGGCCAGATTCATAATATTCTTTAACTTGATCTTTTGCCTGTGTAAGATTAGTAGGAGTAAAAGCAGCATAACTCATTACTCCCCATGTGCTTAATACTAACAATACAAAACTTTTATATAATTTATTCATGATTTTTCCTTAAAATTATTTGCCGAATGCATCAAATGAATAATTCCACACAAAATCATTCAAGTAAAGAAAAATCAGATTTTAAAAGAACTTAATTTAATTTAGAAATATCTGCTACTGAAATAAATAGTTTATGAAGATTATTTAATAATGCTATACGGTTTTTTCTAAGACTATCATCTTCATCCATAACCATTACATTATCAAAAAAATCACTAATACTTTTATCAAGACTACTTAGAAGCTCTAAAGCTGTTTCATAATTTCTAATAGAAACTTCATGATGAACTTTTTGAGTTACTTTTTCTATATTCTCAGCTAAATTTATTTCATATTGATTACCAGCTTTATTACTTATAGAAATATCATAAGCACCTTTTAATTCTTGAGAGTTTTTAGCTAGAATATTTGCTACTCTCTTATTAGATGAAATAAGACTAGCTGCTGAACTAGAATTTAAAAATCCAGTAATCGCTTGCACTCTTAAACCAAAATCTTTTACAGATGAAGAATTAGTATTAATTACTGATTCAAATACATCATTTGGCACACCTTCTTCTTTATATAGATTCTTAAATCTATCTATACAAAAGCTTATTATTTCATCTTTAATATCAGTTTTAAACACTAGATTATTTACTTCTTTATAGCTTAAAAAAGCCACATCTAAAACCTGTTCTAAAGAAATATCTAGATCTGTATCACGGAGTATTCTTAATATACCTATAGCAGATCTTCTAAGTGCAAAAGGATCTTTGTTACCTGAAGGTTTCTGCCCTATTCCAAATATTCCAACTAGAGTATCTAGCTTATCTGCCAAAGCAACACAATTAGCTATCTTACTTTGTGGTAGCTCTGCACCAGAATATTTTGGCCAATATTGCTGCTCTATAGCATCAGCTATCACATCAGGCTCACCATGTGCTTTTGCATAATACTTACCAATAATGCCTTGCAAATCAGTAAACTCAAAAACCATATCTGATATTAAATCTGCTTTTGCCAAAAGCCCTGCTCTATATGCAATTTCTCCATCCTCTTGAGATAGCTTAGCTAGCTCTTGTGATGTATTTGCTATCCTTTTAGCCTTTTGTAGCATATTTCCAAGCTTATTTTGGAAAGTTACATTTTCAAGCTTAACTAAGAAGCTATCTAAAGGTTTTTTAACATCTGTATCATAAAAGAATGCTGCATCTGACAATCTAGCATTCATAACTTTTTGATTTCCTGTAGTTACTAACTCTGGCTTCTTACTTTGAATATTTGAGATAGTAATAAAATTAGCAACCATTTTTTTATTATTATCTAATAACGGAAAACATTTTTGATGTTCTTGCATAGAAGATATTAATGCTTCTTGAGGAACTCTTAAGAAGTCCTTATTAAAGCTACATAACATAGCATTTGGAAATTCAACTATTGCATTTACTTCCTCTACCAGATCAGCATCTAAAACCACATTATAACCATGTTTTGCTGCTAGCTCTTTTGCTTGTTCAATCACTAAAGCTTTTCTGTCTTCCCAATCTACTAAAACCATAGCTTGAGCTAATTTATCTTTATATGTAGAAATACGAGATATTGAAATAGCCTCTGGATGATGAAATCTATGTCCATATGTAATATTACTAGCTTTATGGTCAAGTATAGTCATATCAACAACATCATCACCATACATAGCTAAAACCCAATGTACAGGTCTTACAAACTCTACTGATGAATCACCCCATCTCATCATCTTTGGTATCGGAAGTTGCTTTAAAGCTTTAGCTATTATTTCTTCTAAAAGCTTAGTTGTTTTTTGCCCTTCTTGAATAGACTTAAAGAAAAGTTTTTCTCCCTTTGGAGTATCTATTTTATCTAACTCATCTAACTCTACTCCACAAGATTTTGCAAAGCCTAAACCAACTTGTGTAGGTTGACCATCTTTATATGCTAAATGTAAGAATGGTCCTTGTTTTTCAACAATAACATCCTCTTGCTCACTTGCTAAATCCAGAATAGAAAAAGCCAACCTTCTTGGAGAAGCAAACCATACTCCTTTACCAAAGCTCACTTTAGCTTCTTTTAACTGTTCTTCTACGCTTGACAATAATGATTGAGCTAATTTTTTAAGAGCTTTAGGAGGTAGCTCTTCAGTACCTAATTCAAATAAAAAATCTTTTTTTTCAATAGTCATAATAAACCTTTTAAAGATAGCAAAATTCAATATTTAATCCACTTAAGGTATTATACAGTAATAAAGCTATTGATAAAATTTAATAAAATAAATTTCTTCCTATGTTTATTGATACACATTGCCATCTTGATTTTGAAATATTTGATGATTCTCGCGATGATATTATTGAAGAATGTAAATCATTAAATATTAACAAATTCATAAATCCAGCCACTAGTTTTTCAAACTGGCAAGAGCTTATACATGTGAGGGAAAAGTTTAGCAATATCTCTATTTGCTTCGGACTACATCCAATCTTTATAGAAAAACACTCTCAAGTGCATATAGAACAACTGAAAAAATATACTCTTGAAAATAATTGTAAACTTATTGGAGAAATTGGTTTAGATAAGAGATTTAACAATTTTGATAAACAAATAGATACCTTCTCTCAACAGCTAAATATAGCAAAAGAACTTAATAAAAAAGTAATTATCCATTCAGTAAAAACACATAATGAGATTATTAAAATAATTAAAGATACTAGCTTTACAAATGGTGGAATAATTCATGCTTTTAATGGAACTTATCAAGAAGCAAAAACATTTATTAATCTTGGTTTTAAGCTAGGTATTGGTGGAATACTATCTCACCCAACTGCTAAATTAAAAGATACTCTACACAAAGTATCTTATAAAGATATTGTTTTAGAAACGGACTCTCCTGATATGAATCTCTATGATTCTAAAGAGTCTATAAATAAGCCACAAAATATAATAAAGATTTTTGATTTGCTAAAGAATCTTTATATGGAAGATCCTGATATACTAGAACAACAAATTTACAAAAATAGTCTAGAGCTTACCTAAAAATGTATATCTCTAATATAAAGTTACAAAATTTTAGAAATATAAGCTCTCAAGATTTAATTTTTGAAAAAGACATTAACTTCATAATTGGGCAAAATGGCTCTGGTAAAACTTCTATACTTGAGGCTATATATTTTCTTTCTCACAGTAGATCTTTTAGGACCTCTCAATTAAATAGAATAATAAATCATGAATCTGATGAGTTTTTTATATTTTCAAAAGCTAAAAATAATGATGATGATATAACAATAGCTCTCTCAAGAAAAAAAAATGGCAACAGTGTTAGTAAACTAAACTATGAGATACAAAAAAGCCATACAGAAATAACTAAGACATTACCTATACAATTAATAAATCCAGAAGCTTTTAATCTAATAAACTCTGGTGCAAAACAAAGATGTAAAATACTCGACTGGGGCGCTTTTTATCTTGATAAAACCTTTCTAAAAATATGGCAACAAACTAAGTTTTTAGTAAAACAAAGAAACTCTGCTTTAAAACAAAACTATCCTAGAAACTATATAGCTAGTTTAGATAAAAAATTACAAGAATTTGCGGATCTTCTTGATGTCAAAAGGCAAATATATTTTGATAAGCTAAAACCTAAAGTTTTTGAAATTCTAAAAAACTTTAATCCTGATTTAAATTTGGATATTGATTATTATAAAGGTTGGAGACATGATCAAACCTTAATAGAAGTTTTAGAAGAAAATTTTGAAAATGACAATAAATATAATGTCACAAATCATGGCCCTCACAAAGCGGACATTATCCTAACAATTAATCATAAGCCTATTCAAGATATATTTTCTAGAGGGCAACAGAAACTCCTTATTTGTGCCATAAAATTAGCTCAAGGTGAAATACATAATTTAGAGAATGAAAATAGATGTATTTACTTAGTTGATGACATAACATCAGAACTTGATTATAACCATACTGAAATGTTATTTAATTACTTAAGAAAACTAAGCTCTCAAGTTTTTATAACAACTACAAACAAAGACAAAATTGATAAATTTATCAGCGATACTGCTTTAACAATTCAACTATAAGTATTTATAACTCTAATTACTAGCTGCTAAGTACTTACCTTGATTTAACTAACAATATTTTAGAAAATAAATTTAGTAGTGCTTCTTTTATTATGGCGCTCAAGTTTTGAAAAGGAGATATTAATGAAAAAGATTTTGAGTATTACTGCTATTACTACTTTAGCAGCTTTAGGTTTAACAGGTATAGCTAATGCTTGTACTGTTGCTACACATGATTTTAAACCATATGGTACTTTTGCTTCTAGAAATTTTGATGTTTGCTTAGCTGTCCAATCACAGTTTACAGTATATCCTAGAAATCTTGAATTTACTGGCGCCACCCCTGAAGAAACAAAAAACACGGTTAACTGGAAAAATAAATATGGGTATGTAGTTATAGAAGAAACAAACTGGGGAAGTGTTGCTTCAGAAGGACTAAATGAAAAAGGACTTGCCGCTCATATACTTTATAATGGTAAAGAAACAACAGTTAAAATTGATCCAAATAAACCAACTATCAATAGTATAAAGTGGCTACACTATATACTTGGAAATTTTAGTAATGTAAATGAAGTATTAGCTAGTATCAAGAAATATAATTTACATAACTATCCAGCTTCTGTTAATGGTAAAAAAGTTAAACTACCTATCCATTACAAAATTGAAGATAGTAGTGGTGATTCAGCAATTATTGAGTTCTCAGATGGAAAAGTTTATACATACCATAACCCAAGTTACACAGTTATGGCAAATGAACCTAACTATGATGAGCAGATTAAAAACTTATTAAAACTTTCTGCTAATGGTAAAAAATATAGTATTGATAATCTTCCAGGTGGTGCTAATTCATTAAATAGATTTGCTCGTACATACTACTCAACAACCATTTTACCTGATACCTCAGAATCTCAAAATAATGCTATCCGAGATATGTATAGCATCATGAATATGGCTAGTGTCCCATTCAATAATTTAGAATGTAGCTTAACTGCAATGATTGAAGGTAAAGGTTCTCAAAATCCAGAAGATACATGGCCAACAGTATGGACATCCGCATCTGATTTAAGTGGTAAAAAATTATATTACTCTAGTGTTGCTGTAGGTAATCGTGTATGGATTGATTTAAATAAAGTAGACCTTGATAAAGGACAAAAACCTATAAGTGTAAATCTAGAAGATCCTTCTCTTGTTGGAGATATTTCTGACAAATTAAAATAATTTTCTAATCTAAATTCCTATCTTATTTGTATATTATCTACTTGATCAAAATAACGATCTTGACCATAACTGTCTATACCTTGTGAAGCATGTTTGAACACAACTGAAGGTCTGTAAGAACTCACACTTGCTAAAGCAATTGAATAAACTGGCATTACTAATAAACTACTTACTAACATTAAACTGATTATCTTTTTCATTTTATTTACCTTTTATAATTATGTATCTGTCTTTCTTGGTTGTTATGTTATACCCATGTAACACAAATGTTAAATATATTGATTTTATTAAGTTAATAACTTTTTCTTATATTTAAAATATTAAATAATTTAAGTAATATAATTATAAAAAGTCATATTTATAAAACTAATGAAAAGATTATTGCTAATTGCTCTACTCCTGCCATTTTTTTCATTCGCTAATGAATGCAATGAGGGAAATACTTATGAAATAAATCAATGCCTAAAAGCAAAAATTGAAGAATCCAATAAAGCTATAGATAAGATAAAAAATCATAATACTGAAGAGTTTCAAGAGCTAAGAAATAAAATATGTCAAAATGTAAGTTATGTATATAAAGGTGGTTCTTTTCAGTCAATAAGTTATGGTAACTGTGTAATATCTTTAAGTGACTGGTATATTGAGCAAACTAAAGTTTAGATTATGTGTAAGCCGTTCTCCACATAGGAGAAACATTATCAACCACATTATCTCTATCAGAAACTTGTGATAAGAAATTTAGCCCAGTCCTTTCTTCTATGCTTTTGATAGAAACTCTATATTTATCAACATCTTTTTTATCAACACTCGAATTAGGCATTACAAAAGCTATAGCTTTATTTGTAGATGGCACATATATTATTTTGAAGAAATAATCAGGCACAGCAACTTTATTGTCACCAATCGTTTTATGGATAGTTTTTTTCTTATAAATAGGTCCAGTATAAACATATATACTTTGATACATATTTGCCCAAATCCTTTCATAAGTTTCTAATCTCTCCCACCCCTGTCTATTTAGACCCGCTTTTTGTGGTGCAATATTAGATAATAAGAAAGACTCATACCCAGATTTTTTACTAAAGTCCATAGATGCATAAGATGCTAAATGCCCTCTATCATATCCAGAATTTTTATAATCTGATAATGTAGCTCTATAAACAAATGGAACATCAGAATCTTCTCTAAAGGCATCCTCTCTTTCATTCTTATTTGCTACTTTTGCACTAGTAAGTTTAAATGCCACCCAAGTAGGCTCTTTTGTTTGATAGTTGTAACCTGCAACATAGCCATCTCGACATAAATATAGATCAACTTTTCCTAAGCCTGAAGTTACATTAAAACTAGGATTTCCATATATTAGAAAATCATGACAATAATTAGTAACTGCTGGTAGAGTCCTTTCTGGAGCATATTGTTTTAAATCATCAAACTGAGCTGCAGCTGCTGCATCATCTTTTTTATCAGAAGCTAGCCTTGCCCAAAAGCTAGTTTTTTCTTCCTGCTCTGGTTGTGTAGTTACATCATCTTGATTTAAAGAATCAGTTTTATTTTCCTGTGTGAAAAACTGATAAATTTCATATCTAAAATTTACAAACTTTTCTTTTAAGTTATATTTATCAAAGAAAGCGCCTGAAAAACCACCAGTTATGGCAAGAAATAAGAAGAGAAAAATCTTAATGTATTTTTTATTCATTATTTAATATGTCTTGTTTTATATAGTAAGAAGTCTTTCACTTCTTGTTCTTCTATGAGAGGAAGTACTTCTTTACGAATTCTACTATAATAGTTATTTATAGTTTTCTTCTCAGTATAAGTGAGCATTATTGTTTCTATCAGCTTGAATTCATAAGGAATCAGAGTTAAGTCTTCAAAATAATAGAAAGGTCCATGACCAGTTGGACTATCTACATTTCTTTCTCTTACATAACATAAGTTTTCTATTCTTATACCAAAATCATCTTTAAAATAAGCTCCTGGCTCATTACTTAAGATCATACCAGGCATAAGCTCTTGCTGAGAGGCTGCACTAATAGACTGAGGACCTTCATGCACTCCTAAGAAACTACCAACCCCATGACCTGTACCATGAGCATAGTTAGCACTAAAATGCCATAAATGCTCTCTTGCTAATACATCAAGCTGTGAGCCTTTAGTCCCTTTAGGAAATACCGCTCTACCAAGTCCAAGATGTCCTTTTAAAACTAAAGTGTAATATCTTCTTTGTTCTTTAGTTGGTCTTCCAAAATGAAGAACTCTAGTTACATCCGTAGTACCATCTTTATACTGACCACCTGAATCAGTTAATAAAGGACTTACATCATCAAACTTCTTATTTGTTTTCTCAGAAGATCTATAATGAATCACAGCTCCATTACCAGCAAAACCAGTAATATAGTCAAAACTATTTTCAACAAAATTCTTCTGCTTAGAACGAAACTCAAAAAGCTTAGCTTGTGCTGTTAGCTCATCTAAGTTTTGATAATTATTTTCTAACCAATGCCACCACTTTATAAATGCTGCTGCATCTTTTCTATGAGCATCTTTAGCACCATTTATCTCCACAGGATTTTTTAATGCTTTACTAAGTCCAACAGGTGTATCTACCATTAGTGCATAGCAGCTACTATTTTGGTTTTTATTAATATTTCTAACTATTTTGTAATTAACATTAGCGCCATCTAATAAATATTTTCCAGACGTACTTTCTAAATCTGCATAGAATTGACTATATTCTCTTACTTCAATTCTATTTTCATCAAAATAATCTTTTACTTCATCTGTTATCTTGCCACTATTTACATATAAGACAATTTTATCTAAAGAAACAAACAAATAGCTAATAACTAAAGGAGTACATGCTACATCCCTTCCTCTAATATTTAATAACCAAGCTATATGATCTAATTTTGAGTCAACATAAAAATCTGAATTAGTCTGTTTTATAGTATTTCTTAACTCCTCTATTTTAGAAGAAACACTTCTGCCAGAGTACTGAATACCATGTTCTTCAATCAATGTACAAGGAACATCAACTACCTCATTTAACTTTTCTTGAGCTTTATGTATGAGATTTTCTTCATCAAACACAACATTATAGTTATGCTCATGTAAAAGCTCTAACAACTGAGTAGCTTTTTTATAATCAATTTTAGCTGGATCTATACCAATAGTTTTGCCCCCAGCATTTTTCCATAGCCACTTAGCTATTTCAGACTCAAATCCTGTTTGTTTAATAAGTTCAAAATCATTCGAATCTAATTGTTTCTCAGCTTGCAAAAAATATCTACCATCTGTAGAAAGATAAGCCTTATCTATACCAACAAGCACATCGCCTGCCGATCCATCAAATCCACTTATCCAAGCTCTATATTGCCAACATTTTGGGACATATTCATTCTTATGATCATCTACCGATGGCACAATATAATAATCAAATCCCTTTTCAGCCATCAATTCTCTTAGAACTTGTAACTTCTGTGACATAAAATTCCTTTTACATTAAACTAAAACAAACTATTCTTCGAACCAAATAAAACTAGCTAAACGACCTGTGACATTATCTCTACGGAAAGAATAAAGCCTCTTATCACTATATGTACATAATCCTGAATCTATGACATCTAAACAGTGATTTTTCATTAAAATATCTCTAGCGACAAGCTTCATATCAAATAAGTATTTATTATTGCCAATAGCCTTAAATGCATATTTATAATCTTCATGTTTATCAACATATATATCATAAACATCTTGTCCAACTTCAAAATACTTATTAGTAATACATGGGCCAAGCCATGCAACTAAATCATATCCGACAAATTCTTTTAGCGTCGCTTCTAAAACTCCATTTGCTAGCCCCCGCCAGCCTGCATGTACTGCCGCAACTTTAGATCTTTTCTTATCAAATAATAAAATTGGTAAACAATCAGCAGTTAATGTAATACAAACCTGATTTGGTTTATCTGTATAAATAGCATCACTAGGCTCATCGTTATAAATATCAAAGTATGAAACTATATTTGTATGCTGTTGATTAAGCCATTTGATATCTAACTTATTAAGATATGATGAAAAAAGCTGACGATTATCTTTTACAGCTTTAGGATCATCTCCAACTTGCTCTGATAAGTTAAATTTTGCAAAAGCTTCTCTACTGAAGCCCTGAGTGTTAGTTGTATATCCTAGTCTTATTTTAGGAAAATGAGTACTTACAAAAATTACTGACATTGGACACCATACTTATTTTTTACATAGTTTTCTACAATTTCTATAAACTCTTTAGAGATATTATCTCCTCTTAAAGTATAAACTTTTTTTCCATCTATAAATACTGGTGCTACAGGAGACTCACCGCTTCCCGGCAAACTGATTCCTATATCTGCATTTTTTGACTCTCCAGGACCATTTACCACACAGCCCATCACAGCAACTTTAAGCTTTTCAACACCTTTATAAACATCTTTCCACTCATGCATTTTTGTATCAAGATGATCTTTTACTTCACTAGTTAAAACCCTAAAGAATGAGCTTGTAGTACGACCACATCCAGGACATGATGTCACACTTGGCGTAAAAGTTCTTAACCCTAGATTTTGTAATATCTCTCTACAAACTCTTACTTCTTCTGTTCTTGGAGCATTCGGAGCTGGAGTTAAAGAAACTCTTATAGTATTTCCAATACCTTGCTGTAATAGTATTCCTAAACTTACTGCACTAGCTACTATACCTTTAGTACCCATGCCAGCTTCTGTTAAGCCAAGATGTAAAGCATAATCACACTGTTTAGCAAGTTGCTGATAAACTGCTACAAGATCTTGTACCTCACTAACTTTACAAGAAATAATAATCTTATCTTTTGCTAAACCTAGATCTTCTGCATATTTAGCACTTTCTAAAGTTGAAGTTATTAGCGCCTTATGCATAACCTCTCTGAGAGGTAATGGATTTTCTTTAGCAACATTCTCATCTATTAATTTTGCTAAAAGTGCTTGATCTAAACTACCCCAGTTAACACCTATTCTTACTGGCTTATTATTCTTGATTGCTATTTCTATTATCTGAGCAAATTGAGTATCTTTCTTTTTTCCAAAACCCACGTTACCTGGATTTATTCTATACTTTGCAAGTGCTGTAGCGCATTCTGGATATTTAGTAAGTAAAGTGTGCCCATTATAATGAAAATCCCCAACTAAAGGCACAAAACAGCCTACCTGCTCAAGTCTTTGTTTTATTTCTGGTACAGCACTCGCGGCATCTTCATCATTAACAGTAATTCTTACCAGCTCACTTCCTGCTCTATGTAAAGCTAAAATCTGTTGAACTGTTTTTTCAATATCTGCAGTATATGTATCCGTCATTGATTGGACAACTACAGGGTTTTCACCACCTATTAACACATCGCCTACTTTTACGACATTCGTTTTATACATAAAGCTACTACTCAGCCTCTTCTTTTTTTGAAAAATAAACCTAAATATATATAATCATTATAACATCATAGCTATTATTTTAAGAGGTTTTACATGAACTTTAGAGAGCTAGAAAATTTTCTAAATAAATATCTAGAAATAGATTTATTTAAAGACTACTGTCCAAATGGTTTACAAGTTCAAGGAAATCGAGATATAAAAAAGGTTATAACTGGTGTTACAGCTTGCGAAGCTCTTATAGATAAAGCCATAGAAAACAATGCTGATGCTATTGTAGTCCATCATGGTTATTTTTGGAAAGGTGAACCGTATCCTATCATAGGTATGAAATATAATAGGATATCTAAACTCATCAATAATGGAATACATCTATTTGCTTATCACTTACCTTTAGATGGACATAAAGAAGTTGGTAATAACATGCTAATAGCTAAAAAATTAGGTCTTGAGAATATAGAGTTTTTTTCTACTGGAAGCTCTCCTGATATTTCTGTTATTGGCGACTGTAATTTAAATATAGAAGAATTAGAAAAGTTAATTTCTAATAAACTAAATAGAACACCTACTATTATAAAAGCAAATTCAAAAAATAATAAGATTGCTATTTGTACAGGAGGAGCTCAAGACTTTATAGAGTATGCTTATGAAGCTGGGGCAGATACTTTTATTTCTGGAGAAATCTCTGAAAGAACTACTCACTCTGCTAGAGAATTAGGTATAAACTATATTGCTGCTGGGCATCATGCCACAGAAAAAGAAGGTGTTAGAGCTTTAGGAAATTTATTAGCTCAAAAATTTAATTTAGAAAATATTTTCATTGATATTAATAACCCTGCATAGATAAATGTCTACCCCTGAGAAATACACTGATATATAACTAGCTAATCCTTCTTAACAAAACCTTGCTCAATTTCTTCTAATGATAAACCATTTGTTTTGGGTACAAACTTAAATGCTATGAAACTATACACTAGCGTACATACACCACATATACCAAGAATAACACCATAATTACCGTTAAAATGTTGAGTAATAGGCATTACTGATGAAGCTAGAATCGCAGAAGCCATACTATTTAAAAATAATGCTACTGCCAAACCCTTACTTCTAATATTTGTAGGTAAAAGTTCTGACATGATAACCCATATATATGCTCCCGGACCAATAGCAAAGAAAAATATATATAAAATAAAACCTATAAGTAAGGCCATACCTTTAGCTGAAGTATCTGGCATAGTATACATAAGAACAGATAGGGTAAGTAAAACTATAGAAACCATAAGTGTCCCAAAAGTTATAACAAACTTTCTCTCAATCTTATCAGCAATTAGTACCGCTATTATAGTTGTAGCAAAGTTAAGACCAGTTATTGCAACACCTCCGACAACAGCAGCATATACAGAACCCAAACCTGTTTCTTTCAACATCGTTGGTGCATACTGTAAAATACTATTTATTCCTGTCATCTGAGCTAAAATTGCTACTGAAAATACGATTAACATTGGCAATAAATAATGTTTTTTTGTAAGACTTGATATCAAACTTCCTTCATTTTTAGTTTTTTCAATTAAAGCCTTAACTTCTAGCATTTGTAATTTTGTTGCATCTACACCTATAGTCTTGATAAGTATTTTTTCTGCTTCTTCCTCTCTATTCTTCATAATTAACCATCTAGGAGACTTAATCAGAAAGAAACCGCCTATAAATACAATCAAACCAGGAACTATAGCTGTAAGAAACATATGTCTCCAATCACCAATCTCTAAACCAGTAATAGGATCTTGTGATATAAAGAGTAAGCTTATAGCTACAGATATCAATATTCCTGCAGTCAAAAATAGCTGAAAGCATGTAACAGCTAAACCTCTAATTTTACTAGGAACAGATTCTGTCAGATATAATGGAACAGTTATAGATATAAAACCAACAGCTATACCCTGAACCAATCTTGAAAATAGAAGAAAGTTATAGCTTTCAGAAAAATAAATCATAAAAACTGATACTGTAAATATTAAACCAGAGACTGTAATGATATTTCTTCGGCCAAATAAATCAGCTAAAACACCACCAATAAGAATTGCAAAAGCTCCTCCATATAAGACAGAACCTCCTAAGAATGACTCTTGTGCGGCAGTCATGCCTAGCTCAGATTTAATAAAAGGTAATGCGCCTCCTATTATGCCTATATCATAACCATACAGCATTCCTCCCATCGCTGACAAAAAGACTATCAAAAAAATTCTTAGCTTATTTACCTCTGTCATTTCATAATCCTTGTTAGATAGTTTCTGTAACTTTTTTTAGATTAATAGGCGCGTCAGGGTTATTACCTAGCTTGATAGCCAAATTATTAACCATTAAATAGAATTTTTGAATTATAATAATTGGCTCTAAAATTGGATGGGTTTTTATGTTTATGTCTAAAAACAAATCTTTTCTTACATCATTTTCTATGTTTTCTGAACCAACAAATATAGTATCAACATCAAGATCAGCTACTCTATTAGCTACACTAATAGTACCTTCCAAGCTTTTATCATTTTGAGAAATTATAAAAGAAGAAAAATCAGAGCTCATCAGAGCAAATGGTCCATGTAACACTTCTGCTCCACTAAAAGCTTCTGCATGAATTCCACAAGTTTCTTTAAACTTAAGAGCCATTTCTTGCGCTATTGGGTAACCAAATCCTCTACCTATAACAAACATACTCTTATGTTTTTCTAATATAGAGATTGCTTCATCCCATTTACTTTCTAAGCTTAGCTTTAAATTACTTGGTAATTTTTGTAATTCGGAGATTAAATAATCATCTTGCTTATATTCCGCAACAATATCCAATAAAGCTACTAATGATGTTATAAAACTTTTTGTAGCTGCTACTGCATTTTCTTCATCTGCTCTTACTGGTAAAACTAAATCTGAAGCATTCGCTAAAGGAGAATCTTCTTTGTTAACTATACTTAAAGTTAAACACCCTGCTTTCTTACAATTTTCTAATGCCAACTTTAAATCTGGACTACCTCCTGATTGAGATATTGCTATTACAAGAGTTTCTTTATCACCGATTTCTTTATCATAGATAGTTGAAATTGAAGGCGGTAATGAAGCCACACTCCAACCAAGCTCAATATTAAATAAATATTTTGCAAAATTAGCAACACAATCAGAACTTCCTCTAGCTATAGTTATAACCCTTTTGATATTTCTTTGTTTAACTTGCCTAACTATATTTTTAACTAGATCTTTATTTTGGCTTAATTGATTTTCAACTTTTTCCCATGAGCTCTCTGCTTCATGTTGCATTATTGTTTTTTTCATTTTTTTTAAAAGTTATCCCTTCTTATATATCATTATATCTAGCATTTTTATTATTTACATATGAAAAAATTCATTTCGCTAAAATTATAGCTAGAAAAGAACATTAAAAAATGTAGAATTAGAACAATCTCTTTACAATAAAACAAGGAAAACAAATGCTTATAGCTCTTTTAATAATACTAGCATTATTTGTTTACCTACATATTAAAGCTTATAGTTTTAACTTCAGAACAATACTAGCCCTTGTTGTAGGTATTACGATAGGTCTAATATACAATTTATTAAATTGTGATAATGATCATTTTTCTCAATTAGTATCTATTATAGGTGATGGCTACATTTCTTTACTGAAAATGTTAATAATACCTCTAGTATTAACATCTATTGTTCATTCTATTATAAATCTTAAAAACTATACTGGCTCATACATAATAAAGGTAGCATATAAAACTATAGGTATTCTTCTAATAATGACAGGGGTTAGTGCTATTATAGGTGCTTTAGTCGCATTATCTATGCATACAGGCTTAGGTATAAATTTAAACAATGCAACACCAGATTCAAATCCAGAGACATCAACATTCGCTCAAACTATTTTAGGTTTTTTTCCTAGTAATATTAGTTCTGATATGACAAATAATAATGTTATGGCTGTTGTTATATTCTCTATTCTTTTAGGCTTTGCAATTTTAAGAGCGTATAGAGAAAACCATGAGCTTGCTCAACCATTTATAACTTTCATTGATTCTCTATTTTTTGTTGTTAAAAAGCTAGCGAATATAATAATAGCTCTAACTCCTTATGGTGTACTTGCTCTTATGATAAAAATGGGTATAGGACAAAATAAAGAATGTATAATGACTGTTATTTATTTTATCTTCACTATATATGTTGCTTTAATAATAGTATTCGCAATGCATATTATTCTATTACTTATTTTTAGAACAAATCTAAAAACTTTTTATAAGAGTGTTTGGAATGCTTTATTAGTTGCAGCCACAACTAGATCAAGTATGGGTACATTACCTTTATCAATTGAAGGACTACGTAAATTTGGAGTTTCAGAAACAGTTTCAACATTTGCTCCAACTATAGGTACAACTTTGGGTATGAATGGTTGCGCTGGTGTTTTCCCTGCGGCCTTGGCTATTATGGCAATGCAAATAAGTGGTGTAGACATCACAATATCTACAATATTAATAATAGGGTTTATCTGTATGCTAGCTTCTCTTGGCGTATCTGGGATTCCAGGAACAGCTTTTGTTGCAGCTGGAGTAGTATTCTCATACTTTGGATTACCATGGGAACTTATTGCTATAATAATTGGTGTAGATGCTATTGTTGATACATTTAGAACTCCAATCAATATTCATGGAGTAATGACAACTGCTGTAATAGTTGATAAAACAACAAAGCCTAATTAAAAAATTTTTCTACTCTTCTTTTAAAAGTAAAATCTTTATACTCAACACCAACAAAGTATAAGCCTTGAGGCTTAGCTGTTTCTGCAGCTAAACATCTATTTTTTGCATCTAAAACTTGTTTTATCCAAATTGGTTCTTTTAAACCAATACCAACTTTTAAAAGAGACCCAATAAAGTTTCTAATCATATGGTGTAAAAAAGCATTTCCAACTACTTCAAAGATTATGAAATCATTATGTTTTATAAACTTAGCTTTTTTTATATATCTAAATGGTGTATTAGACTGACATTGCGAAGATCTAAAAGAAGTAAAATCTTGCTCTCCCAATAAGTATTGGGCAGCAATATTCATTTTATCTATATCTATAGATCTATTTTCCCATAAGACATGATTTTTAAAAATTGGTGAGCTTACTTTAGAGTTATAAATAACATAATTATATATTCTAGCTAGTGCTGAAAATCTCGCATTAAACTCTAAATTAACTTCTATTATATCTATTACCTTAATATCTTCTGGTAATAAAGCATTCGCTCCTCTATAAAAAGCCTCTAATGTTCTATCACTATCAGAGAAAAAGTTAACTACTTGGGAAGTTGCATGCACTCCAGCATCTGTTCTTCCTGCACAAGTCACTTCTATATTATGATTTGCTACTTTACTTAAAGCTTTTTCTAGTTCTTCTTGTATACTGTTTGAATGAGTTTGCTTTTGCCAACCATAATAATTTTTACCGAAATATTCAACTTGTAATAAATAATTTTTCATATTTTCTTATTTAAGAAATTTAACTATCCTACTATGTAAAGTTTCCATCTCTTTTGGAATAAGCTTAGAAAAATTGATGAAACCATGAACTAAACTATCAAAATGATAATGTTGAACATCCACATCGTGTCTTATTAATTTTTCTGCAAATAATAACCCTTCATCTTTTAAAGGATCATATCCAGCAGTTACAACAAAGGTTCTTGGCATTCCTTCCAAATTTTTTATATAAAAAGGAGAAATTTCAGGAGATTGTCTATCAAAATCATTTGGTACATACAAGTCAGAATACCATTTAGTTTTTGCCGTAGTTAATATATAACCACTAGAAAAATCACTCAATGATTTAGTTGATAAATGTGACAAATCAACAGAAGGATATAAAAGAATATTATTTGCTATTTTAACTTTTTTATCTTTCAATAAATTATATGTTGCTAATATAGATAAATTAGCTCCCGCACTATCACCCATTAGAGTTAAACTTTCTTTACAAATTGCAAATTTTTTTGCATGTTTAGCTACATATTCTGAAACAAATTCCACATCATTTAACCCTGCTGGGAATTTATGCTCAGGAGCTAATCTATAATCTATAGAGAACACTATCCTATCTGTTGTTAATGAAAGCTTTCTACAAAAAGCATCGAATGAATCTAAAGTCCCTGAAACAAAACCGCCTCCATGAGAAAAAACTATTGCTGCTGATTTTTGGTTTAGATTTGGGCTATATACTCTTACAGGAATTTTATGCCCATCATCATGTGTTATTTCTATATCTTCAACTTTCGCAACACTTTCTTTTTCATAACTATATAAGCTAAGAGATGCTGCTGCCTTTCTAGTTAAATCTATATCTCGTAAGGTACCTTCTCTATCATATTTACTTATGAACATAAGTAAATCCTGTAATTTAGATGGAATAGTTTTAACTCCACCATATAAGTCAGGAACTTTTTTAAGCGTATCTTCTTCACGCACTCCATCAAGTTTAGAATTATCTCTAGATATAATTTGTAGCCAAGCTTTTTTATTTGGAGCTAAAGACTCTAAAGGTGTAGATAAATATCTAGCCATTCCAAGTTCATGACAGTCATTTTCAGCATAAAATGATAAATTTTTTACTATCCATTTAACTACCATCTCAGCTTTTGTATTATTAGTTTGTCTTATTTCTAAAACATTATACTCATTTCTAACATCATAAGACCAAGGCACATAGTCAACTATAAAGTTACAACATATATAGTTTAATCCAGCCTCTCTTGCTAAAGCAAACTCTGGAAATGCTGTCATACCAATAACACCACCTCCCATACTTTGAAAACATTTAGCATCTATAATAGTAGGAAACTGAGGTCCCTCAATACAAACATAAGACTGTTTAAAGTGTATAGGAAAATCAAAGGCTTCTTTATTTGCTCTTATCTCTTCAGCAATACTTTCTGTTATTGGTTTTGATAAAGACACATAATTAAGCAAACCTTGATCACAAAAAGTAAACTCTCTTAAAGATTTAGTTCTATCTATGAACTGATAAGGAATAACCATATCACCAGGCTTTAATTCTCCTCTTAAGCTTCTAACAGAAGAAAGAGCTATAACTGAAGTAGCACCATATTTTTTTAAAGCATAAATATTAGCTTTATAATTAATTTGGTGAGGTAAAATATTTTCATCAAGACCTGTCCTATTTAAAAACAAAGCCTCTTCACCACTTATCTTTATCTTAAATAACCCATTGGAGCATAAACCAAAAGGAGTTTCTCTAGATAACTCTTCAATGATTTCAAATCCATCAAAATATTCAAATCCACTACTTCCAATTATTGCCCACATATACTTTACTGCCTATTTAAATTCTACTTTAAGAATCTTTTTATTATCTAAAAATAAGTCTATATTAAAAATATCACCCTGATAAACTACCCCTACACCTTTAGGAGTACCTGTCATCAAAAAATCATTTTCTAGAATTGATATATCATTCTCTTTTAAAAATTCAATTATCTGATGTGGTTTATGAATCATCAAATCATATGAACCTTGCTGTATTATTTCATCATTTTTATATGCTCTAAAATTAAGAGATTTTAAATCTTCATCGCTTATTTCAACGAATTCACTCAGAACTGCACTATTATCAAAAGCTTTTGCCAATTCCCAAGGTAAACCCTTTGATTTAAGCTTTGTTTGCATAGCTCTATCTGTTAAATCAATTCCTAATCCAACACCCTTAATCTCGCCTTTATTACCAAAAACAAATACTATTTCAACTTCATAATGTATTTCTCTATTATTTGGAATTTTTAAAGATGAGGTTATTGAAGAATATGGTTTAATAAAAATTACAGGATTTTCTGGAACTTCATTTTCTAGCTCATATATATGCTCTATATAATTTCTTCCTACACATATAACTTTTGACTTTGATTTATCCATATACATATAAAATATTAAAGTTTGAAATCTTCACCAAGATAAACTTTTTTAACTGTTTCATCTGCTAGTACTTCTTCAGGTGTCCCATAAGCTAACATATTTCCAGCATTTACAATATAAGCTCTTTCACATATATCTAAAGTTTCTCTAACGTTGTGATCTGTTATTAAAACACCAATTCCTCTATCCTTTAGGTGTCTAACTACTTCCTTAATTTCAATCACAGAAATTGGGTCAACCCCAGCAAATGGCTCATCAAGAAGAATAAATTTAGGGTTTGTTGCTAATGCTCTTGCTATTTCAACTCTTCTACGCTCACCACCAGAAAGACTCATACCTAAGCTTTTTCTAATATGTTGAATACTAAACTCATCAAGCAATAATTCTAATTCTTGTTGAATTTGTTCTTTAGATAATTCTTTTCTTGTTTCTAAAATAGAAACAATATTATCCTCTACACTTAACTTTCTAAATACTGATGCTTCTTGAGGTAGATATCCTAAACCTCTTCTTGCACGCAAGTGAATAGGCATATCTGTAACATCTTCATCACCCATACGAACTTTTCCACGAGTAGCTTTAACAAGTCCAACAATCATATAAAACGAGGTTGTTTTACCTGCACCATTAGGACCTAATAAACCAACTATCTCACCAGTTGAAACTTTCATAGAAACATTATTAACAACCCATCTAGGGCCATATTTTTTTCCTAATCTTCTCGCCTCTAAAGTATATTTTTCTGCCATAATTATTTCTCTTTATCTAGTAGACTTGATTTGCATTTGTAAATTCTCTGATACTTTGATTATTAACTTTGAATGCATTACCCAACTTAACTTTTGTTTCATCAGAAACTCCTTCCAAAACTATTGTAGATCTTTTTGAAACTTTACTTCCAGGGACAGCAATCAAGTCATGTGCTAGATCATAGTCTATTTCATCACCAGCGTAGTCATTTCCATTTTGAGTAACAAAAGCCTTATCTTTTAAAATCATTTTTTTATTAATTATTGAATAAATTATTTTTTTACCATGACCACCTATTATGCCTTTGAATGTTTTTTGATAACCTTTATTGCCTTTATTCTCGTCTAATGGATAAGAGTAAAATTTAGCAAAATTATCACTATTTTTATCAACCGTAACAGTTATTGTTTCAACCTTTCTATTCTTATCTAATTTAACTACTAGTGATTGTCCAGTAATAAAATTACACTCCTTTGTTTTCTCACAAATTGTTTTGGCTTTTTCTAACCAAAGATTTTGTGTCTCGGTAAAACTTTTATCTTCATATTTTCCAAAATAAACCGTATTACTTGTATTTTCATTAACTTTATTAAAATCTTCACAAAGTATATTTTGTTTCCATGCTTGCATTACAAAAACTTTACCCAAATAAGTTAAAGTTCTTTTTTTACCATCATAATCTAGCTTATCCGCACATATTGTAATAGGACCATAATCATCAATAACATCTTTATCTGGAGAGTCTTTTGCAAATGCTTGATAGAAAGTTATTAAAAAAATTACTAATATTAAAAAAATGCTATTACCTCGCAGCATAATAGCTCCTAATATCTTTTTCAATCTTTACTCTTTTTGTGTCTGTATTGCCTTTAAACCCTATTCCAGTAGTATTATTTCCAGTCTTTGGATCATAAATTTTTACTTGATTGTTACCATAAAAATCATATGTCTGTGCTTTATAAAAAATTTCATCTGTATCTATATATATTTTTTTTGGTGTATCATCCTCAACATTTTCCTCCATATACATAATACTTTTTACATTATCATATAATCTTATTATAGAGTCTTTTTTATCTGGATCATCTGAAGTTGCATAATTAGATTTAACATCCCATTTCTTCTTATGATTCTCTCCATAAGTATTTGCTCTAATATTCTCAAACTGCAAGCTTTTATCAAAATATTGTTCCAAATAATCCGCATCTAAATAAGTTTGTAACTGTCCTTCTTCATTATAACTTCCAAAACTATAACCATATGCTTTCATAATTATTGCTTTCTTATCTAAATCTTTAACTCCTAAATTCATGGTACTCTGAAGATATAAACCTACAACACTAATAGAAACAATTACAGTGAAACCAAAGCTCATAAAGAAAGAATATTTACTATAAAAAAATAATTTCATAATTAAAAAACTAGTTCACCATTATTTATATAGCTTTTAATGACCTCCTCATAAAGGCCTTCTTGCTTTAATATAAAATCACAAAGCTCCCTAACAGCTCCATACCCACCTTTACTAGAGCAAATATAGTTAGCAAATTTTTTTACTGCTGAAACACAGTCTGCTGGAGCTGCAGATAGAAAAACTTTATCCATGATAGCAATATCGGGAAGGTCATCGCCCATATACGCAATATTAGTATCTTTCAAATTATACTTTTCTTTAATTTCCTGATAAGCTTTGATTTTATTTTTTTGACCCTGATATATATCCTCTTTATTAAGTCCTAAACTAGTCAGCCTATTTAAAACAATATTTGACTCTTTCGATGTGATTATAGCTACTCTTATTCCAACTTTTTGTAAAAGAACTATACCCATACCATCTTTAACATTAAAATTTTTGTATTCATCACCAGAGTTAGAAAGCGTTATTTTACCATCGGTAAGTACACCATCAACATCAAGAATCAATAATTTAATTGATCTGAAAACATTTTTACTATAAATATTACTACACATAAAACAAACTATAAAAAGACATACATCTAGTAAATTTTAGCATAAAAAAATATGTATGAGAAAAGTAATAGAATAAAAGAATTAGATAGAAATAAATTTATTTATAATTTTTTACAGATTTTAAGATCTCTTTTTTAGCAAATTCAGCATTATCCCAGCCTTCAACCTTCACCCACTTACCTGAATCAAGATCTTTATAATGAGTAAAAAAATGTTCTATCTTTTGCAACAAAGATTTTGGAAGATCATTTATATCTTTAATATGATCATAATCTTTAGATAGTTTAGGACTAGGGACAGCTATAATCTTAGCATCTATGCCACCATCGTCTTCCATCTTAAAAACCCCTACTGCCCTACAATTTATTACACATCCATGGACTAATGGCTCTGGTGCCAAAACTAAAACATCTATTGGATCACCATCATCATATAAAGTATTAGGTATAAACCCATAATTACAAGGATATCTCATAGTTGTAGTCATAAATCTATCAACTACTATCATATTTGAATCTTTACAAAATTCATATTTTACAGGAGCACTAGCTTCAGGTATTTCTATAACAACATTAAAATCATTTGGAATATCTTTTCCACAAGGAATATTTTTTAACACGATTATCTCCTTTTATTATTTATATTTATGTTTTAATCTATTTGTAATTAAAAATTAAATTCTAGTCTATCACAAAAAATTTTGTATTTATAAGGTATAAATATTAAAATATCGCTGAGATAATATTAATTAGTTTACAAATTTTAAAATTAATCATTAAAAATTGAGGTACAAAATGACCAAACTTAGAAAAGCTATATTAATTGCTACTATAGGCTTAGGAACATCTGCTGCATTTGCAGCTCCTAATATTTCCGCGAATAGCCCTGACCCTTACTTTAACGGTGCTGGTACAGTTAAGCAAAAAGATATAGTTGTTAAACCTGTAGGGATTGAATTAGATGTTCCAGCTTGGGTAGCCATGAACTATCGCACTGGTGAAGTAGTTAGCGAAAAAAATATGGATGTAAAAAGAGAGCCTGCGAGTTTAACTAAAATAATGACGGCTTATATCGTAGCTAGTGAACTTAAAGCTGGAAATATCCATATGGAAGATATGGTTACTATTAGCAGAGATGCTCATAATACTGGTGGCTCAAAAATGTTTGTTAGAGAAGGTGATAGAATTAGTGTGGCCAATCTATTAACAGGTATGATTGTTGACTCTGGTAATGATGCTGCTATTGCTTTAGCTGAATATATCGGCGGTACGCCAGATAACTTTACAACGATCATGAACCAAACCGCTCAAGCTATTGGCATGACAAGTACTCATTTTGCTAACCCAGATGGATTACCTGGCGGAGAACAAAGCACTACAGCTCATGATATGGCTTTATTAGCTAGATCATTTATATATAATTTCCCTGACATCTATAAAATTTATTCTCAAAAATCATTTACGTGGGAAGGTATAAAACAAAACAATAGAAATAGATTATTATATACTTTTGATGGTGCTGATGGTATGAAAACAGGTCATACTGATGCTGCTGGCTACTGTTTAGTTTCATCCGCTCAACAAGATGGAGAAAGATATATTGCTGTTGTTTTAGGAGCTTCAAGTGAGGCAACTAGAGAACAAGAGTCTGCTAAACTATTAAGATACGCTCTCACTAAATTTGATAATGTATTACTTTATAAAGCAAACTCTCCTGTCTCAATTAGTGCAGATTCTATTTCTGGCGCTAAGAAAGGACAAACCCTAACTGTTGCTTCTAGTCAGAATATTTACAAAACAGTTCCTAAAACTTATGTATCATATTTAAGACAAGGTGTAGAACTTTCACCAAATCTCAAAGCTCCTATTAAAAAAGGAGATACTGTAGGTAATTTGGTAATAACAGTAAATAATGGTGAAGAGAAAATTGCTAGCATACCTGTAGTAGCTAAAAATGACATTTCAACAGGCGGTTGGTGGTAATAAAAGGAGATATGATGTCTGAACAACAAAATCAAGAAACTTGTTTCGAATTTCCTTGCCAATTTCCAATAAAAATAATGGCTAACCCTCAAAAAGAAACAGTTAATTTTATTCTTTCAGTTTTTGAAAAACATGTTCCTGAACATAATAAAATTGAGTTTAAGACTAGAGAAAGTAAATCTGGAAAATATATTTCTATAACAGCTATTTTTGAGGCTCAAAGCAAAGAGCAGTTAGATAATATTTATAGAGAAATTTCTGCTCATCCTGAAATACATATGGTTCTATAAAATAAAACTAATGAATATTACAAAAAAAAAATTAGGCTTAAAAGATTATTCATTAGTATTCAAAGAAATGGTTAATTTCACAACTAACCGTGATGCTCATACTAAAGATGAAGTTTGGCTTGTTGAACACCCTTCTGTTTTTACTCAAGGCAAACATGGAAAGCCTGAACACTTAATCAATGCTCATAATATTCCAGTTATACAAACAGATCGTGGTGGTCAAATAACTTATCATGGACCAGGTCAGGCTGTTATATATTTTCTTTTAGATATAAAAAGATTAGGACTAGGAGCAAAAAAGTTAGTATCACTAATTGAACAAGCATGTAGCAATGTTCTAAAAATATACAATATTGATACTCATTTAATAGATGGTGCTCATGGCATTTATGTCAAAAATAAAAAAATAGCCTCTCTTGGGTTAAGAGTTAAGCAAGGTAAAACCTATCATGGGATTGCTATTAATGTAAATATGGATCTAAATCCTTTTAGCTTCATTAACCCATGTGGATATAGTGGTTTAGAAATGTGCCAAGTATCTGACTTTAAAGACAATATTTCTATTCAAAAGATCCAAGATGAATATTTTGAGGAACTTATAAAACTTTTAAAATCCATTTAAAAAAGCATAGCCTGAAACTATTGCAAAAATAATATTTAATGTAAGAAAAACCCATCCAACTGAATATCCTTGTTGAATAGAAAATGCAGCGTATATACTTAAGCATATACCACAAATAACCATAGAAAGATTACAGCTTAAAACAATACCTATACATAAAGCTAATAAACCACAGAATGCAAATATTCTAGCTAAGTTAATGCTATTTTTTCCAAAAAAGAAAATTGCGAAAATAATAGACAAAATCATAAATACTATTAGATTTATTCTATGATCTAAATTTAAGAAAACTAAAATCGCACTTATAAAAGCAATAGCTTGCAACCCTATAAAAAAAGGTTCTTTTTGAATAAGGGCTGATAAAAATAATAATCCCGTAGCACATAAAATTATAATGTTTTTAATCTGGTCATTATGTTCAACCAAGCCAAACATAAAACCAATTAACCCTACAACACCTAAAAATAAGGCAAAATTATTAATAACTCTTTTTAATAACATTTAAATTACACACTTTAAAGAACACACTTTATTATACTACAATCACACATTTTCAATGCTATTATTTTCAAGACATCTTCTGTATAATTAACAAGAATTTATTTTATTTAAATCTAATAATCATAAGGAGATTTAATAATGGCTAGAAAAAAAATAGCTCTTGTTGGTGCTGGTAATATTGGTGGAACGCTTGCTCATCTTACGATATTAAAACAGCTTGGTGATGTTATATTGTTTGATGTTGTTGAAGGAATGCCTCAAGGTAAAGCATTAGACTTATCTCAATCTTGTCCTGTTGAAGGGGTAGATTTCAAAGTTAAAGGTACTAATAGCTACAAAGATATTGAAGATGCTGATGTTGTTATAGTTACTGCTGGTGTTGCAAGAAAACCTGGTATGTCTAGAGACGATTTATTAAGTATTAATATAAAAGTTATGCAATCTGTTGGCGAAGGTATTAAACATAATTGCCCAAATGCTTTTGTTATTTGTATTACTAACCCACTTGATGTAATGGTTAATATATTACAAAAATTCTCTGGATTACCAGATAATAAAATTGTTGGTATGGCCGGCGTATTAGACTCTGCTAGATTTAGAACTTTCTTAGCAGAAGAACTAAACGTATCTGTTCAGCAAGTACAAGCTTATGTTATGGGTGGTCATGGTGACACTATGGTTCCATTAACAAAAATGTCTAACATTGCTGGTGTTTCTTTAGAGAAACTAGTTGAGCAAGGAAGAATTTCACAAGAGCGTTTAGACTCTATTGTTGCTAGAACCAGAAGTGGTGGTGGTGAAATTGTTGCATTATTAAAAACAGGATCAGCATATTATGCTCCAGCTGCTTCAGCTATACAAATGGCTGAAAGTTATTTAAAAGATAAAAAAATGATACTTCCTTGTGCTACAAAAGTAAGAGCAGGTTCATATGGACTAAAAGAAGATTTATTTATTGGAGTACCAACAGAAATATCTTCTAATGGTGTGAGAGCTATTGAAGTTGAAATCTCTGATGAAGAAAGAAAAAATCTACAAGTTTCTATAGATGCTGTAAAAGAACTTAATGCTGCAGCCGCTAAAATTCTAGCTTAAAAAACTTTCTAAGAAATTACATTTTCTGATAATTCCTTATTCTATCTATATCTTAAATATTAGCAAATAAAGTCAAGTCTAATATTTAACTATTTAATGTTTTAAATTGTAAAAAAATTGATAGAATTTTAGAATAGCTCAAGAAAACTATACTAGCTTAGTATTTGTTAATCTTGATAAAAAATACTTAATCAATTTAAGGTAATACTTTTATGACTAAAGAAAACTATCTTGGTGTTAATATAGATATTTCAAAAGACCAATATCTATCCGAACAAGCTAGACAATTACTTACGAATTATTACTGTCTAAAAGGAGAGCCTTCTCCTCAATATGCCTTTGCTAGAGCTGCTGAAGCTTATTCCTTTGGAGACATGAATCTTGCTCAAAGAATTTATGATGCTGCTGCTAACGGTTGGTTTATGTTTGCATCACCTGTTTTATCAAATGCTCCTCTACCAGGAGCTAAAGTAAAATCATTACCTATTAGTTGTTTTTTATCATATGTGCCAGACTCACTTGAAGGATTAATTGAACACTCTTCTGAGCTTAGATGGTTATCAGTTAAAGGTGGTGGTGTTGGTGGACACTGGTCTAATATTAGATCCGTATCGGACAAAGCTCCTGGGCCTATACCTTTTATGCACACAGTAGATGCTGATATGGTTGCATATAGGCAAGGAAAAACTCGTAAAGGTTCATATGCAGCATACATGGATATATCACATCCTGATATAGTTGAATTTATAAGCCTGAGAGTTCCTACAGGAGATGTAAATAGAAAATGTCTTAATTTACATCATGCCGTAAACTTAACAGATAAGTTTATGGAAGCTGTAGCTAATGATTCGGACTTTAAACTTGTTGACCCAGATGATCATACAGTTAGAGATGTTGTCAAAGCACGTAAATTATGGGAAACACTTTTAGAAACCAGGTACCGTACTGGCGAACCATATTTAAACTTTATTGACACTGCTAATAGAGCATTACCTCAATCTCAGAAAGACTTAGGATTAACGATAAAAGGTTCAAACTTATGTAATGAAATTCATTTAGTTACAGATGAAAGTCGCACAGCTGTTTGTTGTTTGTCTTCTGTGAACCTTGAAAAATATGATGAATGGAAGGACTCAACTCTTATCAAAGACTTAATAAGATTCTTAGATAACGTATTACAGTTTTTTATAGATCATGCTGGTGATGAAATTTCAAAAGCTCGATTTAGTGCTTCTAGAGAAAGAAGTCTAGGTCTGGGCGCTATGGGATTCCACTCATATTTACAAAAACATAGAATTCCTTTTGAATCTATAGAAGCTAAAAAAATTAATGATGAGATATTTAGCACTATAAAAGAGCAAGCTCTTGAAGAAACTTTTATTCTTGGAAAAGAAAAAGGAGAAGCTCCTGATATGGTTGGATCAGGTCGTAGAAATGCTCATTTATTAGCAATAGCTCCTAATGCTAATAGTTCTTTAATATTAAATACCTCTCCTAGTATAGAACCTTGGAAGGCCAATGCCTTTACATCAAGAACAAGAGTTGGTTCTCACCTAACCAAAAATAAATATTTGGAAGAGGAGTTAGAAAAAATTGGTAAAAATATTGAAGAAGTATGGTCCTCTATTATTACTAATGGTGGCTCAGTACAGCATTTACCTTTTTTAAATGATAAAATTAAAGCTGTGTTTAAAACTGCTATAGAAATGGATCAAGACTGGCTAGTTCATCTAGGTGGAGAAAGACAAAGATATTTATGCCAAGGACAATCTTTGAATATATTTTTCCCAGCAGGCGCATCTAGAGCTTATTTACATAAAGTTCACTTTAATGCTTGGAAATACGGTTGTAAGGGACTTTATTACTTAAGAACTGAAACATCTAATAGAGCAGAAAATATTTCTAAAAAAGTTGAAAGAGAGAGATTAGTTGAATTCACAGAATTACAACAGTCTCAAAGCGAATGTGTTGCATGCGAGGGCTAATAAAAAATTATGAAAGTTAAAATATATACAACTACTAGCTGTCCCTTTTGTATCGGAGCCAAACAATGGTTTAATGATAACAATATTAGCTTTGATGAAATTAAGTTAGATAATTATCAAGAAAGAGTTAACTTTTATGATGAAATGAATAAAAGTGGAAAAGTAAGAAAACAGATTCGAACAGTGCCTCAAATCTTTATAAATGATGAACATATTGGTGGATTTGACGATTTAAGAGCTAACGCTGACAGTATCTTAAAAAAGAAATAGGTTAAATTATGGATGTAAAAATTTTCACCAAAACAAACTGCCCTTTTTGCAATTTAGCTAAGAGCTGGTTTGGAGCTAATAATATTCCTTTTACTCAAGTATTACTTGATGATGATACAGAAAGAAAAGCTTTCTATGATAAGGTTAATGAAAATATTCTTTTGATTGAAGAACATATAAGAACTGTTCCTCAAATATTTGTTGGAGATGTTCATATTGGTGGCTACGATAACCTTATGGAAAGAGCTGCAGAAATAATCTCCATGGTTAAAGGATCTTCTTTAACTTCATTTTCTAAAACTTATAAACCATTTAGTTACCCATGGGCTGTAGACCTTACTGTTAAGCATGAAAAAGCTCACTGGATTGAAGATGAAATAGATTTATCTGAAGATGTTACTGATTGGAAAAATGGAAAAATCTCAAAAGTTGAAAAAGAATATATTACCAATATTCTAAGACTATTCACTCAATCAGATGTTGCTGTTGGGCAAAATTATTATGATCAGTTCATACCAAAATTCAAAAATAATGAAGTTAGAAACATGCTTGGATCTTTCGCAGCTCGAGAAGGCATACATCAAAGAGCCTATGCTCTACTTAATGATACTCTAGGCCTTCCAGACTCTGAATATCATGCATTCTTAGAATATAAAGCCATGACAGATAAGATTGAGTTTATGATGGATGCTGATCCAAATACTTCTCGTGGCTTAGGTCTATGTTTAGCAAAAACTGTATTTAATGAAGGAGTTGCATTATTTGCATCTTTTGCAATGCTATTAAATTTCCAAAGATTTGGAAAAATGAAAGGTATGGGAAAAGTTGTAGAATGGTCTATTCGCGATGAATCAATGCACGTTGAAGGAAATGCAGCTTTATTTAGAATATTCTGTCAGGAGAATCCTTATATTGTAGACAATAACTTTAAAAAAGAAATTTATCTAATGGCTAGTAAAGCTGTAGAACTAGAAGATAAATTTATTGATCTAGCATATGAGCTTGGTACTATCGAAGGTTTAGAAGCTAGTGAAGTAAAAAAATATATTCGTCACATTACAGATAGAAGGCTTACTCAATTAGGCTTAAAAGAAATTTATAATATTGAAAAAAACCCTTTAGGTTGGTTAGAGTGGATACTTAATGGAGCAGATCATACTAACTTCTTTGAAAATAGAGTAACTGAATATGAAGTTGCTGGGTTAACCGGTGCTTGGGATGAAGCATATTAAACACACTACTTTAATTCTTTAAATCTATAAACTGTATTAATGCTTGATACTCCTGAGGATGAACTTCTTTAAAAGTATAAATTTGATAGCTAAAGCTTATTATAAATATTATTAAAGCAAATACATTAGCATGAAACCAATTAAATTCTTTTTTTCTAAAACTTGGTTCTTTAGTTACAGCGACTCCAATATAGACTCCTAATACAGTAAAGTAAAGCAGTCCAGATAAAGAAGAATAAATAATATTATTGATAAAAAAGTAATCTAATGTAAAAGTTATAAATAAATATACTATATAAATTAAACATGCTTTTTTAATATTTTTCCCAGCATAATAAAATAAACCAAAAAAGAAACCTAGCCAACTAAAAGTTTTCACATCTGCTCTTTTAGCGCCACATACATTGCATTTAAGACTAGATTCTTCTATCTCGTTCCCACAATTTATACAATACATAAGAAAAACCTTTAAGAAACTAAATTATAAAATAAAATACTTTTTTGAATTTTCCAATATCAACAATCCAAACTAATGTAGTTTTACCCTGCTCTATTCTAATCTTTTGACGAATATTATTTACTATTATTATGTATTTTCCACTATCTGCGACTTGCTCAAATAATTGAATACTATTAGGTAATAAAAGCCAACTTCTAAGATCTGCTCTCTTAGGCTCGGTTTTTGATAAATCAAATTTTAAATGATTACCTAGAAGTCCTCCTAATCCTTTAGCATTTTTATCATATGATTGTTTTGCAAGCTCAATAAGAACATTTTTCGTAAGTATTCTAGAGTATTCCTCTACTAAAGATTTCATAGAATATAAAGTTGTATCCATTAAGATCTCAGTTTGAGTCTCTAATAACTTATTATCTTTTTCATCAGAAATTACAACTTTAACTGGAGATAAAAAATCATAATCTGGAGAATAGAATGGAAAACTAAAATTTATAAGACCTAAATCACCTAAATCTAATTTTGTTTTAGTCTTTTGGCGCGCATTTATAAAACTTTGCTCATATAAAATAACGATCCTGCCCATACCCATAGGGAAAGGAGATAATTGATGATATACAGCTCTTTTATATTCCAAAGCTGTTCTCTCAAGAGATTTATTTCCTAATGTATACTTTCTTGCATTATTTATTTCATCTAAAGCTGATTCATAATCTTTAGAGGTTGCTTCTATTAGCATTGCTTTTAAATAATAACTAAGAGGATTTCCATAAGCATCTGGAACCCTTTTTGTAAAAGTTACCATCTTATTTAAATCATCAAAATATTTTAAACCTAAAGTTTGTGTAGACACTTCATATCTATTAAAATAGTCTTTTCCTAGTTCTCTCATTCCTGCAGATATCATATCTTGTTCATCAAGCCAATTTTTAGCATAATCTAAGCCTTTTAAGGTCTCTAATGCTTTCTTTAAATCATGACTCTTAAGATAGTTTAAAGCTTGATATGTATACAAAAATGTTATTGAATAATCTGGAATACTATATTTAACCTTATTTTCATAATAATCATAAGTGTCTTTATTTAAAATAACCTCTTTTGCATCATCCTCTATTTGATCATTAGTTTTAGGAATCGTATCTATTGCTTTACTATAAGTTTTTATAGAAGTCTCAAAATTATCATTTAATTGCTCTAACCTAGCTATTTCTAAATCATCTAATATCTCTATCTCAGGATTATCTGAGATATTTTTCTTATATGAATCTAATGCACCTGAAACATCTGCATCTACAACACTTTGTCTAATTGGTTGCATTAATTCAGGATAGGTTGAATTTGTAAAAGGTTTAGCTACTTCTTTTTCAGTATCATCATAGGTACTACAGCTTACTAAAGAAATAAAACTCCCAACATAAAAAATCTTTTTTAAAACTTTCATATAAAACCTAATAGTTGTAACACCAATGCCATGGCTCATATATAAAACCATATTTATTATCACGAGGAAAACTCATTTTAAAACCATATTTATGAGCATTCTTAGTCAACCACTCAAAAGCTACCGTTTCTTCAAATCTCTCTGTTAAAACCTCATCTTCACCCACTGTTGTAAAGTCTATTGCTCGACCAGTATGATGCTCGCTCATTCCTGGCAATGCATTAACTTTTTTTATTTCCTCTAAAGGTATACCTTTTGCTAATTTCCTATTTATGATACCTTGCTGATACTCATAACTTCTAAAACCAGAAACAATAAAAAGCTCTACATTATCCTGCTTAGCAGCCTGATACATTTTATTCCAAGCTATTTCTGTGTTTTTATCAAGATGCACATCTCTACCAAAAAAATCTTTACCAATTAGTATAAGATCTTCAGGCTTTGCTTCTTTAAATAAAAATAGCTCAGTTTCTACCATAAAGCATTCTCTAATTTTAAGATTTTTTTTAAATAGTTCTGATGATCTATATTATTTGTTACCTCAGATGAAAGGCATCTTAAATTTACCGACTCTAAATCAATATCAACTTCAACTTCAACTTCTGTAAGATTATGTGAGTTTTGTAAAGATAGATATGTCTGCCCACCTGTCATTGCTAGATAAACATCCGCTAAAAGCTCTGAGTCAAGCAAAGCTCCATGAAACTTTCGGTGATCATTTCTTATATGATATCTTTTACATAGTGCATCTAGATTATTTTTTTGTAACGGATGCTTCTTTTTAGCAACCTCTAAACTATCTGTTATTTTAGCCACATGACTTTCTAAAATTCCCCATTTATTATTCTTTAATAAACTAAGCTCCCAGTTTATAAAAGGAACATCAAATGCAGCATTATGTATTATAACTTCAGAGTCTTTAAGAAACCCTATCATTTCATCTACTTTCTCACCAAATAATGGTTTATCTGCCAAAAATTCATTGGTTAGTCCATGAACAGCTAAAGCCCCAGCTTCAACTTCATAATTAGGATTACAGTAAAAATGTAAGGTTCTGCCTGTAAGGCGCCTATCTATGACTTCTACAGCGCCAAACTCAATGATTCTATTTCCTATTTTAAAATCAAAGCCTGTGGTTTCTGTATCAATAAAAACTTGTCTTGCCATTTAAAGTTAAGATTATAAGTATTATGTTATAGATTATAACAATTAGTATTAATGCTTAAAAGAAGTATCTAGTTTAGGTATAAGCCTAAATATACACAGTAAAGTTTACATTTAAATAGTTTTGTGATTCTTTTATATTTGGACTTCTAGTTGTTAAATTCGCATAATCAAGCCCTAACCAAGACCCTTGAAATAAAATATACCTAACACCGGCACCATAGTTATAAGCATAGTTATGAGTATCTTGAAAAACATGAGAGTAATCTATAAAAGGAATTAAGCTTCTTCCAAATACTTCTGCTGTATAACTTAAATTTAAAGCCCAAGTAGCAACAGGCCCTCCTCCACTCATATAATTATCCAGAAGAATACCAGTACTTGGTTTTATTGACCCAAAGAACGGAGCTCCTGCAACATTCTTTGGCGATAGTGCTGATGAATCATTTAATCCTATAACTCCGCTATCGGTAATTAAAGCTTCTGTCTCAAAGTTTATTTTTGAGTAACTAAGTCCGTAGTTAATATCAAAAGCCCCAACATCGCTATTACCTTTCCCTTTAAATCCAGTAGCATTTGTATAGGCCGCTCCAAAAAACTGATAATCACCAACTGTTTCCATCTCATATACATACTTAGAATTTAAGCTAAATCCAACGCCACTATTTGTCCCCGCATTTGTTGTCCCTAAATAAGGAAGACTATTATTAGTAGTTAATATAACTCCATTTAAATGTAGTGAGTCTGTATGGTAAGAAATGTTTACATTACCCCCAGATTGCATAAAGTACTGTCTAGTCACTGTAGGAACATAGTTTGATACAATATCAAAGTTTCCAAACATAACTGTTGATATTGCCGCATAACCAAAATATGGTGATTCTGATAAGTTACCTAATATTAAATATATAGTATTTGGATCAAAATTTAATTTTCGTTCATCACTAGAATATAGTGAAAAACCTAATAAGCTTGTAAACCATGGTGATATAGTCGAAGCTACATAAGCATTCACAGCATAACTGAAGCTTTTAGCTGTAGCACCAGGAGGAACTGGACTCACATCCATCCAACCAAGTGCTGCTAACTTTGCACCAAAATATATATAATCATCTTCTAAAATACCCTGCTGTCTTGCTTCCAGCATAAACAATGGATCACCTGTATCTTGCTGGACGTTTAGCATTGCATGAGATAATGTCTCACTTAATTTAAAACCATTAAAATATTTAAATTTTAAGGCATCAATATCTAAAGCTTGATTCATTTTTCTCTGGAAAGCTGTGGTTTGGAGAGCTTTTCTCTGAGAATCTGTAAGAGACTGACCCTCTTGCATCTCTAAACTATCAACTGCTGTTGATGCATCTTTGGCAGCAGTTTGTAGTGTTTCTTTACTAACACCTTTTGTACTACTATCTGCTATCGGTGTGTCACTAGAGGCTATTTGCCCTATTTTTTTAGGAGCATTTGCTGTTTGATTATCTACCTCTGTTATTGTTTTATTAGAAGTTAGTTGATTAGATTTTTCAGAAATATTTTTTGTATTATTATTTACAGTTGTTGATGAATTATCCTCTTTTACTTTTGTAGAATTATCTTTTTCACTATTATCAGAATTGTTTGCTATTCTGATAAACAATCTTCTTTGAGCATTTGAGTTTAACCTTGCTACTTTATATTCTAATGATCCTTTAGGATAAGTATTATTTACTACGACGCCATCTACAGCATTAATTTCATATGCATTTAGAATTCTAAAACTAAATAATGTAAATAGTAGTACTAATAGTATATTTTTAATCATCAGAAATATTTATATCTGTTTTCTTATGTTGATCTTTTGCTTCTACATATTTTACTATATTAACAACTTGTTGATTTGTAAGCGACTCGCCTTCTTGCATTTCGATATCATCTACTGCATTAACTGCATTTTTATCTGTGACTATAATTTCTTTTCCATTTTCATCAATTTCATAAGCCGCCGCTAAGCTAATCAAAAAAAATAAAAATAAAAAAACTCTAAACTGCATTTATTTATAAATCCTTATTTATATAAATATTCTAAAATAGATAGATAATAAGTTATCTTTTTGTACAACATCATTAGCCGTTGCTGTTACATAAGCATAACCAAAACCTAACCATGCGTCTGCAAAAGCGTTATATCTAAAACCTGTATCAACAGTTGCTCCATAATTTTTAGTATTTTGTTGAATTTGAGAGTAACTGATATATGGAATTAAACTCTTATCATAGAAATCTATTGTATAATCCAATTGTGAACTCCATGAATAAATTCTGCTTCCTCCTGTTAAAAAGCTACTTTGACTAAGTGCTGGAAATATAGAGGAGGTAAAACCCTCTCTCAATTGAAATGATGACGAATTATCTGTAATTTGAGAAACTCCACTATCAGTAAAGACAAATTCATTAATAAAGTTAAATCTATCAACGTTTATTCCAAAGTTAAAATCTACAACTCCTACATTGCCATTATTCTGTGTAGCAAAGCCTGAAACGTTTGAGTAAGCAGCTCCTGCATACCAATAATCTCCAACTTGCTCCATATCATGAGTATACTTTAAATTAATAGAATAGCCTAGTTTTGCAGATCCTTCATAAGCATTTGCAACACTTAATAACCCACTATTAGTTGGCCCAAGAAAAACAAAGTTTGCCTGTACACCATCTCTATTATACGATAAATTAACGTTTCCTCCTGATTGCATAAAATACAATCTTGTAAAGGTTTGCATATAGTTCGAAGAGATATCAAAGTTACCAAAGTTGACTGTTGATAGTGCTGCATAAGTATAAAAAGGAGACTCTTTTAAATTACCTAAAATAAAATACACTCCTCCTGGGGCAACTGTCCAACTACCATTAGTAGTATATGTTGATAACGAAGCAAATACAGATGTCCAATCTCCTAGAGTACTTAATAAATAATACTCCAGCTGATAATTATTTATTGAATTAAAATCTTGTTCATTATTTCCTTTTTGAATGCCCCAGGTTGGCAAAAAAGCAGCATCTCCACCTAAATACAATGTATCATCTTTTAAAAGACCATTTTGTCTAGACAATAGTATAAATAAAGGATCTCCCGTTTCTTGCTGTGTATTCATCATAGCTTGAGATAAGACAACATTATTATCAATTCCTCCAGAGAAAAAAGGAATTTGTACCTTATTAATATTTAGAGTATTTAAAATAGTTTGCCCTATATCAAATGTACTTCCAGGAACTAATGCCTCTCCTTCATACATTTCTACAGTATCTAAAGCGGAAATATTTTCTTTTTCATTTTGTGAATCTTTTTTATCATCCTTTAATAAAACTGCTTCTGTATTGATATCCTCTACCTCTGTAGCTTTATTAGATTTGGTTTCTGCATAAACAATTCCTCCAACAAAGATAAATAAAGTTAATAACTTTAGGAAAAATCTCATTTATACAGCTTTAGAAAAATTAAATCACATATATGATATAGATAGTTGATCGATTTCTCAATTTTTAGAACAGATAAATTAAAATAGAATTTATTTTATTAAATTTTATAAAATTATAAATCTTTAGAATGGCCTGCTAGATATTCAGCAACGCCGTTAGGAGATGCTTTCATACCTTCATCGCCTTTATTCCAACCAGCAGGGCATACTTCACCATACTGCTCATGAAATTGTAATGCTTCTACCATTCTTATAACTTCATCCATATTTCTTCCTAAAGGTAGATCATTAACTACTTGATGACGAACAACACCTTCTTTATCAATCAAGAAAGTCCCTCTATAAGCCATACCGCCTTCAGCTTGAACATCATAGTCTTTTACTATTGTTTGTGCTATATCAGCTACCATTGTATATTTAACTGGTCCAATTCCACCATCATTAATTGGAGTATTTCTCCAAGCATTATGTGTAAAATGAGAATCAATAGATACAGAAATCACCTCTACTCCAAGCTCTTTTAATTTTGCAGTTCTTTTATCTAACGCTATAAGCTCAGAAGGACATACAAAAGTAAAATCTAGAGGATAAAATACAATTACTGCATACTTACCTTTAGTTTCTGCTGCAAAATCATAGTTATCAACTATTTCTCCATTACCTAAAACTGCTGGAGCATTAAAAATAGGTGCTTTTTTACCAACCAATACCATAACAAACCTCCTGTTAATTATATGCTTTGTCTATTTTTTATTTATACCAAATTAGTATATTTAAATTGTGCTAATAAATCTTTAGTATGTCAACATTATATAAACTATTTAAACATAAACAGCCATATCTAATGTAATCGTATTTGTAGATTGTCCATTATATAGTTTTTGGTAAGAGTATTCTGGGCCAAATAGTACATTATTATCAAAATAAGCTCTCTGAGCTGAGAAAATTAATTGATTTGACATACCTATACCACTAGTTACATTATCTCCAATAACTGGTGATGAAAGCTTCATTGGAATATTATTAGCATTATATGTTTGTCCGTAACTTACGTTAAAGTTAGTATTTCTACCTGCTAACTTCTGAGCATAGTTAGCCTGAACAGTCCAAGCACCTGCATAAGTATTGCTCATGCCATTATATTGCGAGCTACTATTAGTTGTCTGAGCCCAACCAGCACCAATCTGGAATAATCCTGGAAGAATGTTTGAAAATGCTAAGTTAATATCTGAGTTCACTACTCCTACTCTAGCGGTATCAGTTATATTATCAAAATTACGGGTACCCGCTCCTCTTCCATTAAAGATATATCCAGCATTAAAACCTAAAGCTAAA
This sequence comes from Pseudofrancisella aestuarii, assembly GCF_003574475.2. Taxonomy (NCBI): domain Bacteria; kingdom Pseudomonadati; phylum Pseudomonadota; class Gammaproteobacteria; order Thiotrichales; family Francisellaceae; genus Pseudofrancisella; species Pseudofrancisella aestuarii. Next base: position 85,717 of record NZ_QLIS02000001.1, on the reverse strand, counting down.
TATTCATTAACTGGAGCAGCATAAAAATATGCTAATGAGAAATCTGCATCAGTAGAATTTGTATTTTTATTTTCTGCACCAAAAACAGCGATATTAAAGTTATGCCTTTCTTTTTTATAATTTAATGAAACGTTAGTAACATTACCTGGAGAGAATAAGTTTTTAGTAATACCTGCAGTTAATGGACCACCGCCACCAAATGCTCCAACAGAAAGTTTATTTCTACCTGCAGTCACAAACCATGGAGACGTATCTAAGTTACCAAATATAACAAAAGCATTACCAACATTGAAATTATCTGCACCATCCGCATCAAAATCAAACTGCGCTGTCACATAGTGTCCTAAATTTGATAGGAAATATAATTTAGCTGAATTTAAATAAATATTTTGCCCATTAGCACTACGATTATTTTTTCTTGTTGGTATTTGAGATCCAAACCATACTTGAGCATCCGCCTCAATAAATCCACCAAAGAAAACAGAATAATCATCAAATTTTCCTCTTTGACCTAATAATGTTGAAGCAAAAAGGTTTGAGCTAATTTGCCCTATTGGAATAGAGTTGTTACCGGAGAACGAACCTAAATAAGAAACTTGACCTTGAGTTGTGATAGGTGCAGCTTCTGAAACATCAATCCCACCTTTACTATTTACAATACTACTAGTAATAGTATACTGAAAGAAATCTTCATTAGCAGCATCACTAATAACACTACCATCTGGAGCACCTTTTAATATTTTATCTACTCCTATATCCTCTTCAGGACCAACCTTAGAACTATAGGTTACAAAACCATCCGCATCGCTAGTAGCTGGAGGTATCCCAAAATTAGCTCTTGGATCTGTTTCTTTATAACTACTAATTTCACCTTGTAACTCCTGGATTTGCTTTTGCAACTCTAAAAGAGCCTTTGTATCAGCACTAGTTAAGCTATCTGTATTTTTTTGATCTCCTTCATTAGCATAAGTACTACTAATTAAAAAGAGTCCTAAAAAAAATAATTTAACTTTAGATAGCTTCATTATAAATTTCTCTTCTACTTTATAAGGCCTGATCTCGGATTTAAAATGAGTCCTGAACTCTTATCTTTCTTATCAAAATCAAACATGTTTAATCTATTGTTTGAATAGTTATCATTACTATATTCGCCAGAGTCCAAGCCCAGTTATACTTACCAAATGAAAAATAAATAATACAAATTTGGTTAGCAGATATATAGCTTTCAACAGAATAACATATTTTTAGCTGTTTATACTAAAAAAATTAAATACTTATATAATAAAAATGTAGATTTAAATATTAGGATTATAACAATATAATTTTAGTATCAATCTTATTATATAACTGAGATTTATTCATGCTCCTAATTAATAAAAATACTAAACTTTTAATATTTGATTGTGATGGAACTATTGCAAATAATATGCCTATTCATATAAATGCATGGGAAACCGTTTTAACTTCTCATAAATTACATATAACTACTGAAAACCTAGACAACTTTCATGGAATGCCTAGTAGATATATATTAAAACATTTATATAAACAACTTGGTGACTTAGAAATTAATCATATTGCTAATGAAATAGCTTCTTATACTAATAAAAATATTGATAAAGGAATAGCCATAAAACCTGCTATTGAGATTATAAATAAATATTATAATCATAAGAAGATGGTTGTTTTGTCTGGTGGTACGAAAAAAAATGTCTTCAAGACACTTGATGCTCTTGGGATAACTAACCTCTTTAATGAAATAATTACTGCCGATGATGATCACCCTTCTAAAAATACTACAGAAGCATTCACTTTAATTGCTGATAAATATGATATTCCTTATCATGAATGTCATGTATTTGAAGATGGCATTCCTGGATTAGTTCATGCATTAAAAGCTGGAATGACTGTTACAGATATGAGAACAATTGATTTATAGAAACTTATTTCTTTATTGTTAAATAAGTTGCAACACTTATTGCAAACATATAAGGGATAACAAATGAATCAACTATTGTTATAAAAATATTTTGTACACTAACACCTAATGAATTACTTGTAAACTCCATATTCTGTAATAAATATATAAATCCATAAGTCAAAATAGGCTTCACAAGTATTAAAGCAAACACTATAAAAGCAAGACTAAGCATATAAAGTAAGTTTGATCTAATAGCATTAAAATTATTTAAAATTGACTGAAAGACATTCTCACTACCTAAAATAACTGCAGGTAACGCTGTTAAGAACAATAAGGTTGCAATATATATTCCTAAATATTGAAGAAATGCAGAAAGTATTGTCAATGCTATCATAGACAATAGAAAAACTCCTATAAAAGGAAAAACTCTTTTAGAAAAAATCTGTAAAGCTATTTTCACCGAATCAAAAGCTTTTAATTCATTTTCTTTCATTAATAGCCCTTGAACTAAAGCTATCATTCCATAAACAAAAATGGTTGAGAAAATTATAATTAGAAAGATTCCTATTAAAACTCCTCCTGGTGGAAGATTTTCTATATCTTTACCTCCACTTTTAACATACTCATACAATCCATGGTTCATCAAATAAACTGTACTATATTCAGATATGAAAGATAACATAAATGCCAATATGAAAGTCACCTTAAATGCTTTCTTATAAATACTATTTGCAACTGAGAGTGTTTCTCTAAAATTTAAATCATTCATAATTTACTCAAGTTTGTTTAATATTTTATAGCCTATAAAAATATATCATAAAAATGATTTTAATTTGTAGAACTTTGCCATTGTTCTAAAGCATATTTATTACCTAACAATAAATATGGTCCAAATTCTTGTACCCTATATGCACGATTTATATCTTTATAATTACTAATACCTTTTCTAACTATTAAGTAATAAGGATAATCTTGTTTAAATTTTTTATTAAATTCATTAAGATTTTCAATCAAACTATAATGCTCTATACCTAATTCTTTATTATGTATTGAAATATCAGTTTTAAAAGCATACTCATTTATTACTTCTTTGCCTGTATAAAAATGTAAAGATGGCTTAACTAATGCAAACTCAGCAATCTCAGCATCTTTAGATACTTTTACTTTTAATGCTTCTGACATATCTATTGCTGGTTTTTGTAACCAATTCACTATTGAGCTAAAAATAAAACATGAAGATATACTTAAAGCAAAGCCTCCTAAGATTATTGTCCTAAGCATATAAGAAAAGTTATTTTTCTTATAGAAATATCTAAAACCAACAAAAGTTAATAAACTTATTAAGGCCACTAAATAAGCTAACCATAAATTAATTGGTATGCTATATGGAATGTCATATTCTACTGGATTAATATTTAGCTCCCCTGCAACAACTATACTATTCCAATCTAAAAAAAGTATTACTGTCGGCACTAAAATTCCAGCCAAAACCAATATAAAAGTACTTAATGAAAAAATAGTCCAGAAAGCTCTTTTGATATTATTTCTTAATTTTTTCTCTAAACTAAAATTACTCCAAAAATACCCAACTAAAATCCCTAAAAAAGGATATATCGGTAAAATATAATAAGGTAGTTTAGTTGCTGCCAAGCTAAAAACTATCGTAGCTATAATACAAATGATAGATGAATATAAAGCTAATTTGTCAAAGGTTGTCCTTCTTTTTATAAATTCTTTATTAAAACTCATGAACAATCCAGAAACAGCAAGAGCTATGAATGCTCCAGTAGTTGAAAATACAATGCCAATATAAAAAAACACTCCTCCCAAGCCTGTAAAAATAGCTGTCCCTCCAACTAAACTTTCTGAGCTTCTATTAAAAATTTGTTGAACGAAAAAATCATTCCAAAACTTATTTCCCATATTATAAAAGACTATAAAATACCAGAAATTAACTAAACAAAAAATTAATATACCCACTGGAAAATTAACTCTTTTTATAACATTCCATAACTTATTCTGAATAAGTAAATATATTCCAACTGAGGGTAAAATAAATGCGATTCCAACTGGTCCTTTTGCAAAAAAAGTCAAGCCCATACAAGCCCATGAAAAATAATACCATTTCCTATCTTTAGGTTCTTCAGACTCAGTACCAATAAAAAAGGTCAATAATGTTAAAGTAGTAAAAAGAGTTAATGTCATATCTATCATGCTTGTTCTAGCTAACAGAACTACTAAAGGCATAAAAGCAACAGAAGCTGCTATTATTAAAGCCTCCTTTCTATCCTTTAAGATTTTTATTAATAAAAAGCTCATAGATATTATTAATAAGATACCACTTAGCGCAGCATGTAACCTCATTGCAAAAACTGTAGCTCCAAATAAATAGATTGAAGCATTCATCAACCAATAAAGTAATACTGGTTTTTCTAACCAATATGCGCCATTATAAACAGGTAACAGAAAATCTCCTGAATTATGCATATTCATCGCTACTGAAACATAATAGCCTTCATCTCTATCAAATAAAGGTGCATATCCTAATAGTGACAAATAAATAATAGCTACTAAAAGGATAAAAAACGGAAATGGTCTATTCTTTACAAAAAAATATATCTTTTTTAACACTTTTTTTATGAGGTTATTCCAATAATTAGCAATATTATAAAGATTTTTTTATTAAAAAACTTGTAAAAATCTAAACAAGCTCCACATATATTAAAATAAGGATTTAATAACCTAATAAAATAAACGAAAGGCATAGATTATGGAAAACATGAAAGGTACAACTATCTTATGTGTAAGAAAAGGAGATAAAGTTGTTGTAGGTGGAGATGGGCAAGCTACTCTTGGACATACGATAGCTAAAGAAAATATTGTTAAAGTTAGAAAGTTGAATAATGGTAAAGTACTTACTGGTTTTGCAGGATCTACCGCTGATGCTTTTACACTTTTTGAGAAATTTGAACAAAAATTAGAGTTCTATCAAGGAAACCTAGAAAGAGCAGCTGTCGAAATGGTTCGTGAATGGAGACTTGATAGAATGCTTAGTAAACTTGAAGCAATGATAATAGTTGCTGATGAAAACCTATCTTTACTAATTTCTGGTGCTGGAGATGTTATGGCGGCAGATAAAAATAATATTATATCCATAGGCTCAGGTTCTACTTATGCTAGATCAGCAGCAACTGCATTAGTTGAAAATACAGATCTTACTGCTGAAGAAATTGTAAGAAAGAGTTTAACAATAGCAGCTGATACTTGTATATATACAAACCATAATTTCACTATAGAAAGCCTAGAGAATAAACAAAAAGGATAACTTTTTATGACACAAATAATGACCCCAAAAGCAATTGTTAATGAACTAGAAAGACATATTATTGGTCAAAATGATGCAAAAAAAGCTGTTGCAATTGCTCTTAGAAACAGATGGCGCCGTATGCAACTTAATGATGAAATGCGTCAAGAAGTTACACCAAAGAATATTTTAATGATTGGTCCAACAGGTGTTGGTAAAACAGAAATAGCTAGAAGACTAGCAAAGCTTGCAGACGCTCCGTTCATAAAGGTTGAAGCTACTAAATTTACAGAAGTTGGTTATGTTGGTAAAGATGTAGAATCTATAATACGTGACCTAGTTGAAATGGCTGTCAAAATGAAGAGAGAAGACGCTAAGCAAAAAGTTGTAGAGAAAGCTACTAAATTAGCTGAAGAAAGAATACTAGATGTTTTAATACCTCCTGCTAGAGCTAGTGAATCTAAGCTTGGCTTTGCAAATGAACCAGCTCAAGATAGTGAATCTCGTAAAGAAAAAGAAAGTAAAACAAGAGAAGCCTTTAGAAAGAAAATTCAAAATGGTGAACTTGATGATAAAGAAATAGAGATTGAAGTTGCGGCTGCTCCTAAAACTATTGGAGTTATGGGGCCTCCAGGTATGGAAGATATGACAAGTCAACTTCAAGACCTTTTTTCAAGCTTAAGTAGTGATAAAAAGAAAAATAAAAAGGTTAAAATAAAAGATGCTTTAAAACTTGTAAAAGATGAGGAAGCTTCCAAGCTTGTTAACGAGGAAGATATTAGAGCAAGAGCTTTAGAGTCTGTTGAGCAAAATGGTATAGTTTTTTTAGATGAGATAGATAAAGTATGTAAAAAATCTAGTAACTCTGGAGCAGATGTTTCTCGTGAAGGTGTGCAGCGAGACTTACTACCTTTAGTAGAAGGTTCTACTGTTTCTACCAAATATGGAATGATTAAAACTGATCATATCTTGTTTATAGCTTCAGGAGCATTCCACATTGCTAAGCCTTCAGATTTAATACCTGAACTTCAAGGAAGACTGCCTATTAGAGTCGAGTTAAAATCTCTAGTCGTTGAAGATTTTGTTAGAATTCTTAAAGAGCCTGACTGCTCTATACTAAAACAATATGTTGCTCTAATGGAAACAGAAGGTCTGAATTTAAACTTTGAAGAAAATGCTATAAATAGGATTGCTGACATTGCTTACAAAGTAAATGAAGAAATAGAGAATATAGGAGCTAGAAGGCTTCATACTGTAATGGAAAAACTATTAGAAGAAATATCTTTTGATGCTCCAGAGATCGAAGATAAGAATCTAAACATTACAGTAGAATATGTAAATAATAAGCTTGGAAAACTAGTTAAAGATAAAGATCTAAGTCAATATATTTTATAATTCTGTAGGTTCATCCTTTCTATCTTTTATTAATTGTGTGCTATATTTTTAATATATGGTATTTTATTTTCAAATAAAAAATGATTAAAAAAATAGCTTTAATATCTAGTATAACATTAGGAATAGTCACCATTTCTGAAGCTTGTACTGAAGTTTTTATTCACAAAGAAAATGCTTCCATTGTAGGAAGAACAATGGATTTTCCAATTAATATTGGAATATTCACTATTGGATATAACAAGGGAGTACATCAGGTTTCTTCATATATGGATAAAGCTTATCCAGATCTGAAAGTTGCTGAATGGGATGTAAAATATCCTTTCATGGGAAGAGAAATCTTTAGCACAGGCTTATTAGTTGATGGTGCGAATGATCAAGGATTATCTGCCTCTTTCCTTTATCTTCCAGGTACAGAGTATCCTAAATACGATCCGAGTAATAAAAAAGCAGTATTAAGTTTCTATGATTTAGTTAACTATACTCTTGCAACTTCTAAAGATGTTAATGAAGCTCTAGAGAATATTTCTAAATACCAAATAATCTCAAGCTCAGTAGCCGTCGCTCCAGATATAGCATTAAAAGATGCTCCTTTACATTTCAGTTTAAAAGATAAGTCTGGAAACTCTGCTGTTATTGAATTTATAAATGGGAAAATAAATGTTTATAAAGGTGAAGAGGCTGGAAATGTTTTAACAAACTACCCTACACTACCAGAACAACTTAAAAATTTGTCAAACTATAATAGTTTACTTAACTATAATAAAGATGAGCAAAAAGCCAAGTTCGGAAATATTCCAGGATTTAAGCTTACAATTGAATCTTCATCGTTAAGAGATAATATTGCTTCAATGGTTGGCATACCCGGTGACTATTCACCACCATCAAGGTTTGTAAGAGCTTCATATTTAGAAAAAAATGTACCTGAAATGAATTATCCTCAAGATTATAAATATATGATGAAGCATATTTTAAATAGCGTAACAGTTCCTTACTCTCCAGAGCCTAACAGTACAGCTACGCAATGGCAAACAATAAAAGACCTTAATAGTAATACAATAAGTTATAAAAACATTCTATATCTATATAATGGAAAACTCATTGTTGCTGAGGGTAATGAGAATACTTATAACATAGATCAAATATTCTCAACAGGTCTAGAAACTATAGGTGCTAGTGGAAAGTTACAGAAAAAAGTAACAAATCCTCAAGATTATAATTATTATGCAATGGAAGCATTAGAAAAAGGTTTAAAAGTAGAATAACTACATACAATCAAGCACTAATTCAACAAAAGAAATATATTCTATCCCTGAGTGTTTACTTAATCCTATCTGACAACTTCTATTGAATGTAACTCCTACATCACACCCTTCTATTTGTGGCTTTAAGCTTTCTAAACTACTAGAATTTAGCTCTGGTGTCGAAAAACCTTTATCTCCAGCGAACCCACAACAATAGATTCTCTCAGGAGAGATTATCCCATCATTACAACATAACTCTAAAATTTGTAAATATTCCTCATTTAGGTTTTGTTTTCTTGTAGAGCAATCAATATGTAAAGCTATTCTATTATATTTTTTATTAATACTATCTTTTGATAGATTTTCCAAAATAAAGCTGTTGATATCTACAATATTTATTCCTTCAACCTTAGCAAAACTAGAACATGAGCTATTATCAATAATTACTGCTTCATAATTATTCGAAATAATTGATTCCAATAAATTTTTAGACTTTTCTTGCTGTAGGCTATTACCTTTAGAATGATACATCTGCCCACAGCATTGTTTATTTAAATCTCTAGGATACTCGACTTCATAACCTAATTTTTCTAACACAAGCTGACTTGGATATTTATCATAATTTCTACTACTAGCAAAAATTCTATTTGGACATGATGGTAATAATAAGACTTTTTTACTGCTCCCATTACTTGATGGTACAAACTTAGCTTTTTGTATATCTGGCATATTTTCTAAATATACTGGAATAGATTTAAAATGCGTATGTAATGAACTAGTTAATTTATATAAATTGCTCTTCCCTAATACACTACCAGCTAAATTACCAAGTTGGACTTTCTGCTTAGCGGCTTTTATTTCTTTCTCATGATTTACTAGCTTATCTTGCTTAGCCTTTTTAGTTAATATAAATGCCCCAGTATCTATACCAACTGGGCAAGAAGTCTTGCATAAACTCGTAGTAGCACAAGTTTCAACTCCATAATAATCATATATCTTTTGCCATTTGTCTTTTTCATGCCCTGTTAACGAGTTTATCTTACGTGCTACTGAGTTTCTTTGTCTTGGTGTAAAGCTTAAATTTCTTGATGGGCAAACTGTTTCACAAAAACCACATTCCATACATTTATCTATTTCTGAATGCACAGAATCAAATTCTTTGAGATTTTTGGTATGTAGCGTATTATCTTTTGTCAACTTAACATCAGGATTAAATATATTTTTGGGGTCAAATAACCTTTTTATTTGCCACATGATATCCCAACATTTCTGACCCCACTCAACTATAGCAAATGGAGAAATGTTTCTTCCACTACCATGCTCTGCTTTTAATGAGCCATTAAATTTCTTTGCAACGAGACTAGTTAACTCATGCATAAAATTATCATAATTTAGAATTTCTTCTTGATTGTTAAAGTTTGGTGTAAGAACAAAATGAATATTCCCAGCTAACACATGTCCAAAAATAGCAGCACTATTATAAGAATACTCTTTAAACATTTCTTTAACATCTGTTATAAGCATCGGCAACTTTTCTATTTCTACAGCTATATCTTCTATTAAAACACTAGAGCCTAAAGGTCTTTGCCCTGCTATAGTTGGTAATACCCCACTTCTAGTTTTCCATATAATCTGCATTTCTTTAGCATTTTGCTTAAATCCTGTTTGATAGATAATATCTGCCTTAGAGATAGATTTCTTAACTATCTCTAATTTAGATTCTAAGCTTTCATTACTTTCTTCAGCTAACTCAATCATAATAGCCGCATAGCTTTCATCTTTTAATTCAATTAAGTAAGGTTCTAACTCTTTCTGATCTGCTACAGATTTCAAAGACAAATAATCTAAAAGCTCTATAGAGGAGATACTATATGGCTCAATCTCTACAGTTAAGTTAACTAGATCTTCTAGTTTTCCATATATTAAGTTTAGTGCTTTATATTTATAATCTGGAACCGTATTTAAAGTAACAGAACTAACAAATCCTAAAGTACCTTCTGAACCAATTAATAATCTCTCTATAATTTTTATCGGATCCTTAAATTCTAAAAAAGCATTTAGACTGTAGCCACTAGTATTTTTGATAGAGAACTTCTTTTTTATAAATTTAACAATATTCTCATCATTTATGATTTCTTTACGAATTTTAACTAAACTATCTATAAACTCTTTTTTATCATTTTTAAATTTATCAATACTTAGCTGATTAGCTGTATCTAATGCACTTCCATCCGCAAAAACTATTTGCATTGAATCTATAGTTGAGTATGTGTTTTTAGCTGTACCACAACACATGCCACTAGAGTTATTTGATACTATCCCGCCTATTTTTGCAGTATTAATTGAGCCTGGATCTGGACCAATCTTTCTATCATAAATCTTTAAATTTTTATTAGCCTCTGCACCAATAATACTTGGCTCTAACTTTATCTTTTTACCATCATCATAAATTTCATAATTTAACCAACTATTTAAAGCAAGCATCACTAAAACTTGATCAGTTACAGCCTGTCCAGAAAGACTCGTTCCAGCAGCCCTGAAAGTTAATTTAATATCATATTCAGAAGCTAGTTTTATTACTTCTTGAACTTCTCTTTCTGTATTTACAATTAGGACTAGCTTAGGCACCATTCTATATAAACTTGCATCTGTAGAATATGCATAGCGTAATACTTCATCTTCTATTACTCGTTTCTTATCTAAAAAGCTTAAAACTTTAGACTTAAAATTTTCTAACATTAGTCTTAACCATAATCAAAAATGACATAGAATTATGGAGAAATTATACAGAAGATATATCTAAAGCTTAAAATTTATTTAACAAGACAATAACTAGCTTTAAAATTCTATAATGTCTAATTCATCAGCTCTTATATTTATGCTAGAATATAAACCATCTTTTTATTAATTTTCGGCTATTATTAATCATGAAAATAAATTTTTGTGCTGGACCAGCTGTTTTACCTACTTCTGTTATAAAAGAATTACAACAAATGTTAATCGATTATAAAAACACAGGAGTTTCTTTACTTTCAATCTCTCATAGAGATAAAGTATTTGATGAAGTACACGCTTCTATACAAACAAACTTAAGAAAACTTTTAAATATCCCTTCTGATTATTCTATTTTACTTATGCAAGGTGGAGCAACTGCTCAGTTTTCAGCTATTCCGATGAATTTAGCAGGTAAACATAATAGAGCTCTTTACCTTTGTACAGGGATCTGGTCTGAGAAAGCAGCTAAAGAAGCTGAAAAATTCATTAATGTAGAAACAACTACTCAAAACAATATATCACTTAAAGAACCTTGTGATTATATTTACTATACAGATAACGAAACTGTTGATGGCTATCAAGTTAAAGAACTTGCTAAATCTTGTGACACTCCTTTAGTTTGTGATGTTTCATCAAGTTTTTTATCAAAGCCTGTGAATATTTCCAACTATGGTTTGATTTATGCTGGCGCTCAAAAGAATGCTGGTATTCCAGGAGTTACAATTGTAATTGTTAAAGATTCACTTATTCAGAAGAAAAATAATATTCCTATAGTTTTTGATTATGATTTAACTAAAAAATCTGACTCTGTGTATAATACTCCTTCTGTTATATCTTGGGTAACTTTTGAACTTATATTAAATTATTTATTAGAGAAGTTTGATACTTTAGAGAAAGTGGCTGAATTCAATCAAGAAAAAGCTGATCTACTTTATAATGCTATCGATAACTCTAATATCTATGTAAATAATATAGATGAAAAATATCGTTCTAATATGAATGTAATATTTCAGCTAAAATCAGAAGAGCTAACTAAGAAATTTTTAAAAGAAGCAGATGAAAGAGGCTTCTATGGTTTAAAAGGTCATCGTAATGTTGGTGGTTGTAGAGCAAGTCTTTATAATGCCGTTTCACTAGCTGATGTACAAGCATTAGTAGCATTCATGAAGGAATTTGAAAATGCTCAACTCTAAAATAATAACTGTAGATGGCCCTAGTGGCGTTGGTAAAGGAACTTTATCTAAAAAATTAGCTAAACACTTTAATTACAAGCTACTTGATAGTGGTGCTATATATAGAATAGCGGCTTTACACTGCTACAATGCTGGAGCAAATTTAGATAGCGAAACAGATGTATGCAATAAGCTAGACTCTTTAGACATTTCATTTAAAGTAGAGGATGACTCTATAATAGTCCTTTTAAATGGTAAGGATGTAACTAAAGATATTCGTACTGAACAAACTGGGATGCTTGCTTCTAAAACATCTGCTTACCCAAAAGTTCGTCAAATGCTACATAATAAAATGTTATCTTTTGCTACTGAACAAGGTCTTGTAGCAGATGGAAGAGACATGGGTACTGTAGTTTTTCCAGAAGCTAAATATAAATTCTTCTTAGATGCTAGTTCAGAAGTAAGAGCTCAAAGAAGATATGATGAGCTAACTACAAAAGGTGAAAAGCCTGATTTTGATAAAATAAAAAAAGATATTGAGCAAAGAGACTATCAAGATAGAAATAGAAAAGTTGCTCCTTTAAAACCAGCTGATGATGCTATTTTAGTTGATACTAGTAACTTATCTATAGGTGAAGTTTTTCAACAAGTTCTAAATAGTATTAACAGTCTTTAATTTCTCCACACCAGCAACATAAAATATCACAACCATCTGGACCTGATATTACTGAATGTTTTGAATTTGCTGGATTAATAAAGAAATCTCCAGAAGTATATTCTCCTCTCTCATCAGACATAGATCCCTTTATAACATAAATCCACTCGACATCTGGATGCATATGTTGAGCTAGCTTAAAACTAGGTTCTAATCTAATAAAATCTATTTGAAAGTTTCTCTGATCATCTCTTGCTAAAAGCTTCTTTGAAACACCAGTTTTAAAAATTTCCAATTCAATATTCTTTATATTTGTTTTCATTATTCTTTTATTAATTAAGCAATTAATTTATTTTACTTTATCATACACCCAAATAGCTTTATAATTACACGACTAAGAAAGAAATTTCTATCTAAAATGTCTAAAGACAACTCATTAAATAAAAAACTAAATAAAATTATTACTGAAACAAATGGGCTTTCAGTGTTTAACACTCTAGAACTACTCTGTTATGAAGACTTAGATAATCAAGAGTCTATATGTATTAAGGATTTTATTAAGAAATTAAAGCTTTTTAATAATGATGAATTAGAAATAGAAGAGTTATTACAACACCCTGTTGGTATAGCATTTTATGACTTCTTTAAAAGTTTTCCTCTTAAATATAATGAAGAGCACATACATTTGACAGGCTCATTATCTGCTGAATTTATTTACCCTAGGCTGAAAAAGTTACTAGAAGGAAAAAGTAGAGATGTTTATAGTCAAAAAATTAAAAATATCTATGGAGAAAATGCTTTACCCATAAACTCTGTAAAAGATGTTGAAAATCTAATTGTACTAAAAGATGGTGAAAAATTTTCAAAGTATCTAGATTTACTATATTTAGCGAAAATTATTCTCAATACTAAGCAAGATCATATCGATGCAGCCTACCATATGGCTAATGAACTTTATCATAAGTATAACGTTGGTAGTATTAGATTAAAATTTACTCTCTCTCGTTCTACAAGTGATGAAAAAGAAAGTATTCTCAATGAAGATTTAGCAACAGAAGAAGATGTTGTTTTAGGACTTTATGAAGGATTTGAAAATTTCAGAAAAGAACATCCTGATTTTAGTTATGTACTTTCACCATCTTTTAGAAAAGAAGCGAATTTCTTTGATAACATTAAATTCAAAACAAAAAAAGAAAGTTTTGAATATCAAGTAAATTACCTAATTGAAATATTAGAAAAATATCCTTTTCTACAAAATGTCATGAAAGATATTGATACTGTTGGTGATGAAAAAAATATCTATAAAAAAGCTCATTTTGAAACACTTAAACAAGGCGTTAGAAAGCTACAGTATTATGGTTTTAAGATCCGTTCTCACCATGGTGAAACATTTCATACTCTAAAAAAAGGGGTACAAGCAGTAGATAATGCCCTAAATATATGGAATATAGATACTCTAGAGCATGGTCTATCAATTGGTATAAATCCAAATTATTACTTTCAAAGATTACTGCAAAAAGTATTAAAGCTTAATCAATCATCTCAACCACTAGGTCCAAAATCTATGGAGTTTAGAGAGATAGAAGAAATACCATGGAATGAAAATAACTCAACTATTAGAGATAAAATAATAAGTGGAATAAAGCTAAACGAAGAAGAGATTCTAGAATTTACAAAAATAAAATTCCATACATCTATAGAGATAGAAAGATATCAACATGATGTTCTAAATAGAATAATAAGCAAAAATATAGGTGTAGTGGGACTTCCATCATCAAACCTAAAGCTAACAACTGCAATTCCAGACTATAAAGACCACCCTTTTAGTTGGTGGGAAAAGAAAGGGATAAAGCTGGGTATTGGTACTGATAATTATATAACTCTAAATACTAACTATATTAGAGAAATGCTTATTATCCTATTCTCTGATGCTTATAGTTTAAAAATAACAAAATTACTTATGGTTGCATGTAAAGAAAATAGAAGAGCATATATTAGTAATCTATTATGGAAGATGAATAAAAGATAATTAGAAAATTAAGCTAAATCGCTTAAAGCTTTTTCAACTCTGACTTTATAATCTCTATCAGCTTTATTGAATTGCTCTAACATTAATTCCTGGACCTCTGCTGTAGCATGAATTAAACCTTCAGCAATATTATTAGCTAACTGATTTTTTTGAGACTCATCTATCAATCTATAAAGATCTCCTACTTGAGAATAGTTATCTTCATCTTGAGCATCATAGTAATCAATATCCCCTAATATTTCTAAAGGAGGTTCTTTATACTCTGGTATCTCAACAGGACTATCAGAATGAGCATTAGGATAGAAATTAGGGATTTCATTCTGTGAAACATTAAGAGCTGTTCCTGCCATTGCTCCATCACGCTGATAATTATGCATTGGGCATTTTGAAGCATTCACAGGTAAATGACTAGCATTCACTCCTACTCTATATCTATGAGCATCCTGATAAGCTAAAAGTCTTGCTTGTAACATTTTATCAGGTGATATACCAACACCTGGAACTAAATTATTTGGTGCAAAAGTAGCTTGTTCTACTTCAGCAAAGTAATTATTAACATTACGATTTAGCTCTAAAACACCTATTTTCTGTAATGGGAAATCTTTATGTGACCAAACTTTTGTTAAATCAAAAGGATTAACATAATATTTTTTAGCATCTTCCTCTGTCATAACTTGTAGATTCACATCCCACTTAGGATAATTACCATCTTTAATCGCATCAAACAAATCTTTTTGTGCGCCAAAGCTTGGTTGTTTTGCTGCTTCCTCATTTGTGAAATTATCAATTCCTTGCTGAGTTTTAAAGTGCCATTTCACCCAAAAACGATTACCTTCAGAATCATACAAACTAAGAGTATGTGAACTAAACATATGCATATGTCTATAACTTCTTGGAATACCGCGATCTGACATCAAAATAGTCATTTGATGTAAAGATTGAGGATTCTTTGACCAAAACTCATACATTGCAGCTGGATCTGGCAAGTTAGTTTGAGGATTCTTTTTCTGAGAGTGAATAAAATCAGGAAACTTACTAGGATCTCTTAAGAAGAATATAGGAGTATTATTACCTACCAAATCAAAATTACCTTGTTTAGTATAAAACTTAATAGCTGTACCACGAGGATCTCTAGCATAATCACTAGAATCTTGACCACCACCTACAGTAGAAAAGCGTACAAAAACTTCTGTTTGCTTCCCTTCACCTATTAAAAAATCAGCTATAGTCAAATCTGACAAATCCCTTTCTAGAGTAAAAGTACCATATGAGCCAGTTCCTCTAGCATGAACAACCCGCTCAGGGATTCTCTCACGATTAAAGTGTGCTAACTTTTCAAATAATCTGAAGTTATCAAATGTAAGTGAACCATGCTTACCTGCACTAATACTAGTATTATCATCAGGTATAGGAGCACCATTTGCAGTAGTTAATATCTTTCCCATATATTCCTCTTTATTAATTAGTATCCAACCTTTAGAACACTTCCATTAGCTACACCAGCAACAGATTTTAAATAGGCATTAGCTACTGTTTCTGCCTCTACTGGTTCATAGCCAACAAAGAAAGGACCATAAGATTCTAAGGCTTCTTTAACAACAGTTGGGCTAACAACATTTATACGAAAGTTTTTATACTCTAAACTAGCTGCTTTGACAAATGCTTCAATTGCTCCATTCACAGTAGCTGCTACTGTCCCTAAAGCAATTGGTTCAACATTTAAAATTCCAGTAGTTAATGTAAATGACCCACCATCTTTAATGTAGTTTGCTCCAATTTGAACTAAATTAATCTGACCAAGTAGTTTATTTCTAAAGCTAAAATTCCAATCTTCTTGTGAAAGATCAACAACAGGCTTGAAAGCAACTTTACCAGTAGTTGATACTAAAGCATCAAATTGACCAATCTTTTCAAAGAATTTTTTTATAGAATCTACATCTTCAATATCAATAACATGAGAATTATTGCCACCGCTATATGTGGCTGGTATTACTTCATAACCAGCATCAATAAATTTTTTATATGTAGCAGAGCCAATAACGCCACTTGCGCCAATAAGAACTATTTTCTTAGACATTTTTGACTCCTTAGAATTCTTATTTAGCTTCTAAATATTTTAGAATGTTTTCTGGTGAGCTTTCTCCATATGGATCATCATTAGCATTATCTCTTTTACCTGGCTCAACAAAGAACTTCTCAATCTGACCATTATTAACGATCATTGCATATCTCCAAGATCTTTTACCAAAGCCAATGTTACTTTTATCTACCAACATTCCTAAAGCATCTGTAAACTCACCATTACCATCTGGAATTGGTTTAATGTTTTTTATCTTTTGATGCTCAATCCACTTGTTCATAACAAATGTATCATTTACAGATAAAACATAGATTTCTTCAATTCCAAGCTCTTTGAAACGTGCGGCATTATTTTCAAAACCTGGTAACTGATAAGTTGAGCAAGTTGGAGTAAATGCTCCAGGCAATGAAAAAACAATTACTTTCTTGTTATCAAAAATTTCTTTTGTTGTAAGATCTTGCCATTTAAACGGGTTAGATCCACCAATACTTTCATCTCTTACTCTTGTTTTAAAAGTTACATTAGGTACTTTTTTATTTTCCATTTTATTTCTCCTTTTAGTTATATAACTACAATGGTTACATAAACCATTATATTCTTTATGTTCTTATTGTAAAATAGATTAAATTTATAAAGCCCATAAACTTAAATTATATGAATACTAGAACACTTGAATATATCTTAGCAGTATATGAAACTCAAAGCTTTATTACAGCATCAGAAAAATGCTTTGTCAGTCAACCTGCTCTTAGTATGCAGATAAAAAAGTTTGAGGATTCTTTAGATATACAAATATTTGAAAGAAATAGCAAAAATATAATAGCTACAAAAATTGGTGAAGAAGTTATCAAACAAGCTTATAAAATTCTAGAGGACGTAAAAAATTTAAAAGATTTAGTAAGTTTACACTTAGATAATGGTAGGATAAATGTTTCCATAGGAGTAATCCCAACTTTAGGTCCTTATCTTATGCCTAATATACTTCCACCTATAAAAGCTAAAATACCAAATATTAGTATATCTATAGTTGAGGAAAAAACCGATACTTTAATAGATATGCTAGAGCATGGAAAGCTAGATTTTGCAATATTAGCAGACAATATAGAAAATAGAAATTTTGTTACCAATAAGCTTTTTAGAGATAACTTCTGTTTAGCTATTTCTACAGAAAATCAATTATCAAAAGGTAAAGATCTATCTGTAAAAGATATTCAAGAACAAAATTTGATGCTTCTTGATGAAGGTCACTGTATGGGAGATCAAGCTTTAGAATTTTGTTCAACAAATAAACTATCTTATAACAATAACTTCCGAGCAAGTAGTTTAGAAACACTAAGACAAATGGTTTCTGTTGATGAAGGCATAACATTTATACCTAAAATAGCTCAAACAAAAACCTCTAAAGTGAAATATATAAAGATCAAAAACTCTGATTTTCATAGAAACATTTATTTAGTCATGAGAAAAAGCTCTACTTATAGCACTCTATTTAAAGAGTTATCTAAAATTATTTCTGATAATTATAAATAAAAGAATTATCTATTTTTAACGTCTGTACTCTCAAAAATTTTATCTGCTGATTTGGCTACAAAACCTTGATATAGCTTACCGCTTTCATCAGGATAGCGTTTAGCAAACTCATAATAACAACAAGGAATAGTTTTCTTTCCTTCTATAAATTTAACTTCTGCCTCACCTGAAATAGTGCTTGATTGCTCTAGATAGTCTGCAGGAGTTCCTTTTATTTCTCCACCTGAAGAATTTAATACAAATCCATTAGATTTTAAGAAATCATTAACCTCAGAAACTTCATTAAAATGTTTAAGGTCATTTATGAAAACAGTAAAGTGATTAGCTCTAAATCCAAACACATAAAACCAAGCAGCATATTCAGACTCTTCTAAAAGCTTCTGATAAGTTTTATAACTTATATAACTCCAACTAGCGCCAGATGTTAGCAATGCTTCAGGATCTTTTATTAAACTGCTAGGTATTGCCTCAACACAAGCTTTCATAGTCTTTTGTAAAAATGGACTAAATTCACTAACTAATAGCTGACTTATAAATACTTTAGGCTGAGTATGATCTTCGTGTTCTAAATGTATTGCTTTTAATTTTTTAACCTCAAAATCATAATGGCCACAAATTTTATAACCTTTGTCTATAAATGGCTTTGCTAAAACATTTATATCTATCTTAGGATCATCTAGAGTTCTTAATGCGATATGATCATTAATTGGTTTTTCACCTTCTTCTACAAATAAATCATAGATCTGTTGAACATGTGGATTCACTTTAACATACTGTTCCCAAAGCTTATCTAAAACTTTAATACTCATAATTAATCCTCCAGATTAAATTTAATTCCTTGAGCTAATGGTAAGTTTTTACCATAGTTAATAGTATTAGTTTGCCTTCTCATATATGCCTTCCAAGCATCTGATCCAGCCTCTCTACCACCACCGGTATCTTTCTCACCACCAAAGGCGCCTCCTATTTCAGCTCCAGAAGTTCCTATATTGACATTAGCAATACCACAATCACTACCTGATGCTGAAAGAAATAATTCTGCATTTTGTAAATTATCAGTAAATATAGAGCTAGAAAGTCCATAATCAACAGAGTTATTAATCTTAATTGCTTCCTCTATAGTTTCAAAAGACATAATATAAAGAATTGGACAGAAATTCTCTTCTTTAACAATATTCATATTATTATTTGCTTCAATAATTGTTGGCTCGACAAAGAAGCCTTCTTTATCTAATACTTTTCCACCAGCTAGAAGTTTGCCACCCTGTTTTTGTGCTTCATTAACTGTACGAGCAAAGTTTTTAACGGAATCTTGATCGATTAATGGTCCCATTAGATTTTTTTGATCAAGAGGATCTCCTACTTTGACTTGCTTATATGCATTTATCATTTTTTCTTTTACTGTCTCATAAATCGATTTATGAACTAATAATCTACGAAGTGTAGTACAACGTTGCCCAGCTGTTCCAACTGCTCCAAAAACTGCTCCTGGTATAGCTATTTTTAGATTTGCACTTTCATCTAGGATAGCTGCATTATTACCACCAAGTTCTAATATACATTTACCCAAACGACTAGCTACCTGCTCTGCTATTTGTTTTCCAACTTTAGTAGAACCTGTAAATGACACAAGATTTACTCTTTTATCATTTACCATAGCTTTAGATACTTCTATCTCTTTAGAAATCACAGTATGAAATATATCAGGATAACCATGTTCTTTAATAACCTTTTTACAAATATTTTGAACTGCAATAGCACATAAAGGCGTCTTCTCAGAAGGCTTCCAAATAACTGTATTACCACAAATTGCAGCAACAAAAGCATTCCATGACCAAACAGCTACAGGAAAGTTAAAAGCAGAAATAACTCCAACAATCCCTAAAGGATGCCACTGATCATACATCCTATGCTCAGGACGTTCCGAGTGCATAGTTGAGCCATATAACATACGAGATTGACCAACAGCAAAATCTGCCATATCAATCATTTCCTGTACTTCACCATCACCCTCTTGTTTAGATTTCCCCATTTCTAGAGAAACTAAAGTGCCTAATGAGTCTTTATTTTTACGTAGCTCTTCACCAATCAAGCGAACTAGCTCACCACGTTTTGGAGCTGGATATTTACGCCATTCTAGAAAAGCTTTTTCAGCTTTATTAATAGCAGTTTCCATATCAGTTAAGTTTTCGTTCTTAACTTTAGCTAATAATTTTCCATTTGCTGGATTAAAAGTTTCTATAGAATCAGAAAATTGGTTTTTAAGTTTTTCCAGACCCATTCCTAATTTAGCTATTTCATACATAATAGATCACCTTAGTTATTTTTTAATAGATTAAACTGCTTGAACAAGTAAGCCTTCATTCTCGTAATATTTACCAAAACGATTATTATAGAAATCTTTCAAAGTAATAGATTCTTGATTTACAAAACCTTTTGGAAAGTAGTTGTTCAATACTAGATCAATTGTTACACATAAGCTTGTTGCTGTTGTCATCTGTAAAGCAGAGAAATGTTTTTCATACATTTTTCTTGATGGAAATTTTTGAGCGTAGTGCCTTTCAGCCCTTACTCCCTTACGAATACCATCTACTGAAACATATATAAGTACTATATCTTGGTTTATTCTTGGAATCGCGTTTTCCATTATTTTCACCATTAGATTTAGATCACTTCCTAACTTCATATCTTCCATTAAGAATTTCATCTTCTCACAATGTCCAGGATGCCTAATACTTTTATAATTTATATTTTTTACTTTACCTTTATATGTTTCTATCATGGAGCCAATACCACCAGAAGTGTTAAAAGCCTCATAAGTTAGACCATCAATCTTTATTTCTTCTACATCAGCTAATGGTGCTAGAATTCTCTCTTGCCCATCAACAACACCATTACATGGTTTTGCATATTCATTAACTAAGCCTTCAGTTGACCAAGTTAAACCATACTGCAAAGTATTTGATACGTTTAAAGGTAAAGCCCCTACTCTCATTCGAACAGTGTCCACAGATTCAAACTCTTGCATAAGATGATTTGTAACTATACTTATAAAACCTGGAGCTAATCCACATTGTGGAGCGAAGATTGCATTAGATTTTTGTGATAACTCTCTAATTATATTAGTGGTTTCAACATCCTCTGTTAAATCAAAATAATTTACTTCGATTTCTTTAGCTAATTTTGCTATTTCCGTATTACAAAAAAATGGAAGACAAGAGACAATCGAGCCTATCTGATTATTTTTTATATATTTAGTTATTTCTTGTTTGTTATTAGCATCTAATTCTATATATATTAGATTATCTTTATGTTTATCTAATTTAGGCTTACTATGGGGAATAACCCTATCTGCTAAATGAATGATATAACTGCCTGACTCAACTAGTAGACAACTTGCTAAAGTCCCAACTCTACCAGCACCTAACACTAATAATTTTTGCATAGAGAATCCCTATATCAGTAAAGGTATATAATCCATTCTATAGTGGAAAGCTCTGTTATAAAAGAATTATGCGCTCTATATAGGAATAAATAAGAAAAATTTAAAAGGTTACTATAGTTCTGATATTGTTATGCATTTCTTCAAAACCTTTATTAATATCATCTATTTTAATATTTGAAGTAATTAGCTTATCTATATTAATTCTGCCATCCATATACCAATCAACTATCTCTGGTACATCAGTACGACCTCTCATCCCACCGAATGCTGAGCCTTTCCAAGTTCTACCTGTAACTAGCTGAAATGGTCTCGTGCTTATCTCCTCACCTGCTCCAGCTACTCCGATTATGACACTTTCACCCCAACCTTTATGAACACACTCAAGGGCTTGTCTCATTACTTTTACATTTCCTATACACTCAAAACTATAGTCAGCTCCACCGCCCGTTAGCCTTACAAGATGACTAACTAGATCTTCATCGATCTCATTAGGGTTTACAAAGTCTGTCATACCAAACTTGGCTGCTAAATCTTTCTTAGCATTATTTGTATCAACTCCGATTATTTGCCCAGCTCCAACTAGCTTTGCTCCTTGAATCACATTAAGACCAATACCTCCTAGACCAAATACTACCACGCTAGAACCTGCTTCAACATTTGCAGTTTTTACTACAGCACCGACACCTGTAGTAACTCCACAGCCTATATAGCAAACTTTATCTAATGGAGCATCTTTTCTTATCTTAGCTACAGCTATCTCTGGTAATACTGTATAGTTTGAAAAAGTTGAGCAACCCATATAATGAAAAATTTCTCGTCCATCAAAGCTTGTAAATCTACTTGTTCCATCTGGCATTAAACCTTTACCTTGAGTTTCTCTTATAGCTTGGCATAAGTTAGTTTTAGGATTTAAGCAATATTCACAATTTCTACACTCTGGAGTATATAAAGCTATCACATGATCACCAGGTTTGACACTAGTAACATTCTTGCCAACCTCAACAACTACTCCTGCTCCCTCATGACCTAATATAGAAGGAAAGAGCCCTTCAGGGTCTCTTCCAGAAAGAGTGTAAGCATCTGTATGACAAATACCTGTTGCTTTGATCTCAATAAGAACTTCATTATCTTTTGGTAATGAAACATTAACTATTTCTATCGATAATGGTGCTTTCGCTTCCCATGCTACTGCTGCTTTTGACTTGATCATAATGAAAAAAAATAACTTTAAAATATTATCAAATATTAACAAAGTTATTTTTATTTAATAGTAATTTCTAGTAGAAAAGATAGATAGTATTAATTTTATTTAAATAATTTATTTTTTTAATTTTCCAAGGAAAGAGAAAATCAAAGATCCTACAAATAATACTAAGAAAACTACGAATACAATTTTTGCAAGAGTTGCAGCAAGCCCCGCTATTCCACCAAAACCAAAAAGAGCTGCGACGATCGCTACGACTAAAAATACAAGTGTCCAATATAACATAATTAATTCTCCTGTTTTTAACTTTAAAGATTTTTATTAGTATTAATTAATTTAACACTAAATCAATTGTATCAAGTAAAAATTATTTGTCAACATTTGTCAATATTTTATGACGCGTCATGACAAAAAAATATGATCATGGAAGCTTGACTTATTAATTTATATTACCCAGCCAGTTACTTCATAGCCTTTTTTCTTTAAACAAATATCACCTATTCAGTTTTTTGAAATTGCTCGAGTTCTTCTAAAGCAGCAAACCATTCAACTTCAACTTCTTCTATTTTTGCTTTTAGATCTGAGTGTTCTAATAAAGTTTTTTGAAGTTTTTCTTTATCATTATACAACTCTTCATCTTGCAGCAAAATTTCCATTTCTGAATTTTTCTTTTGTAGATTAGCTAAATTCTTTTCTAGTTTTTTAACTTTATCCTGAATTGGTTTTAGTTGCCTTCTCTCATTCGCTGAGAGTTTACGACTTTCTTTTTTCTCGACATTATTCTTATTTTGTTGAGGTGCATTTTCAGACTTCTTAACTTCTAATATATATTTATAATAATCCTTCATATCGCCATCAAATGGTCTAACTTTACCTTCACCAACGAGCATATACTCATCAACTGTAGACTCTAGTAAGAATCTATCATGCGATACAAGTATTATTGCTCCTTGGAAGCTCTGTAAAGCAACTGTCAAAGCCTCTCTAACTCCAATATCCAAATGGTTTGTTGGTTCATCTAATAATAAGAAGTTAGGCTCTTGATAAACTATCATTGCCAAAGCTAACCTTGCTTTTTCACCACCTGAAAAAGTTCCTACTTTGGCTAATGCTTTATCGCCAGTAAAATTAAAACTGCCTAAAAATGTTCTTAGCTTTTCTTGAGTAGCTTTAGTATCTAACCTTTGCATATGTAATAATGGACTAGCTTGCATATCTAACATATCTAATGAGTGCTGTGAGAAATATCCAATCCTAAGGTTAGGATGTTTTTCTATTTTGCCTGAAAGAATAGATATCTCACCAATTAACGATTTAATCAATGTCGACTTACCAGCACCATTTAGCCCCAAAAGCCCTATTCGCATATCATTATAGATATTTAAACCAACATTATTTAGTATAACTTTACTGCCATAACCTAGGTCTGTATTCTGTAAACTAACTAATGTCCCACCCAGATGTTCTTTTGTTTGCTTAAACTCAAAACTAAATTCTGAATCAGTTTTCACAGCCTCTATACGCTGAATCCTATCAAGCATTTTAATACGACTTTGGGCCTGCTTTGCTTTAGTTGCTTTTGCCTTAAAACGATTAATAAAACTCTCTAAATGCTCTATGTGTTTTTGCTGTTTCTCAAAATGCTTTTGTTGAAGAATCTTTTGCTCATAAGATTGTTTCTCATAAGATGAGTAATTTCCTGTATATGTGACTACCTTTTTCTCATCTATATGGAAAATTTGCTTAACGACATTATCAAGAAAAATCCTATCATGTGAAATAAGTAATAAAGATCCTTTATACTCTTGTAGATATTGCTCTAACCATAATACTGCATCTAAATCTAAGTGGTTTGTAGGTTCATCTAGTAATAGGATATCTGACTCTTGTAAAAGTGCTTGAGCAAGGTTTAATCTTATCTGCCAACCACCAGAAAGCTCCTTTACTGCTTGATCCTGCTGAGCAGTTGTGAAGCCTAACCCAGATAAAAGCTTACCAGCCTGAGATTCTATAGAATACCCACCTAATGACTCATACTCCTCATGATATCTAGAGTATTCAACAAAATCCTCATTTGCTAAAGCCTCTACCATGTTGTACTTCAAAGTCTTTAAAGACTCTATCCCATTCACAACATAGTCAATCACCTTAGCATCAAAATCATCAACCTCTTGCTTGACTGTAACTATACGAGTATTTCTAGCAATCTCAATATCACCTTTATCAGCTGAGATATTGTGTTGTATTAAGTTAAATAAAGTAGTTTTGCCAGTACCATTTTTACCAACCAGACCTATCTTCTGATTTGGAAATATAGAGAAGCTTACATCATCAAAAAGCTCTTTTACCTCTACTTGGTAAGATACATTTTTAAAGAAAATCATTAGTTTTAATATAAATATTTAGTTATGTAAATTATATACGTTAAGTGTTTATATAAAAGAGGTTTAGAAAATATAGCTTACTGATTTAACTTATTTAGTAATGCTAGATAGAAAAAACAGATAATATAAGCGATAACCGTTCCAAAATTAATACCTAGAATTGGATATAGCCAATAGATTAATAAATCATATATTATTAAAATCGATACACCATATGAAAAATGCTTAAGTACGCCTGGGTAAAGCTGGTCTTTGTAACTGAATATTAAAACTGTAGTTACAGATGTAAGCATAACTGGGAAGGATGAAAATACTCCAGCCCACTCATGACCAACAGAACGAGATATTCCCGTTATCAATAGAACCAATGAAGAAACTAAAGTAACTCTAAATGAGATAATCATAATCTTATTAGTTGGTTTTATCTTAGCTTTCTCACCAAGACGTTTGTTATCTGGTACATGCTTAAAGAAAAGAATACTCACTATCATTGAGAATAGGAAAATAATAAAGCCTGATAGTAAATTAAGGTGTAATGATGTAATCCCATAACCACTAATGAAGTAAACAACAAATCCAACTACGAGTGCGCTAATAGTATTTAGAAAACGTTGGTTAATAAATAACTTGCCGCCTAAATAAAATCCCATAGTAAATATCAGAGTACTAGTGAAACCCGCAAGTGCATAAGGCATAGAATCAATCAAAAACTGCAGGCCATTTTCTCTAGCATAGAAATATGTAAAAACACCAACACTCAATGGCAAACCCGAGCATAAACCGCCCAGCCTAGGACTCTTTTCAGAAATATAGATAAGCCCCAATACCATTAGCACTGACAGTATTATCTTGATAGCTATTAACATCATATATAGAGTCTCCTCATATAAACTCTAATCTCCCCACGAAATATACTCTGTGAGTTTACACTATTTAGTATTTTTATAAATGATATTCGTTTAGCCTGTCATGTTATAATTATAAAAGTTTATATTTGCAGCAATTAAATAAATGAAAGATGTAATAATTGTCCTATTTAATGACTTTGAAACTCTAGATGTATTTGGACCAGTTGAGATACTAGGAAGCTTCAAAGAACACTTTAAACTTGAGTACTACTCGCTTGAAGGTGGAAATATCCTTAGTAGTCAAAACGTCTCAATAGCTACTAAGAAACTCTCTGAAATTAACTCAAAGGATTATATATTATTTGTACCGGGTGGTATGGGTACTCGTGAGCTGGTTAATGATGTTAAGCTAATAAATAAACTTACAGAATTAGCAAAAAATGCTAAATATATAATAACTGTGTGTACTGGCTCTAGCCTCTTCTGCAAAACTGGTTTACTAGATGGTAAAAGAGCGACTTCAAATAAAAAAGCTTTTGCTTGGACAAAATCTCTAGCACCTAATGTCTCTTGGGTGCAAAAAGCTAGATGGGTAAAAGATGGTAATATCTATACAAGCTCTGGAGTAAGTGCTGGTATAGATATGACTTTAGGATTTATATCAGATCTATTAGGTTATGAAATAGCTAAACAAAAAAGCATCGATATCGAGTATGAGTGGAAAGAGGATTCTAGTTATGATCCTTTTTCGGAGGTTTATAAAGCATAGAATCAGGAGACTATAAATATTACACTAAGATTATTTCTTTTTTATAATTCATAAATATTAAAATATATATTTATAAAATAGCTGAAATTATTGTTTGATGAATTGTATTCCTAGCTTTTATAAGGTTTTCTAATAAGCTTAGCAATATAACTATTGTTAATGACATATTTAGTAATAAATATATACTATCTTGCTTTAAATTTAAGCTTGAGTTTAACAGCATATTGAGTAATAAAATGGATAAGATAGTAGATAAAATATTTTTTACTTTTGAGGATAATCTGTCAAAATTACTTTTGCCTATATCCAAATGCTTTTCAAGCATTAAATATGCAACTTGCTTTCTATTTATAAATTTTTTCATAGTAAGTATATCTATCTCATTTAAATCCTCTAAAAAAGAATTCCGAAAAAAAGCTACTACAAAAGACAATATGAAGATCAAATATAAAATTAGCTCCCCATAATCTGGAAGCATTTTAGAATAATTAAATCCACATATTAAGAATAGATAGACGAAAAAAACATACACAATAAAAAAACCTTGCCAAAAGTTTAATGTAAAACACATTAGTATAGTTCTTTTTATTTCTATAAATCTATTTTTAGAAAAAACTTTATTTAAAAGCTCATTACTAAAAGAAAAATTATTTATAAAAAATCTTTTAAATTTTTTATTATATTTTCTCTTAATATAAAGTTGATATGATTTTTGTTGAATCTCTTCTATTTTTTGCAAGTCACCTTTTTTCATATAGCTTCCTTATGCTATTTAAAATTCTAAAAAATTTTACTTTATCTGACTAATCACCTCATTCTAAACTCTTTTGAATCTAGCATCTTATAGATAAAAATTATTATGCAAATTATTTTTTCATTTCTATATAACAGTATCTCTATAACTATCTAATAACTCAAAAATCTCTCCCTCATTCTCTAACTGATTCAACTTCATACGAAATTCTTTTGAATTTGGAATATCTTGTAGATAGAAACTAGCATGAGTACGAATTTCTTTTACAGCCACTTTAGCAGTTTTTAGTTTTATAAGTCTTCTTAGATGCTCTGCTAAAACCTCAACTCTTTCTGCTGGAGTTGGTGGATGTATTATCTCACCAGTATTCAGATACTCTGCAATCTGCCTAAATATCCAAGGATTACCACGAGAAGCACGCCCAACCATCACAGCATCACATCCTGTATGCTCCATCATCGCCTTAGCACTTTGTGGACTATCTACATCACCATTACCAATTAATACAGTATTTACAGCTTTTCTAACATCTCGGATCACATCCCAATTTGCCTGACCCGTATACATCTGCTCCCTAGTCCTAGCATGTAGAGCTATCGCACTTACTCCCGCAGCTTCACAAGCTTTAGCAACTTCAATAGCATTTATATTTTCAGTATCCCAGCCCATACGCATTTT
Source organism: Pseudofrancisella aestuarii (assembly GCF_003574475.2). Classification (NCBI taxonomy): domain Bacteria; kingdom Pseudomonadati; phylum Pseudomonadota; class Gammaproteobacteria; order Thiotrichales; family Francisellaceae; genus Pseudofrancisella; species Pseudofrancisella aestuarii. The sequence continues at coordinate 57,533 of NZ_QLIS02000001.1, read as the reverse complement.
CACCGTTACTGGTTTATGTACTGCTTTTACAACTGCTGTGAGTATTTCATTAATCCTATCAACATCTTTTAGAAGCGCTGCCCCAGCCTGTAGCTTCTTAGCAATCTTTGGCATTGGGCAACCCATATTTATATCTAAAAAATCACACTCTGTATTTTCAGCAATATATTTTGTCGCACCTACAAAGCTCTCTAAATCTGTACCAAATATCTGTATTCCAAGTGGTTTTTCGCTGTTCTCCATATAGAGCATTTCCATAGTTTCCCAGTTACGATCTACTACAGCTTTGTTACTTACCATCTCAGTATAGATCAGCCCCGCCCCATGCTCCTTGCAAATAGTACGAAATGCACTATCACAAAAACCAGCCATTGGTGCAAGCACTACATTATTTTCTATTTCAATATCTGCTATTTTAAAACCCATCTTTCTTATTCACTCTTATCTTTATAACTATGTATATATTCAGATATAGACAAACGCTCTTTTTCTAATTTACCTATAGAAGATTCACATATTACTACAGAATCTTTAAAAATATCTACCATATCACTAATCTTGGATAATTTTAGTAGAAAGTCATATAAACTCTCGCTATTTTTTATCTTAGCTCCTTGAAACATATTTGAAGCTTTTCTAAGATTACAAATATTCCAATTACCGACGCCAATCACTTCTATACTTTCACTTGCGAACATAGAGCTCATATCTGTAATATTAGATACATCCCATAGTGAAATATCTATATTAATAGTTGTGTCAACCTCATAATATCTCGCATCTGGATACTTAAATTTCATACCACAGAATAACCCCGATAAATCTGTAATCCTAGATATATCTATATGATTCAAATCAAGAGAGCTGCCATATACTGTAAGATTATTTTCTCCTATCTGAATCTCTATTTCTTTCCTAACCAGTGAGTCTAAATGATTTCTATCTTTTGCAACTACTTTAGTATCTTCAATTACTTTTTTACCAACAATTCTATTTACAGCATAACGCGGTATTGATTTATTAAATTGCCATACTGATAGGTCTTGATTAAACTCTGACTTATATGATTCTTTTACTGTTTCCCAAATACCAAACATATCATGCATATTTAATACCTTTTCAACATTCCAATATGAAATATCTTGATTAAAAACACTTCCTTTAAACATCTTAGACATATTTTCAACATTTGATACATCCCAGTTTGAGATATCTTTATTAAACTGTCTATTTCCTGCAAACATACTTTGCATATCTTTAATATTAGAAACATTCCAATGTGAAATATCTTGATTAAATTGAGCATAAGCAAACATCTCTACCATGTTTATAAGACTAGAAATATTCCAATTTGATATATCATTACTAAATTTAGATCCACTAAAAATTGCATACATACTTTCAACTTTAGAAACATTCCAGCCTGAAATATCTTGATTAAACTCTGAATTTCTAAAAGTTTCTGATAAAGATTTAACATTCGACACATCCCATCTAGATATATCTCCATTAAATATAGTTCCACTAAATAATCGTGTCATATTAGTTACATTTGAAACATCCCAATGTGACAAGTTTTGACTAAAATACTCATTACCATAAAACATCTCGCTTATATTTCTTACATTGGAAACATTCCAATTTGATATATCACTATTAAAATTACTATATTTAAACATACTAGACATATCTGTAACATTTGAAACATCCCAATTAGAAATATCGATATCTGTAAAATATGATTTTTCAAACATACTTTGCATATTAGTTACATGGCTAACATTCCATGTAGATATATCTAAAGAGATAAAATTCTTAAAACTTGCTCCATACTTTTCTGGATTATATGTATAGATAACCAATCCATAAAAGACTCTTGATAAATCTCTAATCTCTGAAATATCTATATGCCTAAGGTCTAAATGAGTGTTTCTAGGAGGTTTTTTTAATCCCTCATCTCTATTATATCCTCCTAGATTTTTACCAATTTGTTTTTCAACTTCTATTTTAATAATTTCACAAAGATGACTATTACTTATTGGTTTTATTAACTTTGTTGTGTCTCTCTTATGTGGTTTATAATTTTCTGGAATATGTTGATTATCATCAAACATATAATCAATAGAACATCCATCATGAATATTCCAAGATGATATATCTTGATTAAATGATGATCTGTAAAACATATACAACATATTTCTAACATTTGAAACATCCCACTGTGAGATATCTCCCACAAAATTAGATCCTGAAAACATATGAGACATATCTTTAACTCTAGATACATTCCACTTTGAAATATCCAGTTGCCTCATTCCATAACCTGACCCTGGATAGTGACTTGAGAAAACATAAGACATATCCTCAATATCAGATACATCTATATGATTTAAGTTTACAATAGGTACTTCAAGATTAGCATTTAGAGCCTCTACTATTAACCAGTTTAAATGATTCTTATCTTTTGCTTTTATCATATTACACTGCTTTGAAAAGAGCTTTTTCATAACTCTAAATAATCTACTAGTTAGTATGCTCACTTTTCACACCACTTAATAAAAACCATTCACCCATATTTCTAGGCTTTGCAAATTTCACTCCCTTAGCCTCAAATGCCTTTTGCACATCATCTACTTGATTAGCTAATATCCCAGACAAAGCAAGCTCACCACCCTCTTTTAGCTTAGGAAGCATAGTATCAGCTAAAGCTATCAGCACATTTGAGAATATATTTGCGATTAATAAGTCAAAATTTTCATCTGTTGTCACATCACTAAAATGTGTTTTATCAGATACGTTATTCATCTCAGCATTTTTTATTGATGATTCTATAGATTTCGGATCTATATCAATGCCCTCTGCATATTTACCACCTAGCTTCACTCCAGCTATAGCTAATACCCCAGTACCACAACCATAGTCTAAAAGACGACTATCGGGATTAATATTTTCCTCTAGCCATTCTAAGCACATCTTCGTAGTTTCATGATTACCACAACCAAAAGCTACACTTGGGTCTACAGCTATATATGTTTTTGTAGAATCTTTTGGCAACTCTCTCCAGCTAGGATAGATCACAATATTTTTACCAATTTCTATCGGTTCATAATCATCTAACCAAACGGCTGTCCATTCCTGATCTTTTATAATCTTATATTCAACCTTCTGCTCTATTATTGGAAAAGTATTTTTTAGCTCTTCTAAAATATCCTCTAAATCAAAATCATCCTCATAAAGCACAGTCACAAAGCTTTTATCTTCTAGATCTTTCTTTGTAACAGAACAAGCTAGATTATCGAACAGAAAGCTTTCAACTTTATTATAGTCTTTAGGTGAGATATAAAACTCTATCTGTTGCCACTGCTGCATTTTGAAAAAACTTAAAATATTGTCTTTAAAATAATACTAGATATAGCAATTAACGGCCAGATTAAGTTAGTTATTATTTTTAAGTATAAGTCATCTAAAATAATCTATAATTAAATAAAGTCACTTTGTATTAAGTAGTTTATATGTGTACAAGAGTTTTATACCAAGGATCAGAAGATTTAGTAATCACAGCAAGAAGTATGGACTGGATTGATGATATGAATACTAGTCTTGTTATCTTACCACCTGATACTAAATATATTAGTAGCTTAGGTGACAACCCTCTTTCATGGACTAGCAAATATGGTAGTGTTAGTACTTTTGTTTACAATATTGGTTCTGCTGATGGCATGAATGAAAAAGGATTAGTTGCAAATTTACTTTATCTAGCTGAATCAGAATATGGGCATAACTCTGAAGCTAAAGATCTAAGCATACTTCAATGGTTACAACTTTCATTGGACTTATTTGCTACAGTTGCAGAAGCCGTAGACTTTTTTCAATCTAATAAAATTAATATCATTACTGGCTCTCTACCTAATGGCAAAGCTGGAAGCGTACATTTATCATTATCTGATGCTTCTGGAGATTCTGCAATTTTTGAGTACATTGATGGAAAACTTTGTATTCACCATAGTAGAGAATATACGGTTATGACAAACTCTCCTAGATATGAAGAGCAACTCGCATTATGTCGCTACTGGAAAAATATTAATGGTACGACATTTTTACCAGGCTCTGTCTCTGCAGCTGATAGATTTGTTAGGGCTTCATTTTTCTTAAACGCTATTCCAAAGACTATTGCTCCAAATTATATCACTCTTGTTCCAGGTCAGCTATATCATAGGCAAGCATTAGCAAGTATGTTTGGCGTAATCAGAGCTGTTGGTGTACCACTCGGAATTCATGATCCAGAGAAACCCAATCTTTCTTCAACTATCTACAGAACAGTTTCAGACCATAAAAACTTAGTCTATTACTTTGAATCTGCTACAGTGCCAAGTGCATTTTGGGTTAAGTTGAATAATATAAATTTTGATAAAATAAACTCGCCACTAATATTAGAAAACGCTCAAAATTTAATTCACTCTGGTGAAGTACCTTTAGAACAGTTTATAGATTATAAATATCCAACAGCTGAAGAAGTTAGAAAAGTTATTAGTTTATAATTATCTGACATCTGCCCAATGCCAATTTGGCTTATCTAGTAAGCCTTGTCCAACTACTTTTGTTTGACCTAATTCTTTCTCAAGTTGTATTAGGTTACTTTCTGGAGCCTCTTTTAAAGCTGATACTAATCTATTTGCATGGGAAACAATCCATACTTGAGTTTTTTCCGAAGCTTTAATAATAAGCCTAGCTAATGCTGGTAATAAATCAGGGTGCAAACTAGTCTCTGGCTCATTGAGAACCATTAGCTCTGGTGGCCTAGGCGTTAGAAGTGCAGCAATCCACAGTAAATAACGTAAAGTTCCATCTGAAAGCTCAGAAGCTGATAACGGCCTTAGAAGTCCTTCTTGGTATAACTCAACTACAAAATGTCCATTTTCATATTTCTTAATATCTAATTTACTTCTAGGAAAAGCATCCTCTATCGCCTCATCTAATGCTTGCCTATCTCCTATTTCTATAATAGTTTGTAGAGCTGCTGCTAAATCGTGACCATCTTGACTTAAAATAGGAGTGCGTGTACCTAATTGTGGCAATCTTGCAGGAGCATCTTTATCACTTCTAAAATGATCATAAAACCTCCAGCCTTTTATCTTTTCTCGTAACTGTATAACTTCTGGAGTCTTATCAATATACATCGCTTGCGTAAAAATACTTTCAAATGCGGGGTTATATTGCTCAATAACTTCCCACTGGCGACCATCTCTAATTTTGACTAAAGGACCTATTCTATCTACTAGAGCTGATGGTATTTTATATACATCCCCAGCCCAGATTATTTCTCTTTTTATTTCTGGATCAAGTGAAAAAGCTGATGATGATGGTGGCTCCGGATATCCTAAAGATATTGAATACCCAAAAACTTCATCTGCAAAGCCTAAACGTAGTCTAGGAACTTTTTGCCTTGGCCCACCCTGCACAGGAATTTCTCTCTTTAACATCTGCTTAGATATTTTTTCAGGACCAGCCCAAAAAGTAGTATTTAAGCCACCCTCCTTTGCCAAAGAATGAGTTACTCCACCTTGAGCAGTTTCTGCCAAAAGTCTTAAAGCTTTATATAGATTTGACTTACCACTAGCATTTGCCCCTGTGATTATATTAAGTCTATTTAAGGGAATAACTAAATCAAATAATGATCTATAATTATTTATAGCTAAAGTTTTAAGCATTTAGAAGAATTTTAGTTTGAATCTTTATTATTATGATGACATTTACACTTATCTTTACTACCATCATTTGGTGATGGCTCTATTAAAGATACCATAGCAGTCTCAACATTCTCATATTGATAAGATTTAGAAAAATCTACGCTATTAATTTGATAGTGAGTACCATTCTTATCATTAAACTCTTTAACATAATTTTCTATTTCTTTATATTTTTGAAGATAAAGCTCTTTTTTATCGCCATTAACTTTTATATCTAAGTTAAAATTTAAACGTTTGCCACTTTCATTTGAACAAGCTATTGCAAATCCAAATAGTAAACTTAAAACTGTAAAAGCTATACTTTTTCTTAACATTTCAAACCCCTTTCATTAAAAATATTATGGCTGACTATAAGACCAAAATAGTCTATTAGCATCATCTCCTGGTTGGAACTCTACTTGCTTATTATCAATATACTCACCATATCTAGAGTTAATGAACTCTCTATCTGGTGGAACATATGCAGCCCCTTGTGCTCTTTCCTGTTCTACTTCAGGACCATAGTACATTGCATATGGATTTTGTTGTGCCATATTCATATATCCAAATGAAGTTGTTGCAAATGACAACAATCCAAATGTTAAAAGAATTACTTTTTTCATATATACCTCGTTAAAATTTAATTCTGGGATATCCCTTCAAAAAAATTATATATTGTTTTAAAGCTAAAAAACACTTTTCAGCTTAGAAGCTCAGTTAATATTTGCTAAAATAGTTTTGATAAGAATTAACTCTATTAAAAATGAAAGAATATAATTCGAAATATAATAAAAAAGCTATTCTATTAGTAAACTTAGGAACTCCAGATTCTTTTGATATTAAAGCTATTAGAAAATATTTAAAGCAGTTTCTAAGTGATAAGCGAGTTGTTGAGGCAAATCCTATATTATGGTGGTTAATTTTAAATCTAATAATACTTCCCATAAGATCTAAAAATACAGCCAAGCTTTATAAGAAAGTTTGGAATAATGATCTCAACAAATCTCCTCTACTTGTATATACAGAAAACTTAGCAAATCAATTAAATGACAGCTTAGATAACTATATTGTAGATTTTGCCATGAGATATGGAAATCCTTCTATAGATAGCAAGATTAAACATCTACAGTCGCAAGGTATGACAGATATAACTATTTTGCCTCTATACCCTCAATATTCAGGCTCTACAACAGCTAGCGTTTATGATGAGGTATACAAATGTTTATCTAACCTGAGATGGCAACCAAATATTAAAGGAATAAAACCATATTATGATAATAAGCACCATATAGAGGCTGTTAAGTCACAGATAGTTCAACATTTACAGCAAATTGATTTTAAAGCAGATGTAATACTCTTTTCTTTTCATGGTATCCCTAAAGAATACTTTGATGCTGGAGATCCATATTATTGCCATTGTCATAAGACATATCGTTTAGTTAAAGAAAGCTTACAAGATAAACTTACCGGCACCGAATTTGAACTTTCATTTCAATCAAGATTTGGACCTAAAAAGTGGTTAGAACCATATACTACAGATAAACTTATTGAATATGCAAAATCTGGAAAAAATATTGTCATAGTAGCCCCAGGTTTTGCAACAGATTGTTTAGAAACATTAGAGGAATTAGCAATTCGTGAAAGAGAAGTTTTCATAGCTCATGGTGGTAAAAACTTTAGCCTTGTGCCTTGCCTAAATGATTCTGAAACTCATGTAGAAATGCTAAAAAATATTATACTAGAGGATTAAATGTCTGAAATATCATTATATTGGTTTAGACAAGACTTAAGGCTCACTGACAATCCAGCATTACATGAAGCTGTAAAATCAGACAAAACTATAGCTATCTATATACATGATGAAAAATACCCTATTGGCTCTGCTAGTAAACTTTGGCTTTCAAAATCTTTAAAAAAACTTGATGAATCTTTAAACAATAAACTAAATATCTATAAAGGTTCTCCTAAAGATATTATAGAAAAGCTAACCAAAGAAAATAATATTACAAATGTATACTGGAACCGCTGCTATGATAAGTACAGTATCAAAAGAGATAGTGAGATTAAAAAGCTTTTACAGAATAATGATATCGATGTGAAAACATTTAATGGAAGCTTACTCCTTGAGCCATGGCAATGCCTAAAAGATGACAATACTCACTATAAAGTTTTTACTGCTTTTTACAAGAAACTAATTCAAATAAAACCTTATGTACCAAATTTATCTAAAGCTAATGTAATTAATCTTATAAAATTAGAAAACTCTATATCATTAGAGAATTTAGAACTTACAAAACCTAAGCATTCTTGGCAAAGAATTATAAACTTTTGGGAAGTTGGTGAAAAAGCTGCTCAATTAAAACTAGAAGAATTTATTGAAGATAAAATAAACAATTATAAAGAAGCTCGTGATTATCCAAGCATGGATAGCACATCTAAATTATCACCTCATCTACACTTTGGTGAAATTTCCCCTAGTCAAATTTTTAATGCCATATATCAAAATAATGTTTCATCAAATCATGAACACTTCATCCGTGAATTAACTTGGCGTGATTTTTCATATTATCTGATGTACTACTACCCAGATTTTGACACTAAAAACATTAATGAGAAGTTTGATAACTTTGAATGGGATAATAATCTGAAGCTTTTAAAGAGATGGCAAGAAGGACAAACTGGTATCCCCATAGTTGATGCCGGTATGCGAGAGCTTTGGCAAACAGGATATATGCATAATCGTGTACGTATGATAGTTGCTTCATTCTTAGTTAAAAACTGCTTAATTCATTGGAAGTATGGTGAAGAATGGTTTTTTGATTGCCTTTTTGATGCTGATATTGCTAACAACTGTGCTAGCTGGCAATGGGTTGCTGGCTGTGGGATGGATGCAGCACCGTATTTTAGAATATTTAACCCAGCGCTTCAGGCACAAAAGTTTGATTCAAAAGGAGACTATATTCGAAAATATGTCCCTGAAATTTCTAAACTTCCAAATAAATACTTAGCTGAGCCATGGACTACCAAGCCAGAAATACTAGAAAAAGCAAATATTCAATTGGGTAAAACATACCCTTATCCAATAGTTGATTTAAAAACTAGTAGAGAAAAAGCTTTAGAGCAATATAAAAAGTTATAAAAGCATTATCTTACTAAATCCCCTTTTAGATATCTTTAGAAATATATGTTAGCCTTTATAACTAACATATATAAAAACACATTCTAAGAGCTAATGCTTAAAGAAAATGAACAAAAGAAAAACTCAAAACAATATATAACTCCTGAATATTCTAATGACTTACTTCTATCCATTCATAGAACAAATATTAAAGGTGCCATATTATCTATACTTTGGACTGCTGGGCCTGTAACTGTAATTGCTATTATAGTGGGATACTATATTGGTTATGGGAATTTAGTTCCATATACTACAATTATTTATTTTTCAGTCTACGTTTTCCTTGTTGGTATGGTAGGTTTTCTGACAAAGATTTTATTAGATGCATCAAAATATAGGAAAGATAAGCAATCAGAAGAAAATCTACTTTATCTTATTGAAGAAAGTTATGAAAAACTTTTTATGGCTAAAAAACTAAATTTAGAAGCTTCTGAAGGTATTTATCGAAATGAAAAGATAGCAACTCATTTACTTTCAAAATCACATCCGACAGATAATGAAATATTTTATGCCTTTAATCTCTACTTTAATAAGGATATAGCTGAATTTGCAAAAACATTACAACTATATAGAGATAATAGTTTTCCTATAGATACGGCATACTATAGATCTCGATTTATATCCTCTTTTAAGCTTATTAACAATAGTAATGACTTTTCTGAAGACTTGAAAATCCTTTTTTTAAAATACATTCAAGGGAAACAAATTACTCTAGCAAACGGTGTTGAAAGAAAAATTGGTTTTCTTAATAAGATATATAAAAGTTCTGGAGATAATAATTTATTTGATCTAATAGATGCCTCAGATGCCATACAGCTTTTTATTGAGCTATTAGCAGGTAGAGAATTTTTTTATTTTAAAGCTATTCCTAAGTTTGAAAGTGCTAAACAGAATGATTTATTTCAATCTATAGAAAATCTAAGAGTAAAACTAACTAACAAATATGATTTTACATATAGTCTCTATCAGCAACATTACGATCTAATAGAAACTGATATGCCACAAATAAAAGAAAGTGATGATATTAGCTATAATCTAAGTTTAATCCAACAAAACACTAAATGTATAAATTTAAAAAACTTTGATGAGGCTATAAAGTCAGAACTTTTAGGTCTAAAAAATAAAATCAAACAAAATACTCTAATAATAAAGCTACTAAATAAAAGATTAAAATATTTACTAAAACGTTGGGATGAAATACAAGTTAAAGAAGACTTCTCTGAAAAAATTAGCTTTAAAGTAGCTAGTATTAGTTTAGAACCTATTGAAAAAAATAGAATTGCTCATGAATTATCAAAATATCTAGAGCTTAGTTATTTACTAAACTCAAAAGAAGATAAAGTGAAAGCTTATGCCTCACAGATAGTAAGTTTACTATCTAAACCTTTAAGCTTAAAAAATACATCTATATTAAGAGCTTTAGAAATTTCAAAAGCCGCAAATATAAGTAGTATTGGCCTAACATATTCAAGTAAGCAAAAATTAGATTCTACATACAACTATTGTAGAGCTGTTAAAATGGACATTGAAAGCTTAGAAAGAAGATTTAAGAGAGCTACTATTAACTATTATTCTTAAATATTAGAACGATAACTTAATAAAATTATTAAACTTATCACCTTTTTTAAGTTTAGATAAACTATTGTCATAGTTATCAGTATCTAACAATGGTGCATATTGAGACTCAAAACATATACCATCATACTTCTTCACCTGCCGACCATTTTCTAATATTGAACCATCAGGATAATTAGTAGTATAAACAACCATTACAGGATAAGAGCTAGTCACCACTAACTTTCGTCCACTAATTTCATCTTCTAGAACTGTTTTGTCATTAACATCTACAAGCAGAATATGATCTATGCCTTTCTCTACATTCTTTTGATAGAAATCATTCTCTATTTTATCTGATATCTTAGTAAGCTTTGTAAAATCCATATCTGAGGAAACATCATCTAAGGCAACAGCTAATTGTTGTTCATCGGTCCTGAAATATTTCTTTATAGGCATCTTCAAATAGTTATCTATGATTGTTCTTTTAATATTTCCTGAGAGGTTAAAATAGCTATGGTTCGTTAAGTTTAATATACTATCTTCATTTGCTATAGCATGATACTCAATAACAACCTCATTATCTTTTAACTCATAAATTACATCTATATTCACATCAGCAGGAAAACCATCATCTTCACTTTTTTGTAATAGAGAGAATTTAACCTTCGTATCACTTAAAACTTCAATATCAAATTTTTTAAAGCTAATACCACCTTTCCCACTATGTAGTAAATTGATATCAGATTCTCTTTTTTTCTTAATGTTATAAGACTTACCATTTAGCTTAACCACTCCATTTGGAATACGTCCAGCAATCCTTCCTACAGTGGTACCAAAGTATGACTCATTACCAAAATATCTATCTAAATCTTGATAATTAAGAACTATATTCTCTAATTTACCCTCTTTATCTTTTGTCTTTAGTGAATAAATAGTCGCACCAACATCTAGTAAAATTAATTCCACATTATTGTTTTTTAATGCTATTACTTCGATCTCTCTATTATCCTTAGTTACAACTTTCTTTATATTCATAGCAACCTCTAAATATGATTTTCTTTTACAGCATCTATAATATTTCTAGCAATCTCTTTCTTTGATATATTCTCAAGTTTTATATTCTTGCCACTTTTAGGAATAATAATTACACTACTATCATCTTTTCCTAATACAGATATATCATTAGCTACTATCATATCTAAATTTTTCTTTTGTAACTTAGCTAAAGCATATTCTTCTAAGTTCTGTGATTCTGCAGCAAATCCAACTGCAAAAACCTCTGGGAAAATTTTTTTACAATTTAGCAATACATCAGGATTTTTTATAAACTCTAATGTAAGTGAATCATCTGTTTTTTTTATTTTATGCTCAAACTTATTTTTTATCTTATAATCCGCTACAGCTGCACAAGCTATAAATATATTATTTAAAGGTGTCTCAGAAAGCATAGCCTTATTCATTTCTTCTGCACTTTTAGTATCTATTATTTTTAAATTTTTATTATCAATATCAAAAGAAATCTCTGTCTTAGCTTTTAAAACTGTGACTTTAGCTCCTCTTAATAGTAGTTCGTTAACTAAAGCTAATCCCATCTTTCCAGAGCTATAGTTTGATAAGTATCTAACTCCATCAATATTCTCAACTGTCGCTCCTACTGTAATTAAAACTTTTTTATCTGTAAGATCTTGCTTTGTAGCTAACATTTGGAAAAGATCTTCAGCTTCAGACAATCTACCACCACCAATATCACCACATGCTTGTAGCCCACTATCTGGCTCAATAATGTTATATCCCACAGATTTTAGTTTCTCCATGTTCTCTTTTGTAAAAGGATTATTCCACATATTCACATTCATAGCAGGAGCTATATAAACTTTTGAAAAATCTTTACAAGCTAGAAGCATTTGTGAAAGTAAATCATCAGCTATTCCATTAGCTACTCTTGCAATTACATTTGCAGAAGCTGGAACTATAATTATTTTATCTGCCCATCTTGAGAGATTAATATGACTCATAGCCTCATCATAATTAGACATATTAAGAGCCTCATCAGTATATGTCTCACATCCTAATGCTACTAGCAGTTCTGGCTTTATAAAGTCTAAACCACCTTTAGTCACTATCGCTTTACATTGATAGTTTGACTTAATAAAAAGTCTAATTAATGTAATAGCTTTAAATGCTGAAACGCTACCTGTAATTCCAAATAAAACTTTATTTGCCATAAATAATTACTCTCTACTTATTTAGTATTTTTTCTCTCTTATAAAATAAAATTATCAATAAAACCATAACTGCTACTAATACAGCTAAAATATTAACTTTACTTCCAAATGTACTTTCATTTGTAATCCAATAAGCAAAAATAATCCCAAAGAAAATACTACTTGTTCGACCTAAAGCAAAGATCATATTACAAGCTAACGAACGTACTTCAGTTGGAAATTCAGTAGCCGCATACTGTGCCCACATAATATTATAACCGCCACCAATCAAGCCTATAAGCATTCCATAAAAGAATATAAAGCTACTAGATACGTATTTATAAACAAAAATACTAATCAAAAATATAATGATATTTATAACAAAAAATAAACTTGGTGATTTGAAATATTGATTATAGATTCCACTAAGAATACTACTAATAATATTCCCAGCAAAAAAACCAAATAAAAATAACTTCACTAAACTAGCAAAATCAACATCTGTTGCAATAAATTTCACTAATGCAAACATCACTGTAATAACAAAGAAATATGGCAGCGTAATTAAGAAATTTAATATTAATGGTTTACTATAATTTTTTATAAGAAAAGTAATACTACCAGCATTTTTAAACTTATCAGATTTATATAGTTCAATAAAATATGGAGACTCTTCTAAAACTCTTCTAAATGCATATATACCTAAACCAGCAAATCCACCAAAGATGAACATAGTCTTATATGAAAAAACTCCAAAAAGAGTTGCAACAATACCACCTAAAACTCCTAAAATATATAAGAAACTCATTCCCCATGCAGCTAACTTGGGTGGAAAAAATTCAATTATTAAAACACTAGAAACTGCAAACTCACTTGCTAAAGCTAGGTATGCTAAAAACCTTAGTAGCATGAATATATATATATTATTTACAAATATACATAATAAAGTAGTTATCGAGTAAAGTAATATACTATATTTGATTACTGTAATACGTCCAAATTTATCTGCCAAAATACCAAACAATATTGCACCAATTAATATACCTACCATCTGAATATTGTTTATCAAATAATATGTTTGTTGAATTTTAATAGAATCAAATATTCCAAACTGCTGCTTCAATAAATCAACATAAGAAACACTAAATACAGTTAAGTCATAAAAGTCTATAAAGTAGCCTAAGCAGAGAATTACTAGAATCCATTTTGCATTTTTCATTGCTAAAACAAATTGATAATATTAGGAATTATTATAATTAGATAAACTCTTAATAACTATAGATAATAAAGATTAATCAACGATAATATTTTTCTCATTTGCTGTTTCTTTACAGAACGCTATATAACGCTTATCAGTAACAAACCAATAGAATATAGCACCAACAATACCTTCCACAAGATAATTATTCATTGGTGAACAGATACAAATAAAGATAATAAATGGTAAAACTAATGGTATAAGCTTTTTAAAACCAATTCTTCTAAACTCTATACTTCCATATATAGTCATTAATACTATAAGTATAACACTCATATTAATATTTGTTTGAATCTCAACAGTATTTAATAGTAATGTTAATACCACAAATACAACCAAACCAAAAAGTCTTGTACGAGGAGCTAAGGCACCCATACTGACAGGAGCTGCCATATAACCAATAATATGAAAACCTGTCACAACCAGCATTAGTCCTGCCCAGTTATCTGAGAAAAACAAGAAAATAACAGCTAAGATAAAGTTAGCTAAAAGTGATCTACGTGAAATATTAACAACTGGAGTAAGCTTTGCAAAGTATCTTGGCATTTGTCCTTCAGAAGACATTGCATATAGCATTCTAGAAGATGCTCCTAAGTAACTATATCCTGTTGCCGATGGGCTAATAACACTATCAATTATTAATAATATTGATATATAACCAAGGCCTAATAATGTAGCTAATTGTAATAAAGGTGATTCAAAATCTAAACCTTGCCATCCACCTTTACTAAGTAAATATTCATGAGGAACTGCTTGCATAAATGCATATTGTAGTCCCATATATAAAAATAGAACTAACACTAAAGCTAATATAATTGCTAATGGAATATTTCTTCCTGGATTTTTGACCTCACTAGCATAAGCAACCACTGTTTGGAAACCATTAAACGTATAAATTAAACCACCAGCAACAATAGCTGTAAAAGCTGATGAAATCCCAAATTGATCATTATTAGGAATATCAGTTGCAAATAAACTAGCATGCTCATTACTATGAGTAAAAGCATATACTATAAATATTATTACAATAATTGCTGGAACTGCCATTTTAAATACTGTAATGGCATTATTTACTTTTGCTAAAACTTTTACACCATAAAAGTTAATAAAAAAATAGACAACTAATACTAACAATGCAAAAACTGTTCCTGCAGTTGTTAATACATTATTCTGCATTAGCCAATCCATATTTTTAACACCTGCCAAATATTGTGTAGTAGCTAATGCTTCAGATGAAATCACTACAACAATACCAAACCAGTTTGCAAAAGCAAATGGCATAGCGAATATACTGTTATGTGATAAGGCACTAGATCTTGTAATAGCACCTCTCACAGGATATATAGAAACGACTTTACCTAGACATAAAGCTATCATTAATACTAACAATGCAGCCAGTATCCATGCCAAAAAGGCCCAGTTGCCTGCATTTTTAGCTGTTAATTGTGCACTAAATAGCCAACCTGAACCAACCATACAAGTCGCACCAATTAGTACTGCACTAAAAAGCGACATCTTTTTTACGGACATATTACTATCACTCATATCTTTTCCTTATAATTAAATTAAAAAATCAGACAAGAAAATATTTATTTCTAGTTGTGATTGATTGATAACTTTTAACATTTTTTTGACAAGAAAATTAAGAATATGAGTTTAAACTATCACTAAGAATATGAGTTTACAATATTTTTTACTCCTCCAAACTCATTAAAGATGCATTACCACCAGATGCTGTTGTATCAACACTTACTGTTTTCTCAACAACAAATCTTCTCATATAAAGTGGCGAAGCTGTTTCTATTGCTAACTTAGTACACTTACCATCTTTAGCTACACTTTCAGCGATAAATGGAATAATAGCCCCCCTTCTAAGAGCTATTGCTTGCTGAACTTGTTTAACAGCTCTAATATTTCCAGAAAAAGCAACTAAAGCAACTTTACTATTAAATAGTAAAGCTGATGTCAACTCTTCAGAATCACCCATAACTAGTTGTATAACTTTCTTATCAATACCGGCTTTTAACATTAGTTTCACGATATTATAAGCAGTTAAATTTCCAGTATATGCTGGTTTAGCAACAACTGTATTACCAGCTAGTAAAGCAGCTACAGCCTGTCCAGCAAATCTAATTAATGAATCATCACTAGAACAAATACTTACAGCAACACCTCTACCTTGTAAACTAATTTCATCTATTTCACCAGTAGGTCCAGGCAAACGTGTTGGATGAGCAAATTCATTTCTAGCTTGTAAACAATAGTAAGTTACTAACTGTAAAGTTTTATCAATCTGTATTTGAGCATCTTCAACATCTAAGTTAGATTCAGATACTATACATGCAGCTATGCTATTTCTATTCTCTTCAAGTAGTTTAACAAACTTTTCAACAAGCTCTGCTCTCTTTTCTGCATTAGTTGAATTCCAAATATCAGCTGCAGAGCTAGATATTGCTATCGCTTTATCTGCCATACCTGGAGTAGCTATATACATTCTTCCAATCACATCATTGTTTTTATTTAATAGTTCTGTAGATATACCTTGACGAGCTCTTATATCTTCAATGATATTCGTCACCTTATAGCTAGACTTAATAAATCTGTGTGTATTTCTTTGATCTTCAGCTAGTTTCTCAGGATTATAAACTTGTTCAATAGCACCAACATCTGAAAGTTTCTCATTAGCAAGCCTATGCATATAGTAAGGTCCACCAGCTTTTGGACCAGTACCAGATTTACCTTGACCGCCAAAAGGTTGTACACCAACTACAGCTCCAACGATATTTCTATTTACATACGTATTACCTGCTTTGATATGATTTTTAACATAGTTCATAACTTCATTTATTCTACTGTGAACTCCACAAGTTAAGCCATATCCTGTAGCGTTAATATCTTTAACAAGTTGTTTAAGCCTATTACCTTTAAATCTTAATACGTGTAAAACTGGTCCAAACTGTTCTCTTCCAAGATCAGATAATTTACTAATTTCAAACATTACTGGTAATACATAAGTACCATTTTTAGACTGCTCAGTTTCTGGAACTTGATATAATAATTTGAACTTATTTTTTTTCTCTTCTATATAAGCATTTAAGTTATCTGCAGCTTCTTTATCAATAACTGGTCCCACATCAGTCTCTAAATATTTAGAATCACCGACATTTAGCTCTTTCATAGCTCCAACTATCATTTTAATATACGAATCTGCTATCTCTTCTTGTAAACATAATACCCTTAATGCCGAGCATCTTTGACCAGCACTATCAAAGGCTGACCTAATAACATCTCCTGTTACTTGCTCAGGTAATGCTGAAGAATCAACTATCATAGCATTTTGCCCACCAGTCTCTGCTATAAATGGAACTATTTCACCATCTTTATTAGCAAGTGCTTGATGAATAATATTAGCCACTTCTGTAGACCCTGTAAAAATAACCCCTTTTGTAAATGGACTTTTTACTAGAGCATCTCCTACAGTTTCACCAGCTCCAGGCACAAATTGAACAACTCCCTTAGGAAGCCCAGCTTTATATAAAAGCTTTATAGCTTTATAAGCAATAATAGGTGTCTGTTCTGCTGGTTTTGCAACCACTGTGTTACCAGCAGCTAAAGCAGCTGTAATCTGTCCTAAGAATATAGCTAATGGGAAGTTCCAAGGACTTATACAAACCATTGGCCCTCTTCCACTAAGCTCAAGCTGTTTTAGATGTTCTGCTAAAGCTGGAATTTCTATTGGTGCTCCAAACTCTCTACGAGCTTGTGCCGCATAGTAACGGCAAAAATCAACAGCTTCCCTAACTTCATCAATTCCATTTGCTAAAGTCTTCCCAGCTTCTATCATAGCAATTGCTATAAGCTGTTCAGTTTCTTTTTCTAATAAATCAGCAAACTTCTCTAAAATTTGTGCCCTTGTTTCAGCAGGAGTTTCATTCCATTCAGGGAATGCTCTTCTTGCTTCTTTTAAAGCTTTGATTGCAGCTTCTGAATCAGCATTTAATACACATCCTATTACTTCATTAGTATTAGGATTTATTACATCTTCTATATTATCCTTACCGACCTTTAAACCTTCAATAATACACTTAGCTTTATAATTCTTCTTATCTGTATATTTAGCTATAGTTGCATACATCTTATCTAATTGTGCAAAATCTTCTATATTGTGCCCTTTTGAGTTTAATCTAGGTGCAAGTATATCTTTTGGATAAGGAATACTTGGGTGTTGACCACAACCATGATCTATAGCTTTTTTAACAGGGTCTTCTATTAGCTCTTCTATTGGTAAACCTTCGTCAACTATTCTATTTACAAACGAACTATTTGCTCCATTTTCTAAAAGTCTTCTAACTAAATATGCTAATAAATGTTTATGTCCACCAACAGGAGCATAAATTCTACATGGAATTCCATTATATTCTTCTTTACCAACAACATTATCATATAGAGCATCGCCCATACCATGTAGACATTGAAATTCAAAATCAGTACTACCTTCAGCTAGTTCTAATACTACAGCTACTGTTTGAGCATTATGAGTAGCAAATTGTGGATAAATATATTTTGAATTTTCGAATAACTGTTTTACACAAGCCTGGTATGAAACATCTGTGTGATATTTACGAGTAAATACCGGATAACCTTCAAGCCCCTGTTCTTGAGCATGTTTTATTTCAGCATCCCAATAAGCCCCTTTAACTAATCTAATCATAAATCTACGATTAGTTTTTTTAGCAAGATTAGCTAAATAATCTAAAACATATGGAGCTCTTTTTTGATATGCTTGGACAACTATACCAATTCCATCAAAACCTTCTAAAGATGGTTCATGAGCTAATCTCTCGACTAATTCTAAAGAAATTTGTAATCTTTCAGTTTCTTCAGCATCAATATTCATGCCAACATTATATTCTTTAGCTAATTGAGTTAAATTTAATAGTTTAAGATATAGCTCCTCATGAACTCTTTCATGCTTAGCCACTTCATATCTTGGATGTAAAGCAGATAACTTAACAGATATTCCCGGATTATCTTTAATTAATGGATTATTTGCATACTTTGCAAGCTTCTCTACAGCATACACATATTGGCTATAGTAATAATCAGCGTCTTCCATAGTCATCGCTGCTTCGCCAAGCATATCATAAGAATATGTATAGCCTCTCTCAACCTTCTTTTGAGATACATCTAATGCTTCTTCAATTGTTTCGCCAAGCACATATTGCTTACCAACTATTTTCATTGCTTGTTTCATCGCTTTACGAATTACAGGCTCACTAGTCTTTTTAACAAAAGATTGGAAAACTTTCCTAAAGCTTCTTTTTTTATTATCTCTAAGTATCTTACCTGTTAGCATCAAGCTCCAAGTAGCTGCATTTACGAACAAATGCTTTTCCATTCCAACATGCTCTTTCCATGCTGCACTAGTTAGTTTATCTTTAATAAGTAAATCTACAGTGTATGTATCAGGAATTCTTAATAAGGCTTCTGCTAAACACATAAGCACAATACCTTCCTCTGAAGATAAATCATACTCAATCATAAAAGCATCTATCGCAGATTTTTTAAGCCTATTCTTCCTAACTGCTGCAACTAAATCATAAGCCCTTTGTCTTACTTTTGCTTTTTGAATACTATCCATTTCAGCCTTTTCAACAAGTTTTGAAACAGCTTCTTTTTCATTAATAAGCCAAAAATTTGAGATATTCATAATTCCAGAAGAAATTTCATATTTCCCACTATGATTTAATAATTTGTTCATAACACCTCTTATTTACTTAAATTAACTTCGTTATATTCTTTTTTTGTTTTTATTATTTTTTTCACTAAAGATTCAAATTTAGCTGGAGATTTAACACCTCTAAAAAGCCAATCAAACATATCATTATCTTCAGAAGTTAAAAACTCAATAAATAACTTTTTATCCTGAATAGATTCTTTTATATATTTTTCTTCTAAATAAGGCTTAAGCATTATATCTAACTCAAGCATACCTCTTCTTGCTGAATATTTTATTTTATCTAAAGAATAAAATATTGGATTATCACTTTTTATTAACATTAAATTTACTATATTTACATGTGTTCGTATAAAGTCTATACCTATTACAGGCTATATCCAAGAGGGTAAATTTAATTTTATTTAGGATTTATTCTTTTAATTATTTAATCATTTATGTATTATTTCTGGAATAAGACTTTTTATTTTCAAAAAAGTTACTAAAATTCATATTTTTCGCCTAAATATTACATTTAAATAAGGACTAATAATGGCAAATGATAATCAAAGTTTAATAAGTATTTTAAATAGTATTGATGAGTTAGAATTGTTTAAAAATGTATCTGAAGAATGGTCAACTATTCTTAATGAACATAATGAAGAAATGAAAGTAAAAAAACTATACTCAGCTTTAATAAAAGAAAGCATCAGAAGAGAGACTGCTGAAAGACTTGCTAAAGATGCAAGATCTTACTCAGATTTAATTCAAGAACAAAGTAAACAGAGATTGTCTGACTTGAAAGAAAATTTAGAAAATCAAATAACTTTTTTAAGACAGCAAATTAAATCATTAAAAGAAGAGTCCGCTAAAAATCTTGATTATTATAGGGAGCAACTTCAAAAAGCAACTAAAAGATTAGTTGAAAATAAACAATAATAATATTTAGAAGTATTTGCTTAGAAACTTTTTCACTTGAGTTTCCTCAACTTTTATAACTTCTAAGCTGCCTATACTACTCATAAGTATAAATTTGATTTCACCCTTATCATTTTTCTTATCTAATAACATGGCATTATAAAATTCTTCTTGCCTTATTTCTTTTGGAAGCTCAGAAGGAATGTTGAATACTCGTAATAGTTTAGAAACTTTCTCTATAATGTCTTTATTAATTAAACCTAGGAAGCTAGAAAAATCCATAGCCATGTACATACCAACACCGACAGCCTCTCCATGCTTTAAGCCTTTATACTTTTGGCATTTTTCAATAGCATGCCCAAATGTATGTCCAAAATTTAGAAGAGCTCTTGTGCCAGTAAGGTCATGCTCATCTACTGCCACTATTTGCGCTTTTATCTCACAACTTTTTTTAACCATCTCTATTAGAGTTTTTGAATCTTTTTTATTGATCAACTCAATATTTTCACACAAGAAGTTAAAAAAACTTTCTGATATACAGCCGTATTTAACTACTTCTGCCATTCCTGAGATATATTCTCTTTCAGGCAAAGTTTTATAAAATTGTGGAGATGTATAAACTAATTCAGGCTGATAAAATGTACCTATCATATTTTTGCCTAATCGATGATTTATTGCAGTTTTACCCCCAACTGAGGAATCTACTTGTGATAAAAGAGTAGTCGGTATTTGAATAAAATCTACTCCTCTTTGATATATAGATGCTGCAAAACCAGTTATATCCCCGATAACTCCTCCACCTAATGCAATAAGCATAGTAGAACTTCTTGTATAGTTATTCTCAAGTAAAGAATTTATTATTTTATCTAAGCTATGTTGAGACTTAAACTCTTCACCATCATCTAAAATACAAATACTGACTTCTTTCACTTCTGCTTTTATAGAATCTAGAAGTTTATCAAGATAAATCTTCTCTACTGTTGTATTACTAACTATAAGAACTTGCTTTTGATTTATAAAATTTGAGATATAAGAAAAATCTAGCTCACTATCTAAAATAATTTCATAATTTTTACTAGATGTTGGCTGAACATTAAGTTTTGTTATCACAGAGGAGACTCTTCGACTAAGAAGTTTGAAATTTTACTAACTATGTTTTTTACTGTTGCTCCATTAGTCTCTACAACAACATCGGCTATACTTCTATAAAGAGGTTCTCTTTCTTCCATAAGTTGTTTTAGCACACCTTCTCTATCATCAACTCTTAACAAGGGTCTTTTAGTGTCTTTTGACGTTCTCTCAAGCTGTTGCTCTATCGTTGCCTGTAAATATACAACCTTACCTCTTGAAGAAAGTAACGATCTAGTATCAGCATCTAAAATAGCTCCACCACCTGTTGCTAAAACGATATTTTGCTTTTCAGTTAGAATATCAGCTATAACACTTTTTTCTCTTTGTCTGAAGCCTTCTTCACCTTCAATATCAAATATCCAGTTTATATCAACCCCACACTTTTCTTCTATCACGCTATCAGAATCTATAAATTCACGTTTTAATTCTTTAGCTAATTGCTTACCTATAGTAGATTTACCTGCACCAACAGGTCCTATTAAAAAGATATTTTTTGTTCTAATCATTATTTTTCTTAAAGCTTACTTGATTATACACAGTGATAGTAGTTACTAATCACACCTTTTATATCTTAAAATCGTAGACTATATAAAATACCTAAAACTCTCTATTTTTTCAATAAGAATTTATTTAAACAACTTCTCTTTCTATTATTTTAGGAGTTATAAATATTAATAGCTCTTTATCTGTATTTTCAATATGAGTATTACTAAACAAATATCCTATATATGGGATATCTCCTAATAAAGGCACCTTTAATTGAGTCTCTCTTTCCTCTTTATCATATATACCACCTATAACTATTGTTTGACCATCTCTAGCCATAATTTTTGTAGTGATTTCTCTTTTTTCAATTGGAGGTGGCTGACCCTCTTTTCCTGGTAACACCGAGTTCTTAGTAACTAAAAGCTCCATTATCATATACCCATCAGGAGCTATTTGTGGAGTCACCTGCAACTCTAAAACAGCTTCTTGAAAGGCAACTGATGCGGCCCCTGAAGCAGTACTTTGATTATATGGAACATCTGTACCTTGTTTAATAAAAGCTGTCTCATTATTTGAAACAATTAGGTGTGGAGACGAAACAAGATTAGCATTTCCTTCTGTTTCTTGAGCCTTTATTTCCATACCAATATAAACACCATTTCCAACTGTACCCCCAAATTTACCATAGACCATATCAGCTGTAATTGCTGTCGAATCAAAGGTATTTATCGCAAAATCAAAAGTGCCTGCAGGTCCTTTTATAGTATAGTTAAAAGCTAAGTCTAATGTTGCAGTTCTACTAACCTCAACTATTCTAGCCTCAACAAGCACTTGATCATTCGGAACATCTATTTCTTTAATTACTTCTTTTATTTTGGGAATATTTGCTTCGGTATCTGTAACAATTAAAGTATTAGTTCTAACATCAGAAGTTATACTTCCTCTAGAAGACATTATTCCTCCATTTTGATTAGCCATAGAGGTAATAACAGTCTGTGCAGATGTTGCTGTCGTATAATTCAAAGGGATAAACTCTGTTATCAATACAGCATTATTTTCTAAAGATCTCTTAGTTTGAACCTCCAACTGTTCCTGGGCAGCTATTTCCGGTGCTGGTGCCACATATAGGATACTATTCATTTTTTTTGTAGCCAAACCTTTACTTACAAGAATAATGTTCATAACTTCATTCCAAGGAACATTTTTAAGATCTATAGATATGTTTCCTCTAACACTACTACTAACAACCAAATTTAAACCCGCAAACTCAGCCAAAACCTGCAATACTGTCTCTATAGGAGTATCTTTAAATGAAACCGTTATTGGTTCATAAATGTTAAAGCCTTCAACCCTACTCTTTTGCCTATCAAATTTAAATTCTAATACATTTGCTTTTCTATTATCTGAAAATGCTATTCTATCTAAAGAATGTATTTCAAATACTGTTTCACTCTTATTGTTAGGATGAGATATTTTTATCGAATCTACTATTGTATTAAAGACTGTAGTATTCATATCACTAATCCAACTATCTGAAATACTAGTATCTTTTAAGGTTATTTTCATAGTATAGCCATCTTTTGATAGCTCAGTTTTAAAGTTTGAATAGCTACCTACTTCAGTATCAAATACTAATCCCAATACTGCACCACCATTTAGGCTACGATGGAATTCAATATTTTTAATGTGATATTTTGTATTTTTTTTACTAGTATCGCTTACATTTGCTTCTCTTCCGACTATTCCACTTTTTTCGGCGTTTTGTTGACCAACACCCATATCTTGACTACTATCCATATTGGAAGAAGTTGTATCAGCAGCAAAAGCATTAAGCTCCAAATTAAAAATAAATATAGATAAAATACTTATAATAAAAAATTTTTTCTTAAAAAACATTTTTTTCCTTTAATGTAAAACAAAATCAGTTTTCTTCCACGTATTGTTTAAAGTATCTTTCTTCCATTCTTGGATAACAATACCATCATTTCCAATAGATTTAACTATCCCATAACTTTCACCAATTGGGTCATTTTCCTTTAGATAATAAAGCTTCGTGTCTTTACTTGACTCTATAACCCCCCAATCTTTATCTCCTTGATAAACACTACCCTTAAATCGAAATGAATTAATTGGGAAATTTTCTAAAAAGGTCTTTTTCTTTGTCATTAATTGTTGCAATTCTTCTGGAATATCTGCTTCTTTCTTCTCTCTCATTTGTCCAGCACTAGTTTCTTTCTTTTGGAAAGGAAGCTCATGACTTAAATTAAAAATATTTCTTATTTTAGATAGCCTTTCGAAAGTCACAATATCCACACCATAATCAGGCATAATTAACTTTTCTGTACTTTTTAAAGTTTTTTTATTATTTATTATCATATTGTCTATATCTACGAATTGACTATTTGTGCTAGCATATGTTGATACATAAACACTCATTAAAAAAATAAATAAAGAAAATCTTAATATATTTTTTAATTTGATACTAGAAATTACAGCAAAAATCATACTCCCGTCCTACTATAAGTTCTCAAATCAAAATTCATCGTTAAAACATTACCGTTTCCTTTAGCTATAGTCATATTAGTAATAATCGTAATTTGTTGCATATCTAGCAATGCAACAAAGAGCTTTATCATATTATCAAAAGTCGCAGTAACAGTAGCTCTAAAATTAAGTGCATATAAATCTAGCTCTTTATCTTTTTCTACACCTATTGGAGATAACTCCGTAACATTAACACCTGACTTTTTTATATTATCACTAAGGATTGAAAGAAACTCTGGAACAGAAAGTTTCTCTGGAATAGTTATCCTTTCTTTCTCATTATGCTCTTCTAAAGTTTTGACTTCTATTTCTAGCTCTTTAAGATCTTTCTCCTTTCTTATCAAAGAAACAATTCTAGCCTTTAAAGCACCTGTCTCTAAATCTGCTTTTTCACCTTCAATAATAACAGGCGAAACAAACATCATATAAAAAATAAACAAAAACATCACAAACAAGATTAAAGTAACTAGCAACCTAATTCTTAATCTCATATAAAGAACTTTCTTAACATATTTGTGTGATAGTAAAGAGTTTAATTTTTCTATCATAATGTTAGCTTCCTACCATATTATCTTTATCAAAATTGAGAGATATAATAAAACTTCTTTGACCTTGTTTTTCTGGTCCTAAATTTGTTAATTCCGCTTTTTTAAGACCAAATTTTGTTTCTAAGCTTTTAATAAAGTCTGACAATAATTTCAGATTTAAAACTTGACCCGTCAAAACAACTGATTTTGTTTTCTCAATATATTTAAGATTTTCAAGGTATATCCCATCCGGAATTGCTTGTGATATATTCTCAATACCTAGAAGCACGTAATACTGACTTTTCTGTATACGTGCAAAATCATCTGCGGTATCTAGAAGCAAATCTCTACGTTTTTTCATTTCAGTGTATCCAGCTATTTCTTTAGATAACTGCATTACTTTTGATTGAGCATAATCTTTAGTCTCAAGTTTTAAGCTAGTTGGCCAATATGCAATAATAGAAACAACATACATTATGACAAATGATATTAAAGCTATAAAGGCAACATCTATAATCCAATATAGAACCAATTGCTTTTGCCATCTTCCTCTAATAAAGTTAATAGATATCATAATTACAACTCTTCCCTCATGGCAATAGCTGTCGCCATAACATATTTGTATGAATCTTTAATTTCATTTTGAGAATTCTTCTTAACGAAAAGAAAGGGGTCAAGAAGTTCACAATCCAGCTCAACCAAGGATTTTATAGACTCAAAGATAGAATTAAGCCCTTTTTTTAAGCCAAAAATATAAACTTTTTTATCTTGATTGTTAAATGTACTTTCAAAAGATTCACCTTGAACATCTAGAGCCAAGAAATCTATGAATCTAAGCAATAATTGAACAACCTCATCTACATAATTAGTATCATTTATTTTTAAATCAAAAATTTGTACTAATTGATAATCTATAAGCTCTCCTTTAGAAGAGAAACAATATAAACATATTTTATCGCTATACAAATCAAGGAATATACTCTCTTTTTTATTTTTAGAAATTTCCTCAAAATAAAGTTCTTGAACAAAACGAGAAATTGCAAATGTATCGATGTCACATACTGCTAAAGTTTTTTTAGCAGCTTTAGATATAGCATTAACTTTCTCCATATATGATATTTCAGGGATATAATATACTTCAATCTTACTTTCAGAAATAACATGATCAAAATAGGTAAAATATATCTTGCTACATGTCTCTGGATATTTCTTTTTAAGAAAGTAGTCCTGTATATAATCTGACACACTAGTTTCTGAAATAATTTCCAAGGCTTTTTTATCACAGAATATATCCTCACAATTAACCATATTATCTTTATAAACTAAAAAACCTAGCTTTGTGTTCTTAAGCTTATTAAATTTAATAAGATCAGTTATATGAGTAGCTATATATACTGACGATACATTTCCATCAACATACGCTTCTCCTGGAAAATCATTGGTTTCGTATGCTATTAACTCATATTCATTATTTTCATTCTTCTTCAACTTAACTGAAGATACAGTAGCCATATCATATTCGACGCCAAGCACAGTTTTTTTTGCTTTTTTTCTCAATCTCTCAAGCCACAAAGATATCATTGTTTTAATCACTCCCAAACAATTAAATAAGTTTGCACAAAAACTTCAGCAAAGCTATATAGAATACTTAAAGTTAATAGATATACAAGTCTGTTTATTCTATAATTAAATAAAAATTAAGTAAACCATAATTACCAAAAAAGGATTTAAGATGAGAATAATATTATTAGGCGCTCCCGGAGCTGGAAAAGGAACTCAAGCAAAAATAATAGAGGAGAAATATAATATCCCTCACATATCCACAGGAGATATGATTAGAGAGACAATAAAATCAGGATCAAAATTAGGTAGTGAGCTAAAAGAAATACTTGAGAAGGGACAACTAGTCTCTGATGAATTTATTATAAAAATAGTTAAAGAGAGAATAGAAAAGTCTGACTGTAAAAATGGTTTCTTACTTGATGGAGTTCCAAGAACTATTAGACAAGCAGAAGAGTTAAACAACCTACGAGTTTCAATTGACTTTATAATAGAGATTGCTGTTCCAGATAAATTACTTATTGAAAGGATAACTGGAAGAAGGATACACCCAAACTCAGGAAGAGCATACCACATAAAATTTAGTCCTCCCAAAGTTGAAGGAAAAGATGATTTAACTGGCGAAGATCTAATTATACGCTCAGATGATAATGAAGAAACCGTTAAAGAAAGGCTTGAGATATATCATAAACAAACATCTAAATTAATAGATTTTTATAGAAACTTTAACCATTCTGAAATAAAGACTCCAAAATATTTAAAAATTAATGGCAATCAAGAAGTTAAAGAAGTAAGTAAAGAAATATTTAACAAGATTGATAATAACTAAATCCAACCAAACCATTTTTCCCAGAAATCTTCTCCATCACCACCTTCCGCAATATCTTGAAGATATTTACTATTAGGATAGTTTGCTTTAAGCACTTCCATATTCATATCTACTTGTTTTTGTAGACCCAATTTCTTATATGATTTAATAGTAAGTATTAAAGCATCTTCTATTGAAGAGCTCTGAGGATATTTTTGAATCACTTCAGATGATCTATTTATAGCTGCATTAAATGCTCCTCTTTTATAATAAAAATGAGCTATATTCATGTAATATTTAGCCATAGCATCATTAATATATATCATTCTTCTTTTTGCATCTGGAACAAAACTTCCATTAGGATCTAAAGCTAAAGCCTTTTCAAAATTATTATACGCATCCGCATAGCCTGAAACATCATGATAGGTCATATCATAAGGAGCATATGTTTGAAGCAGTCCTCTACCGTTTTCAAATCCAACGACACCAATCATATAGTAAATGTAACCTTTATTTTTACTATATGGATACATCTTGATAAATTGCTCAGCCAAGGCTAGTGACATCGTTGCCTCATCATTTTGATAGTAAACATAAACCAAATCAACCATTCCTTGCTCAGCTTGTTTTGTAAATGGATACTGTGCAGCTAAAGATTTATAAGATCTAATAGCATCAAAATATTCTTCATTTTGCATCTGCTCATGCGCTTTGGCATAAATGAAATCAGCAGTATACCCAGTATATACCTGAGGTAATTCTTGATCTTTTTTAGCTCCACAAGATATCAACAAAAGAACACATAAAATATAAAAAAAACTCTTTTTCACAGTAGCATTACCCTTTATCATAAGCTTTATACTATAATTTCTTTTTATCAGTTTAAGAAAGCAAAATCTACAACTTAACAATGACAGATAATACACCATTAAAAAAAATTCATCAAAATATTATACTTAATAGCGCACACACTGGAAAAAGAATAGATAGCGTGGTGACTGACCTTTTACCAGATTTTTCTCGCTCTCAAATACAAAAATGGATTAAAGATGGGAATATCAAAATAAATGGTACTATCCAAAAAAATAAATATATAGCTTTAGGTTTTGAAACTCTAGAAATAAATATTGAATTAATTCCCCAAAACGAATGGATAGCTGAAAATATTAAACTTAATATTATTTATGAAGATGAAGATATCATAGTTATAAATAAACATGCGGGCATTGTTGTTCATCCTGGTGCAGGCAATACAACCGGCACTATCTCAAACGCTTTATTACATCATAATAAAGAATTTGAAAATATCCCAAGAGCAGGAATCGTACATCGATTGGATAAAGACACTACAGGATTAATGGTTGCTGCTAAAAGCACTCTTTCTTACAACTCACTTATTGAACAATTATCAAATAGAACTGTAAATAGAAGGTACTTAGCTATAGTTGAAGGATTATTAGACTCATCTGGAACCATTGATAAACCAATAGGAAGAAGCTCTTCTAATCGCACAAAAATGGCAGTTACTGATAACGGTAAAGAAGCTATCACGAACTATGCACCAATAGAGTTATTTACCCACCATACATTAGTTGAGTGTAAACTTGAAACTGGACGAACACATCAAATAAGAGTCCACATGAAAAATATTGGATATCCGCTAGTTGGGGACCAAACTTACAATAATAAATCTAAACGATATCCGAAGCTTGATAATCATACCAACAACGCTTTATCTAGCTTAAATAGACAGGCTCTTCATGCTTTTAAACTCTCATTTATCCATCCAAAATCAAAAGAAATAATGAATTTCACACAACAACTTCCTACAGATATGTTAGAATTATTAAATATTTTAAGACAAAATTAATTAAATAATGAAAAATATAAAAAACCTTTTAATACCTTTTACTTTAATAGCCGGAGCTTTATTAATATCTTTTAACACCTATGGTGACTCCAATATTTATCATTTATCAACTCAAGCCCCTGAATATACTAATGAAAAACCGGACTTTGCAGCCATGCCAGTTAAAGAGAAAAAGGAAACTTTCATAAAACTTGCATTAATTGGCATAAATAGTGCAAATAATGAAATATGTGCAGAAAGAAAAGAAGTTAAAGAAATACAAAAAACCTTAGAAAAAAATAAAAAACTAAGTAGTAAACAGGAAGAAAGATTAAATACTTTTGCTAAGTATTATAAAGTTGATTACCAAAACCTATCATCCGAGCGAGTAATACAAAAACTACTTATCAAGATAGATACAGCTCCACAAAGCTTTGTCCTAGCTCAAGCAATATTAGAAAGTGGCTGGGGAACATCTAGATTTGCAACAGAATATAATAATTACTTTGGTCTTCATTGCTTTGAAGATGGTTGTGGAGCTAAAGCAGAAAAAGCTGATGTATATATGGAAATCTTTAGAACACCTGGTGATAGTATATTGGGTTACTATTATAGATTAAATACTGGCGGCGCATTTGAAGACTTTAGACAAGTTAGAGCAAAGACAAATGGAAAATCTAATCAGGTTGATGATTTACTTAATACCTTAAGCAATTATTCTGAATTAAGTGGTGATGAATATAAACAAAGGCTTTTAAGCGTTATTGATCATAATAACTTACGCCAATATGACACTCCTACGTGTGGAAACACTCACTAACCTTCACACACTGCTCATTCAGTAGAATTAAGCTTTTTTTTTCTGTATACTGACTAAAGGTTACTCATTCTTAAACA
Organism: Pseudofrancisella aestuarii; assembly: GCF_003574475.2. Lineage (NCBI taxonomy): Bacteria > Pseudomonadati > Pseudomonadota > Gammaproteobacteria > Thiotrichales > Francisellaceae > Pseudofrancisella > Pseudofrancisella aestuarii. The sequence continues at coordinate 27,174 of NZ_QLIS02000001.1, read as the reverse complement.
AGCATGGACATAGTTATAAAAGAAAGTACTGCTTATTTTAGTGGGGAATGGACGGTAGAATCATCTGATTACTCTAAACTAAAAAACTCTCTCAAGAAAAAAATAAAATATATAGATATTAAAGATGTATCTAGAGTTGACACTACTGGAGCATGTTTAATATTAAAAGCATTAAACTCTTTTTCTCTAAATATAAAAAACATTGTTAACGGAGATGAAAAAATAAATAATGTTATTTCTTTAACTTCTAAATATTATATACCTACTTCAGAACTTACTGACAATGAAAAAAATAATGTAGCACCTATATTTAACCAAATATATATGCTTGGAAAAAATACAAACAACTTCTTCTCAGAATTTAAAAAAATTGTATCTTTCCTTGGTGCGATTTTCATAGGATACATAAATTTTCTTAAACGCCCTCAAAAGGCCTTTTTTTCCATTGTTCTTGATGTCACCTACGATGCTACAATTAAAGCTCTTAGCATTATTGTATTATTGTCATTGATAATTGGTTTAGTTTTAACATATTTACCCATGAACTTAATGATGCAATACGGGACTCAAATATTCGTTGTTGATATGTTAGGAATTTCTTCTTTTAGAGAGTTTGCTCCACTTTTTACAGCCATAATAGTTGCTGGTAGAAGCGGCTCAGCTTTTACATCAGAAATAGGGATTATGAAAGTAAATGAAGAGATTGATGCCCTTCAAACAATCGGTGAAGATCCTATGCAAAGGCTAATTTTACCAAGGATTACTGCTTTGATGATAAGCTTGCCCGTACTTACAGTAATAGCAATGATTGCAAATATTATTGGTGGAATAGCAATCACATATGCATGCGCAGGAATAACTCCTTTAGAGTTTATAGAAAGACTTTTTTCAAATGTAAGCGCTGGAAATTTTTGGATTGGCTTAGTAAAAACTCCTTTCTTTGCTTTAGTTATCGCTGGGATAGGATGCTTAAGAGGAATTACCGTTAAGCGCGATTCTCAAAGCGTCGGAGCAGCAACAACAGCTAGTGTAGTCTATTCAATTTTTCTAATAATTGTAGTTGATGCTATCTTTGCTGTAGCACTAAATGGTATAGCATAAGGATCTTTAAGAATGGCAAATAACAATATTATTGAAGTCCGTGGATTAGGAACAAAATTTGGTAGACAATGGATACATAAAGACCTTGACCTAAATATTCCTGAAAAAAGAATAAGCTGTATCATTGGTGCTAGTGGATGTGGTAAAACCACTCTTATGAGAGAAATATTAATGCTTCAACCAATACAGGAAGGTAAAATATATCTACAAGGTCAAGAAATATCACAACTTGCTGATAATCCTATAAAAAGACGTGCAATATCTGGTTCTATGGGAATGATGTTCCAGCATTGCGCTCTATTTAGTTCGATAACAAACTTGCAAAATGTTATGTTTCCATTGAGGCAGCATACAAAACTTCCTACAGAAATTTTAGAAGAAATTTCTAGAGTAAAATTAAAAATGGTCGGTTTACATGAGAGTGCTTTTAATAAGTACCCATCAGAAGTTAGTGGAGGCATGCTTAAAAGAGTTGCTTTAGCTAGAACAATAGCTCTAGATCCTAAAATTATTTTTTTAGATGAGCCTAATGCAGGCTTAGACCCCTACTCTGCAAAATCAATGGATAGCTTAATACTCTATTTAAAAGAGGAATTGGGAATGTCAGTAGTAATGATTACTCATGATCTAAATACTATATGGAACATTGTTGACGATATTATATATATGGATGAGAAAAAAATTATGATTCATGATACAGTTGAATATGTTGCTAAACAAACTCAGTATGAAAGTATTCAAAAATTCTTTCACTCTCATGAGCAACATCAATAAAGGAGATAAATACTAATGAATGAAAATAGCTTTAAAAATCTCTTTGCTGGTTTTTTTGTACTATTCATGCTTTTTGTAATGATATTTATAGGATTTTCTTTATCTGGTGGCTTTAAGCAGCAACCGACGACAACCTATGTAGCAAACTTTAAATCAATATCTGGCTTAAATGATGGATCAGTAGTATCTTATAAAGGCTTTAAAGTTGGTAAAGTTAGCAAGATTGAAATTAACCCGAAGAATCCAAAACTTGTAAGCGTTTTTATGCAAATAAATAATGACATTACAATTTATCAGCAAACTGTTGCAACACTACAAGCTGTTGGAATAACTGGTCAATCTCAAGTGGAACTATCTTTAAAAATAGATAAAAACGATAAAGCCTTAGAACCTATTAAAGTAATATCAAATAGCGTACCAGAAATAGCGACTATGCCTTCTCAATTTGATAGTATTATGCAAAACGTTAATGGAATATCTAAGTCTTTAAATGAAATGGCTTCAAAGTTTAATGGCATGATGTCTGAAGAAAACATGGGAGCATTTAACAACTTAATAGATAGTACTAACATTCTTCTTTATAACCTAAGTAACTCATCCATTTACTTTAATAAAACACTTATGGACATGAATGAGACTATGGTAGATATGCAAGAAACAATCGTTAGATTAAATGGTGTTCTTCAACTACTAGAATATGATCCATCAATAATTGTTAGAGGCGTTAAACATTAAATAAGAGAACATTATTATGAAAAAATACATATTATTAAGTATAGCTATATTAACAATTCCTTTTAAAACTTTTGCTTTTTCAATATTTGATGGGCCAATTGACGTACCTGTAGAGAAAGCTTATGTGTTACATCAACATAGAGGAGATAGTGGGCTTCCAAACGTAGGAGAGGCTGATATTAATACAACCTTGTTAGTTTACAGCATTCAAGCTCAAGCTATAAAGTCTACTGACATGTTTTACATAAAAGACAACCAAGTACATCAATTTGAAAATAGTGCATGGGCTGTTCCAATAAGTAAAATGCTCACAGTAGCCTTATTTGAATATATATTAAATACAAATGCAGTTACTCGACTCGCATTTCAAGATATAAATATACGCCAAGACTTTACTATATCTGGAACAACTCCATACGGACCTATTCTAAACTTAGATACACATAAATTTTATTTCTATATAACTTTTTATCTAACTAATGAAAAAACTAAAAAAACTTTAATTAAAACAATAAAGTTTGAGAAAGGTGATATTGGCGATAATATAACTGCTGATCAATATGTTGATCTTACTAACCTCGCTATTAATGACATATTTACTCAGTTAAGACCATGGTTAATTGAACATCTAAAAATTGAAAAAGATAAAAAAGCGCCGCCATCTTTATTGTCCGCTTTAAAAATAACTAGCAATAAATCCGATGACTCCTCCAAAAACACCGCCCCAAACAACTAACCAAGCTAAATGCTCTCTAATTATTTGTTGAATAATATCTTTTACCATTTTAGGAGTTAACTCATCTAATCTAGAATTTATAATACTTTCTATTTTCTCCTTAGCCATACTAGAAATACTTAAATTATCAAAATGTGAATTTTTCAAAAGATCACTAATCATTTTATCTATTTTCTCTATAAACTTTTCTCTTAAACTCTCCAGTCCTGTTCTCCCACCTAAAAACATATCTATCATTGAGCCATAACTACTAGACATTATTGCATCAATAAAGCTATCAAAAATTTTATTATAATCTAACTTTTTAACTAAAGCCTCTTTTAGTATAGGCTCCATATCTGAAGTGCTTAGAAATTTTTCTATATTTTTTTCAGAAAAAAACTGATGCATTATCATATTTTTTATAGCTCTTTTAAAGTTTTCAAATTTGTTAGGAATTATTCCAGAACCATAAACAAATGGAATTTTTTCGAATAACATATATATTGCTATCCAATTTGTGATAGCTCCAGACAATGCGTAAAAACCTACAGATTTTATTTGTTGATTAGCCATATATACACCAATCACTACTAAAAGTAGTGCAATTAAATTAGTTAAAAAACTTTTATTTATAGAAAACATCTCCGACCTTCTTCTCTACTCTATTAAATTTTTATATATTATATAATAGTAAAATATTTAGATTAATTAAAAATATCTAATGAGAACAATTCGTGGTTTTTTTCCTGAAATTAACAAATCTCTTATAGAAACTGAGATATCAGGAGAATATTATAATTATTTTAAAAATGTCCTAAGGTTAAAAAAAGGCGATTTAATAAACCTTTTCAACAACAAAGATAGCTTAGAATATATTACTAAAATAAATAACATTTCAAATAAACACTTAACAATCAACATCATTGACTCTATAAAGATTGAGAAAGAAAATAATTACAATATAAATCTATATCAATCAATTATTAAAAACGAGAACTTTGATTTAGTTGTTCAAAAAGCTACAGAATTAGGAGTTAATAATATAATTCCTATAGTAACTGATCGAACCAATCATAAGTTTGACCATAAACATTTTGATAAAAAAATTGATAGATGGCAGAAAATTGCTATTAATGCTTCTGAACAATGTGGGCGAGTATTTATACCCAAAATACATAATATTATAAACTTATTTGAAATAAATCTTGCAAATGCTTTAAATATAGTCTTATGTCCCTACACTAAAAATAAAGAAAACAACATAGAATTAAATATCATATCCAACAATAGCTTTAACATTTTCATAGGTCCTGAAGGCGGTTTTACTGATGAAGAAGTTAAGTTCATAAACAATCAAAACAATAGTCTAACTATGAATCTAGGTGATAGAATTTTAAAATCAGAAACAGCCCACATAAGTCTAATTTCTATAATAAACTTTCTAAAACAAAAATAGGCTATTATTTATCAATAAAATTGCATACAGCTTTTTTAAGTGCTTTAATTTATAGTTACTGATATTTTTTATGAGACAATCTCATGCAACAAAGAAAAACTTTATCGGCTCCCTTTTGGATTGTTTGGACAATAGAATTTTGGGAAAGATTTGGATTCTACGGCTTCCAAGCTATTATTTCACTATACTTTACCCGTAAACTTGGAATTAGTGAAAAAGAAACTATCTTTTTAATGGGATCAATGTTTGCTTTTACATATGGCTTTGTTTGGGTTGGTGGTTATTTAGGTGACAAAGTACTTGGTGCCAAAAGAAGTGTTGTGCTTGGGTCTGCTATACTTGCCATTTCTTATTGTTCTTTTAGTTTTGCAAGTCACAGCACTATTTATTACACATTAGCAGGGATAATTATTGGTAATGCTATATTTAAAGCTAACCCTTCTTCATTAATATCAAAAATGTTTGAAAAAGGCGATTCTCGCTTAGATGGAGCTATGACTCTCTACTATATGGCTATAAATATAGGGTCTCTATTTTCAATGAGTATAACACCAATAATTTCCGAAGTTTGGGGATATAAATATGCCTTTACTGTTTGCGGAATAGGTCTTATTACAGGACTTGTTGCATTTTTTCTTTTTTATGGAAAAATGAAAACTCTATATACTGATGCTGGAAGCAAACCTCTAAATAAGACAAAACTTGTTTATACTTTAGCTGGCGCTTTAGTTGCTCTTCTAATAATTGCCAATATATTGCCGAACACTAAATTATGTATAAGCTTAACAGCTATTGTAGTAATTATTGCTACTACCTACTTCTTATATATAGCATTTTCTTCAAACAGTTATGAGAGAAATAGAATGCTTGTGGCTCTAGTTCTTATAATCCAAGCTATAATATTCTTTGCTTTATATTTTCAGATGCCTACTACACTTACTTTTTTTGCTGTACATAATGTAGAAATGACTATTTTTGGATGGGATGTTCCTGCAGCACAATATCAAATGCTAAATCCTTTCTGGATTGTGCTACTATCGCCTTTACTAACTATAATATATAGAAAAATTGATTCCAGCCATGCTAGTAAATTCTGTTTTGGAATGGCTATGATGTTAGTTTCATATACTACTCTTTATATAACAAAATATTTCGCAGTAAATGGAATGGTATCTGGCTGGTGGCTAGTCGCTTCATATGCGACATCATCACTAGGAGAACTTCTAATTTCAGGGCTTGGATTAGCAATGGTAGCTGAGCTCTGCCCTGCTGCTTTTTCTGGTTTTGTTATGGGGTTCTGGTTTATTTCTAGCATGATTGCATCATATCTTGCTTCTTACATAGGATCTTTTATTGCAGTTCCTGAAGGTGACACATTAACAGCGCAACAGAGTTTAGATACCTATACTCATGTATTTGGAACAATATCGTTTGCTCTAATAATAACAACTATAATAATGGTTATTCTAATACCAACATTAAATAAATATATTAAAGGTCTACATACGATTGAAGATCATAAAATGGATAATGTTTAATCAAAGTTATAAAAAATTTTTCTTTTTTTGTTAAAATATAACCACATATATATTTGATATTATTTTTATGACAACGTTCTCAAGAGAAACATGGCTAAATAACTACCCTGAATATACTCCTCATAAAATAGAGAAAAACTATCAGACTTTATTAGACTTATATGATGAAGCAATTTCTCAATACTCTAATAGAATAGCTGTCACATGTCATTCTGAAGAATTTTCTTTTAAAGAGATTAATAAACTGTCATCAAAATTAGCTAGCTATTTACAAAATGAATTAAATATCCAAAAAGGTGATAGAGTAGCTATAGTCTTACCTAACTGTATACAGTTTACAGTTAGTCTTTTTGCATGCGTTAAAATTGGAGCTGTTTTTGTAAATACAAATCCTCTCTATACTGCTGAAGAGCTTAAAGCTATATTTAATAATTGTAATGTTAAATGCGCTATCGTTATGGATATGTTTGCTAATCATATACAAAATGCTAAAGATGATATTCCTTCTTTAGAACATTCTATTGTAACAAATATTGCAGACTTATATTCATTTCCTAAAAAACAAATTATTGGTCTTGTATCAAAATATCTAATTAAAAATAAACCCAACTATGATAAAAATAAATTTATAGCTTTTTCAAAAGCTCTTTCTGGTAAAGAAAATAGGTATCAAAAACCCAATATATCTAAAGAAGATATTTTATGCTTACAATACTCTAGTGGCACAACAGGAACTCCTAAAGGAGCTATATTAACTCATGATAATTTAGTATCCAATATTAAACAAGTTTGGGCATGGGTTAATGGCGATTTAGACCTTTATTCACAAGTTGTTATAACTGCACTACCTTTGTATCACATATTTTCACTAAGTGCTAACCTACTATGTTTCTTCTTTGCTGGTGCAAAGAATATCCTTATCCCTAATGCTAGAGATATAAAAGATCTAATAAAAACGATGTCTAAAAATGAGTTTACTATTTTTAATGGCCTTAATACTTTATATATGGCCTTATTAGACCATCCTAATTTTGACAAAATAAACAAATCAAAATATAAATATTCCTTAAGTGGCGGAATGCCAATATCTAGGAAGATATACTTAAAATGGTTAGATAGAACCGGTGTTGAACTCAAAGAAGGATATGGAATGACAGAAATGTCTCCCGCTATTTCATTAAATAAATTTAATGAGTCAGAATTTGACTACTTCGGAACATGCGGTTATCCAATTCCAAACACTGAACTAAGTATAAGAGATATAAAAACTTTTGAAGAAATAAATAACTGTTATGATGAAGGTGAGATATGGTTAAAGGGTCCACAACAATGTCAAGGTTTCTGGAATGATGATGAAAACAATAAGCTTTACTTCACAGATGATGGCTGGTTAAAAACTGGAGATATTGGATATATAGATAAAAAAGGCCGTCTTACAATTACAGATAGATTAAAGAATATGATTATAGTCTCTGGCTTTAACGTCTATCCCAGAGAAGTTGAGCTTTGTATTTCTAAACTTAAAGATATACGAGAAGTTGCTGTTACAGGAATTCCTTCCAAAACATCTGGTGAAAGAGCTATTGCTTTTATTTCCTTAACTCCAGGATCTAAACTATCAGAGCAAGATATACTTAATCATTGTAAAGAAAGACTTGCAAGCTATAAAGTTCCTAAAACTTGTATCTTAATTGAAACATTACCCAAAAATAATACTGGTAAGATTGATATTAAAAAACTAAAAACTGAGTTCTTAAGCAAATAAATCCCGAGGTTATAAATAATTTAAAACATGCTATAATTCTAACTAATTTTCTATCCTTCATCTCTTTTGACAAATGCAAGAAACAGAAATAAAAAGCGAAAGTAATTTTTGGACTCAAAAGAAAACTATTATTGCTCTTGCTATTAGTTTGTTGGCTCTTGCTGAAATTGTGGATTTAACTATTGTTGCTGTTGCAATACCTCAAATAATGGGCGCTGTTGGTGCTAATATCGAAACCATTGCCGATGTTACAACTATATATATCGTAGCTGCTGCTATTTGTATTTTACTCTCAGGTCTTGTAATTGAAAAATATGGGATGAAGCGTGTCGCTCTTGTTTCTGCCATGATTTTTGGAGTTTCTTCTGCTCTTTGTGGCATATCAACATCTTTAACTGAGATGATTATCTTCAGAGGATTACAAGGTATAGGAGGAGCTTTCCTTCCATCTCTAGCCCAAGCATACATATCCACAAATTTTAAAAAAGATGAATTTAATAAAATGATGGCTGTATATAGCATGGTTATAGTAATGGGTCCCATATTAGGACCAGTACTTGGTGGAGCTATAACTGAAAATATGTCTTGGCGTTGGATATTTTATGTAAATGTCCCTATTTGTTTAGTAGCTGGAATCATGATTTTTATTATGATGGACAATACAAAAATCAAAAATATAAAAATTGATTATATTAGCTTTGGATTCATGGCTATTGGGATTGGCTGTCTAGAGCTTTTTGTTGATAATGGCAACACAAATGGTTGGTTTGACTCTATTGAAATAATCATTCTTCTAGCAATAGCTATCATCGGAATAGGTTTTTTCTTATGGCGCGGAATTACATATTCATCAGTTATCAAACTAAGTATATTTAAAAATCTAAACTTTGTTATAGCTTCATTTTTATGTTTCACCTTTGTATTACTTTTTTCTGCTGCGATGGCATATTTACCAACAATGTTGCAACAAATATATAACTACCCAGTTGATTTAGCAGGTTATATTACTGCTCCACGAGGTGTTGCTGCTGCAGCTACAGCCATAGTAGCTCAAGGATTTTTAATTAAAAGGATTGGCTGTCGTACTACAATGAGTTCTGGAATGGTGATTTTTGCTATTTCATCATTTATGCAAGCTCACTTCTCTAATGTTCCAAGTGAACTCCATATTCTTACCACAACAATGCTTCAAGGTGTTGGGATGATGTTATTTTTTATACCATTAATGCAAATGGTAACTGTTGGCATTAAAGAGGAAGATATGGGAGACATGTCTGGAGCTTTTAACTTCTTTAGAAACTTTGGTGGTTCGGTAGGAACAGCTTTTGTAGCAACAATAATTTCTAGAGCTCAACAAGTAAATTTTCAAGAAGTAGGAAATAGCATCTCTGCCTTAAGTCCAAACTTCCAAGCTTGGTCACAAAGCTCTCCATTCAACGATTTAACAACTCAAGTTGCTATGGCACAACAACAAGTTTTATTCCAAAGTAGCTTAATGAGTTATTTAGACTCCTTTTATATTGTAGGTTTAGCTAGTCTAGGATTAGCAGTTTTCCCATTTTTTTTAAAAGAGCCTCCTAAAGATGCTCCCGCTGTGATGGGACATTAAAATTGTGTTAGTTTTTATTTAAAAAGGTTTTGAAATGTCTGAAGAAGAAAATAAAGAACTGAAGCAAAATAAGTTTTCACCCAAAAAAATAGCTATTGGTCTTGGTATAATAGCGGTAACTTTTTTAGGAATATATGGATATTATATATATAACAAAATATATCCAAGTACTGATAATGCTTACGTTGATGCAGATATAATAAATATTTCTGCAAAAGTTGGTGGCTATATAGAAACAGTATATGTTAAGAATAACTCTTATGTTCATAAAGGAGATAAGCTCTTACAAATCGATCGATCTAATTATGAGCTTCAAGTTGCTCAAGCAACAGCAGCTTTAGAGGAAGCTAGTGGGCAATTAGAAGCTGCAAAAGAGCAAATATCTATAGCTAGTTATAACCTTGCTAAATCTGAGTCTGGTTTAGAAATGGCATCTCATATGGCTACTCGCTATAATGAATTATTTAATGAAGGCGCTGGCTCACAACAAGATGCCCAAAAATATACTGATCAAAAAACTCAGGCGTTAAAAGCAGTAGAACAAGCTAAATCTTCATTAAAGCAAGCAGGTATTCAAGCCACCATAGCAAAAGCTCAAGTTGATGCTGCTAGTGTTGGTTTAAGCAATGCAAAACTAAACTTAAGTTATACTAGCTTAACAGCTCCAGCTGATGGATTTATTTCAAACTTAAAAATTTACTCTGGACAATTAATTGCTCCTGGTCAACCATTATTTGGCTTTATTGATGATAAAAAATGGTGGGTAAATGCTAACTTTAAAGAAACAGACATAGCAAGAATAAAACCTGGTCAAAAAGTATCTGTTAAATTAGATATGTACAGTCATACTTATACAGGTACGGTCGATAGCTTAAGTTATGCTACTGGCTCTGTTTTCTCTTTATTACCAGCAGAGAATGCAACAGGCAACTGGGTTAAAGTAACACAGCGATTCCCTATAAAAATAGTATTAGAAGATAGTCAAAAATATCCTCTAAGAGTTGGTGCTAGTGCTACAGTTAAAGTTGATACAATTTAAAGGTATTAAATGAAAATAAGAAAAATAATATATAAAGGATCTGTAATATTATCTGTCACTTTCTTAACAGCATGCAGTTTCTTTAGTCCAGAATATGAAAGACCAAAAACTGATACTCCTAATGTTTGGCTACATGAAGGTGACACTACAACAACTGACAAACAAAAATGGGATTTACCAAAGTTAGCTTGGTGGAGGTTATTTAATGACCCTCAATTAAATAGTTTTATTACTATAGCTCTAAAAGATAACCAACAATTACAAGTTGCCATTGGTAATATAAAACAATCTGAAGCAGAAATAGAAAAAGCTAACTATGCTTGGTTACCAACAGCATCTGTTGGAGGTGGTGGCTTTATTGGTCAAGCTTTTGGAACAAATATTAACTCAAGCATCCCTCAAGCTAAACAATTCTTGTCACAAGGTACTGAAACTTTTGGCGGATCTTTAGTTGGTGTTGTGCCAAGCTACACTATAAACCTTGTTAGAGAAATAAAAATTGGAGAAGTAGCAAGATATAGTAAAAAAATGCAAACAGAGTTGAAAAATACTACTCGCTTATCAATAATAACCCAAGTTGCAGCTTCATATTTTTCTTTAGTTACAGCTAAAGCTCAGTTAGATCTTCAAATAAGAAAGGTTGAAGAATATGAACTATTACAATACTTTGCTCAAAAACAATATGATGCTGGTGCAGCCTCTTCTCTCTCTATCAAAATGATTAATCAACAATTAGAATCTGAAAGAGGAAAAATAGCTAGTATAAAAAATGATATTGTTCACTTTGAAAACTCTTTAAGTGTATTAATGGGTCAAAATCCTAGTAAAGTTATATCTGGTAAAACTTTGAATGAAATAAACACATCTCATGAAGTTCCTGTAAACTTACCAGCAAAAGTACTAGAGAATAGACCAGACGTAGCCATAGCAGAATATAGATTACAAACAGCTAATGCCAACATAGGTCTTGCACGATCTCAATTCTTCCCAAGTATCGACTTAACAGGTGCATTTGGTAACGCTACATTAGCTCTTGCTCAATTAGCAACAATGAATGCCGGTGTTTGGGCTGCTGAAGCTGTCGCGGCAGTTCCAGTATTTAATATGGCTATTTTAGCAGATAGTGATAAAGCAAAAGCTCAATTCTATCAAGGTTATTATGAATACATAAACACTATTCATAAGGCTCTGCAAGATGTAAATGATAGCTTATCTGAACATTCTTCTGCAAAAGAGACCATGAAAAGAGATATGCTGGCCTTAGAAGCAACTAATGAGCAAACTATTATTTTCAACAAAAAATATGAAAAAGGTGCTATTAGCAAAATGGAGTTTACTGGTGCATCTATAAATAACACAAATGCTCAAATGCAAGTTAATCAAACCAAATTAAAAGAATTAATTAGTATAGTTAACTTATATCAATCTCTTGGAAGTGGTTATGATGTAGATAATCATATGAATGTTATTGAAAGCAATCCTGCTTGGAATAAATAATTAAGTCTTATATATGAAAGTCATAAAAAATTTAAATATAAAAGAATACACCGAAAAACTTGTTAATTGGCTTAAGGAAAGTTGTAAAAACTACCCTGCTGATGGGTTTGTCATTGGAATTAGTGGCGGCATAGACTCTGCAGTTTGTGCATCACTTCTAGTCAAAACAAATCTTCCAGTAACTGCTCTTATTATGCCTTCAGAAAATAATTCAGATAATGACAAATCTGATGCATTAGAACTAATAAAACAGCTTAAAATACCCTACTTCATTATTCCAATCCAGGATTCTTATGAAAAATTTTTAGAAACTACTCAGTTATTTGAAAATAAAGAAAATAATAGACAGCAGGTTATAAAAGGCAACGCTCAAGCTAGATTCCGTATGATGTATCTATATGCTTATGCTCAACAAAATAATAGAATGGTTGTTGGAACAGATAATGCTTGTGAATGGCACATGGGTTATTTTACTAAATTCGGTGATGGCGCTGCAGATATTGTTCCTATTATTAATCTAAAGAAGTCACAAGTTTTTGAAATGGGTAGATATTTAAATGTACCTAAAAATATACTCAATAAAGCTCCATCAGCTGGCCTATGGCAAGGCCAAACAGATGAAGACGAAATGGGCGTCACATATAGCGAAATAGATGATTTTTTAGATGGTAAATTAGTCTCTGATGGTGCTTTAGATAGAATAAACTTTTGGCACAATCGTAGCCATCACAAAAGAAGAATGCCTTTGACCCCTAATTTCTAATTTATTCAAAAAATTTCTTAGCATAGTCTTTTACATTATCAAACCAAGTTTTACTTTTTGGTGAATGTTTATTTTCATACTCTTCACCTAAGCTATCTGCAAACTTTTTAAGAAGCTCTTTCTGATCAGCATTTAAATTTACAGGTGTTTCAACAACCACTTTACATAAAAGATCTCCTCTTCTATGACCTCTTAGTGATTTCATTCCTTTATCTCTAAGTCTAAATACTTTTCCTGTTTGAGTTTCTGGGACAACTTTAAGTTTCACCTCTCCATCAAGTGTAGGAACTTTTATTTCTCCTCCAAGACAAGCTGTTATGAAACTAATTGGCATTTCACAGTATAAATTAGACTCTCTTCTTTCAAAAATACTATGTTCTTTTATAATTATTTGAACATATAAATCTCCATTAGGTGCTCCATTTAAACCAGCATCACCCTCACCATGTAGCCTAACTCTATCACCACTATCAACACCCTCTGGTATTTTAACTTTTAGTGATTTTTGTTTTCTAACATTTCCTTTACCATAACAGTCTTCACATGGGTCAGCAACATTAGACCCTGTGCCATTACATACTGGACAAGTTTGTTCAAATGCAAAAAAACCTTGCTGTCTTCTTATTGAGCCTTGACCACCGCAAGCATGACATGTGGCTTTAGTTTTAGATTTTGAACCAGTACCGTCACAAGTTTCACAGCTAGATATTTTAGGAATAGTTATTTCTTTCTCTACACCATAAAATGCCTCTTCAAGTGTAATTTCTATAGAATATTCTAAATCACTACCTCTAGATTGCTGACGTGACCTTCCTCTAGCATTCCCCCCAAAGAATGTATCAAAAATATCTTCAAAAGCAGCTCCTCCACCAAAGCCACCTCCATGACCACCTTGCTGATTCACTCCTGCATGGCCAAATTGATCATAAGCAGCTCGCTTTTGATCATCACTCAAAATTTCATAAGCTTCAGAAACTTCTTTGAACTTTATTTCAGCTTCTTTATTGTCTGGATTTCTATCAGGGTGATATTTCATTGCAAGCTTACGATAAGCTTTTTTTATTTCTACGCCTGTAGCTGTTTTAGATACACTTAAAACTTCGTAATAACATCTTTGTTGCATAATAAAATAAATCCATAAAAATTAAACTAGGACATTATACCAAATAAGAAAATGCGGATAAACCGCATTTGTTTGATTTAAGAAATTAAACTTTGATACTATTTTTTACTATCATCTACATCTTCAAAATCAGCATCTACAACATCATCATCTTTTTTAGATTCAGCTTCTGGCTGAGCTTCTGCTCCACCTGCCGCTTGTGCTTGTTCAGCATAAGCTTTTTGAGCCACTGGTGTAAATACTTCTTCTAAAGCTTTAGTTTTAGCTTCAATATCTTCTTTATTATCAGTTTTAATAACTGATTCTAAATCTTTACATGCTGATTCTATTTTTTCTTTTTCATCAGCAGATACTTTGTCTCCTAACTCAGATACTGCTTTTCTAGCACTATGAACCAGATTATCTGCAGTATTTCTTGCAGCAACCAATTCATGGAACTTTTTATCTGACTCGGCATTAGCTTCTGCATCTTGTACCATTTTTTCGATATCATCTTCAGATAAACCACTTGAAGACTTAATCACAATATTTTGTTCTTTTCCAGTAGCTTTATCTTTAGCTGATACATTCAAGATACCATTAGCATCAATATCAAAAGTTACTTCAATTTGTGGCATTCCACGAGGTGAAGGTGGAATATCAGCCAAATCAAATCTACCTAGAGATTTGTTTGCTGAAGCCATTTCTCTTTCACCTTGTAACACATGGATTGTTACAGCTGGCTGGTTATCTTCTGCTGTTGAGAATACTTGCGACTTCTTAGTAGGAATCGTCGTATTTCTCTCAATCAACTTAGTCATAACGCCACCCATAGTCTCAATACCTAGAGAAAGTGGAGTTACATCTAGTAAAAGTACATCTTTAACATCACCCGCTAAAACACCACCTTGAATAGCAGCACCTATTGCTACTGCTTCATCTGGATTTACATCTTTACGAGGTTCTTTACCAAAAAACTCTTTTACTTTTTGTTGTACTAATGGCATACGTGTTTGTCCACCTACTAGTAAAACATCAGTAATATCAGACTTACTTAGGCCAGCATCTTCTAAAGCTTTTCTACAAGGCTCTAAAGATCTCATTACTAAATCACCAACTAAAGACTCAAATTTAGCCCTAGTAATTTTTATATTTAAGTGTTTTGGTCCTGTAGCGTCAGCTGTAATATATGGTAGGTTAACATCAGTTTGTTGTGCTGATGATAATTCTACTTTAGCCTTTTCAGCTGCTTCACGAACTCTTTGAAGAGCTAATTTATCATTATGTAAATCTATACCTTGCTCTTTTTTAAACTCATCAATTAAGTAGTTCATTAATGCAACGTCAAAGTCTTCACCACCCAAGAATGTATCACCATTAGTTGATAATACTTCAATTTGGTTATCTCCATCAACATCTGCAATTTCAATAATTGAAATATCGAATGTACCACCACCTAAATCGTATACAGCTATTGTTTGCTCACCTTTTTTAGAATCAACACCATAAGCTAAAGCTGCAGCTGTTGGTTCATTGATGATTCTTTTAACATCAAGACCTGCTATCTTACCAGCATCTTTTGTTGCTTGTCTTTGGCTATCATTAAAATACGCTGGAACTGTAATTACAGCTTCAGTAACTGGCTCACCTAAAAAGTCTTCAGCAGTTTTTTTCATTTTTCTTAAAACTTCAGCTGAAACTTGAGGCGGAGCCATTTTTTTACCATCTTTTGTTGCTACCCAAGCATCGCCGTTATCAGCTTTCACAACACTATAAGGAACTTTCTTTTTAATATCTTCCTGTACAGCTTTGTCATCATACTTACGACCAATTAATCTTTTTATAGCAAAAAATGTATTATCTGGGTTTGTGACAGCTTGTCTTTTTGCTGCTTGACCAACTAAAATTTCTCCACCATCTGTATAAGCCACAACTGAAGGAGTAGTTCTATGTCCTTCTGCGTTTTCTATAACTTTAGCTTTTTTACCATCCATTATAGCTACACATGAGTTAGTTGTACCTAAATCTATCCCTATAATTTTTCCCATTATTTTATCTCCTTTTTATTTAAACTTTTTATAGCTATTTTCAGCTACATTAATTTTGAATATGATGTTATAAATCTTTTTTTCAAGTATTAATTTTAATTTTTTACAACTACAACCTTAGCTGCTCTAACGACTCTTCCATTTAATAGATAGCCTTTTTGAAATACATCAAAAATAGTATCATTTTCAAACTCTGGATTAGGAATCATAGCTATAGCTTCATGTAAATTTGGATCAAACTTCTCACCTTTTGGATCTTGCTCTTCTAATCCATTTTTCTTTAAGGCATCTAAAAACATTTTTGAAGTGAGTTCAATCCCTTCTTTCATTGCTATAGCTTCTTCAAGCTTAACCTCATGCTTAAGAGCCTGCTCTAAACTATCCATTATTGGCATAAGCTCTTTAGCAAACTTTTCTATTCCAAATTTACGAGCATTTACAACTTCTTTTTCTGAGCGCTTACGAATATTCTCCATCTCAGCCTTAGTTCTTAAAACTTCATCAAACATCTCTTTGTTTTTATTTTCCAACTCTTCTATAACTTCTTTGGCTTTTTCAAGTTGTTCTTCCGCTGATGTTTTATGATGCTCTTGATCAAGCTCTACCTTCTCTAAATCCTCAGAATTTGATTCATTTAGCTCATCTATTTGATCTTTTTTCATTTCACTCATTTAACAACCTTTTATTTTTGAACTATTAATACTACAATCCTGTATATGTGACTGTTTATAATATTTTTCAAGTATTTTTTTAAATGAGATTTGTAAAAAGAAGTTTAACGCTTAAAAAAGCATCTGCACTATCGATATTATTACTATTAAGCCTAGATGCCGTAGCACTTGACCTATTTGAACCTAAAAATAACGAAACCGTAGAAAAATTTCTAGGAAACAAATACTCTGAAAATGTTACTTACACTGAGTCAGACTTTAAATACCTTGGCAATTGGGATAATAGCAATCAATTAAATTCTTTCAATGCTTTCAAATCTTCTTGTTATAAAATTTTAGATGATTCTAATCCTGAGTATAAAAATTGGGTTGCAGTGTGTAAAAAAGCTATTTCATTGACTCCAAAAACAGATAGTGAAGCTAGAGTATTTTTTGAAATTAACTTTACACCATATGAGATTCTTTATAACAATTCTGCTCAAGGTTTATTTACTGGATATTATGAGCCGATAATTAAAGGAAACTTAACTAAAACAGATGTATATAATGTTCCTATTTATAAAACACCAGAGGATCTTATAAAAATTACAAATAAAAATGATACTTTCTCATATGGAAAGTATAATAATGGCTCACTTGTCCCATATTATTCAAGAGAAGAGATTTCAAAAAATAATCTTTTCCCTAAAGACGATGTTCTTGCTTGGGTTAGTTCTAAAGTTGATAGATCATTCTTACAGATTCAAGGATCAGGAAGAATTGTTATAGAAAATGGAAATGATGTATTATTAGGCTATGATAGCCAAAATGGCCACCCTTATAGACCAATAGGTAGATATATCTTAGAAAAAGGATATATGGATGCCAAAAAAATCTCTATGCAATCTATAAAAGAATGGTTAAATCAAAACCCTAGTAAAATGGATGATGTTCTAAACTATGATCCATCTTTTGTATTTTTTAAGTATTTAAATGCAAAAAATGCCGTTGGTGCACAAGGCGTCGAGCTCACACCTGGCTATTCATTAGCAGTCGACAGCAAATATTACTTATATGGGGTGCCTGTATGGTTAGAGACCGACTACTATAAAGATGAGCAACAGAATAAAGAAAATATCAATAGACTAATGATTGCTCAAGATACTGGTGGTGCTATTAGAGGACCTATTCGAGGCGATGTTTTCTGGGGACATGGTCCCGAAGCTGAATTTAATGCTGGCCATATGAAAAATTATGGAAATATCTGGATATTATTACCTAATTACTCATGATAAAACACTTTGATATTATAATAGTTGGTGGAGGTATTTCTGGAGTAAGTTTTGCTCAAGAAATGGCCAAACAAAATATAAACTACTGTCTATTTGAAAAAAATGAAATCGGCGGTTGTATAAAAACAAAACATTATAAAGATTTTTGGTTTGAGCAAGGAGCTCATACACTTTATAACTCTTATGGCAATACAATATCTTATATAGAAAAAAACAATCTTATAAATAAAATCATTAGCCGGACTAAGCTACCTTTCTTATTTGTCACCCCCAATAATAAGATTCAAAGCTTAATCAAAAACTTAAATATTTTTTCTTTTGTTTTTAATTTTATAAAAAATAAAAACATGCCAAAAACAGATAAAAGTATTTCTGAATATGCCACAAAAGCTTTTGGAAAGAAAAATTATGATAACACTCTAAAATACTGTTTTGATGCGGTTTTATCCCAAAATAGTGAATCTTTTCCAATGGAATATTTATTTAAGAAATATCCTAGAAACAAAAATTTACCAAGAAGCTTTACTTTAGAAAATGGCATAGGCTCTTTATTTGATGGATGTGATAAATTAAACATTAATAGTGAAGAAATACTAAATATAAGCAAATTAGATGATTATTGGGAATTAACTACTAAAAACTATATATATACTGCTAAAAATATCTGCCTAGCTACAGAGTGGAATAATACAAAAAAACTGCTGGGAAATATTGCCCCAAAGATAGCTAAACACCATTATCAGCCAACAATATCAGAGATATATAGCACATCTATTATTATTAACTCTAAAGATATAGAAATAAAGAAAATAGCAGGTTTAATAGGTAAAGAGCAATTTTTCTACTCTGCTGTTTCACGAGATATAATTAATCATCCTAATTTAAGAGCTCTTACTTTTCACTGTAAAAATGATAACAAATCACAAAATTTATTAAATATTTGTGGACTACTTAAAATTGATATAGAAAAAGTATTATACATAGAAACAAAACAAAACACTCTTCCTTGTTATAATAAAAACCATTCCTTATTTTTAAACGATTTAGACAGCTTTTTACTTAAAAATAATAGTATCTATATCACAGGGAATTTCTTTGACAGACTTGCCATAGAGAATTGTATCAAACGTTCATATAATGAAGTTATTAGATACACTAAAAATAATACCTAAGGTATAGAAATGTTAAAAAGAGTTTTATTAACTTTTATTCTTATCTTTCCATTAGTGATTCTTGCACATAATAATCAAGTTTATCAAGCTGGAACTATAACTGCTCTAACTAATGGCCAATATGATGCATCCATAACTTTAAAAGAACTAGAAAAAAAAGGGAAATTTGGACTAGGTACTATTGATGGAGCCAAAGGAGAAATGATTATATTTGATGGGAAAGCTTACTTAAGTGACATCACAGGACAAGCTGTTCCATTAAAAGATAATATAACTGTTCCTTTTGCTGATGTTTTTAGTTTTAAAAAGCCAAATATAAACACTGATTACGAAAACCTAAGTAGTGAAAAAATCTTAGATGATATAATTAATAAAAAATTATCTGGCCCAAATTACTTTTACATATTTAAAATAACTGGAAAATTTTCAAATATCCATGCAAGAACTATTCCTCCTGCAAAAAAAGGGATACTTCTAAGCGATTGGATAAAAGATAATCAGAAATTTCATGATTTAAAAAATGTTGAAGGTACTCTTATTGGAATCTATAGTCCAAAATATCTTTCTACAATCACTGTACCTGGTTTTCATTTACATTTCATAAATAAAAATAAGTCAGAGGTCTACCATGTTTATAGCTTTGATACTAAAAAAGTAAACCTAGAAGTAGAAAAGATAAATGATTTCACAATCATGTTACCAAATACAAAAGAGTATAAAGATGGAAAAATTAATGATATTAGTCACAACACAATAAGTAAAATGGAAGAAAGTAAATAATATGATTAAGCTTTTACCTTCCCTCTTTGAAAATCATTACAAAAAGTGTATAATTACGACTGCTTAAAATTTTAAAGTGCAACAAGAAATTAAAACTTACTTGTTATATAAACTGGAATTTTTTGTAAAAACTGAGTAATTGATAACTATAAAGGAAAACAAAGATGAAAACGTTTACTGCAAAACCATCAGATATCAAAAGAGAATGGCTTTTGATTGATGCTTCAGATAAAACATTAGGTCGTCTAGCTACTGAAATAGCTATGATACTAAAAGGTAAAAATAAGCCAGAATATACTCCTCATATGGATACTGGCGACTATGTTATAGTAGTTAATGCTGAAAAAGTAGCTGTAACTGGTAACAAAAGAAAAGATAAAATGTACAATCGCCATACAGGCTACATAGGTGGACTTAAATCAATTTCTTTTGAAAAACTAATTGCTACAAATCCTGAAAGAGCTATAGAAACTGCTGTAAAAGGTATGCTGCCTAGAAACCCTTTAGGTCGTGCGATGTTCAAAAAACTAAAAGTTTATGCAGGAAATGAACATCCTCATACAGCTCAACAACCAAAAGCTTTAAACATATAACTTAGAAGGATAGTAGAATAATGTCAGAATATAATTATGGTACAGGTCGTCGTAAAAGTTCTGTAGCTCGTGTCTTTATGAAAAAAGGTACTGGTCAATTTATTGTTAATGGTCTTCCATTAGAGCAATATTTATGTCGCGAAACAGACTGCATGGTAGTAAAACAACCCCTAGAATTAACAGGAAATACTGATAGTTTTGATTTTAAAGTAACTGTTAAAGGTGGTGGTACTACTGGTCAAGCTGGTGCTATTAGGCTAGGTGTTACAAGAGCTCTTATTGAGTATAGTGAAGATTTAAAACCAGCTCTTCGTGAAGCAGGTTTTGTAACTCGTGATCCTCGTAAAGTTGAACGTAAAAAATTTGGTCTTAGAAAAGCTCGTAGAAAAAGACAATTCTCTAAGCGTTAATACTATCATCTTTTTATTATCTATTCTTTTTATTTTGTTTTACACTAGGAGGAAAAACCTTGGTCTTATATACAAAAAAAGATGACATCTATAGTGATATAGTTCGCATGATTCTTTTAATTAAAGGAGCTAACTTAAAAGTTATAGATATTTCTAAAGATGAAAATGCCAAGCATTTAGAGGAGCTAAATATTATTACTCCTAACTGTAATGTTCCTAGTGTTGCAACAGATGACTTTGTAGTATACAGGCTGAATGTGATTGTAGAAGCCATAGAAGATCTATATCCTTTTCCTCCATTATTTCCTGTTTTTCCTAAACAACGAGCTAATGCTAGAATTCTTTTGGAATATGTTAATAAGAATTTCTTACAAAAAATAAATTCTTTATATAATAATGACGCTTTATCTGAAGAAGAAATAACTGAAATTAAGCAAGATTTACAGAAAAATATTATGGAAACATATAAAACTGTAGTTAATGAAAGAAAAATAAATTTTGAAAGCAATCCAGATGCTCAAAATGTTAATGTTTTAACATTAATAATGACTTTTGTTTTTTATTATTTCATTAAACTTAAAATTTCAATACCTACTAAAGATAAGAATCTTATAAAAGAAATTAAAGAATTATTTAATAATCCTAACTTTGTAAAAACTATTAAAGAAGGAGTATAGATATGGCTATGCTTAGATCTTATATTGTAAAAGCTACTTATAGTTGGTTAACAGATCATGGATTTACTCCATATATGTTAGTTGATACAGAGTATGAAAATGTAACTGTTCCAGAGAACTATATTGATGAAGATGGCAAAATCTTATTAGACCTATCTCCTCAAGCAATACAAAATTTGCATATATCTGATAATCAAGTCACTTTTGATGCTACTTTTGATGGGGAATTTATGTCTATTATTATTCCTACTGAAGCTATACTAGAGTTATTTTCAAAAGAAACTGAACAAGGTATCTATGCTCGTGAGTTTGGTTATGGAATAAATGTTAATGAGGGAGAAGATGAAGAATCTACTAATCCTAAAAAAATAGGCGAAAAATCAGAGGGCAATATTTTAACTCTTGACTAAATTTTTCTTTTTAATAGCTCTGCAATAGGCTTATAAGTCTTTCTATATATTTCTAAAACCCCAAATTCACTTATTTTTTCTATATGTTCTTTAGTTGGATAACCTTTATGTTTATCAAAACCATATTCTGGAAACTGCTTTGCATATTCTAAACATATATTGTCCCTATGTACTTTAGCTAAAATAGAGGCTGCTGAAATTTCTGCAATTTTAGTATCTCCTTTAATTATAGCTTCTGAATTATAGCTCCATAAAGGCAATCTATTACCATCAACTAATACCTTATCAAATTGACCTAATAAACTATCTGCAACCTTTTTCATGCCATACATAGTCGCTTGTAATATATTCATTTTATCAATTTCTTCAGCTGAAACTTCTATAATACTATATGCTTTCGCCTTCTCTATTATTTCAACACATAAAGCTTCCCTTCTCTTTGATGAAAGCTTTTTTGAGTCAGCTAATCCTTTAATTTTATTTTTTACATCGAGTATAACACCAGCTACAACTACTGGTCCAACTAATGGTCCTCGTCCTGCTTCATCAATTCCTAAAATAAGCATATATTATTTTTTATCTCTCATTGAATTTAAAAAACCTCTAAGTATATTAATTTCTTGACTTTCTAATTCACTTCTCTGAAATAATCTTTTTATTTTATCCATAACGTAACCAGGATTATCTGAATCTAAAAATCCTGAGCTTATCATAGATTCTTCTAAGAAATCATAAAACTTCTGATTTTCATTTATAGTAGCTTTCTTGTGTAAATAATTATATTCTGGAACACAATTTTGTTGCATATCGCTTAAATAGCTCTTATATATTTCATAAGAAACTAGTTGAACAGCCTGAGCTAAGTTTAGAGAAGTATAGCCTTCATTTGTTGGAATATAAGCATGAATATTACTCATTAAAAGCTCTTCATTAAATAAGCCCGTTCTTTCTCTACCAAAAAGTATAGCGACCTTCTGTTTTGAGTATATTCTTTTAACACACTCTTTTGCTGCGACCTCTATAGGCTCTATAGGCAAAGATACTCTTCGAACTCTAGCACTAGTACCTATAACGTAATCTATATCCTCTAGCGCATCTTTTAAGGTAGAAGCTATTTCTATATTTTTTATAATATCTGTCGCATGACTAGCTAAAGCTAAAGCTTCATCATTTACTTCATTTTTAGGATTAACTAGACAAAGCCTAGTTAATCCCATATTTAACATTGCTCTTGCTGTAGAACCTACATTACCATTATGGGATGGCTCAACCAATATTATTTTTATATTGTTTAAAGAAGATAGTTTATTATCAATCATAACTCAGATTCTTTATTCATCATTAAGTCATAGAACTCTTCAGCGGTAGATATTTCTTTTAATTTAATCTGTGTTTTTTCCTTCTTTAAAAAAGATGCCAACTCCTTTAGTAGTTCAATATGCACATTTGTTATTTTTTTTGGAAAAAAGACTGCGACTATCATTTCAATATTTTCTTTTGCTTGATAATCATAATATTGATTTTTTAGAGTAGTAATAATTATTTTTGTAGAAATAAGTCCTTCTACTCGACAATGAGGCATATATATTTTTTTACCAATATATGTGTTACCTAGTCTTTCTCTATCATAAATACTTTTTATAACATCATCTTCTAAAACATTATTAGATGTATCTGCTAACCTACTAGCTAAAAACTCTATTAATCTCTTTTTAGATTCAATATTAAGATTAAGGATTATATTCTTTTTGTCTAATAAGGCTTTAAGATTCATAAATAAGATAATTTAGAAGTCGAATATTTAATATTATTCGCCATGATGTCCTTTTAATTTATTTTTATGTTTTCTTAGCTGACGCGCTAATTTGTCTTCCATCATATCTATAGCAGCATAAAGATCTCTATCCTCGGCTTTTGCAACTATTTCAACTCCTGGGACACCTACTATAGCTTCAGCAACTTGGACTTCTTTTTCTACAGATAAAATTACTTTAGCAGACACAATATGATCAAAATAATGTTCAACCTTACCAACTTTTTCTTCAACATATAATTTTATTGCTTCTGTAATTTCAACATGTCTACCTGTAATTTGAATGTTCATTAAATGCCTCCGTGAAAATAATTTAAAGGATAGAAATATTTGTGTTCATTACTACCCTATTTTAATAATAGTCTAAATGTTATACTTGTACGCATATTATACTAATTTAATAAGGTAAATAAAAGAAATGAACGTAAGACTAAGACAAATATTAGCCTCTATTATTCTGGGTGCTTTTGTTATTATCTCTACAATTTTATTAGCTCCTTTCTTATTATTTTTCTTTGCCTTTATTTTAATACTTTCTTTAGTGATTAGAATAAAAATAATGAGAACTAATCCTGATTTTTTTAAAAATTATCGTTTTAATAAAAAAGGTAGAGTAATAGATCAAGAAGAGGATCTAAATAGTCAACAAACTAGCAATAAAAACTTAAATAAAAATGACTAATAATGAAACTATTGTTGCAATAGCAACTCCACAAGGGAATGGTGGAATAGGAATAGTTAGAATATCTGGCTCAAATGCTTTACCTATCGCTAACAAGATAATAAAAAAAAGTTTAAAACCGAGATATGCTACTTTTTGTCATATTTATGAAGATAATCAAATAATAGATAATGGTATAGCTATATTTTTTAAAAACCCTTACTCATACACAGGTGAAGATACAGTCGAAATCCAAGCACATGGCAACCCTATAATATTAAATATGATTATCAAACTAGCTATAAAACTAGGTGCTAGAATGGCTAAAGCTGGTGAATTTACAGAAAAAGCATATTTAAATAATAAAATAGATTTAGCTCAAGCAGAAGCTGTTGCTGACCTAATAAATGCTTCATCAGAATTAGCAGCCAAATCAGCTGCTAGATCTTTACAAGGTGACTTTTCAAAAGAAATCCATAGCCTTCTAGAAAAACTTATTTATCTTAGAATGTACGTCGAAGCCTCTATTGATTTTCCTGAAGAAGAAATAAATTTCATGGAAGATCAGAAAATACACAATAGTCTTAAAGATATCTACACATCTATAGAAAAAATAAAAGATAATTGTAAACAAGGAATTATTCTTTCTGAAGGAATAACTTTAATACTCATAGGAAAACCTAATGTTGGGAAATCTAGTCTATTAAATGCTCTATCAGGTAAAGAAACTGCTATTGTAACTCCTATTGCTGGAACAACTAGAGATATTGTAAAAGAACATATCCAAATAAATGGAGTTCCTGTTCATATTATTGATACCGCTGGTCTTAGATTTAGCAATGATATAATAGAAAATGAAGGTATTAAGAGAGCAATAAAGAAAATTCAAGAAGCTGATCAGATTTTATTTATAAATGACGATCCATCAAAAGTTACATTTAATGAAATCAAAGAGGTTATACCTGAATTTTATGAACAAATTCCTAAAAATATAGATATTACATTTGTCCATAATAAAATAGATTTACTAAATACTATTCCAGAAAATACTAACAATCATGTTTATATTTCTGCTGAGAAAAATATTGGTATAGATAAACTTAAAAATCATATTTTAGCTAAAGTTGGTTATACTGCACAAAATGAAAGTATATATACTGCTAGGGAAAGGCATATAGATGCTATTAATCGAGCTTTTGAACATATTGCACTTGCTAAAGAACAATTAAATATCGGTAATGGAGAACTTCTAGCGGAAGAGCTTTTAATTGTTCAAGAATATTTAAATAGTATAACAGGTGAATTTAGTTCTGATGATTTATTAGGAAAAATTTTTAGTAGCTTTTGTATTGGAAAATAATTAATCGATTTAAAGGTTTTTAGCATTCTTTTTTGTTAGAATCGAAGCAATTTAAATATAAACATATCTATAAAAATGCTATCTCTAATTGGTAACACTCCTATAATAAAACTGAGAAACTCTTCTAAACATAATCTTTTTGCAAAATGTGAATGGCTAAATCCTACAGGAAGCATAAAAGATAGAGTTGCAAAATATATTATTGAACATTTAAAGAATGGAAATATATTAAAGTCTCAGCA
This sequence comes from Pseudofrancisella aestuarii, assembly GCF_003574475.2. NCBI lineage: Bacteria > Pseudomonadati > Pseudomonadota > Gammaproteobacteria > Thiotrichales > Francisellaceae > Pseudofrancisella > Pseudofrancisella aestuarii. The sequence goes on along the minus strand of NZ_QLIS02000001.1, from coordinate 969 downwards.
ACCTATTGTCGAAGCAAGTTCAGGAAATATGGGAACATCTTTAGCAGCTATAGCTAAATACTATAATCACCCCGTTTATATAACCTGTCCTGAAAAAACAGGTTCCATGAAAAGAAGCATGATCAAACAATTAGGCGGTAATTTAACTATATGCAAAAACATTACAGATTCTAAAGATCCTGCTTATTATGTAAATAAAGCAAGAGAAATTGCTAAATCAATTAATGGATATCTTATAAATCAGTACGACAATCCTTTAAATACCCTATGTCACTATAATAAGACAGGTAATGAAATTATAGAATATTTCATAAAAAATAATATATATTTAGATTATTTTATTACTGTTGGTGGTTCTGGAGGAACTATCACAGGTTGTGCAAAAAAAATTAAAGAATACTTTCCTAATACAAAAATAATTATGCCAGATCCAAAAGGTTCCGTATATTACGATATTTTTTATAATGGAAAGCCTAATAATGATAATATCTATGGTTATAAGGTAGAAGGTCCTGGCAACCCTGTATTTTGCAAGTCCATGGATTTATCATATATAGATGAAATTATACAATTTGATGATACTAATGCTATAAACTCTTGCCTTGAATTAGCTAAAGAACAAAGTATTTATGCTGGTCATAGTAGCGGTGCTAACTACTTTATAGCAAAAAAATTGTTAAATAATTTACCTCAAGATAAATCATATAATATTCTTATAATGATCTTAGATAGTGGAATGAAATATAATTTTAATTAATTATCACATATTTAAATTATACGCTTATATGATAAGAAACAAATTTATTTATAGAAAAAGTTAAAAAGCAAACACAAACAATAGTTTAAGAGTCTTAAAAACGAAGAAAGCCCCGCTAAGAATTACTTAGAGGGGCTTTAAATGGAAAAAGATGGCGACTACCTACTTTCACCTAGCGAATGCTAGACTATCATCGGCGTGTTATAGTTTCA